>NZ_PPRN01000099.1 GCF_002902685.1 Staphylococcus pettenkoferi | reverse complement strand
TTAGTAACGTCCTTCATCGGCTTCTAGTGCCAAGGCATTCACCGTGCGCCCTTAATAACTTAATCTCAATTGTTTTAAGTCAACCACTCGCATTTTTCTTCATCTTCATCTCGAGTTCTCAGTCACTTACAAAGGTAAGCTCCTTCAACTCTCAACTCGATTCATCAACTGACAAGCGCTTTCTTTTAAAACACTTCTCAGTACTACTAACAAGCTAACTTAAAACCTTAGTTATTAATCTGTGAGTGTTCTATTGAACACTAGCGATTATTTTTTGAATTCAAGCTTTTAAAAACTCTAATTCACTCGGTTTTGCTTGGTAAAATCTATAATAGATTAATTCATCTATACTTACTATCTAGTTTTCAATGTGCAATC
>NZ_PPRN01000098.1 GCF_002902685.1 Staphylococcus pettenkoferi | reverse complement strand
ATCTAGTAAATATGAGTAATAAAATTCGTCATCCTCTTTTTTAGTTGATACTTCTATAAGTTCTACATAATAATAATATAAATGTGAATCCCAATTATCATAATTAATAAATTCACTAATATCTTCTTTGAATAAGTTGAATAATTTTTTAGTGGTCAATTCTTTGTTAAAAACTAAATCTTCATATACTTTCCCATCTATTTGAGTAACACATCTATGCAAACTATCTCTTATATAGTCATATTTCAAAGACCTATCTTCTATATCGTAAAACAAAGAATAACTATCAATATTCTTTAGTTCATTTATTAAATTTTCTAGCCTTAAATAGAAAAGGATATTTTTGTATTTTCTAGCATTATCTACATCTTTTTTACTATTTTCATAATAGCTAATTAGAGACATAATTATTAAATCAGGAATCTCATCATCTCTATTAACGAGCCTTTTTATTTCAAATTTATAAATCGCTTCAATTTTATCTTTAACTTCTTCATCTACGTAATTATTAGCAATATAATAAGCACGTGCCGGGGTTAAAGAAGTATAATATATAAATTCATTTAAGTAATTTGTTTCCTCTATTAGCTTCTCTCCTTTTTCTGTTGCCTTGTACACTGTTGGTAACTCTAAACCTTCTATTGTGTCATAGTATTTTCTAATTCGATTAATTATTTCTTGCTTATTACCGCTTTTTTTATCCCATTTTGTTTTAGAATTTGCTTTAATTGGGGGATAGTCATTTTACTTATACTTATATCAAACTCTTGAGTCTTTATTAAAGCTTCATTATCAATTAAACGATTTATTGAAGATAAAACTGTTTCGTCACCTTTAGCTAGAGTGTTATTCTCAAATATTTCATTGTTAACTTCTCTGTTTACATTCTTATTTAAAAGTATTAAATCAATTGCTGTTAAACTCACATTATTGCCTCCTTTCCATTAGTAACAGTTTTTATAAGATTTCGCATTGTTATTGAAGTTATGATTAATAAATAATGCTTTCTATTTAAATACACTCCACGCGGTTGCTTGACTTGCTTAATTCTTTGCGTTACAGTAGCCATTCTAACTCTCCTTTTTTTGCCTAATTAACTGTTTGATTTTCTTTTTCTCTTTGTGCTTTACTGTACTCATTTACTAAATCTAGAACGTCTTTATATTGATCCGATGGTACATCTTCGGAACTAGCCTCGTATACTGGTATACCCTCTTTATAAACGAATGTATTGTAGAAATCAGTAGTTGTATTATAAATATCTTTATTAACATAACCATCTTTATCGTCTATAAATCCATCTGGTGAGGTGATTGCTCCACCACTATCAACTATTTCACCTGTAAATTTATTTACAATGGCATAATTTTTAACTGAACTATTAATACCTCCAAAGGGCGTTTCAATAAAAATTTCATTATCTGTACTACGATCTTGATTATAGATCAGTTTATTTTCGTCTGTAGTTAAACTTTGAACATCATCTGCTTTATAATCAATCGCTTTCGCCTCATCAATTGAGATAGGTTCATTATTTTCGGCTATTTGATCGCTATTTTCAGCGTTATTATTTGGATCTTTATGTTCAAACTCTTGATTTGGATTCGATTCATCATCTTCAGAGCGATTCTGTTCATTGTCATTCGTTTGTTGCTCAGATTGATTATTGTCTGTTTGTTGCTTAGACTCATTTGACATCTTATCTGTTCTCTCTGAAGTTTCATTCTCTTTGTCATCTTTACGATTCTCGTCGTTATAGGTTCCACAAGCACTTAGTACTAATACAGATGATAAACCAATTGTCCATAAAGCTTTTAATTTCATAAATACATCTCCTATATCATATTCACACTCAATATTAACAGACGTTTACTATTTTGTAATAAAATATTTTTAATATTATGTAGTATAGATTATAGAATGATGTCTTTGAATTTCATCATAAAAATAAGCCCGACAACCTAACAGATTAGTCATCGGACTCACAACTTCTAATTTGATTTTTCTCTCACTATTACCTTTTAGCTATAAACTCTAAATTAACACTTAGTTATTTTTCTCCCTCTCGCTCATACCTGTCTGAGCAAACAATACAAGTTCACCAATAATTAATATGATGAAGAAACTAGCTACAGTTATCACTTTAGTAAATAATAGAATTGCCAATACGATAAGTAATAATGCTGGAATGAGATACTTCCACTTTCCACCTGCATAACGAGAAATGAAATATTGAGCAGCGAGAATAGGTACGATTATTAATACTCCAATAATTTTACGTAGTATATAATGACCAGCCATATATGTATCCTCCCGAAGTGGATGAGTATCATAATTTCACAATAACATTAAATTAATTCTGAACATAGTTTGTTTATGTTATTAATTATTAAGGCTCTAGTATAAAGATTCTTGAATAATAAAATAGAGCCTGGGTTTTATGACCTAGACTCTCTTTCATATTTAAGATGGAACGAATAATTATTTATGTTTTGAGTTATGGTTAAATCGTATTATTAATGCAGCAATCCCCATAATTAATACAAGCACAAGCACAATTATATTTATAATTGTTTTATAACTTTCGTCATTTGTGAATAAAGAGTTGATTATAATAATTATAG
>NZ_PPRN01000097.1 GCF_002902685.1 Staphylococcus pettenkoferi | reverse complement strand
CCTTTCTAAGGATTATTATTCGGAACATCTTCGTAGAAGATGAAAGCGGAATAACGGTGACATATTGCATTTAGTTTTGAATGCTCATGAAGAGTATTCAATTAAATAGAGGAAAGTGAAAACGCTTGAATCGAAAATAATTGAGGGCCTATAGCTCAGCTGGTTAGAGCGCACGCCTGATAAGCGTGAGGTCGGTGGTTCGAGTCCACTTAGGCCCACCATTTATTTGACAAGTTTCTATTGTGTTTATTAAAATGAAATTTGTTCTCAAGAGTACTAACTTTTGAAGTTGCACATTGAAAACTAGATAGTAAGTAATAGATTTTACCAAGCAAAACCGAGTGAATTAGAGTTTTTAAAAGCTTGAATTCAAAAATAATCGCTAGTGTTCAATAGAACACTCACAGATTAATAACTAAGGTTTTAAGTGGTTGACTTAAAACAATTGAGATTAAGTTATTAAGGGCGCACGGTGAATGCCTTGGCACTAGAAGCCGATGAAGGACGTTACTAA
>NZ_PPRN01000096.1 GCF_002902685.1 Staphylococcus pettenkoferi | reverse complement strand
AGCAAGATTGAAATTGTATACATAACTTATATTGAAGTAAGATGTAGAATAATATTGAAGTAAGAAGAGGTTAGATAAATGAAATTTACAAATTTAACAGCAACAGAGTTTGGTTCCTTTGTTGATCACATGCCCGACAGTCATTTTACTCAGATGGTGGGTAACTATAATTTGAAGATTGCGGAAGGCACAGAAACACACTTAGTTGGTGTTAAAGACAATGACAATAATGTGATTGCTGCTTGCTTATTAACTGCAGTGCCCGTGATGAAATTCTTCAAGTATTTCTACTCTAACCGTGGACCTGTCATAGATTATGATAATAAAGAGCTCGTCTATTATTTCTTTAATGAGTTAAGTAAATATGTGAAGAAACATCGTTGTCTCTATCTCAGAGTGGATCCATACATGGCCTATCAATATCTAGACCACGATGGCAACGTTCTGGATAACGCGGGTCATAATTGGATCTTTGACACGATGAACTACTTAGGTTATCGACATCAAGGTTTCTTAACTGGCTTTGACCCAGTGATTCAAATTCGTCATCACTCAGTACTTGATTTGACTGGTAAAACGGCGAAAGATGTCTTAAAAGATATGGATAGTTTACGTAAACGTAATACTAAAAAGGTACAGAAAAACGGCGTAAAAGTGCGCATGCTTGATTCTGATGAACTTCCAATCTTCCGTTCATTTATGGAGGACACATCTGAAAAGAAAGACTTTGATGATCGTGATGACAGCTTTTACTATAATCGTTTGAAATATTATCAAGATCGCGCCCTTGTGCCTCTTGCTTATATCAACTTTGACGAATACATCGAAGAGCTTGAGTCAGAACGTCAGAAATTGCAGAAAGATCTTAACAAAGCGTTGAAAGATCTTGAAAAACGTCCAGATAACAAGAAATCTCATAACAAAAAAGCGAATTTAGAACAACAGTTAGATGCGAACCAACAGAAGATTGACGAAGCACGTCAGTTACGAGAACAGCATGGTGTTGAATTACCAATTTCAGCCGGCTTCTTCATCGTTAATCCATTTGAAGTAGTGTATTACGCAGGCGGTACCGCTAACGAGTTTAGACACTTTGCAGGCAGCTATGCGATTCAGTGGCACATGATTAACTATGCTTTAGACCACGGTATTAATCGTTACAACTTCTACGGTATTAGTGGTGATTTCTCTGAAGATGCTGAAGATGCTGGCGTTGTGCGTTTTAAAAAAGGATTTAATGCTGACGTCGTCGAATATGTCGGAGATTTCATTAAACCTGTCAATAAACCGATGTATAAAGTTTATACAACATTGAAAAGGTTAAAAGATAAAGTAACTAAATCCTAATTTCATTAAGAAAGGACAAAGTAATATGAATTTTACAGAGTTAACGGTTCAAGAATATGAAAGTTTCGTTCAAAATCCAGCTTTAGAAAGTCATTGTTTCCAAGTGAAAGAGAACATCGATACACGTGAGTCCGACGGCTTTGACGTGGTGTTGCTTGGTGTGAAAGATGACAATCAACAAGTGATTGCAGCGAGCCTTTTCTCAAAGATTCCAACGATGGGTAGCTATGTCTATTATTCTAACCGTGGTCCTGTGATGGATTATGATGATTTAGGTTTAGTGGATTTTTACTTAAAAGGCTTAGATCAATATTTGCAAAAGCATAACTGCCTCTATGTGAAACTAGATCCGTACTGGATTTATCAAATTTACGATAAAGATATTAAACCTTTCCCAGATCGTACACCGAATGATGCGCTTGTAACGCTCTTTAAATCGCATGGTTACACGCATCATGGCTTTACGACACAATATGATAGTTTGAGTCAGGTTAGATGGATGGGTGTGTTAGATTTAGAAGATCAAACACCATCTTCTTTAAAGAAAAAATTTGATAGCCAACGCAAACGAAATATCAATAAAGCGATTAAATATGGTATCAAAGTACGTTTCTTATCACGCGATGAGTTCCCTATATTCTTGGATTTATATCGCGAAACAGAGGCGCGAGCAGGCTTTGCGTCTAAAACGGATGAGTATTTCTATAACTTTATCGATACATATGGGGATAAGGTGCTCGTTCCTCTAGCTTATATCGATTTAGATGAATATATTGAGCATATTCAAGGCGAGATTAATGATAAAGAGAACCGTCGCGATCAAATTATGCAAAAAGATAATAAGTCAGATAAGCAACTGAAGAAGATTGCTGAGTTTGATAAACAAATCGCGCATGACAAGAAAGAGTTATTAAATGCAAGCGAATTAAGACAAACTGATGGTTCTATCTTGAATCTTGCATCAGGCGTCTTCTTTGCAAATAGCTATGAAGTGAACTATTTCTCTGGAGGTTCTTCTGAGAAATATAACCAATACATGGGTCCATACATGATGCATTGGTACATGATTAACTATTGCTTAGAACATGGTTATACGCGCTATAATTTCTATGGTCTATCTGGCGACTTTACAGAAGATAGTGAAGACTACGGTGTTTATCGCTTTAAACGTGGATTTAACGTGCAAATTGAAGAGTTAATTGGAGATTTCTACAAGCCTATTAAGAAGATGAAATATCGCTTATTTAATACTTTAAATAATATACGACAAAAGATAGGTAAATAAGACAAATAGTAAGCCGGTGAGCGTTAATGCTCATCGGCTTTTTATAAATCTAGGGTGGGTATTGTGTACCAAAAGTTTGTGAGACCTTTCAGTAAGCACTGAGGGTAAATGTAGTAGCGTTTATGTACTAAACATCCCTCAATTAAATTATAGCATGTATACGCAATTATTCAATCTCGCTTTAAATTATTATATAAATAATATTGATATAAAATATATTTGGTTATCGTGTTCTATATTTGTTAAAGTAAGAGCTTATCTTAATATGAACTTTATTAATTTACTGTATAAACTCAATTTAATTGATATAAATTGCTATGGATCTTTTTAGATGATAGTAGTTAAAAGGATTCGATCTTAGAGCGTATAAGTGAAGATTAAGTATTGGATGATAATAATATGCTCAGAATTGGTCGATTTAAGTTGAAATACCAATGCACTCACACAAATCATGAACTAAGTATCGTTAATCATTCATGAATAAAAAAGCGCGAAATCAATGACAAACTTGAATCATTTAATCGGAGTCAAGACAGTAATCTATTTGATTTCGTAGTCTTGATCCCGCAAGGCTGTCTGTATATGAGAAAGCGCAAGCTTTCTCATATACAGACAGCTACTGCGACAAGCATGTGTTAATAGCTTTATCGACAATTAAATTCGCTCTAGATGTGATGACTTTATATCTATGGATTGTTATTATTGTCATTTTGTAGGAAATTTCAGCGTGAGAAAACAGAACCATATTTATGTTATGTAAACTTATAGAGTTATTTAATACAAGGATATGATATTCAAGGTAATTGATAGGAAGAATTACGATTTAAAACTTAGCTTTACTATAATAGCAATAATTGTCATTATTTGGTACGCTGAGAGACGCTTTTATTTGCATCGAAACTTATATTCACGACCAATTATCTACGTGAGTGCAAAATTCGATGTAGGAGTGATTTTGTACAATCGCTCTATTAAATGTAGCATTATACATTGCGATAATTTTTAGCAAACCTAATAGTTAAAGCTATTCAAGCCATTAAGGAACTATAGTGATGATTAAAATTGATGTGTATAATCGTAATCTTGGTTATGTTTAATACTAGCTAAACGATGTCTACAATAACAATGCTATAAGTGGCTTATGAATTATTAGCTACAAGATGTGAACCTAAGTTGTTAATGTGTTTAGTATGATTGTGTTTAGTAATTGATTAATGAATCAAGTTATGGATCATCACAAGTTAAATGCTAATAATAGGTTTAGATATAATATATACATGAATAAGCCTACATCATTTAAGTTTACGTTTTAGTTTACATAATATATATTATAGGAAGT
>NZ_PPRN01000095.1 GCF_002902685.1 Staphylococcus pettenkoferi | reverse complement strand
CTAACATATGACTGATTTCATGGCATGGCGAAAATCCGTAGATCTGAAGAGACCTGCGGTTCTTTTTATATAGACCGTAAATGCATTCAATACCCTTTAAAGTATTTTTGGCCGTATTGATACTTTGATATCTTGTCTTTCTTACTTTAATATGACGGTGATCTTGCTCAATGAGGTTATTCAGATATTTGGATGTGCAATGACAGTCGGGATTCAGTTTAAACGTTTTAATGACTTTAGCCATAGCTACCTTCGTTGAAGGTGCCTGATCTGTAATCACCTTTTGAGGTTTACCAAATTTTTTAATGAGACGTTTGATAAACGCATATGCTGAATGATTATC
>NZ_PPRN01000094.1 GCF_002902685.1 Staphylococcus pettenkoferi | reverse complement strand
GAATCAAGTTATGGATCATCACAAGTTAAATGCTAATTATAGGATTAGATATAATATATACATGAATAAGCCTACATCATTTAAGTTTACGTTTTAGTTTACATAATATATATTATAGGAAGTTATTTATATTTCTAAAAAGGGACTATTTCATCTCCTTCTTATAACCTATTCGGTTTATATTAGTTTGTGAATTCTGAACTTTACTTTACTTAAAACAGTTATTGCATCTGGTGTTAGATCTTCCATACATTGCACTATGATATTTATTAGCAACTTGAATCTCGTCATTAATATAAGCAAATTTCCAGTTTAAGTACGGGATATTAAATTTTGCTGGTTTAGAGTTTTTCTTAACGTTATTGAAAGTATTTAATTAAATGAAGCATTTCTGTTTGCTAAGTTATTACTGATTACTACATAAGGTCTATATATTTGTTTTTTCTAACTCTTGTTAATTCTAAATCTGTTGTTATAATACCAAACTATTTCACCATAATTGATCGTCAACATGCTACTTATAGGTTTTCCAAATTGCAACAGATTCTTAACTAATTATATAAATGTAACTCAACTTTGTAATCAATATTAGAGGCAAAGCTTTTAGTTCAGATGTTTAAAATCTACAAAGCATCTCATTAAATATCTAACTGAAAAAACCTCTAAATCGTAATAATTACGAAATAGAGGTTTCGTCTATATTTATCTATCATATTCATTTCTTTTGACGCGGCTTAATGTGTCATTTTCAGCCTCAGGTTCATTACGTCTAGCTGTTGGTCTCTCTTGTTGGTATGCTTCAACATCTTCTTTCGGAATACCGCCACGTTTACGTATCTCTTTCTCACGTTTCTTCTCGCGACGTTTTTTACGCCAATTGCGTGTTGTGAACCAACTTAAAAAACTAATGAGCAAACTCACTACAGCAAGGAAAGCTGCATAGCCTAGCAAGGGTTCGTATGAGATATTCACAAAGTTTGGAATAAAGAATGCTACAACGCCGAGTACAACGAATGTAATCACGGCCGGCGTGAACCACTTATTAAGTGCGAAATTGCATAATAAAGTGAGTACCACCATACCGATAATCGTATAAGTCATATAGTTCGGCATATCAAAGATCGTCATAAGTATCTAACCTTTCTAGTTCAATCGTTACTTTAGTTTAGCTTATTTTACATGGATTGTGAATTAATAGTTATTACTCGCCTTCCCTTTCGCCTCTTTTTTCAATCATAGATCCTCTGTCCGACGAAGCGCTCTTTAAGTAAAAACGGCTCTCCTTATTATAAAATAACTCATCCTAAGCAAATCGCGTGAACAGTCTATCACTCTGAAATCATGTATAATGTAAACTAAAGCGTATTAAAGGAGCGTGTGACTATGGGAAATCATTTACCAGCGCGACATGAAGTTGCGGAAAATGAAAAATGGGATATCACAGATGTCTTTGAATCTGATGAAGTATTTTACCAGACTCTAAATCAGACATTAGAGAAAGCCAAACAGTTTAATCAACAATATAAAGGGTCGCTTCAACACGTGCAAGATGTGAAAGATATCTTGACACCGTTCACTGAATTGCTCATCAACATTGATAGTATGGTCAATTACAGTGAATTGCGTTTAAGTGTAGATGCAACGGATGATACAGCACAAACTTTGAATGCGAAACTCAATACTACATTGGGACAAATCACGAGTCAACTGTCATTTGTTGAGTCGGAAATTACTGCGTTATCTGACGAAGATTTGGATCAACTGATTGCGGAAACAAATGTTCCACACTACTTCAAACAGTTGAAAAAGAAAAAAACATCTCAATTAAGTCCTGAAGTTGAAGAAACGTTAGCGAGCCTCTCGCCCACATTTGATAGTGTATTCGACTTATATGGTACTACAAAGATGCTTGATATTACCTTTGAACCGTTTAATCACCAGGACAAGTCAGTGCCGATGGATTATGCTACATTCGAAAATGAATATGAAGATCATCCAGATCCTGAGTTCCGTCGCAAAGCTTTCAAACATTTTAGTGAAGGTTTGAGAAAATATCAACATACGACTGCAGCAACTTACAATATGCACGTGCAACAACAGAAGATTGAGGCGACGATGCGTGGTTACGACTCTGTCATCGACTTCTTGCTCAGCGATCAGGAAGTGACACGTGAGATGTATGACCGTCAAATCGACGTGATTATGGAAGATTTAGCGCCGATTATGCAGAAATACGCGCGTTTGATTAAACGTATCCATCAACTCGACGACATGCGTTTCGAGGACTTGAAAGTCTCTGTAGATCCATCGTATGAGCCGGAGATTTCCATTGAGCAATCGAAAGACTATATCTATGGTGCGTTAAGTGTGATGGGTGACGATTACGTGGATATGCTACAGACAGCCTACCGTGACCGTTGGATTGACTTCGCTCAGAACAAAGGTAAAGAGACAGGCGCGTACTGTGCGAGTCCTTATGCAACGCATTCTTACGTCTTTATCTCTTGGACAGGTAAAATGACAGAAACCTTCGTGTTAGCACATGAATTAGGTCATGCTGGTCACTTTAAGCTTGCACAAAGCACACAACCTTATTTAGATTCTGAACCATCACTTTACTTCGTTGAAGCACCATCGACAATGAACGAAATGCTCATGGCGAATTACTTGTTTAAACAAGATGATGACCCTAAATTCCAGCGTTGGGTGATTGGTTCTATCATTGCGCGTACGTATTACCATAATATGGTCACGCATTTATTAGAAGCTGCTTACCAACGTGAGGTTTATGAAAAAGTTGATCAAGGTGAATCGTTAACAGCACAGACATTGAACCGAATTATGTACAACGTTTATCAACAATTCTACGGTGATAGTGTACAACTTACAGAAGGTACGGAATTAACTTGGATGCGTCAACCGCACTACTATATGGGACTTTATTCTTACACGTACTCTGCTGGTTTAACTATCGGAACGGTCATGTCACAGCGTATTAAAAATGAAGGTGAACCAGCCGTACAAGATTGGTTGAAGACGTTGAAAGCAGGAGGTAGTCTATCTCCAATCGACTTAGCTCAAACTGCAGGTATTGATATCACGACAGACCAACCGTTGAAAGAGACAATCGCTTACATTGGCAAACTTGTTGATGAGCTCGAACGTTTGACTGACGATATTGAAAGCTAAGCTTCTATAAACCATATTACATTTTTAAAATACAACATAAAATTATCCTAGTTCATCATTTAGTGAGGGTGCAGTGCCAATGCTTCGGCGCTTCATCCTACCACTTCAATCAATGCATGAACTAGGATTTTCTTTTTATTTAGGCTGTACACTTTTAATGGTTGGTGATAAAAAATCACTAGCCGTTAATTTTCTTTATACACCAAAAAAGGCACGAATATCTCTATAAT
>NZ_PPRN01000093.1 GCF_002902685.1 Staphylococcus pettenkoferi | reverse complement strand
AAGATGATGAGGTGAATAGGTTCGAGGTGGAAGCGTGGCGACACGTGGAGCTGACGAATACTAATCGATCGAAGACTTAATCAATTTTCAAGTTTTGACTTGGTTGAATACTTACTATCTAGTTTTGAATGTGCAATACATTCCATTGTCTGGTGACGATGGCAAGGAGGTCACACCTGTTCCCATGCCGAACACAGAAGTTAAGCTCCTTAGCGCCGATGGTAGTCGGACTTACGTTCCGCAAGAGTAGGACGTTGCCAGGCA
>NZ_PPRN01000092.1 GCF_002902685.1 Staphylococcus pettenkoferi | reverse complement strand
AGATGTGTATAAGAGACAGAAATTAATCTTACCTTAACGTCAGTTCAGATTGAAGCAGTATGGTGCCTTATTGTGTTTATTAAGCAAGACGAAGATCATTTTAGACCCTTTATACATATATATTACTAGTGAAAAAGTGTATAATATATCTTATTGGCATAAAACAATGAAGTCTTACAAAGAGCAATAATGTAATTTATATATAATAAGGAGAGAGAATCGTGAAGGCGAGTGCATTGTTCGAAAAAATCAAAGTGAAACAAGTTATCGGTAGTTTAGATAAAGAAGTGAACGATATTACAACAGATTCTCGTACTGCAAAGCCAGGAAGTATCTTTGTTGCATCAGTAGGCTACACAGTTGATAGTCATCGTTTCTGTCAACAAGTCGCCGATTCAGGATGTGAAGTTGTAGTCGTAAATCGTGAACAAGAAATTGACGGTGACGTCACACAAATTATCGTTCCGGACACGCTACGAGTAGCAAGTTTACTGGCGAATAAATTATTCGACTTCCCGAGTAAACATTTAACGACATATGGTGTCACAGGCACAAATGGTAAGACATCTATAGCAACGATGATTCACAATATTTACCGTGCCATGAATAAGAATAGTGCTTATTTAGGAACGAACGGCTTTCAAATCAATGAAGAGAAATCTAAAGGTGAGAACACGACTCCAGAAACTGTTTCTTTAACTAAAAAAATTCAAGAAGCGGTTGAAAAAGATGCTGAAGCAATGACGCTAGAAGTATCAAGTCACGGACTAGCTTTAGGGCGTTTGCGTGGCGTAGAGTTTGATGTTGCGATTTTCTCGAACTTAACGCAAGATCATTTAGATTTTCATGGCTCAATGGAAGCATATGGACACGCGAAGTCGTTACTTTTCAGTCAACTTGGACAAGACCTCTCTAAAGACAAATTCGTAGTGCTTAATAAAGATGATGATTTCTCAGAATATCTAGAGACCGTTACACCATTTGAAGCCTTCACATATGGTATTGATAATGAAGCCCAATTTATGGCTACCAATATTCAAGAAACATTACAAGGTGTCACATTTGATTTAGCTACACCTTTCGGTACATATCCTATTCAATCCCCATATGTGGGTAAATTTAATATTTCTAACATTATGGCTGCTATCATTGCGGTGTGGAGTACCGGTATCAGTCTTGAAGAACTGAGTCGAGTTGTACCTCAACTAGAACCAGTGGAGGGGCGTCTTGAAGTGCTCGACCCTGATTTGCCAATTGATTTAATTATCGATTATGCGCATACAGCTGATGGAATGAATAAATTGATTGACGCAGTGAAACCTTTCGTCAAACAGAAACTCATCTTCCTTGTTGGTATGGCTGGAGAAAGAGACATGGGCAAGACACCTGAAATGGGAACCGTTGCGTGTCGTGCAGACTACGTTATCTTTACGCCAGACAACCCAGCCAATGACGATCCTAAGATGTTGACTGCAGAGCTTGCTAAAGGTGCTACTCATGATAACTACGTTGAGTTTGATGACCGTGCAGAAGGTATTCGTCATGCTATTGAGGTAGCTGAACCAGGTGATACGGTCGTGCTTGCTTCCAAAGGACGTGAACCTTATCAAATCATGCCAGGTCATGTTAAAGTACCTCACCGTGATGACTTAATCGGTTTAGAAGCCGCGTATAAGAAATTCGGCGGTGGACCGGTTGAAGATTAAAGAGGTCCAGTTAGCAAAAGTAGCACGCCAAGTTTATCTTTATAAAAATGAGTCAGAGCGAGCGACATTGATAGCCATACCTGATTTGGAATGGTCAATGTTACTTCCTGATACTCAAGACGAACAAGAACTTGAAATGGAACTTGTGATGCATTTATTTACCATAATGGATGACGATAATGCCGAACATATAGCAAGACAAATTATTCAATGGTTACAATAAATATTTAAAGGAGTTAAAGCATGTCTATCAAAGAAGAAGTTGAATCTAGAAAGACCTTTGCCATCATCTCCCACCCGGATGCTGGTAAGACAACATTAACTGAGAAATTACTGCTTTTCGGTGGTGCGATTAGAGAAGCAGGTACCGTTAAAGGTAAGAAGACGGGTAAATTTGCGACAAGTGACTGGATGAAAGTTGAACAAGAGCGTGGTATCTCTGTTACAAGTTCAGTGATGCAATTTG
Source organism: Staphylococcus pettenkoferi (assembly GCF_002902685.1). Lineage (GTDB taxonomy): Bacteria > Bacillota > Bacilli > Staphylococcales > Staphylococcaceae > Staphylococcus > Staphylococcus pettenkoferi. The sequence continues at coordinate 1,085 of NZ_PPRN01000092.1, read as the reverse complement.
ACTACGATCACTATAAGATTAATATCCTTGATACACCAGGACACGAAGATTTCTCTGAAGACACGTATCGTACTTTGATGGCGGTTGATAGTGCGGTCATGGTTATTGACTGTGCGAAAGGGATTGAGCCTCAAACACTTAAACTTTTTAAAGTTTGTAAAATGAGAGGCATTCCTATCTTTACTTTTATCAACAAACTCGACAGAGTCGGCAAGGAACCGTTTGAATTACTCGATGAAATCGAAGAGACGCTTAATATTGAAACATATCCAATGAACTGGCCAATTGGAATGGGTCAGAATTTCTTCGGTATCATCGACCGTAATGAGAAGACAATTGAACCATTTAGAGATGAAGAGAATTTACTTCATCTTAATGACGATTTCGAATTGGAAGAGTCTCATCCGATTGCTAATGATTCTGCATACGAACAAGCAATTGAAGAGTTAATGCTCGTAGATGAAGCGGGTGAAGACTTCGATAAAGATGCATTATTAGGCGGAGAACTTACGCCTGTATTCTTCGGTTCAGCACTTGCTAACTTTGGTGTAGAGAATTTCTTGAATGCTTATGTTGATCACGCGCCGATGCCTAATGCAAGACAGACGAAAGATGGTAGTGAAGTGAGCCCTTATGATACTGATTTCTCAGGATTCATCTTTAAGATTCAAGCGAATATGGATCCTAAACACAGAGACCGCATTGCGTTTATGCGCGTAGTAAGTGGTGCGTTCGAACGCGGTATGGATGTGAAACTACAACGTACGAATAAGAAACAGAAGATTACACGTTCAACATCATTTATGGCAGACGACAAAGAAACTGTTAACCATGCCGTTTCAGGAGATATTATCGGCCTTTATGACACGGGTAACTACCAAATTGGTGACACTTTAGTAGGGGGTAATCAAAAATTTGAGTTTGAAGACTTACCTCAATTTACGCCAGAACGATTTATGAAAGTATCACCGAAGAACGTGATGAAACAGAAACACTGCCATAAAGGTATAGAACAACTCGTTCAGGAAGGTGCCATCCAGTACTACAAAACATTGCATACCAACCAAATTATTCTTGGTGCTGTG
>NZ_PPRN01000091.1 GCF_002902685.1 Staphylococcus pettenkoferi | reverse complement strand
GTGTAAATACTCCGTAATAATTAGGAGGATTTAAATGATAAAATCAATAAATCATGTAACTTATTCTGTTTCCGATTTAAAAAATTCTGTGGATTTCTATAAAAATATATTAAAAGCTAAAATTTTATTAGAAGGTAAAAATACGGCTTATTTTACTGTTGGCGGCGTATGGTTAGCCCTTAATGAAGAAAGTGATATACCTCGAAATGAAATTCAGTATTCTTATACTCATATAGCCTTTTCAATAGACGAAAGAGAGTTTGATGGTTGGTATAAATGGTTGAAAGAAAATAATGTAAATATACTTAACGGACGCCAAAGGGATGTTAGAGATAAAAAATCAATATATTTTACTGATCCAGACGGCCATAAATTAGAATTGCATACAGGTACTTTGGAGGATAGATTAAAATATTATAAGGAAGAAAAGAAACATATGAAATTTTATTATTAACACTTTCTTAACGATCAAGTACACTAGGGGTAAACAGCTTCATAAATTATCTAATATCATTCATCAAAAAAGCTAGACAGTTTTTCATCTTCAATTAAACTCAAAAATTTTTCTTCAGGTGTAAGATAATTAAGAGATTTACGGGGAATATGAATTAACTTATGTGTTATTTTAATCATTTCCTCGTCATTGATTTGATTAAAGTCCATCTCTTTATGTAGACCATGGCGTCTTAAAAAGCCCATTCGTATGTTCGTTAAGCCCACGCTGTGAAGGAGTGCCAGGGTCAGCAAAGAAAATAGATATATCGTGCTTGTTACTTATAGCTTTCCAGTTAGAAAATTCCTTCCCACAATCAAAAGTGATTGATTTGAAGAGATTTCTAGGACAAGCTTCTAACATTTCATCAAGTGATTCTTGAATATCACGTGCTGTTCTACCCTGAGGTTTTAGCGTAATCGCAAACTTCGTTTGACGTTCGACGAGAGTGATAATGGCGCTTTGATGATGACGTCCAACAATCGTATCACCTTCAAAGTGACCAAATTCTTTATCGAAGTGTTCAAACTCATCTTTACGTGTAGAAATATTACGTAGAAAACGATGACGTCCTCTACGTTCTTTATGGTGGTTAGGTTTACGTTTGCCTTTCATAGCAAGTTTCTTTGTAGGGAAAGTACCTCGATGAAACATGCGATATAACGTTTTTACTGAACAGTTAACGTGCTTTTCTTTACGCCCGAGAATAGCATCGGGAGACCATCCTTGATTAACCTTATGTTGAATATAGGAAGTTTGATCTTTAGGAAGGCTAATCTGCTTACGACCACAACGTGATTTATTTCGCTTATAACGTTGATAATAATCGATCGCTGTGAGACCTTCTTTAAACGCATTAATAACGTTGTATATGGTTTGTTTCGCGCGCTTGAGGCGCTGGCACATATCGGATACTTTTAAGCCTTGTGTAAAATAAGTCTCTAGCATTGAAATTTCGTCCATGGTAAGATGGGAATAGGTCATACTGGTTAAACTCCTTTTGTTTTGTGGTTATTATGAATTGAGTTTAACACAGATGACCTTTTTTAGTGTTTAAGTGTCTAGCTTAATTTTACAATGCGTGATATATAAAAAGATCCAAATTTAAATACAATAAAATTTTATTCAAGTAAATGATCACTTTCAGATTTTGGTAATGATTTAGAATTTAGTAGTGATTCCATCTGTGATCTTGCTAATTCATTTAGTTTTACTAGTCTTTCTTTCGGAGAAAACCCTTCTTTTATTAATTCTGCATTTCTAGACTCAAGGTTACTTATAACTATTAATTCTTCTATCGATGCATTATCTCTTTGATTTCCTTTTTTATCAGGATTTAGGCTCTTCCATTCTTTTGCAGTATAACCAAATATAGCAACATTTAAAATATCAGCTTTGTTGGCATATGTGTACCCGATTTTCTGTTTTGATAAGTTTGAGTTTATCAGGTTTTCTTTTATAGCATCAGTATGGATAGTATAATTTGTTTTGCTAATTAATCTTTGTAATTGCCATTCTATATTTTCGGTATCATTTTCTTGTTCTTTTAATCGTTGGTAGTCTTGAATAATATATAATTTAAATTCGGGAGATACCCATGATGCAAATTCAAAAGCAATATCGATGTGTGCATATGTACCCCCATACCGTCCAGCTTTAGAAATTATACCAATAGCATTAGTTGCCTCAATCCATTTTGAAGGTGATAAAGTAAAAGCATTTGTACCAGAAGCATTTTTAAAGTGGTCGAATTCGCCCACTTTAAAATTTGGATTGTTTAATGATTCCCATACTCCTAAATATTGTATTGTATCTTTAGAACGTAACCAAGTTTTAATCACGTCTGCTGGTGTATCACTTTTATATCTTGCTATATCAGTCAAACTGATATAATCATCATTTTTTCCTTTAAATAAGGATATTTGTAAACCATTTGCTTCTATTTTATCCATTTGAAATCTCTCCTTACCACCTTTTATTAAGGGGTCTTACTCACATAAGTTCTAGCTAAATGTATTATCACAAAATTTTCATTATATTCATCTTTTAATTCTGTGTGAAAATCTATCTGTATGCTTATTTTTTCGAGTGACGGATTGCAATATAAAGAGCAACATTCAAAATTTCATAAAAAATACCCATAATTGGCACTTTATTGTAAGATGTTAATACACCACTAAAAACAAATACAAGGGAGTGCCAATATGAGCTATTTACATCTTACTATATATGAGCGTTCAAGTATAAAGATACTAAAAAAGAAAACTATTCTATGAGAGTGATTGTTAAACATCTTAATCGTTCAGTCTCTACAGTTTCTCGTGAGATTAAGCGTAATGTGACAGAGGGGCGTCTTAGCAAAAGTAACTCAAGAAGGATCTAATTATGCTTTGAATGAAATTAATACTAGACTTAAAAACATCTTAATTGGGAGGTCCCTTATAAAATTTTGAACCTAAAATTGTTGAACTTAAACTAACTATTTATAAAAAAAGAGGCAACCGTCGCAACAGTTAACCTCAAGTACACTCCGCAGATATGTACCGCTGTTTGTATTTTATTATCCCTCTTTATTTCATATAAAGCAAGTGAAATTATGATTCTAATGTTATCTCTTTTTTTCACCCACACACATCCATACCTAAATACTTCTTAAAGGCTTCCTTTCCTTTTCGAGTTATCTCAAGACAGCGATTTGTATCCGTTTCATAAATCCAAGATAGTTTGAATAATTGTCTAGTAATCCTTAGAGCTACAGGACCGGCGATATGATATTTTCGTTCGGTCCAATCAATGTGCTTTGGAATAGGTTTCGCATACATACTTTTTTCAGTTTCGAGTCCTATTAACTTAAACCAATCTTTGCCTTCTTGAGTTAATATATAATATTCTTCAAATTCTTTAAGATAGCCATTTTCTAGTAAAGATTCAGTGAACCATACGCCCATCTTTCCCGCAAGATGTCCATAGCATGAACGCATATAGGATAACTTTTCTTTTTTAGTCGTTTCCCTTAAGGAATTATTATTTATTGAAGGAGAAATCACTGCTAAAGCATTTATCGCGTTTATAATCTTATCGTTAGTAATTTTGTAATATCTATGGCGTCCCCATGATTCTACTGAAATTAAATTTGCTTTCACTAATTTCGAGAGATGTTCGCTTGCTGTCTGCGGTTTTACGTGTGCTAATCTCGCTAATTCTCCAGCAGGAAGTGCTTTCCCGCTTGAAAGCTCTATCAACATAGTAAGTCGTGTCTTATGACCTATTAGTAAAATGTTCTCTGCAAAATCTGAATACATCGACTCATCCTCTCTGCTTTCACTCTTTATCATAACTGATTATTATTTCGGCGCTAACCGAAATGTTATAACGATATGCTTAAAGTAGTGAACAGGGAGGGTTGATAGATGAACGTTGTTTCTAAGTATTTTGAACGAATCGTTGTTTTTATCGCTGGAATGGGTGTGTTTTTATCAACTTTAGATACCGGCATCATTAATGTTGCATTACCCACTTTAGTTAAAAGGTTTCACGTGGATACAACAACTATAACTTGGACTGTTACGTTGTATACTTTGCTTTTAACAGGCACAATTATTGTGTTTGGAAGATTAAGTGATCGATATAATCGGCTTAATATCTATAGCATTGGACTACTCGTATTTTTGCTAGCCTCTGTTTTATGCGGAATTTCTAATCACATTTTACAATTAATTATGTTTCGCGGTCTACAAGGTATAGGAGCAGCAATGTTACAAGGGACGGCCACTGCTATAATTACTACTAATGTTTCAGAAGAACGACAAGGATCTGCATTTGGAACTTTAAGTATCATATTGGGTATAGGGCCTGTGCTAGGGCCGAGTTTGGGAGGGGTATTACTATCGATTGCGAATTGGCGATGGATATTTTGGATCAATATCCCATTTGTGTGCGTAGGATTAGTAGGTTGTTGGTTACTGAAAAAGCGTGTAGTACAAGAACAGAACATTTCTGTCAATTTAGATTTATGTGGCAACACATTATTATTTGTATCGGTTTGTTGTTTGTTACTAGGTTTGATTTCGTGGGCTCATCAATCTATAACGAAATTTTCGGTGTATAGATTTATACTCATTAGTATTATAGCTTTTTGTGTATTTATTAAATGGGAGCTAAAAGTTCAGAAACCTATACTGAACTTACGGTTATTTAAAGACTTCTCATTTTCAGTTTCGGTGTTGGCTATACTTGTATTTGGTGGTGCTACATCTTTAGGGTTTATTGTACCTCCCTATATTTTAGGAAAAATAAGTCATCTCTCGTCATGGCAAATAGGGATAGTTAATTTAGCTTCTCCTTTAGGATTAGTTCTTATTTCGAAAACGGCAGGTAAATTAATGAATCGGATTAATAACATCGTATTAATGTCTGTTGGATTAGGCTTTATGGTTATAGCGTATGGTAGTTTAGGGCTGTTTAAAAGTAGTTTAACACCATTATTGTTCTTTTTATTTTTATTCATTTATGGGGTTGGAGGAGGTTTGTTTCTCCCGTCTAACACTTCGGTAATAATGAACTCTGTATCTCAAAGTATGCAAGGAACAGTCGGGTCAGCGCAGAGAATGGTTCAAAATATAGGTATAGCGTTATATACGGCTATCACCTCATTATTTATTAACCCTTCTTCGTCCAAAACTACATTGATATTGGGTGCTAGGGAAGCTTGGTTATTTGCATCTCTAACAATTCTATTGATATTTATACCGTTTATAGTAAGATATTTAAAAGAAAAATATTAAAATACTGATTAGTATAAAATGCAGAGGAGGTTAAATATATGAGTATAGAGGAGATCTAGAATTATTTATTAAACAAGAAGTGGGATTCTAATGAAGTCTTGAGGCTAACATTATATGTGATAATAGCTAGTATACTTACTACACCTTTACTTGGCATACCTATTGGGGTCATTGCTTATTTGTACTTGAGTGATGACGAATTTGAGTAATTTTTGAAAAAAAAGTTAGATAAAACTTCATAAACCATTATGAATGCACGCCTTTATTGACAACCCTTACCTGTTGATAAAGGCGTAAAATATATATTCGAGACCTTTCAAAAGAGTAGATACATCTAGTGAAATAAATTATATTATAATAAAACAACGCATTCAGGTAAATATTGAAAGATAAGTGATTAGAAAAACTTCTTGTAAAATATAGTAAGTTTAGTTCACACTTTTACAGCAGATGTATGCTGTTATTTTTATATGAGCTTATGTGCTTGTAATGGAGGTATTTTATATGATTAGCCAATATGATGTTTATGACGTTGCCAATTGGTTTTATAACAACAATTTAAAGATACAAGAGAATACGTATGAGAGTAACCTGACATTAAATCAGTTATTGTACTTCGCTGACTCTTTTAATTACGTAATAAATGGAAGAAAGTTAATCAAACAAGAAGTGGTCGGTTATATGGATGGATCCGTTTATCAAGATATTTATATTGATTTTAAAAATAATGGTATGAAGTTAACTAAAGAAAATCATGATAGTCTAGATGATGAGACAGTAAAATTACTAAAGATTATTAATTTTATGTTTGGACAAAGTGATAATTATAAAAATCTAAGTGATATTGCACATGAACAGAGTCCATGGAAAAATAAAAAAGAAGATTGTGAAAAGGTAAATTATAATCCTGGATTAGATTTAGCTGACTTTAATAAAGAAGAAAGAACTAATATAATTGAATTATTTAACTCTTATAAAGCGCTAGATCTAGATAATTTGTTAGTAGCTAAGATAGGTAACAATACCATTATTTATTCACGTGATACAAAACTAACAGATGAAGATCTCTTAAAATTAGAAGCGTTAGAGAAAGAGGAAGACAGTTTATTTGTTGAAAAAATAGACGGAGAGCTCGTTTATGGATAAAGATAGTGTATTTATCGTTAAAATTGAATTATTTATCTGACGGTAGTTATTGATTGAAAGAAAAGATAAATAGGAGAACATTATACAAATTATCCCCCACTATCATAAGTTTAGTGGAGGATAATTTGTGCAGTTAGAAATAGTATTAACTACTAGGATTAATACTTATAACAGCGACATAATTAAGGGTATACAAATTTGTACTTTACATAACAAATACAAAGAATACTACTATAATGATGGCATTAATTGGTAGTAGAGATACACAGAACTTTTTAGCTTTTTGTTGCAAGGTGTTTCTGTTATTTAAAATTGTCTCCACTATGAATGTGCTACACAATACTTCTAAAAAGAGAATTGAGTAAAATAATAAATTAGTGGTAAAGATATCAGTCATCGGAAAAGCGAATAGAATTAAAATGGTCGCAAATGTAATGGTAAATAGTATTTATCTAATAGTTTTCTCATATTTGTCACCTGCTTAATGCTGGAATATATAATGAAAATAAAATTTTAATACAATGACATTCTATATAATTAATATAGTAAAACTCTTACAATTAATAAATAATTCGTAATAATCCAAGAATATGACACATATGAGGGTGGGCTTAACCATTTATTACTGGGAGGTACATATGCGACTTATTAAAGAAAAATTAGAAGCTAAAGACTATCACAAAGTCCTAGATATATGGAAAAGATCTGTACTTGCAACGCATGATTTTTTAGCTGAAAAAGATAGAAAAGAATTAGAAACAGAGATTCCAACTTACTTAAACTACGTAAATGCGTATCTGTGGTATAAAGAGAACGAATTAGTGGGTTTCTCAGGTACAAACGATGAAAACTTAGAAATGTTATTTCTCGATCCACAGTATTTTAATAAAGGGCATGGAACAGAAATACTACAGTATCTCATAAATGAAGAAAACATTCGCTATGTTGATGTTAATAAAGATAATGCTTCAGCGATGCAGTTTTATCTAAAAAATGGCTTTGAAAAATATAGTGAATCTCCACAAGATGGTCAGGGTAGGGATTATCCTATTTGTCATCTTCAACTTAAGTAAATGATAAATTCGATGAGCAGCTGTTAAAAATATTATATGTAAGACATCGGGCAGACTTACCTTAGAAGCGGCTTATGAAAGAAAGAGGAGAAAACTTATGATATTTGTGATGGACGTGGATGGGACAATTTGTTTCAACGGTATGTATATAGAGGAACCGTTACAGAAAGAAATTAAGAATATAGCTACAAAACATCAAGTAATCTTTGCTTCTGCGAGACCTATTCGTGATTTACTTCTAGTTGTACAAGGTTTTGAAAATCATACATTAATTGGAGGAAATGGTTCAATTATTTCTCAAGATAATCAAATTTCAGTTGTGAAAAGTATTTCTGAGGATCCATTTAACCATATTAAATCACTGATCCATAAGTACAATTTACAATATATTATTGATGATTCCTTTGACTATGCGGCTAATGTTAGTCCTGAGAACGCGATATTTAAACAACTCGATCCATCACATTTAGCCAATCGTCTTACTATAGAGGATGTTGAAAAGCCAATTAAAGTGATACTTATCGACCTCGACGAGCAGTTGTTTGAGTTAGTTCAACAAGAATTGAAAAAATTTGAGTCAGCTCTCTCAATTCATTACCATCGTCGTGAGAATAATATTGATATCACAGCGCAAAATATTAATAAATACAAGACATTAAGAAAAGTAATTGGAGAAAAGCCTTATATAGCTTACGGAAATGATGCGAATGATTATGAGCTACTCAAACACGCGGAGAAATCTTACTTTGTCGGTGAAAGTGATGGGAGTATGCGATTGACTAATGCAGAATATTTAGAGAGCCATGCGCAAGCAGTAATAGGATCGTTAAAGGACTATTAGCTTAGCACATTACTAGTTCGTTACACTTATCATTTAATAGTAATTGTCGCGAAACACCTGCACATTGTTCAAAACCTCAAATTGTGATTTAATAACTATGTTATCTCGAAGAAATATAGAAATAGGAGATCGGTTAAACATGTATAGAACAATGATGCATTCAAAGATTCATCGTGCACGTGTTACAGAGTCAGATTTGAATTATGTAGGTAGTATAACGATAGATTCTGATATTCTGGACGCAGTGGACATCTTACCCAATGAGAAAGTTGAGATTGTAAATAACAATAATGGCGAACGCTTTGCGACTTACGTCATTGCTGGTGAACGAGGCAGTGGTAAAATTTGCTTAAACGGTGCAGCTGCACGTCTCGTTCAAGTTGGCGATGTCGTAATTATCATGACTTATGTACAATTAGAAGAGTCAGAGCTTCAAGGTCACGCTCCTAAAGTAGCCGTGTTGAACGAAAATAACGAAATCGAAGAAATGATATTAGAAAAAGAAAATATGACATTGAATTAAATGTGTATCTCTCATCTGTGAAGGTGGGAGATTTTTTAGTTGTACGATAGAACATTACTCTGCTTGAGTAAGTCAATAAAGTGGTATACACACAGTAGTAATGCAAAGTGAGGAATGTGTATGCAAATCTTTAGGGTCAGTTCGGATCACCATCAAAGTGCGCAATTTCTTGATAATCGACGGTTGTCGAAGCAGGTGCTTGAGCTTTATCAAATTATTAGAGTGTGTCTTGCTGAAATGGAGATTATTGAAGGCAACACGCGCTATTTGTCTCACCCGATTGTGAAGCATGTCTATCATGATGGTAAGCCATATCTACTAGATGCGTATGCATTGTTGCGAGCGATGTATGAGGAGCATCAACAACGTGGTGGGAAACGGTCATCAGAGTTCCGAGAGGACTTAAATCATTTAGAACGCATCATAACGCAACATCAATCTCGATTTTCTGCCGAGTCTTTACCACCCATTTTCGTTTATGGTGATGAGAAGGTCTATGGTGAAGCGGCTTACATACAGTATCAGAGATTATTGTATGAAAAGTGGGCGACAGATCGCATTCCTCCACGGTGCAACATCTATAAAACACAAATTTAAGTGTGCCCGACTACTAAAAAAGTAAGGAAGTGTAGAAATGAATATCATACGACGAATTGTAGAGCTATTTACTCCACTAGCAGGGGGTAGTTTAATTGGTAAGATGACTGCTAAAGAAGCGCCGAAAGACTTCAAGAAGTTTAAGAAACCGCCTTTTTCACCGCCGAAGAAAGCCTTTCCTATCGTGTGGCCGATTCTTTATTTAATGATGGGCGTAGCGTATGTGCTTGTGAAAGTGAGAAGAGGCAAACATATGGCGGAAACAATTGCTCATTATGTGCAACTAGGACTCAACTTCGCATGGTCATTACTGTATTTCAAAGAGAAAGCGCGTCGACTTGCACTTGTTGATAGCTTTCTATTGTTAGGTGCAGTAATTACGACGACGGCGATTTACTTGAAGAAACGTCCACTCGCTGGTTTCCTCATGCTGCCGTACGTGATTTGGTCTGCCTATGCGAGCTATTTAACCACAGGAAATTATGTGCTCAACAAGGATAACCCAAATTATATGGATTAAATCTTTTCTTCTTGCTATTTTTTTAAAATAACTCACCAACACCACGACATTCATGCTTATCATGCGTATAAATTCTATGCATATAAGCAACAAATGTAACGCTGAAATGAATAAAATGTGAGTTTAAATGTTTAATCTATCAACGGATGGATATAAATAAATTAAGAAGACGATGTGTCTTTTTAAAATAAGATGAACTGTGACACAATTCCATGAGCTAATTTAATTCGTGTCTCAGACAATACTCAAATGGAGGTATTTAACATGGCTGAAGGTAAATTTGATCAAGTTAAAGGCGACGTTAAGAAAAAAGCAGGAGAAGTAGCAGACGACCAAAACTTAAAAGACAAAGGTGACGCTGACAAAGGCGAAGGTAAAGCTAAAGAAACTGTAGAAAAAGCAAAAGATAAAGCTACAGATGCTATTGATAAAGTAAAAGATAAATTCAGTAAATAAGATATATTAAAAGGCTTGGGTCTCTCGACTCAAGCCTTTACTTATGCCTATAAAATCGCATCGCAGACCGACACCTAAGTTTCATTAGCGAATGTACTGAAATCCCGCAATTTTCCATATTTTAGCTACCGCTTTAACATCATTCTTCAATTTTACCACTTTGAGTGACAGGAGGTTCTCCATAACGATTAACTGAAACATTGCCCCTCCGCAGACAAACAATCAACGAATAAATGAGCAATAAATAATAAATTGCGGTCAAAATATACGCCAGAATATCAGTGTAATCAATAATCGGATCGTTGCGATAGAACAGATTATCAATAAAGTCATTGATATCTAAAAATAAGAAAAAGATAAATAGAATAAGTGGGAAAGCTAAACTCTTATCGACATCGTGATAGCGACGTGCCATCAGAGTAAGCTGAGGGATAAAGAGTACCCACTTAAACACGGATAGCGCAATCACACCAGTTCTAGACAAATCGCCTAGAAGCAGACTCAAGATTGCGGAAAGAAGTATGTATAGGGCAAAGTGTATCAAGGTCGGCACCCAGAAGTCTTGTCGACTTGCTCGCCCTTTATAATCAAACGCGTGACGCCAAAAACGGATATAACTTTGATGCATGAATCAGTCGTCCTTTCTCTAGTTGTTAACGGATCTAGGTTATTCCTCTTACTTCGAATCTCTTTAAGCTTATACGAAACGCTACGGCATTTCAATCTTGTTTAGTGGACAATCTTGTCGTGAAATACTTAACGCATTTAGGTAAAATGACTCACTTTCTCTTCTTCGTATTTTTATAAAATGTCCATAGCTCCCACTTCATCTGTTTAATCTACGACAAGCTCCTCGTAAAACATGAAACGCTCAACAACTTTTATCCATTTCCACCAATTACACACAAAAAAACGCACCCCCAAACTTGAGGGCGCGCTATCTATCATTCTATCCAATTAAATCGGCTGTACACTTTTAATGGTTGGTGATAAAAAATCACTAGCCGTTAATTTTCTTTATACACCAAAAAAGGCACGAATATCTCTATAAT
>NZ_PPRN01000090.1 GCF_002902685.1 Staphylococcus pettenkoferi | reverse complement strand
AAAAATGGTAGCCATTTTTAGTAACGTAATGAGTAATAGAAGAAATAAACCATTAAAACATTATATTAATACACATAATGGTGTTCCATTGTGGATATTAGTTAATTATATAACATTAGGGAATATTTCTAAGATGTATACTAATTTAGATGATGATTTACGTAAAAAAATTGCTCTAGATTATAAAAAGAAAATTGATAGAGATTATAATCTACAGTTACAAGTTGATCCTAAAGATATAGAAAGCGCTTTACAACAAGCACATTTGTATAGAAATGTATGTGCTCACGAGGAAAGACTTTACGATTATAAGATAACTAAACCAATAAGTAGAAATAATATATTTGGTAATTATAATAAAATTTTTAAAAAGAATTTAAAATCAACGAAAGACGATAGTTATATATTTGATTTGATAATTACCATGAGTTTGTTTTTAAAGAAGAAAGACTTTAAGAGCTTAGTGAAAAAATTAAATAACTGTATGAATGATCACTCGAAGGATTTTAAAACAATATCAATCGATAACATATATTCTAAAATGAATTTTCCGCAAAATATGTCATTTAAAGAATTACTTTAATATTATCTCCCCCTTAAACCTATAAATTGATTAAGAGGGAGATTTATAATTAGTATTCTTATCTTAAAGAGTCTCTTAGTTATCTAACTATTTTTATTCTCTTAATTGATCCATAAGTAGTACTTTGATGCCACAATATAAGTTATATATGAAGAAATATACCATTCCGATAATACCGATGATGAGAAGTATAATTGCAATGATTAGAGAGATTTTAGCATATAGTCCCATAAGTGCTACTGCTATAACAACTAATATTAAAAATAAATAAGGTGCGATGTGATATAGTATTGCACGTTTACCATGTGTAGAGACAGGTCTATCTAACCCGATCCAAATGATTTATGGAAATAAAAATGGTGCAAAGAATACACTGAAATAACTTAGTGATGCGAGAATCTTTTCAGTTTGTTTATCCATAATTATCACCTCAAGTTAATTATAACGTACTTGAAAGGTGAGTGAGCTTACACTTTTGTAAGGATAAGCTGAAATACTTATTGGTATTAGAGTAACATCACCCTAATAATGAAAGTAGCTTTTTATCGGGTGACGGATTGTAATATTAAGTGCAACACCCAAAAAATTTCATAAAAAATGCCCATAATTGGCACTTTGTTGTAAGATGTTAATACACCA
>NZ_PPRN01000009.1 GCF_002902685.1 Staphylococcus pettenkoferi | reverse complement strand
TTAGCTCATAAAAATAAGTGTTATCAATAACACGTTGTGTTTATTGGAATTAACGTTGACATATTGTCATTTAGTTTTCAATGTTCATAAGAAATCAAATAAGATGGAGCGGGTGATGGGAATCGAACCCACAACATCAGCTTGGAAGGCTGAGGTTTTGCCATTAAACTACACCCGCTTATGAAATTAATAAAAGTTGATGCGGTCGAGAGGACTCGAACCTCCACGGGATCTCTCCCACTAGGCCCTCAACCTAGCGCGTCTGCCATTCCGCCACGACCGCTTAGCAAAATGACTAATCTCTTTTGAAAGAAGTCTCTTTAAAAAGGACAATTACCATTTTATTATGCGGTTAACGTTTTGTCAATGAGAATTTAATAGAAAGTCAAATTTCTTTATTCCCTCTTCAAAACGTCTTAATCATTTTTACAACGATTATTATCATAGCTCATAATTGCGTGAACGTCAATACATACACACAATTTCTTTAGTGTAATTTATCCTACAGTTAAAATCAGCGAATTTTAAGGGGATCAGTTATCCCATGACCGTTATTTCTTTAAAAATTTTCATTTAATTTCACTTCAACTAAAATACACTAATCTAGAAAACGTGCTCTTATATATTGTGAGTTGCTTAAATCCAAATCTATAAATTTATTTCTATCTGTATCTATTTCTCTCACTTTTTGATTCAATCAACCATGCTTCTCCTCTCGCCACTCAACAATAACGTAGAAAAGCAACAGCCAGTTATCGCTGACTATTGCTTCTCCAAATACTCATTTAGTTATGCGCATCACTACTTACTCATGTTCAGTCACAAACAACGCTTTTTAATACTGCGTCTACCGAAAGTAAACTCAACCGTTGAATCCGCTCTGTCGCAACTCTATAGACTCAAAGCTCGAGCAATGCGGTTTAACATCCTGCCCCACAATTCACGTAAAAGGAGCAATAGCCAATCACTCTTGACTACTGCTCCTCACTAGTTCTATAAAAATATTGTATCAGCCTTTTAAAAAGTTCTAATTCAAAAGATTACCGTCATTGCGACACTCATAAAAATAAGTTTAACTACAGAGAGCCCTCAATAATACGTTACTACCACAAGCGAACCCAAGGAAACCTCACTCTTCCTAACCAACCTTTCACTTTCGTCCTTCTACCAACTTCAACCTTCCACCGCACTGACCACAAACGCGCCGACGTGTATCAACTCTACGTATGCGATGAAATTTCGCTCCACAACTCTTACATTGATAAACATAGTTCACACGCTCTGCATAACTTTGAACCGGTGTACAATAGCGAGGTGCTCCCACTTGTTGACTTAATTCTTTAAAGTCTCTATCGCGATGTTGATAACCTTTCCTTTCTAAGTGCAAGTGATAGTGACACAATTCATGCTTAATAATATCTATCACTGCCTGTTTCCCAAATTTCTCAAATTGTTTGTAGTTAATTTCGATATTATGGGAGGCAAGCATGTATCTTCCACCTGTCGTTCTTAAACGGTGGTTAAAATAAGCACGGTGCCGAAAGGGTCTCTCGAAACTGTCACGTGAAATCACTTCGGTCATTTCTTGAATGTCTTGATCATTCATTTGGATCGACCATCGATAATGAAACTTTTCCTTTATTCTCATCAACTTGAATAATCCACACATCGACGATATCTCCAACACTGACGATATCCATTGGATTTTTAACAAAACGGCGAGACATTTTAGAAATATGAACGAGACCATCTTGCTTCACTCCGATGTCGACAAAGGCACCGAAGTCCACGACGTTTCGCACCGTACCACTCAACTTCATACCTTCTGTTAAGTCTTCAATGGATAAGACATCTGATTTAAGAATTGGCGCATCGAAGTCGTCACGCAAGTCACGGTGAGGTGCTTTCAATGATTTAACGATATCCTCAAGCGTAGGTAGACCAATATTCAACGTTTCAGCAGTCTCTGATAAGTTCAATTTCTCTAGTGTAGCTTTCAACTGATCTGAACCTAAATCTGCTGAAGTCATGCCCACGGAGTCTAATAACGTATAAGTAGCCCCATAACTCTCAGGGTGAATTGATGTATTGTCTAATGGTTCTTCGCCATCAACGATTCTTAAGAAACCAATACTTTGTTCAAACGTCTTCGCGCCTAAACGTTTCACTTTAGCAATTTGAGAATGATGCGTTATCGCACCTTCTTCTTCACGATAAGCGATAATATTTTTAGCAATGGAAGGTGTGAGACCTGATACGTACTGCATCAGTGATTGCGAAGCTGTGTTCACATCCACACCGACTTGGTTAACAGCAGTTTCCACAACGAAAGTTAAAGCACTCTCAAGTTCCTTCTGGTTCACATCGTGCTGGTACTGCCCTACACCAATCGATTTCGGATCAATCTTCACAAGTTCACTCAATGGATCTTGGATACGTCGTCCGATAGACACTGCACTGCGCTCTTCGACTTGGAAATCAGGGAATTCCTCGCGCGCAACTTCCGAAGCTGAGTAAACCGACGCACCCGCTTCGTTCACGATCACGTACTGCACATCTAAATCATGGTCTTGAATGAGACCTGCGATAAATTGCTCTGTCTCACGACTTGCGGTACCATTTCCAATCGCGATTAAATCCACGTGGTGACGTTGGATAAAATCAATAACAATGCCCTCTGCCGCTTTCTTCTTATTTACTGGCGGATGAGGATAGATCACACCTTTATCAACAAAGGTACCATAAGGATTGATGACGGCTAATTTACAACCTGTACGAAACGCGGGGTCTACCCCTAGAATTTGTTTACCTTTCATAGGAGGTTGTAGAAGTAAATTTCTTAAGTTCTCACCAAACACATCAATCGCATGTTCTTCAGCGCGACTAGTTAAATCACCTCTGATTTCACGCTCAATTGAAGGCATGATGAGTCGTTTTAAACTGTCCTTAATCGCCTCAACAATATAAGGTGTCGCTTCAGTTTGTGCAGATACTTCATTTTTACGAATAAAGTTCTCAATACCTCGCGTATCTACATCAATCTTCACATTGAGAACCTTTTCTTTCTCACCACGATTCATCGCAAGGATACGGTGGTTCGCAACCTTTTTCACAGGTTCACTAAAGTCGTAATACATTTCGTAAATGCCTTGCTCATCTTCCGCTTTTTTCTTTTTAGCTGCAGTAATGACTCCGTGTTGATACGTATCTTTCAAGATTTTTTGGCGATATTTCGGGTTGTCGGACACTTGTTCAGCGATAATATCTTGCGCGCCTTGTAATGCTTCTTCCACAGACTTAACTTCGTCACTCAGATATGCCTCTGCCGCAGTTTCGACACTTTCTTTAAGTGATGACTGTTGTAGCCACTCTGCCAATGGTTCCAATCCTTTACGTTTCGCCACAGTCGCACGTGTCTTCTTCTTCTGTTTATATGGGCGATACAAATCCTCAACTCTTTGTAATTTCGTTTGCTTGAGGATGTCTGCTTTGAGCTCATCCGTAAGCATACCTTGTTGCTCAATGTTATGTAGCACTTCTTCCTTTCTCTTCTGCAAGTGCACGACATATTGATATTCATCGTTAATCTGTTTAATTTCAACTTCGTCGAGTCCACCCGTTTGCTCTTTGCGGTAACGCGCGATAAACGGCACCGTATTATTATCTTCAAGCAGTTGTAACACGGCTTTGATTTGTTGAGTTGTAAATTGATATTGTTTTGCGATTGATTGAATGAGCTGTTTATCCATAATTGCCTCCAACATTATTACTTTTCTTCAATTCTCTTCAGTAGAATTTTGCTTGATATGTATTCACTTTTTCTATTTTTAAAATGAGTGACATAAACGCATTTGATTCGGATATAAGTTCCGCAGCAATACGACTTGCAAATCTCACGTCAATACGATATGTATTTCAGGTAAAAGTTATGCGCATCCCTGTCATTCTGAGAAGATGCACCATTCCCTAAAAGCGACCTACACACGAACGCTTCCACCGCTACCTTTTCAATAGCTATCAAAAGTCACTCAAATATTGAACTACGCACCTATTTTAACATATAAAAATAGAGGTAAGGACGATTCAATCACTTCAATGGGCATTCATCGTAATGCCTCTGCTCTACAACTATAGAATCCTAACTACGAAGGCTAGGGTCCGAACCCCAGACGATATTTGCACAATTTCACTTTCACCATTGTGTCACGTTCGGGGGTTCTAGAAGATATATTGTCTCATAGCGGGTTCGACTAAAAGCTATGAGCATATTTTCACTTCTATAGTTATATTGGGTACGTCCTGACCTCTATTTATGTGCTGCTTCTTGTAATTTCTTGATAGCAGTTCGCTGTAATCTGGAAACATGCATCTGACTTAATCCAATCCGTTCACCAGTTTCTTTCTGGCTTAAACCTTCGATAAAGGTACATTGGATAATTTCACGCTCTCGATCGGATAATATCGGTAGAATCTTCTCCAAGATCATCCGCTTCTCCGTCAAATCATAATTATCATCTTGTGATCCCATAATATCTAAGAGTGTAACGGTAGAACCGTCTTTGTCGGCTTCGATGGAGTGGTCGACACTTAGTGCATTATAGCTTTGCCCCATTTCCATCGCTTCGAGTACTTCTTCGTCTGTGACTTCTAAACGTTGAGCGATTTCCGAAATGGAAGGAGAGCGTTCTAATTCGTTTGTTAAATCATCCGTTACTTTCTTAATCCGCGGACCGATTTCTTTAATACGTCTCGGCACGTGGACACTCCACGTCTTATCACGCAAGTAACGTTTAATTTCACCTATCACTGTAGGGACTAGAAATGCCTCGAACTTTCGATCATAAGAGAGGTCGAAGCGATTAATAGCCCCTATTAAACCAACCATCCCTACTTGTACTAGGTCTTCGTGATGAGACTGACCTTTAGAGTACTTATAAGCAAGTGATTCAATTAATTTGTTGTAATGTTGCACGAGTTTATCTTGTGCATGTGTATCTTCACCGTTCTGATGCTCTTTAATCCATTGGTTGATTTGTTCAGGTGATATTTCGTTAACTGATTTCGACTCTTTCGTCATTATTTCGCACCTGCTCTTTGTTTAAATACTTTGTCATACTGATCGTTACGCCTGACTCTTTATCAACACTGACTTCGTCCATTAATGACTCGATGAGGAATAAACCTAAGCCACCTTCGCGAAGATAGTCGATATTCTCATTCTCTTCATAAGGTCCAAGTTGCTCTTTCGCTTCTTCGTAATTGAAACTTTCACCTTGGTCAGAGATAACAATCTTAATCTTATCATCAAAGATTTCGTAACCTAAGTTAATCATTCCTTGTTGTTCCTTATCATGATAAGCATGTTTGACTGCATTTGTCACGGCTTCACTCACAGCAATCTTCGCATCTTCAATATCATCATAAGATGCACCTGCTCTAGTGAAGACACCTGTTAATGTGAGACGGATTAAACTGACATATTCAGCAGAAGCTGGTAAACACATTTCGATGTAATCTTGTTTCGATTGCATGTTACTCAACCTCCGTTCCTTCGTTAACATGCATTAAATCTTTCAAACCAGTGATGTCGAATAGGCGACTAATGCGATCTGAAACGCCTAGTATATAAAGTTGCTTGTCATGTTGATTTAATGCTTTTAACGTTCCTACAAATAAGCCTAAGCCAGTAGAATCCATATAGCTCACATTTTCTAAATTTACATGTATATCTTTCGTACCTTCTTGACGTATTGGAACGAGTACATCTTCCAATTCAGGTACGGTATAAACGTCGAGTTCGCCGCCAACTTTGACTTCATAATATGTGCCATGAGTCACAGTTTCTATATTGAGATTCATTCTCCTACACTCCTAATTATAGTTTACTTTCCTAATATACCCAAAAAAGACAATTTGTAACCGAACAGCCACGTGCGGCTAATGCACACGTTTGATGATAAGTATGGTTAAATCGTCACGTTTTTTAGGATTTTGAATCTTTAGCAATGCCTCATAGAGCAATTGCACAATATCTTGCGGATGCATGTGCTTGTACTCTTGAATGAGATTTAATAAATAACTTTTATTAATAAACTCACCATTATCGTCACGAATTTCTGTGACCCCATCAGTGAAGATAATGATTAAATCATCTATGTAGATGGGAATTTCTTGCTGGTCATATCTCGTGTGTTGATCTACACCTAGCACTGTGCCTCGAACACCAATCTCCTCAAATGAATTCTCTTCAGCACGAAAGATGTAGCCTGGTTCATGACCTGCCGAACTGCAGTAAAGGAGATGATTCATTTCCTCGTACAGACCGTAGAACATCGTCACAAACATATTCTGATTGACGTTCTTCTCAACTACCCGGTTCAGACGTTTCAGCCCATCACTCGGAAGTTGTGAATGACCGTATGAGTCCATCCCAAACTTAATCATACTCATCGCTAGCGCTGCGGGAATCCCCTTACCGATGACATCCGCCACAGCGAAACTCATCGTGCCATCTTTATGATCAATCAAGTTGAAGTAGTCACCGCTCACTTTCTGCGCTGCTACTGAAATGGCACCAATCTGAATGCTATCAAATTGGGGAATCTCCGTCTTTAACATCGTTTGTTGAAGACGCGCCGCTAAGTCGATTTCCTTGTCATGGTGTTGCAGCCTATTCACTAACCGTTGATAATCTCGATAGCTATAGCCGAAACCTTTGACTACTTCCTCAAGCACTTCAAGCGTAGTCATAATTTGCGCCTCAGATAAGTTGAGATTCATAATGTAGCTCTTATGAATGTCGACGATATCCTCAGGCAAGACATCTTTCTTAATCACTTCATCAGTAAAGTTCATACAAATGGTGTGCAATTCTTGAGTGAAGCCGGATTCTAAACTTTGGTCGATGAGCGACTTATATTGTTTCTTGAACTCTTCCACGCTGTATTTCCTCCTCAGAAAGCGAAAGTCTCTGATGTCTTTCTCACTGTCTTGTGATTTGTCAAAGTCTATCCATGCGAGTCAGAACATTGGACAACTTTCTTATTGCTTCCTCACACTCTTGCAGTAGTTACGTTAACCCAGCTAGGTAAAATGAAAGTCATACACGAAGCCATTACACGCATCTCTGCAAAGAGTCTAGCAATACCTATTATGATAAAAATAAAAATGAGATAAACATGCTTACCACTCATATTTAGCTCTTAACACTTTTTAAAGCTTTAGGAGAACCTAAAGCTTTAAATCAAACATTCATCGTCATCAATTCCGATGAAATTACTTATATATTAACATATTGATGAAGTAATTTTAAACTTAATTATATAAAACCACTTTCTCATATGTTAAATTGTATTAAAAATTTATACGTTAGCTCTGTATGTATGTCTTTATGAAATGAGCTTTAATGAAGTCCTAAGCTGATTCGAATCGCTTTGTTGACTTCTTCCATCTTGCTATCAGATAGATATGTAAGCTTTTCCTTAAGTCTCTTCTTGTCTAACGTTCGAATTTGTTCGAGAAGAATAACGGAATCTTTGTCCAATTTATATTTCTTCTTCTCAATTTCAACGTGGGTTGGTATCTTAGCTTTATTAATCCTACCCGTAATTGCCGCAACAATTACGGTAGGACTATATTTATTACCAGTATCATTTTGTATGATAACAACGGGTCTTACTCCCCCTTGTTCAGACCCTTGTACTGGTGATAAATCAGCTAAATAAACATCTCCTCTTCTCATCGTTCATTATTGAAATTGGAACTGATGTAAGATTCGTTACAATCACAAGCTTCACATTCAAATGGGAAAGCTTCTGTTGCAAGGGAGAGATTTAAATCAGCCATTTGGGAGTAACCTTCTTTGAGCAGTTGTTCGATACTATGATTCCTACTTTGATTGAAACCAGACATGCATAAGACCTCCACCGTTTTAATTTTTAAAACAGATTTGTGATTCCTATTTAGGAACATCATAACAAATTTTAAAAACGGTGACTATACTATTTCAGTAATTCGTTATTAATTCGTATATGATCTTCATATTGATAAAGTCTCGGTAAACGGCGACTCAAGTTACAGAGCACTTCATAATTAATCGTCTGTTGTTGCTGTGCTAAGGCTTCTACAGATTGCGCATCATCTCCGTCTTCGGTCATGAGAATAACTTTGTCACCTATTTCAACGTTATCTGGTACGCGTATAATTGTTTGATCCATACATACGCGACCAATCACTTGGCACTGTTTGCCGCCTACCTCAACGTAAGCCCCAGACATGGACCGCAAATAACCATCTGCATAACCAATCGGGATGACCGCAACTTTTTCGCGTTCTGATGCTTGATACGTCCAACCATAACTTACAGCTGTCTCTGGATCTAAATATTTCGTCTGCACAACTTCTGTTTCCCAGGTAACACTTGGATAAAGTTCAACAGAAGTTTGTTCTTTCATATACTCAGATGGGTAATATCCATAAAGTGCAATACCTACGCGCACTGCGTTACAGAAAGAAAAGTTTTCTCGCAAACTTCCAGCTGAATTCTGAGAATGAATATATTCAGGTTTATCCGCTTCATTAACGATTGTTTCGAATTTCTGTTGTTGTTGGTGCATTGCCTCTCCAGGTTCATCTGCACAAGCAAAGTGCGTGAAGACACCTTCAAATACCAAGTTAGGCGTCTCTTGAATTAACGCAATCGTTTCTTGATATTCCTTAGCAGTCGTCATACCTAAACGACTCATGCCACTATCAATTTTAATATGTAACCAAATATCTTTCTCATTATCATCATCAATTTGCGTGATCGCTTGCTCTAACCACTCTTTAGATGGCACCGTCATCGCTACTCGGTGTTGAATCGCTTTCTTAACATTCTCTGGTGGAACCACGCCAAGAACAAGAATCTTTGCACTCACACCGTGCATGCGTAACTCTACTGCCTCATCTAACGTTGCCACCGCAAAGAAGTCCGCACCTTGCTCCATCAAATAACGTGCGACTTGTACACTTCCGAGACCATACGCATTCGCTTTCACTACTGGAATTACCGTCTTATTCGGGTGCAATCTTCCAAAGGTTTGATAATTTCTTGCAACCGCTGGTAAGTCGATAGTGAGTAGACTCGATCTATAATATCTTTCCGACATCTCAACATTCCTCCTGTAGTGTTTATATGTTGCAGTAATAAAATTTATCGTCGTCTTCACAATTTCTAAGCTTATTCCTCTATAATCACTTCGCTCATCGCATAATGATCAGTATGCGTAATGCTCACATGTACACGATACGTATCATGATCTATGCAAGGTTTACCTCGCGCATCGTTATAACAATCAATCTCATTAAACGCGACAGTTTGACCAATTCCTGTACCAAGCGCTTTACTATATGCCTCTTTGCAAGCGAAGCGCCCAGCTAGAAATTCAATCTTACGTTGTTCAAGTCGAAACTGTTTGAGTTTCTGTTGCTCATTAGGCGTAAGTATGCGCTCAATCAGTTTAGGTTGACGATGATATATCTTAGTGATGCGTGGGATTTCAACCAAATCAATCCCGATTCCCACTATCATGACTCCACCTCTTTTAGTTTGGCACAAATTTTGAAAGTTTATTTTCTATTATATAACTGCTTCTCGTTTTTTAAAAAGGAAAAGCTGAAGAACGCTTGGTTAAAATCAATAAAACTTTAAATTTCGCTTGAGAGCAGGACAAAAATTCGTCTGATTTCGGGGTTCTACCCCGCAATGAAAATGACTAAATTCGAAAAAGCGAAGCGCCTTATTCAATAAGCTACTTCGCTTTTATTTCGTTACTATTGATGCAGTAATGGTTTTTACTTAAATTTCATTTTCGTTGTGACTTTCTTCTAAAGTCTCTGCCTCACTCTCTTCCCCTCGTCTTTCGTCTTCCGTACTTACTTTGTGTTCCACTTTATCCTCTTTACTATATTGCTGTAATTGTTGCTTTAACTCTAAAGCGACATCTTGAGGAATTAAATTAATTTCAGCATTTCCTCCAGCTGTAGAAAGAATGACATCAGCGAGTCCAAATTTACGCATAATAATCCCTTCATACGTATCGACGTTCTGTACTCTGAAATGTGGGATTTGATCGGTTTGAATAAACCACAGCCCTCTACGAATCGTCGTATGATGATCTTCCACACGATAACGAAAGACTTTGTATTTATATATTGGAGAAATCACAACGTATATAATGATATGAAGCACTATGATTACAATTCCAATTCCGCTTAGCCACAAATATACAGTTGGATTGTTAATGTGTAGTAGAAATTTCGAGAACAACGACATCCCAATTAGCGCGAGCAGAATGACTACACTCCATATCCCACCTGCGATTCGCATCACAGTCTTACCTCTCTCATGCATAAAGTTATAGTGTGACATCTCTTCCACCCCCTAAATACCAATCTTTCACTTCCTGAGATGTCTGTTGCTCAGCAAATCTCAGCCCTATATGTTGATTCGTTGCAGCTTGAGCAATCGTCACTTTGAACGTTTGTAAGTGACTTCGTTGCATGAAAGGATTACTTTTAATCGTCATACCAATCAGCTTATCTTGCTTAATATAATACTGTTTCATGCTGAATAAACGTGCATTACGTATTGAAATTTCATCATCTATGATTCGAGAACCTGAATTTTTAATCGCTAGTACACTACGGATAATGAGTAAGGCGATAATCACGCCTGCTGCAATATACAGATAAGGTTGCCAGAAGTAGTGCACGATCGCGGCAATCGCTAGCAGGATAAGAGATTCACGCCAAAAATATCTGTGAAAGCTTCTCCATGGCATCCCAGGTTGAACCTGACCGAAACGCATAGATGGCACAAGTTGATTGAGCAGCTCATACCCTTTGTCTCTTTTAATAAAAGGCAAGCAAGTCACATGACCATGAGGTGTAGCTTCACCATCGCCATCCTCCATGTCACTCGTGATAATCAAACTTAATGAAGTGTAACCAAATAACTTTCGCAAATACGATTGCTTTTCCTCAACAGCTTGAACACGATTCGTCGGTACGGTCACACTTTTAACACTAATAAGGCCATAACGAATCTTAAGTTGATGACCTGTTTGTCGCAATGTGAAACCATAATTTCTGACAAACTCAATACCTGTACCGATGATATAACAGAGCACTAAAAATACGAGGACTAAAATAATGCCAAACGTTACTGCACTCTGAATGAGGTGTGAGAATTCACCGAATAATTTATCCCACGGTATATACTGGTTAACAGAGAGAACGATAGGTCCGACAGTAAAGATCGTAGCGCCAATCGCACCACTCGTCATAGCCATAAACAAGACTTCTTTAAAGGTTAAGTGATAGAGATGATGTACCGGCACATCCGCTTGAGCAGCTTGATCATCATGAGTTTCTTCTTGATTCATTTCTGTTTCGGTTACATCGCCATCTAATCGATGTTGCGCGTGTTGAATCGCTTGCTCTATCGCTTCACTTTGTGCACGTGAGACACTTTCAAGATCTACACCATCACTTGGCGTCTTAATCTGTAATTTCACGCCACCGACTAGCCGTTGTGCGAGCTCTTGTTGCGTATCAATCGATTGAATACGACGAATATCAATTTCCTTGCGCTTGATATTCAACACACCACTTCGAACGATAAAGTAACGTTCCTCTAGCCAATAACGTGTATTATAAACTCTGAGAATATTTGCTATAAAAGTTATGAGAAATATTAAAGCGAAAACGCCAGGTGATAAATAAGAATAAGGATTAGTGAAATCGAAGTTGCGAATCCCGAACAGAAAGAACAAGATGATGATAATAAAGTTCTGCTTAATCGCATTAATAATTCCCGTCATATAGGAGATCGGATGCAGTTTCTGCGGCTCAGACATCGGTATTCACCCCTTTCAGCTTCGTCAACAGATGTTCTTCTATTTCTTGTACCGTCGTCTCATGCATCAGCGGCAATTCAACTCCGTGGCCTGCTGTCACGACTTCCACTTTACAAAGACCCATTCGATGCAGTATCGGATTCTCGTGTCGAACGAGATATTGAATACGTTCAATATTGACGAGCTTCTGCTTTTTAAAGAAAAAGCGATGATCCACTGCGAGATAACTCTCAGTAACTTTGTAATATGTAAAACGGTACGCTATTAAAGGTTCGAAAATGCAATTAATGACAACAATCAAGCCTATTAAAGCAATTAAATAAATCAGCCAACTCCACCAATGAAAGTAAAGCGTTAGGAATAAGAAGAGTCCTAACAATAGAAAGGCGATAACAAAGTTCATTGCTTGGACAAGATAATAGTACATCTGAACTTGTCGTGGCGACCGTTGAAAATGAATGTATGTATCCATCGAAATGATCTGTCACTCCTTTGCGATTTAATAACGCCTTTAGTATAGCATAATGAAAAAAGCTTTTGGAAATCGATATAAGATAATATGTTTATATTATTTAAATTTCGTTACAACGGCACTAAAAAGTAAAAAAACGAACGCTCTGATACCGGAGCGTTCGCTTTGTCAACTTCTATTCTGTTATGCAATTATATGCGCATTTCTTCGCACACGCGCTTATAACGCATTTCCTCGCACACGCGCTTACAAGCTATTTCTTATGATCTGCGAAAGTACGACCTTTTTTCGTACGTTTACGATCACGATCGCGTTTATCTGAGCCACGACCTTTATAATTGCGGTTGTTACGTTTGTTCTTATAACGATTATTGCGTTTATCGAATTTACCGCCTTTACGTGATGGCTTGCTGCCGCGTTTACGTGCAAGTGGTTTTTCAAATGTCAATTGTACCTCTACATCGTCATTTGATTCAACGAGTTCTTGTAACATTGCTGCTGTTAACTCAATTGCACTGTACTCATCAAGTAATTGTTCAGCAATGCGTTCAAGACGTGGTTCTCTGTCACGTTCCATCCAGTTCTGTACTTTATCCTTAATATCTTTCTCACGAGCACGTAAGACTTCTTTACGATGAGGTGGTCTTAAAGCGCGCATTTGACGTTCATTTGTTTGTTCGATTTGACGAATGTAATCCATCTCGATTGGGTTAACGAATGTTACAGCGATACCTTCTTTGCCGGCACGACCCGTACGTCCGATACGGTGTGTATAACTTTCAGTATCTTGCGGGATATCGAAGTTATAGACGTGACTCACACCAGAAATGTCTAGCCCACGTGCCGCAACATCTGTCGCTACGAGAATGTCAATCTGGTCATTTTTAAACTTCTTCAAGACTTCTAAACGTTTCGCTTGAGTGATGTCCCCGTGTAGCCCTTCTGCTTTATAGCCTTTAGATAAAAGTGCACTCGTTAACTCGTCGACACGACGCTTCGTACGACCAAAGACGATTGCTAAGTCTGGGCGATGAACGTCTAAGAAATTCGTAAACGTTTCAAATTTCTCAAGTTCTTTCACAATCGTATAGAATTCTTCGATTTGTGGGTCTGATAATTCATTATTCATCGTCTTAACAATTTCAGGATTGTTCATAAATTGTTGTACAAGGTTTTGAATCGCTTTAGGCATGGTTGCTGAGAATAACATCGTTTGACGTTGTTCTTTCGGAATCTTGTCCATAATAAATTTCATATCATCAATGAAGCCCATGTTCATCATTTCATCCGCTTCATCTAATACAAGCGTATGAATACCATTCGTTTTTAACGTGCGACGGTTAAGATGATCAATGACACGGCCAGGTGTTCCTACAACAATTTGCGGACGTTTCTTCAACGCTTTGATTTGTCTATCGATTGGCATACCACCAAATACAGTTACCACACGCACACGTTGTCCTTCACTAAATTCTCTCAATTGTTCAGCCACTTGCATAGCGAGCTCACGAGTAGGCGCTAGAATAAGTGCTTGTACACCATCACGTCCTACAACTTTCTCAATCAATGGAATACCAAATGCGCCGGTCTTACCAGTACCTGTTTGCGCTTGTCCTAATATATCTCGACCCTCAAGGGCGTAAGGGATGCTTTCCTGTTGAATCGGCGTAGGCTCTTCAAACCCCATATTGTGAAGGGTTTCTACTGTTTTAGCCGAGATCCCTAATTCTTTAAAGTTTTGCAATATAATTCTCCTTTATTTATCTGTATTACAATACAAATATGTTCACTTAATTTACTTCAACTTCTTAATATTACCACCTGGCTTACAGAATAGCAATCCTCCCAGATTGTATAGAAGATTGAAATTATTCTCGTCAATCGCTTTTCAAGTTTCATAACTTCCTCTTACCCGCTCAACCAAAACAAAGCACTCAAAAGCATGATGCCTCTGAGTGCCTCCTCTAACTAATTAAATCCTTTTTACCTTAGTCCTCTAACAACGCATTTACGACTTCTTCAAGTTTCATTCCACGTGACCCTTTTACAAGAACAACAGCACCTGGCTGAATGATATCACGTAGCGCGTCTACCAACTCATCTTTATCGTCGAAGTGGTGATTCGTCTTCACGTAAGAAGTGCTTGCCTTTGCAATGGCTTGAGATTCCGCACCGAGTGTATAGACGACATCAATATCTTTACGATGTGTGTGCTCGCCGACAGATGCATGCATTACTTCGCTCATCTCGCCAAGCTCTAACATGTCACCTAGCACGAGAATCTTCTGCTCACCATCCATGTCAGCCACAGTATCAATCGCCGCACGCATACTTGTAGGACTTGCATTGTAAGCATCGTTAATCACGACTGTGCCGTCCGCTTTCTTATGCTGTTCCATACGCATCGCTGTGAGTTGTACTTGACTCAAATTATGGTGAATCGTTTCATAGTCAAGGTTCATCGCATGACCCACGGCAATCGCAATCGCAGCATTCTTCATGTTATGCGTACCGAGTATCGGTAGATCATAGGCTTCTTTCTCGTTTATTGTAAAATGAATGCCTGAATCTTCAACATCATTGAGCTGACATACATAATCACATTCGTCACTTAAACCTATGCTTAAACTGTCGCGTTGTTGAAGTTTTTGAACATGTGGTTTCAGTAGAGGTTCGTCGCCATCATAAATAAATAGACCATTATCTTTCATTCCGAGCACGATTTCTGCTTTCGCTTGCGCAATACCTTCACGTGAACCTAAATCTTGCATATGAGATTCACCAATATTTGTAATTACACCGATATCAGGCTGCGCGAGTTGAGAAAGTGCCTCGATTTCATGGTAACCTGACATGCCCATTTCTAAAATAGATACTTCCGTATCCTCGTCTAACTGAAGAATAGTGAGTGGCATACCGATTTCGTTATTGTAATTACCTTGTGTTTTTTTAACTTTAAACTCTGGAGCTAAGACACTTTCAATCATATCTTTCGTCGTCGTCTTACCATTTGAACCTGTGACTGCGATAACTTTAGGGTCGACGTGGCGAAGATAAGCTTGAGCGAGTTGTTGTAGTGCTTGTAACGTATCTTCTACCCAGATGATAGGACCCTCAACTTCTTCAGTAAGCGCTATATCTCTTTGATGGAAACAAGCGCCCGCCCCATCTTTCAACGCTTGGGGTACGAAACGATGGCCATCCACATTCTCTCCTTTGAAAGGAATGAATAACGTCCCTTGTTTCACTTCGCGAGAATCGATAGTCACGCCTTTAATAGAACGATCTAAATAAGCGGCATCAATCTCGCAATCAATCCAGTCTTGAACTTGTCTTAAACTTACTTCAATCATCGTTTATCGCCTCAGTCAATTTGATATTTGTTCTTCTTCTTATCTTCATATTTCTCTTTCGCTAAAGAGATTAATTTCTCGATAAGCTCGGCATAAGATAAGCCCATGTTCTCCCATAAACTTGGGTACATACTATATTGTGTGAATCCTGGCATTGCATTCGTTTCATTGATAAAGATTTGATTGTCTTCTGTAACGAAGAAGTCCGCACGAAGTAACCCTGAACAATCTGTAGCTTTAAATGCTTCAACAGCCATGTCACGTAACGTTTGTTGGACGTCTTCATCGAGTTTCGCTGGGATTGAAAGTTCAATCTTACCATCTTGATATTTCGCTTTATAATCGTAGAAAGCCACGTCTTTAAGCACTTCTCCTGGTAACGTCGTCTCAGGATAGTCATTTCCTAGTACAGCTACTTCCACTTCGCGTGCAGTAATACCTTGTTCAATTACCAATTTACGGTCAAATTGGAACGCTTCTTGGATTCCTTCAACGAGTTCCTCTTCATTGTGACATTTACTAATTCCTACGCTTGAACCTAAGTTGGCTGGCTTCACAAATACCGGAAATTGTAATTTATCGTTAACGAGTTTCAAGATATTAGAACGGTATTTTTCAAATTCGCTTCTGAGAAAGCTCACGTAAGGCAGTTGTGGTAAACCGCGATGCGCGAAGAGTTGTTTCATCACAAGTTTGTCCATTGAACTTGAAGCGGCAAGGACACCATTGCCTACATATGGAATATCTAACACTTCAAAGAGACCTTGAATCGTGCCATCTTCACCATTCGGTCCGTGTAATAGTGGAAAGACTGCACTATAAGGTTGGTCGTCGTGTGTCTCTAATAATAGACGTGAGATATCGCCACTTTCGATATCTTGTAAATCGAGTTCGTCAGTACTTGAGATGGTTTCAGTAATGTTTTCTTTCTTCTTCCAGTCACCTTCATTTGTTATGTAAATGATGTCGACGTGATAGTGCGATTTGTCTATCGCATTGAGCACGTTTTGCGCAGTGAGCATAGATACGTCGTGTTCTGCGCTTTTCCCTCCATAGATGATACAAATATTTTCTTTAGCCATAACTTAGCCTCCATAATCAATTCTTAAACTACATCATATCACGTTTAGCATGTATGTTGCATTTACCAACTTGTCTAAATTATACAATATATTGTTCGTCGTTGAGTTGTGATTTTTAAAATTCTAGTTGTTCTTATACCCCTACTTCTAGCAAATTAATACAAAGTTCGATAAAATCAGGATATACTAATAACTTAGAAACTATCGAGCAATAAAGGGGTTCAATATGAATACGTCACGTCAAACGAAACATAATTCGTGGATTCAAAGAGTGAACTGGATTATCATTCTATTTCTTATCGTCTTTGCGCTGATCAGTGTGACCATCATCAGCTCTGCGATGGGCGGCGGTCAATACAGTGCAAACTTCAGTATTAGACAAATCTTATATTACATATTCGGGTTTATCATCGCCCTATTCATCATGTTTATTTCACCTAAGAAGTTAATGAAATATACCTATTTAATGTACGGCATTCTATGTGCAATGCTCTTGTTACTCATTGTTATGCCAGAAACACCCATCACACCAATCATCAATGGCGCGAAGAGTTGGTATGCGCTTGGTCCTATCAGCATCCAACCTTCTGAATTTATGAAGATCATCTTAATTCTCGCGTTGGCGAAATTGATTACGCGACACCATAAATTTACTTTTAACAAGTCCATCGAGACTGATTTCAAACTTCTATTAAAAATTATTGGTCTCTCAATCGTTCCAATGTTACTCATTCTGCTACAAAATGACTTAGGGACAACGCTCGTACTTTGTGCGATCATCGCTGGTGTCTTGATTGTCAGCGGTATTACTTGGAAAATTCTTGCCCCTATCTTTATCACGGCTATCGTCGTGGGCGGCGGCATTATTCTTTCCATTATCTTCAAACCTTCGTTGATTGAGAACATGGTCGGTATCAAGACGTATCAACTCGGTCGTATCAACTCTTGGCTTGACCCGTATACTTATAGCAGTGGCGACGGTTATCACCTCACCGAATCTCTGAAAGCAATCGGTTCAGGTCAACTATTTGGTAAAGGATTCAACCACGGTGAAGTTTACATCCCTGAGAACCACACTGACTTTATCTTCTCAGTTGTGGGTGAAGAGTTCGGATTCCTAGGAGCGGTCGTACTGTTGCTGCTCTTCCTTGGATTTATCTTCTACCTTTCACGTTTAGCAGCAAACAATACATTTTCTTACAACAAGACTTTCATCATTGGTTATGCGACATTAATTCTCTTCCATGTCCTACAGAACATTGGAATGACGATTCAACTCTTACCGATTACAGGTATTCCGCTGCCATTTATTAGCTATGGCGGTAGTTCACTGTGGAGTCTGATGGTCGGTATCGGCGTCTTACTTTCAATTTCTTATCACATGCCGAAAGCTTATTCAGAAGCGAAACCAAACAACTAAATCTATAAGTTAGTGAATGGCTAATATATTAAAATGCTCACGTTTGATCTTTAATAAATAGAGAAAAACCTCTCAATGTCTCACTCACATTGAGAGGTTTTTTAGCGATTGAACAAGCTCTAGTTCCACGTATGTATCATACGTTCCCGTCCGGAAGCTAGACCTATAATTAAACGAAGCGATGTATCATATATTGATGCAGGTCAATAAGCCTTACTAACTATAGCACGCGACAATTAAGCTATTGCTAGTGGCAACTCGAACTCATTATGAATAGTTCGTTATGACGTTACCAAATTATTTCAATTTGTTTGTTGCCTTTACTGTGGTAGGTAAAGTTTGCATCACTTCGAGACGTGATTTCGTCTTTTTAATGTTGACACCTAATGATGATAATAGTTTAACTACATTTTGAACTTTACTATTACGTTTCGTCATATCATCACTCCTCATTGTAACTCCTTACTTTCTATACTACCCCAATTCACTCCGAATTACTACATTATTTTTGGAAAAAATATTTTTCATTTAAATAATCGACAATTTTATGTAGATAAGCAAGCTTTTTTCTAAACAACGAGGATGGTAAAAGAGAAGAAGTGTTGCCGCTAAAAGTGTGATTCAGCTAGCAAATTTCAAAGGATTAACGAATTTATCAATCGTGCTTGCGGTATCCGCTTTTGATCTATTTTTAATAAAGAATCGTATAACTTGCATCATAAATTTCTTTCTCAATCGCATTCAAATTCGCAGGCGTTTCAAAGGTAACCGTAATATCCCCTTTCGCACCATCAATATCTACCTCACTCACACCAATCATATTAGATAAGAGGTGCTTTAATTCTTCGATTTGATCTTGCGTAGAAATGGTTTCTGTATAAACGTGTTTGGTTTCCATCTGTATTAGCTCCTTTCTTACTTAATCTTTCATCAATTTCTGAAATGTGACGAGCAGTTCTTCCATCGCTTCCTCTTCTTCACCTTTATTTACTTTGTTCAGAATGCAACCTTTCATGTGATGGTCTAACAATTGCGTGGCAACACTATTTAACGCTGAACGTGTCGCTCTAATTTGTGTGAGTACATCATCACAATAGACATCTTCATCAATCATGCGATTAATGGCTCTCACTTGTCCTTCAATCCGATTTAATCGAGACTTCAAATTTGCTTTGGTCTGTTCAGAATGATGCGCACGATCCATAACAATCCCCCTAGTGATAATCTAATACGGAGCTATCGTATACCCCGCACCCGTATAAGTCAAGTGAACATCATAATATATCATGTTACAATAATATAGAACTTTTAGAAGATGTCTACAAACTGTTATATAAAGGAGGTTAAAGTATTGTTAGAGTTTATGTACAACGTGTTCCCATCGACCAACTTGATTATTAATATCGTCTTAATTAGCGCGTTTATTTTAAACTTAGTGTTTGCCTTTACGATTATCTTTATGGAGCGTCGTCAAGCTGGTGCGATCTGGGCCTGGATCTTGGTTCTCGTGTTCCTGCCGTTAATTGGCTTTATTATTTATTTACTTTTCGGCCGACAGATTCAACGTAAGCACATTTTCAAGCTAGATAAAAAGGACGAAGTCGGACTTCAAATGATTATCAATGATCAACTTGAAGAGCTTCGTCGAGGTGATTTTTCTAAAAACAACCCGTCTATCGTTAAATTTAAAGATATGATTCAAATGTTGCTCTACAATAATGGCGCTTTCTTCACCAATGACAATCACATCGATATCTATACAGATGGTCATGATAAATTTGATGCGTTGTTGAAAGATATTTACGCCGCAAAACACTACATACATATTCAATATTATATCTTCAGAAATGACAATTTAGGTAAAAAGATTCTACAAGCTTTGGAAGATAAATTGGACGAAGGACTCGAAGTGAAGATGCTATATGATGATATGGGATCCCGTGGCTTATCCGTCAAAGCATTCAAACGTTTCCGTCAAAAAGGTGGCGCGGTCGAAGCATTCTTCCCATCGAAATTACCGCTGATTAACTTGCGCATGAATAATCGAAACCATCGTAAAATTGTTGTGATTGACGGTATGATCGGCTATGTTGGTGGTTTTAACGTCGGGGACGAATATCTCGGTAAGAAGAAACGTTTTGGCTATTGGCGCGATACGCATCTTCGTGTGACGGGTGATGCCGTAAACGCTCTGCAACTACGCTTTATGTTGGACTGGAATGCCCAATCTTTCCGTGACACACTTAAGTACGATGAGCGTTACTTCCCTGATGTCGAGTCTGGTGGAAATATCGGTATGCAGATTGCGTCGAGCGGTCCTGATGAATTTTGGGAACAAATTAAATATGGTTACTTAAAGATGATTTCAGCAGCGAAATATTCTATTTATATTCAAACGCCTTATTTTATACCTGACCAAGCCTTTCTAGATGCGATTAAGATTGCAGCTTTAGGTGGTGTGAATGTTAATATTATGATACCTAACAAACCGGATCACCCCTTCGTTTATTGGGCGACTTATAATAACGTTGCATCTCTCATCGAAGCTGGTGTAAACATTTATCATTATGACAACGGCTTCCTCCACGCTAAGACGATGGTCATTGATGATGAGGTGGCAAGCGTAGGTACGACAAACATCGATCATCGCAGTTTTACGTTAAACTTTGAGATTAACGCCTTTATTTACGACCGTGACATAGCAACGCGTTTACGTCATATTTTTGAAAATGACATGAAAGTATCCTACCCTTTAACGAAAGATTTGTATCAACAGCGTAGTTTATGGATTAAATTTAAAGAAGGTATCGCTCAGTTGCTCTCACCTATTTTATAATGACAACAATTAAACATGACCGAACTTCAAAGGAGTTGAAACCTATATTATGGAAAAGACAGAACAAATTTGGCGTGCTGAGCAATATATGAAAGAAGTTCATCAACATGATGCCTCAGGTCATGATGTTGCGCACATCTATCGTGTAGTGAGTTTGGCGCTCCATCTCGCAGATCAAGAAGATGCGTCAGCGGATGCGCATGTGATTCATTTGGCAGCTTTATTGCATGATACGGTGGATGAGAAACTGTTTAGAGAGCAGGATGCGATTGAACAACTTCAGCGTTTCTTAAGTGAAATTGAATTGACTCACGCAGAAATTGAGGATATACGCCACATCATTCAATATATGAGTTATCGTGGCGGGCGCAATAACGAGATAGCGTTATCGCTCGAAGGACAAATTGTGAGAGATGCAGATCGATTGGATGCCTTAGGTGCGATTGGCATTGCACGTACGTTCCAATATGCAGGTCATAGTGGCGAAGCAATGTGGACGGGTAACGCGACTTTCGACCAATTAGAGCATACGTCTGAGGACGAAATACAATCCCTTTCCCCTTCTGCTATTCAACATTTTTATGAGAAATTGTTTAAGCTACGTGATTTAATGCATACTAAAAGTGGTCGTGCATTAGCGGAACAACGTCATCAGTTTATGAAACAGTTTGTAGAAACATTTCTGACTGAATGGAATTTCGATAAATCACAGTTGTATAAAAAGTGAGTGAGGAATCAGAGTGAGAGTAATTGTATGTAGATTATTCAGGGCGTTAATGTGGTTTCCGTCCCCTTTCTCGCTTCTTAGCACCAAAAAAAGTGGAATTTCGCTTGAAATTCCACTCTTTCTTTATCTCATATGCATTATTTTTTCTTTTTATTAGAAACAACTTGCGTATTTTTACCTTTTTTCTTGTTGTCAGCATTGTTTTTATTATAAGCATCAATCATAGGCTGTACTTCACGTTGCGCAACTTTAGAATAATGGATGTTTGCGATAAATGTTTGAATAACCAAGAATGCCGCACTGACTGACCAGTACAGACCTAATGCAGAAGATGAACTGTAAGAAATCCAGATAATCATAATTGGTGAAATGATCATCATCATGTAGCCCATTTGTTTCTGCTCTCTTGGCATACTCATACTTGAAACGTATGCTTGTAAGAAGTAAAGTACACCGGCAATAATTGTAATCCAAATGTCAGGTTTTGCAAGGTTGAACCATAAGAAATGCGGGTGTGCTGTAAAGCCACCGCCTGTTGGGTGATACTTCAGTACGAAGAATAAACTCATGATGATAGGCATTTGAATGATGATTGGTAGACAGCCCAACATGTTCTTCATTGGGTTCATGTCGTATTTCTTATAAATTTCCATCATTTCTTGGTTTGCTGCCATCTTCTCTTCTTGCGTACGTGAACGTTTCACTTTCTCTTGAACTGCATCAATATCCGGCTTCGCAATCTTCATTTTTTCACGCATCATATGACTATTTTTATAGTTTGATAACATGAAAGGAAGTAAGACGATACGAACCGCTAATACAATGACGATGATCGCAAGACCATAGTTGTCATTAAAGTGCGTACCTAACCAGTGCAAGAGCTGATCCATTGGATGTACAAATGTATTGTAGAAAAAGCCATGTTGCTTCTCGGGTTTAGAATAATCACACCCTGCCAACAATAACATTGCACCTAACAAAGGTAGTAGCGCTTTTCTCTTCATTTTTCCACCTCTAACGATATATTCACACAAAGCTTATTCTATCATACAAGTATAGAAGTAGAAAACAAAAACTGGCGATTTACTGAGATTCTTTCGCACTTTGTAAGAAATTTGCAACAGTGCCTCGAATGTCATTACTTTGCGCGATTGCAGAAATGACAGAAACGCCGTCACCACCTGCTTTGAAGCAGTCTTGTGCATTGTTAGTGGCAATACCGCCAATCGCGACGATAGGTAAATCACCTACATATTCTCGAAGTGTTGGAATCATTTCTGGTCCCACCGGTGCATTGGCATCATCTTTAGATTGCGTCGCATACATCGGACCGACACCAATATAATCCACATGCGTCAAATCAGAATGCTGATACTCTTCAACATTGCCAACGCTTAAACCGATGATTTTATCTTCAAATTCAGAAGCAAATTCTGCTACAGCGGCATCATCTTGACCCACGTGTACCCCATCAGCGTCAATAGCTTTAGCAAGCTCGATATCATCATTGACGATAAAAGGGACGTCATATTGATGACAGAGCGCCAGGAGTTCTTCGGCAAGTTGACGTTTCTTCTCACCTTGGAGAGAGGCCGGCCCCTTTTCACGAAATTGATATAACGTAATCCCCGCTTCAAGCGCATCCTTCAACACTTCATGAATCGTACGCTCACTTTTAATATCTTGTGTACCACAAATAAAATAAACTTTTAAATCCGTAGCTTTAAACATCATGACACCTCTGTCACTTGCTGACACTGTTCAAGATCTTTATTTGAGACATGAGATAAACGATCGATAAAGTGCATTTTAAAAGTACCTGGACCTGCGTCGTTCGCTAAAGCTTCTGCCTGTTCTGCCGCAATGTTGAATGCACTCACTGCCTCTATTAAACATTCTGCATCAGGGTGGCGGTCACGTTGTAAGAAACTTGCGATGACTGCACCGAGCAAGCAACCTGCACCTGTCACTTTCGCAAGTATAGGTGAACCGTTTGCTAACTCGAAACAACGCCCCTCTTGAACTACGACATCTTTCTCGCCAGTGATCACAATCGCTGTGTGAAACTTGTCGTACGCTTTCTTAGCGATATCCACAGCATCTAAATCATCTGCACTATCTGTCCCTTTCATCGTCGTGTCAGAATCAAGGAGCGTCAGAATTTCTGAAGCGTTACCTTTAATGACTGTTGGACGAACCACTTTCAAGAATTTACTGCAATAGGACTTACGAAACTTCGAAGCCCCTACTGCAACGGGATCGAAGACAATCGGGCAGTCTTTCGATTGCGCGGTATGAGCAATCGCTAACATGTCTTCACCACGTGCTTGCGTCACCGTTCCGATATTAATTAATAAAGCACCTGCCACTTGCGCAAAGGCATCTGACTCTTCTGGCGCCTCACTCATAGCAGGACTTGCACCTATGCTCAATAATCCATTCGCTGTAAAGTTCTTCACCACATCATTCGTGTAGCACACAGTTAATGGATGATTCTCTCGTAATTGATCTAACTTACTCATCATCTAAGCCTTCTTTCTTCATGTACGCGAAATGATTTACCGGGCCGCGTCCTTGGCCAATTTCTGGCGTATACTTAATACTCAAGGCAATAAAGTCTTTCGCTTTCTTCACAGCTTCATATATCGTACGCCCTTTCGCAAGTTCTGCAGCAATCACTGCTGAGAAAGTACAGCCTGTGCCATGTGTATGTTTCGTATCATAGCGTGGGGATTCAAACGTGTAGACATCATCTCGTGTGAATAAATAGTCTTTCGCATGTGTACGACTTGTGGCATGGCCGCCTTTAATTACGACACCTTTACTGCCGATTTCATCTATAAAGATATGACCCGCTTTATAGACATCATCTTCAGATTCAATCTTCATTCCTACAATTTCTTCCGCTTCAGGTAAGTTCGGTGTCGCTACATCTGCGAGTGGTAGTAAAATGTTCTGTAAATTGCCTTTCGATTGATCATCCATTAATGAGTCGCCACTTTTAGCCAACATCACAGGATCAATGACGTAAGGAATATCAGGGTAACGCTCTAAATATTGACGAATCAATTTCATCATGTCTTCTGAGGCAATCATCCCTGTCTTGATTGCATGAGGAAGCTCATCATCAAAAACGCTATCTAACTGTTCTTGAAGCCAATCCAGCTCGAGGTTATGAATATGTTGAACCCCCATCGTGTTCTGAGCGACGATACTCGTAATCGCCGCCATTCCGTATACGCCACAAGAATGGAAAGACTTCAAATCTGCCATAACTCCTGCGCCGCCTGTAGGATCGGTACCTGCTATCGTTAATGCAATCTTAGGCTTATTCATGCGTTTGACCTCCATAGTTCCACGCTTCTTGGTTGTAAGACATACCGAAGAAATTGCGTTCGTGAATTGTACTTTGTAAGAAACTTTCTTTCACTTCTTGACGTTCTTTGTCATCCATATCGGCAGTTAATTGATCCATTAATTTATCCATCACATCGACTAAGTCATCCATTTCTGTACTGTAGAACTCAAACCATTTTGCTAATACAGAATCACGATTGAGTGCATTGTCATTGAGCGCTCTCTTCGCAATGACTTGATAAACGTATGGACATGGTGCCATCGCTGCTATCGTATGCGCTGCGTTCTCTTTCGCATAAGCATTGTAATA
Source organism: Staphylococcus pettenkoferi (assembly GCF_002902685.1). Taxonomy (GTDB): domain Bacteria; phylum Bacillota; class Bacilli; order Staphylococcales; family Staphylococcaceae; genus Staphylococcus; species Staphylococcus pettenkoferi. The sequence goes on along the minus strand of NZ_PPRN01000009.1, from coordinate 2,638 downwards.
CATATGTTTGATGTAGTGATCGCCACTCGGTGGCCACACCTTTTCAGTCACAATCTCTTCGTAAGGTTTGTTCACGTAATCCGCTAAGATTTCATGCGCTTCAACTTCGCCATCGACGATAAATTGAATCTGCTCAACGAGGAATTTCACTTCGTCGAGACTTGGAACTTTAGGTATGAGTAATGCATAGATATTCGCAAACTCACGTAAGTAAGATGCGTCTGCTTTGAGATAGAAATAAACCGCTTCATTAGGCAATTTGCCGTGTAACATATCTTGGATAAAAGGATCATTGTAAATATCCTCAATAATAGGTTGTGATGCTTCTTTCAATTCTTCGGAAAACTTCATCATTATGCCTCCTAATAAAAAAACTACATTCCAACGTAGGAATGTAGTTTTAGACAGAAACATATTGATATTAAGGCTAAAATACTACTTTCCTACGTTGGTACTAACCAATTCAGGTTATAAGGGTCTGACATACCGTCATCTCAGCTTACTAGCTCCCCTAGTAGTTTAATGATTTATTTGATTTAAACATAACAGATTTAGCCTTGTGGTGCAAAAGAATGCGTTGCAGTTTCAACATGTACTGTTATTTTATTGTTGTTCTTGTTTATGCACTTCAGTGAGTTTGTCGATGATCGCTTGAGCTAGAGCTTTACTACCATCATATTCAAGATGGATGCCATCATATGCGAAATATTCCGTGTGGTTCGCAGATTTCGCATACCAGTCGATCACATGTACATTTTTGTAACGTTTCTCAGCGGCGTGAATCTCACTGTTTACATGGTTCTGATAATCTCTAGGCACACGTGTTGTCACAAGATAGATGTTGGCATCTTTCAAAGTTCCGATGAGTTCATCGAGTTGTGCTTTCGTAAAGTCACCATTCGTTCCCAGTTCAAGAACAACGTCTTGTTTCGGTGAATTATAGTTACTATACGAACCTTGGACGAGTGGTTTCGCTTCAATGAGTTGGCGCCCTACTTTACCATCGATCACTGCTTTCGGCACTTTATCTTGAAAGACTTGCCCGATGTCTACCATTACGGAATCACCAATTAACAATGGTTCAATCTTTTTCAAATCGAGTTTCTTCGTATCTTTATTAATCTTTGGACCTGTTGTCGGTTGATGTTGATGCAGCTTTTTCTTGTTACTGCTAAATGATGTTTGTTTCTTCTCGTTGTGTTTAGAAGCAAGTGAGTCGAAACGCCCAGTATAGAGTAAGGCAATCGAAGCTACGAAGACGAGTAAAATAAGTCCACGTCCGAAACGCTTGATTTTAATTGGATTAATAGAGAAAGCCTTCCAACCTTTGCGGCGAATCGGATTCTCTATACAATGATAGGATAATTCCGTCATTGCTAACATGAGCGCGATATCAATCACATAGGCGTACCACGGAATTTGTCCGGCTACGAAATGTTTATGAGTAAATACAATCACAGGGAAATGCCACAAATAGAGGCTGTAAGACCTTTTACCTATATAGACAAAGAGTGGATTACCCATCGCTTTCGCAAAGTTACCTGAAGGATGCACTGCACTCGCAATGACCAACAACGTGAGTAGTGAAATCACGTAGAATCCGCCGTGATAAAGCCAACTACTCTCATATTTCACCACGACGAAGAGCACGAGTAGAACTACTGTGCTGACTAAACCTATGATATCAATACTCGACTTCAGACCTTTGGAAATATCTTTCTTGAGACTAAAAGAGGCGGCCATAAAAATGCTAAAAGCGAACCTAATAGCAACGTTTGAAGACGCGTATCCGTACCGAAGTAGACGCGCGAAATATCGTGATGAAGATGGAACAATATTGCCATCGTCAACATCGACACTAAAGAAATAATGAAGAGAATGGACATGACGAGTTTCTTATTATTCAGCTTTAACAATAAATAAAGAATGATTGGATAGAAAACATAATATTGTTCTTCAATCGCTAATGACCATAAATGCTTAAACGGCGCTATCTTGAACTGATCAAAGTAATCTAAATGTTGGAAGATATACCACCAGTTCGACACGTAGAACAACGCAGCTAAGACATCTTTCTTCGTTTCAGTGATAATACTCGGTTCAAATATCAATATATAGACGAGTGTAATCACGATAAGAAAGAATAGTGCAGGTATCAACCTCTTAAAGCGTCGCAGCCAGAATTGTCCAAGATTGATACCTTGATTGAGATAATACTCTGAGACGAGCAACGAAGTAATGAGATATCCCGATATGACGAAGAACGTGTCTACACCGAGAAATCCCCCTATCAGCCATTGACTATTGAGATGATAAATAATGATGGCTAGTACATCAACAGCCCTAAAGCCATCAAGACCTGGCATATATTTAGGTTTATACAATTTATGCGTACGTTTCATTTCATGATTTGTATTCATGCTGTCATCTTTCCTTCTTATTATGTATATCGAGTCGGTAGTGCTAGAGTTCAGTAGAATTTGGAAATCTTTATGTGCGTAGTGGTGATTTGTGCGAATTTGCGAAAGATATTTACCGAATTGGGACGTATGATGCCCCCTATTCGATATGATTAAATAACAAAGTTATAGAAGTAAACTGTTTCTTAAATTCACATTCTTATTATATATTTTTAGGT
>NZ_PPRN01000089.1 GCF_002902685.1 Staphylococcus pettenkoferi | reverse complement strand
AGATGTGTATAAGAGACAGGGTTTAAGTAACGTAATAATAGCGCCAATAATCGCTAGGATGTGTGGCACTCCTGTCCAGAAGAATACTGCGAAAAGTAAGCCAACTAAAGGTTTACCTGCGTAGAATTTATGAATTCCAAACGAACCTAATAACACAGCAAGTAAAATATAAAGCCATTTGTTTACTTCGTTCATCTTTCGCACCTCTTTTATATCTTTATTATACTTTTAGTATAACCGCCTTTTACCTTTACCACCACGGACTTAAGACCTATATATGCGACCTACTTTCTGAGGATAGATCATCAATTAGTAAGCATACTCATCTTGCACAAAAGCCAAAAATATTCATGAAACTGCCACATCTCATATAAGTGTCGACTCTATTGTGAAGAACGATTAAGTGGTACAATGTATTAATGTATTTCAAGTTACGTTACGTAGAATGAGTTGGAGGTGGAAGTATGTCCATTCACTATATATTTTTACTCACTGTATCAATTATCTTCCTTATTGCAGGAATTATCACTTTATCATTGTATAAAGCTAAACGTAGTCAAGAATCGAAAGAATCTCTCTTAGGCATCACCGTTATGTTATTCATCTTCGGTGTTGTCGGCACACTGTTCGCATTAATCTTCGGCTGGCTCATTTAACAAGCCGACATCAAGGTTGATCATTAGGAGGCACGCACTATGCAATTACGTTTCTATCCTAATTGGGAAGTGGATAATCAAAGTAAAAAAGAGATTGCAATTCAAGAAGACGATACTTCAGTATCTGTTATCAGTCCGATTAATAATTACGCTTTTGGCATCTTAGCTGAAGCACATTTCGTCGTGCAGAATCAGCAAATTATCGATGTCAATATTGAACATCATAGTGAAGAGATTGAAATGACAGCAAATCAAGAAAGTCATATTATTATGATCAGAGATATAACATAACTCTAGCGTATAAAAATTTTAACAGTTAAGAGTCCTAACTGTTAGTCCGCTTTCTTGTAAAGCGCACTTAAGCACTCTAACTGTCGATGTAAGAAATATTCACCTACGCCAGGTTATCTCGCGTTACACTTTAGTTAAGATAAAACAAAGGAGGTAATTCAAATGGCAGTAGCAAACATCATCGGTGGTATCATCAAATTAATCAAAACTTTAGTTGACACTTTCGCTAAAAAATAATTTGATACCTTAATACTTAGCACCCCTTCAATTCAAGGGGTGTTTTTTACTGCTAACAGAGTGGCAAGCTTTGTTAGTAGTTTTTCGCATATAAAAAGACCCCTAATTAAAGGGGCCTTATACTATAACGGGAGTAATGAATCTTCTACATGCTCCGGGGCATGTAGAAAATTCATCTCCGTTATTTTCACATGCCCTAGAGCATGCAAAGCAATTATAAAATTTGCTTTCTTAAATTGCAAATACTTTTAAAAATACAAAGAATTTATTCACAATCCGAATTACAAACCGAATCGATTTACAGTAACGCAGAAAAATCAAACAGCTTGGGAAAGACATTTAAGAAATTGGAGCACCCTGACTATTGAAATATTTGCCCTAACTTAAATATAATCCATGAAAAACGGGTAAAATAATATTAAGGTATCTATTTCAAATTTCAAAGGTGCACGTAAACATCATCAATTTAAATAGAGAACTTCCTTACATCATTACGTAAAGGAGGATGTTTATGATTTATGTAGCTATTATTATTACTATTCTAGGCATTATCTTTCTCAGTATGAGTAAGACGAAACCGAAATCACGTCAGTCCTTTCTTAGTTTAGGTGTCGTGTGCCTCATCATAGGCATCGTATCTTTAATCGGTCTACTCATTAATAAGATCGTCACAGGCGCATAAAGACTTATCTAGCAGTTCCTTACACGAAAGAGGATAAGTCTACGGATTGAGATTTATAGCATTCACTTTGCATATTAATCTCAATCCTTTTTTATTAACTCATCTGGATATGATTTGGTTTTACAAATATTTAACTTTCATTTAACATATATAATTACTTAATCTGATGTTAATACATTTA
>NZ_PPRN01000088.1 GCF_002902685.1 Staphylococcus pettenkoferi | reverse complement strand
CATCGAGTATTTGATGACCTACCTTATAAGTTTCATGTAATAGATCATCTAAGTTTATTAAGTATTGAACGAGAGAGTGCTCACTCTGTGAAAAGTCGAATAGTCTGTAAGACTTATAATGAATTGGATCAAGATCTATAGGCGAAATTAAATGGCACTTCCAATAACGTTTAAGCTTATTATATTTACGTTTTTCTGTGGTTCTAAATTGGTTCATTACACTGACACGACACCGGTTAATTTCTCTGTTAACAGCTTGTACAATATGAAAACGATCGATAATTATTTTAGCGTTAGGAAACAAGTCTTCAACTAAATCCATATACGGTTGATACATATCCATCGTGACGGCTTTGACTCGCTTTCGTTCTTCTAGAGAAAACTTTAAAAAATGTTCTTCTAACTTGAATTTACGACGATCAGGTAATATTTCAATAACATCATGATTGACGGCATCACAATAAATAAAGCTCATCGCACTCGCTACATCATTCGTTGACT
>NZ_PPRN01000087.1 GCF_002902685.1 Staphylococcus pettenkoferi | reverse complement strand
CTTTTTCAGTCAAACGTTTTCACTCTTTCTCATTTCAGCTTGAGTGTGCAGTCACTTACGCTAAGTAAGCTCCTTACACTCTCGCTTCAATTCGTCGATTGAGAAACGTTTTCTTTAAAAAGTTAATCCTTAGAAAGGAGGTGATCCAGCCGCACCTTCCGATACGGCTACCTTGTTACGACTTCACCCCAATCATTTGTCCCACCTTCGA
>NZ_PPRN01000086.1 GCF_002902685.1 Staphylococcus pettenkoferi | reverse complement strand
GGGGAGCTTGCTCCCCCGACGTTAGCGGCGGACGGGTGAGTAACACGTGGGTAACCTACCTATAAGACTGGAATAACTCCGGGAAACCGGGGCTAATGCCGGATAACATGTTGGACCGCATGGTCCTACAGTGAAAGACGGTCTTGCTGTCACTTATAGATGGACCCGCGCCGTATTAGCTAGTTGGTAAGGTAACGGCTTACCAAGGCAACGATACGTAGCCGACCTGAGAGGGTGATCGGCCACACTGGAACTGAGACACGGTCCAGACTCCTACGGGAGGCAGCAGTAGGGAATCTTCCGCAATGGGCGAAAGCCTGACGGAGCAACGCCGCGTGAGTGATGAAGGCCTTCGGGTCGTAAAACTCTGTTATTAGGGAAGAACAAATGTGTAAGTAACTATGCACGTCTTGACGGTACCTAATCAGAAAGCCACGGCTAACTACGTGCCAGCAGCCGCGGTAATACGTAGGTGGCAAGCGTTATCCGGAATTATTGGGCGTAAAGCGCGCGTAGGCGGTTTCTTAAGTCTGATGTGAAAGCCCACGGCTCAACCGTGGAGGGTCATTGGAAACTGGGAAACTTGAGTGCAGGAGAGGAAAGTGGAATTCCATGTGTAGCGGTGAAATGCGCAGAGATATGGAGGAACACCAGTGGCGAAGGCGACTTTCTGGTCTGCAACTGACGCTGATGTGCGAAAGCGTGGGGATCAAACAGGATTAGAT
>NZ_PPRN01000085.1 GCF_002902685.1 Staphylococcus pettenkoferi | reverse complement strand
AGATGTGTATAAGAGACAGGTTATATATTACAAAGCCGTATTGTATTCAATTAAGTAATGTCTACATATCCAAAACGACCCTTAATTGTTAGATTTAATAATTTTGAGTAAAAAAGTACTCTCTATATCCTAATAAAACCGGACTTTATTAGATTTGAATTAAGTTACTAAAAAATTAGCGAACCTAAGTATATTGATTTACACATATCAACAGATTCAAATGAAATAAGAATATTTACATAATCCATTTCTGATTTTATACAAAAAGTTAACTATGAAAAAGATTAACAAATGTAAGTAATTCTATTCATAAATAAATGTGTAGATATCTGTTTAGTTTCGTGGTACATTGTGGTAGATAAAATTATAGTCTCTATTACATTAGGGAATAAATATTTTACATTACCAATAATTTCGGGGGTAGTTAATTTGAGAAAGAGAAAACCACAAGGAAAATTAGATTTCATTCCGAACAGAAATAACAAATACTCTATACGACGTTTCACAGTCGGCACAGCATCTATCTTAATCGGTGCCACACTTGTATTTGGTATCAACAATGATGCGAAAGCGGCTGAAACGAACGATGCTCAGAGCAGTGTGAGTGCGAATGATAGCCAAAGTTCGAATGACGATCCTAATAATTCAACTACATCTCACGATACATCATCACAAGAGACAGCACATGATCCTCAAGTAAATAACGACATAAAACAAGATAATCAATCACCACAGGAATCCAATACTGAAGAAACTGCTCAGTCATCACAAGATTCTAACGAAACTTCACAACCTTCTTCCTCTCAATCACAAGCTTCAGGTAACCAAAGTAATCCTTCAGATAATGACGTAGATCGGCCAGCCTCAAATGCTGATGACGTACATAAGTCAGACGCTGCACAAGCTACAACTGACGAAGACGGAGCGGATAATAGTGATTCTGACGACGAGACAAGTAACGATGATTCACAAGTAAACGAAACTGAAAAACAAGATCAAGCTGACGACAATTCAGCTAAAGATGACGTGGACAAACAAGGTGCGTCTGATGATAACGGTTCAGATGAGAACGCTGCAGAGTCTAACAAAGAACAATCTAACGACGAGTCAAAAGATAAATCTGATAAGGAAGCTAAAGACGATTCACAATCATCAACTGATGGTAAATCGGAAAAAGGTAGTCAAAAAGAAGAACAATCTAAAAAAGGTTCAAATAAAGAAGAGTCTGACAGCGAATCTGATTCTGACAGCGAAGCTCAGTCTACTAAAAGTAAGTCCGGCGAAGATCAACCTGAAGAAAAGCAAGATGATGACAAATCAGATGATGAACAAGCGGACGAAAAGTCTGATGAGAAATCATCTGATAAAGAAACTGGATCAGATGAAGATGACTCAGATGCAGTAGAACAAGGAAAAGACAAATCAGATAACGAAACTCTAGAGACAAAAGAAACAAAAGCTTCAGATTCTGACGAGAAAAAAGACAAATTACAATCTAAGTTAGACGACACAGATTCTAAAGATAAAGAAGACACTGTGAATGATTACTTGAAAGATCAACTTGGTGACGAACAAGCGAAATCTGTAATTGAAGATGCAGATATTGATTATGACAAAGATTCCAATGCGACAATTTCTGATAAAGTATTGAAATCTGCTTTAATCCAATTCGCAAATCAAAAAGATAAAGATTCGCCACAAGCGATTCGTCCAGGTTCAGCATTCTTTAGCGCTTATTCCACAGAAGCTGTGACACGTGCAGCGAAAGATACTAAAGTCGCTAAATCATTAGGTTATGAAAATAACTATACCTTCTCACAAATCATGTTTGATTCAGATAGTCTAGACAGCGATGAGGCTAAGAAATCAACAACGATTCCATTTAAAATTCATAGCTATCTAACAGGCGATAACTCTTTAGATAGATATAAAATTGATTTGGATTTAGACTCACGACTAGCAAAACACGTTACTAAGATATCAGCTCGTCCAGTAGGGGGAGACAAGCCAGTCGAATTCAAACGACTTAAAGATGAAAATGGTGAACCATCAGACATCTGGGAAGTGAACTTTATACGTGCGCAAGGTGGTCTCTTCGGTGGTGCTGAGATACTAGCAACTTACACAGCTGAAGATGGTAAGATTGAACTTGATGATTCGATTGAAAATATTATAAAAGAAGAGAATTTAGATAAAGATAAACTAAACTATCGCGTTTACGTCCGTAATAATGAAACCAATAAAATTATCCGTACAGCAGAAAATAGTGGTTACTTCTTAACTGATGTAGACAAAGAATTGACTGATAAAGAAAAAGATATTTCCACTGCTAACAAGGGTTCATTCTTAGGAAGCTCAGGAGCTGTACAATATGATCAAAATATTGGTGAACACGGTGGTTTAACTGTAGACCAAACAATCATGAAAAATAGTATCTTTGACTATATTTTATATGCTGGTAATAAACAATGGACTTATAATTATCAAATCGATAAAGACCTTTTACCATACATTTCAGGAGCAGAACTCCATTTACATGACTACAAAGGGGTAGCAGGATTTGATAAAGAGTATCACGAACGTGATAAAGTAGCAGATCTTTCTTTCGATAAAGATGGTAAAGGTTCTATTACAGATAGAAATATGAACAGATTGATTGAATTTAACAACTCAAACCCTGAGCCAATCGGTATTCGTATCGTCTTGAAATTCAATCAGAATCCTAACAACATTTTAACTAAAGATGCAGAATACGATGATGATGGAAATCTCATTCGTGAAACAGTGAAACAGAAAGAACTCTTCAACTTCAACGGTTACTTAACTGACAACAAAGGTAAACTCATCAATAACACACTTGGTACATCAACGCTTGCAATCCAAGACTATGATAGAGATGGCTTACTCGATAACTATGAACGTCAAAACACACATTCTGATCCATTCAACCCTGACACTGATGGTGATGGTAAGAATGATGGCGACGAAGTAGTGAACTACAAGACATCTCCACTCGTAGGCCAACCGAAAGCATCTGATATTACTACAGAAGACACAGTGGTAAGTGGTTCTGTACCATTGAAAGACGGTGCAGCGACTCAAACCGCGAAAGTGATCAATTCAGATGGTGAAACAGTTGGTACAGGTACAGTGAACGCTGATGGTTCCTTTAGCGTCAATATTCCTAAATCACCAGAAGGTACGTACACTATTGCGATTGATTCACCTGACTATGACAACGATGAAACAAACACATTCAAGATTGTAGACACTTCTAAAGTGCCAGCGCCAACTATCAACCCAGTTAGTGATAAAGATAATGAAGTTATCGTTAATGGTACAGGCGGTTCAACTGTAACGGTGAGAGACCAAGACGGTAATACAGTAGGTACAGTTGATATTCCTGATGGACAAAGTTCAGGTACGATTCACTTAGATAATCCATTGAAAGCAGGTACGGAATTAACTTCTACTGCAAGTAAAAATGGAAAAGAAAGTGATCCTTCAGATACAGTGACAGTTGATGATAAGACTGCGCCAAACCAACCAACAATCGACGAGGTAACAACTAATAACACGTCAATTAGTGGTAAGGCAGAAGCAGGCTCAACTGTTCACGTAAAATTGCCAAATGGTGACACAGTGAGTGCAACAACTAATGACGAAGGTGAATATTCTGTAGATCTTCCACAAGACCTTGAACTCAACGGTGACGACACTATTACAGTCACTTCTGAAGATGATGCAGGTAATATTTCTGAGTCTAATAGCACGAAAGTTATCAATAAACGTGCACCTGAAGCACCAACAATCAAACCTGTTTCAAGTGAAGATCATTCACTTACTGGTACAGCGAAAGCAAATACCACTGTAACAGTTGAATTCCCAGATGGCTCAACACTTGATTCTAAAGCCGATGATCAAGGTAATTACACAATCGAGCTAGGTGACAAGAAATTAGACGATCGCGAAACATTGAAAGTCACTGCAACAGAAGACGGTAATACTTCACCAGCTACGACAACTGTAGTTAAGGACGAAACTGCACCTGATGCTCCTACAGTAGATGATGTGGGCAGTGAGGATAAAACTGTAGAAGGTACAGCTGAACCTAACTCAATCGTTACCGTGCATTTTCCAAATGGTACATCTGTTGAATCACATGCAGGTAAAGACGGCCGTTATAACGCTGAAATACCAAGTGACTTGAAACTTAAAGGCGGAGAAAAAATCACTGCTACAGCAAAAGACATTGACGGTAACGTATCTGAAGAAGGTTCTACTACTGTAGAAGACAATACAGCGCCGGATGTGCCAACAATCGTAGGTGTAAATAGTACAGATAAAGAAGTCACAGGTACAGCCGAACCAGGCTCAGAAGTAACTGTACACTTCCCTGACAATAAAACAGGTACAGCGACAGCAGACGACAATGGTAATTACACTGTGAAGATTCCAGACGATGTTACTCTCAAAGGCGGCGAGAACATTGACGTAACTGCTAAGGATAAAAATGGTAACGTTTCAGAACCAGCGCACACTGTAGTATCAGATAAGACAGCGCCCGATGCACCAGAAGTAGAAAAAGTTAACAGTAACGGTGATAAAGTGACTGGTACAGCTGAACCAGGCTCAACTGTGAAAGTGACATTCCCTAATGGCGGAGAGTCTGAAGGTAAAGCAGACGATCAAGGTAACTTCAGTGTAGAAATTCCTAAAGATGCTAACCTCAAAGGCGGCGAACAACTGAATGTTGTTGCTATAGACGATAATGACAATACTTCAGCACCAACTTCTGTCACAGTAGGAGACAAGACAGCACCGGACGCACCAACAGTTGATGATGTGAAGAGTACGGATAAGACTGTCACAGGTGAAGCGGAACCAGGTTCTACAGTTAAAGTTTCATTCCCTGGTAACAAGACTGGTACAGCAACAGCCGATGATAACGGTAAATACACAGTAGAGATTCCAGAAGATGTTGAATTAACTGGTGGCGAAGACCTCACAGTTACAGCGACAGACAAAGATGACAACGAGTCTGAAGCTACTCACGCAACAGTAGAAGATAAAACGGCTCCAGAGAAACCAGAAGTCAACAAAGTAACTAGTAATAGTGATAAGGTCACAGGAACTGCTGAGCCAAATTCAGAAGTGACAGTGACATTCCCAGATGGTCAACAAACGAAAGCCACAGCAGACAAAGATGGTAACTTTACTGCAGGCTTACCAAAAGGTGTCACACTTAAAGGAGACGAAGAACTTCAAGTTACTGCTAAAGATGCGAACGGTAATACTTCTGAAACAACTGAAGTAACTGTTAAAGATGAAACAGCGCCAGACGTTCCACAAGTGAACGATATCACTACAGATAGTAAGAAAGTGACAGGTAGTGCTGAACCAAACGCAACAGTGACAGTTCACTTCCCAGGCGACAAAACAGGCACAGCAACTGCAGATAAAGACGGAAACTATACTGTAGACATTCCAGAAGATGTCGAGTTAAATGGTGACGATGAAATCAGTGTGACTGCTGCAGACAAAGACGGTAATACGTCAGATGCGAAGACAGTAACAGTCACTGACACAACAGCGCCGGACAAACCATCTGTTGATGACGTAACAAGTGATAGCAAACACATTACAGGACAAGCTGAGCCGAAATCTACGGTAACTGTAACATTCCCTGACGGCACAACTGCGACAGGTGAAACAGATGATAATGGTCGTTATACAGTTGATATTCCTGAGAAGATTGACCTTAAAGGTGATGAAGATTTAAACGTTACAGCAACAGACAAAGCAGGAAACACTTCTCAAGCGGAGACTAAGACTGTAACAGATACAACAGCGCCAGAAATACCTAAAGTTGATGGTGTAACAAGCACTGATAAACACATTACAGGTACAGCCGAACCTAATTCACATGTTAAAGTCTCATTCCCAGATGGTACGACTGCGACAGGTGAGACGGACGAAGACGGTAACTTTACAGTTGATATCCCTAGCAAAGTAAATCTCAAAGGCGGCGAAGAGTTAACAGTTACAGCTACTGACGCTCACGATAATGAGTCTACGCCTGCGAAACTTCCAGTAGCAGATAAAACGGCGCCAGAGAAACCATCAGTTGAAGGCGTAAATAGCACAGATAAAGAGATAACAGGTAAGGCAGAACCGGGTTCTACAGTTAAAGTTTCCTTCCCAGGTAACAAGACTGGTACAGCTACTGCTGATGACGATGGTAACTACACTGTTAAAATTCCTGACAACGTCGACTTACAAGGCGGCGAAGAACTTGAAGTAACTGCGACAGACGAAGCAGGTAACACTTCAGATGCAACAACTACGACTGTAGCTGACAAGACAGCACCAGATGCGCCAACGGCTAGCGATGTAAATAGTGAAGATAAACAGTTGACTGGTAAAGCTGAGCCAGGTTCAGAGGTAACTGTAAATATTCCAGGCCATGATCCAATCACAGGTACAGCCGATGATGAAGGTAACTACAACATCGACTTACCGAAGGATCTTCAAGGTGGCGAAGAAATTACTGTTACAGCTAAAGATAAAGACGGCAACGTTTCTGGCGAAACTAAGAAAACAGTGACTGATGCGACAGCACCAAATAAACCATCAGTTGAAGGCGTAAACAGCACTGATAAAGAGGTAACAGGTACAGCCGAACCAGGTTCTGAAGTAACAGTTCACTTCCCAGGAAATAAAACAGGTACAGCTATTGCGGACGAAGATGGTAACTATACTGTTGAAATTCCAGACAATGTAGACCTCCAAGGTGGAGAAGAACTTGA
>NZ_PPRN01000084.1 GCF_002902685.1 Staphylococcus pettenkoferi | reverse complement strand
TTGTTAAATTGTTTATATCTGAAATAGTTCATACAGAAGACTCCTTTTTGTTAAAATTATACTATAAATTCAGCTTTGCAACAGAACCCTTTAACAATATACCCCGTAAATGATTCTCCATTATTTAAAACAACTTTTACCTTTTTATGATCAAAGAAAGCATACGCTTGTTTTGGATAATCATAGTTTTTGTAATGTTTTAGCCTCGCTTTTTGTTTATTATTCATCATTTTATCCCCCCTTTATATTAAGAATTTAATAATTGTCCTTTCTTTGCTATATTGCTAGCAGCTACAATATCATTGTTTTGATGTATGAATCCACATTTTGTACACTTAAACTTATTTTTATTAGTTCTGTTGTACTGATTTCTATCATGGCATATTGGACATTCAATAGACGTGAAACTTTCATCAACGATCAGTATTTCGTCATTTTCATTTTTTCGCTGCTTAATCGCAAAATAAGTCAAGTCAAATACCAAACTAGGAAAAGATAAATGGCTTGAACCATGATCACCTAATGCAAAGACGGTTTGAAAACGATTGGACGTTTGTTCTAACATTTCGTTAACTACTTGATTGATATGGCTTTTAAGTCCTGTTTTCAGTTTAGAATAAGCTTCGCTATTATCATATTGCTTATTAGCAATACGTCTCTCGTATTTTCTAAAAAGATGGAAGAGCGTGTTATGTTTATCGACAAAAACAAAAAATCGATCTATATTTGAAGTTGTTAAATAATGGTATTTACCTAAATCGATACCAATAATATGAGCTTTTTCTTGTTTTATATAATCGTTAATCGCTTTGATATGCTTATATTTACAGTTTTCTAGCTTTTCTGGAAAACGTTTATAATAGCTTAAATACCAATTCGGAACTTGAATGACCCTCATATCCTCTTTTGTCATGTGTGGTAAAAAACTTTTAACTAACGAAAAATTCATCGCCTATCATTCCCCTTTTTTCTTGTATTTTATGTTTTAAATACGTTGAGTGGACTGTTTTCAAAGTTTTTTCTACGCATATTCGTTGAGCGCATTTCTTCTAATTCGGACAAAATAGAGCGCATTAAATATCCTTGCATAGCTTCAACAGTTTCTTGTTTTTTAACCATTATACCTTTGAATCTTTTAAGTACTGTAAATAATTCATCATCCATATCTTCAAGCATATACACTTCACCATACATATCATTAAACGAACGCTTAGCTTTTAAAATAACTGATTTAATGATTTGTATTTCTTTAGCACTAAAGTTATTCATATATCTCTTTGTATCTTCGGGCATTTCCTGAAGTTCTAAATGTTTTAAAGCTTCTTCATCGGATTGTTGTTGTAAATGATTCGTATGATTTGGATGATTAGGTTTTGTAGCTTCTACATTTTCTTCTCTTACATCATTCATATCATTCGTATCACTAGAATCAGTATTACTAATATCAGTGTCATTAAGTTCAGTATCATTAGTGTGCGATTTTCGCATTTCTTGTTGTGCGATTTCAGCATTTCTAGAAATGCGATTTTCGCAATTCTTGAAATGCGAAAATCGCATTTCAGTGTCATGACAAGTCTCATCAATGTTTTCTTCTTGTTTTTTGATTTCATAAACGTCTTCTTTAGTAACTTCAGGATTCATTAAATATAATTTATTAGGTCGTCCTTGCCCACATCTTACTTGTTCTAAAAGATTATTTTTTGATAACTCTTTTTTAATTTTTGTTAATTTACCATCATGACAATTTAATATAGCTTTAAGTTTTTCATTTGTGAAAATGAAAAATATATCGCCATTATCATCAAACCAATTGTTCTTTATTGATAATTCTAATCTGTCTTTTAACAAAGCGTACGCAATTTTAGCATCATTACTTAATTGCATATATTTCTCATTAGTAAAAAACACTTTTGGCAGTTGATAAAATTTTTCTCTATATTGTTGTTGGATATTAAATCTTTCTTCAGTCATAATAAAAAACCTCTTTCCGTATTTTGATTTGGTAAGAGGTAATAAAACGCTTTTATATATATTTGTGTTTATTTACTAGTTTCAATACTTGCACTAAGTAACAATTCAGTATATAATACAGGTATCAAAACATTGTAGATAAATAAACGTGGGGAACGTTTTATTACCAAACATTTAAGGGCAACTACGACCAATAGTTGCTCTTTTTATTTTGTTATAAATTAATAATAACACTTATATACCTATAGAAACAATTTATTTTGTAACTTTTTATGAGTAACATGTTACATGTAACAAACAACACAAAGAATATATAAGAATGAATTAAGAACAACGAGATTATGTATAAGTTGAAAGAAACAA
>NZ_PPRN01000083.1 GCF_002902685.1 Staphylococcus pettenkoferi | reverse complement strand
GTAGATATTAAATTACTCCCTCAAGCCTATGATGGTTGGGGGAGTTTTCTATATTAATAAAATAATAATTTATAATGAAAAATATTATGATTTAGTGTATGATAAATTAATGTAACAAAGTATAAAAATTAAGGATGTTTTAAATGAGTAGAATTAGAAGTGATTTAATTATAGTTAGTAATTTTCAAAACGAACTAGATCAAAAATTAAATGATTTCAACAATATAAACAACCCTAATAAAGATAATTCTAGTACAGTAAGAGGAAATATGAAAGCTCATGAATGTATTGATAAATTGACTGAAATTAATGCTAAGTTAAATGAGAGTCTCAAATACACTATGAATAAAATAAAAAATATTGGAGAGAGTTTCAAGGAAAATGACAAAAATATATCTTCGCAAATAAACGGTAAATAGTAAATTATATATTATATAAGGTAAAAAGGAGAGAATAGAATGGCTAGTTCTTTCATCAAAATGGATCTTGATCAAGCAAGATTACAACAAGAAGAAATGAACAATATAGCTAAAGAAACTCATGATAATGTTATTTCTATGAAGCTAACTATCAATAAAACCATTCAAAATAATGAACTTGAAGGTAAAGCTTATGAGTCCGGGAAAAATTTCTAAAAACAATAATTCAACCATTACTTTTAGGAGTGAGTACTCTTACGCAATTAATAAATAGAGCTAGTGATGAATATATTAGAAAATATATTATAGAAGTTGACAATCAAAGTCTTGATGAAGAAGAACTTATACATGACATTAATCAAATTAATGATAAAATAAATAAATTTTTAGAAACTCATAAAAAACATAGTCTTGCGTCTAATATAAATCTTACTGAAGGATTAGAAAATAATAGGAAGGAATTGGAAAATAAATTACATAAACTAAGACTGTTTAACTACACTTCTGGTAATGTATTCGAAGAACCTATTAGCCTTTATGAAAATATTATGGATGGTTTAAATGTTGCTAACCAAAATATAAATAGTTCATTATCCTTATTTTCAATTCCTTCTGCGAGAAACTTGTTGTGGAAAGAGAAGATAATAAATAAATATAAAGAAGTTAATAGTAAAGATAAACCAATACATAAAGATAATCTTATGAGTAAGATTACGAAAGGTCACAGTTACTATGGAAAAACGGTTAAAGTAGTTAAAAAAGATAAAAAAGATAAAAAAAGCAAAAAATATAGTGAATTATATGCAGGATAACATAGGTAGTTTAGGCCGAGATTTTATTGCAGATTTAGGATTTACTCATACAGAATTAGTAGGAAAAGATATTAAAAAAACTGGGAAAAATATTAATACTCTTCCAAATATATACGATAATAAAGATTCACGAATTAGAACAGGGTATGGAGACAAACATATCAAATACGGTAATGCAATAAATAAAGTAGGTAAATACGGCGGAAAAAGCTATCCATTAGTAGGATTTGCACTAGGATATCACGATGATATAACCGCAGGTAAAACTAACGGTGAGGCGATAGCACATAACAGTTTAACAGTAGGGGCTGGTGCTGTTGCTGGTACTAGTGCAGGTATTTTATTAGGTACTAACCCAGTTGGATGG
>NZ_PPRN01000082.1 GCF_002902685.1 Staphylococcus pettenkoferi | reverse complement strand
AAGATGATGAGGTGAATAGGTTCGAGGTGGAAGCGTGGCGACACGTGGAGCTGACGAATACTAATCGATCGAAGACTTAATCAATTTTTCAAGTTTTGACTTGGTTGAATACTTACTATCTAGTTTTGAATGTGTAATACATTCCATTGTCTGGTGACGATGGCAAGGAGGTCACACCTGTTCCCATGCCGAACACAGAAGTTAAGCTCCTTAGCGCCGATGGTAGTCGGACTTACGTTCCGCAAGAGTAGGACGTTGCCAGGCAAACTACATGGAGGATTAGCTCAGCTGGGAGAGCATCTGCCTTACAAGCAGGGGGTCGGCGGTTCGAACCCGTCATCCTCCACCATTTCAATTGTAAAATAAGCCGGCCTAGCTCAATTGGTAGAGCAACTGACTTGTAATCAGTGGGTTGGGGGTTCAAGTCCTCTGGCCGGCACCATCTCAAGAGCCATTAGCTCAGTTGGTAGAGCATCTGACTTTTAATCAGAGGGTCAGAGGTTCGAATCCTCTATGGCTCACCATTAAACGCGGGTGTGGCGGAATTGGCAGACGCACTAGACTTAGGATCTAGCGCCTTCACGGCGTGGGGGTTCGACTCCCTTCACCCGCATATGCAGAAGTAGTTCAGCGGTAGAATACAACCTTGCCAAGGTTGGGGTCGCGGGTTCGAATCCCGTCTTCTGCTCCATTATTACGCCGGGGTGGCGGAACTGGCAGACGCACAGGACTTAAAATCCTGCGGTGAGTTGATCACCGTACCGGTTCGATTCCGGTCCTCGGCACCATCTAAATTATGCGCCCGTAGCTCAACTGGATAGAGCGTCTGACTACGGATCAGAAGGCTATGGGTTCGACTCCTATCGGGCGCGTTTATTACGGGAAGTAGCTCAGCTTGGTAGAGCACTTGGTTTGGGACCAAGGGGTCGTAGGTTCGAATCCTGTCTTCCCGATAGTGATTTTTTAAAAATGGGGGCTTAGCTCAGCTGGGAGAGCGCCTGCTTTGCACGCAGGAGGTCAGCGGTTCGATCCCGCTAGTCTCCACCATATATATTTAAAATTACATAATAGGGCGGTGTAGCTCAGCTGGCTAGAGCGTACGGTTCATACCCGTGAGGTCGGGGGTTCGATCCCCTCCACCGCCATTATTAAGTGTTGTGATTATATTTAGGACCTTTAGCTCAGTTGGTCAGAGCTAACGGCTCATAACCGTTCGGTCGCAGGTTCGAATCCTGCAAGGTCCATATAATTTGGAGGAGTACCCAAGTCCGGCTGAAGGGATCGGTCTTGAAAACCGACAGGGGCTTAACGGCCCGCGGGGGTTCGAATCCCTCCTCCTCCGCCATTTGAATTTAATCTTAGCACTTTTATTATGGAGGAATACCCAAGTCCGGCTGAAGGGATCGGTCTTGAAAACCGACAGGGGCTTAACGGCCCGCGGGGGTTCGAATCCCTCTTCCTCCGTATTTCACATTACCGCGGGATGGAGCAGTTCGGTAGCTCGTCGGGCTCATAACCCGAAGGTCGGTGGTTCAAATCCGCCTCCCGCAATAAACAATGGTCCCGTAGTGTAGCGGTTAACACGCCTGCCTGTCACGCAGGAGATCGCGGGTTCGATTCCCGTCGGGACCGCCATTATGGTTCAGTAGCTCAGTTGGTAGAGCAATGGATTGAAGCTCCATGTGTCGGCAGTTCGACTCTGTCCTGAACCATTACGTGCCGGCCTAGCTCAACTGGTAGAGCAACTGACTTGTAATCAGTAGGTTGGGGGTTCAAGTCCTCTGGCCGGCATAGACACTGGAGGGGTAGCGAAGTTGGCCAAACGCGGCGGACTGTAAATCCGCTCCTTCGGGTTCGGCAGTTCGAATCTGCCCCCCTCCACCATCAAAAAAATAGGGACATAGTTCAACGGTAGAATAGAGGTCTCCAAAACCTTTGATGTGGGTTCGATTCCTACTGTCCCTGCCATGGCGGTTGTGGCGAAGTGGTTAACGCATCGGATTGTGGTTCCGACATTCGTGGGTTCGATTCCCATCAACCGCCCTTAGTATTAATGGGCTATAGCCAAGCGGTAAGGCAACGGACTTTGACTCCGTCACGCGCTGGTTCGAATCCAGCTAGCCCAGTTATTTATTGGCGGCATAGCCAAGTGGTAAGGCAGAGGTCTGCAAAACCTTTATCACCGGTTCAAATCCGGTTGCCGCCTCCATGTCTTACGCGGGAGTAGTTCAATTCTTAGAACACGTTCCTTCCCGGAACGAGATATAGGTGCAAGTCCTATCTTCCGCTCCATTTACTAGTTTAATACATGCGGGAGTAGTTCAATTCTTAGAACATGTTCCTTCCCGGAACAAGATATAGGTGCAAGTCCTATCTTCCGCTCCATCTATATTTTAATATATGCGGGAGTAGTTCAATTTTTAGAACACGTTCCTTCCCGGAACGAGATATAGGTGTAAGTCCTATCTTCCGCTCCATTCTATAGGCTTCCTCAAATGGAAGTTTTTTCTGTATTTCAATAAGCCGGTGTGGCGGAATTGGCAGACGCGCGGGACTCAAAATCCCGTTCCTTTCGAGGAGTGTCGGTTCGAACCCGACCACCGGTACTACTATAGTGCTATAACGTGCTACTTGATATGAGAAATCCTATAATGACGGGGTTTCTCTTTTTTTGGCTCCTTGTCAATAACGGTTGGTGAGGGTCAAACGCACTAAGCAACTTTATTATGTTGTTTGGTGCGTTTTTTATATTCACTTACG
>NZ_PPRN01000081.1 GCF_002902685.1 Staphylococcus pettenkoferi | reverse complement strand
ATTATATTATAATACTTTATATGTTGAAATCAATACATTATAAAAATATATATGTATGTTAGATATATATATAGAAAGACAAGTTTTTTAAATATATTTATTTCTTTAGTAAATAAGTTAAATTAGTAATAAAGTGTTGTTTGGCTGTGGAGATAAATATATATTCTCCTGTATTTATATTCTATAAAAGAATCTCATGAGTAAAATTTCTGAATGCGCAAAAAAGAGCCACGCACTTCTCATGCATGGCTCTTTCTCAATTTTAGCCTACAGTATCATATCGCTACTTAAATCGACTTCTTAATCACTCGGTTGGAATGAACGAATGCGATAATCGCAAACACGAGGTAAACGAGTGTGTAAATAATCATGACGGTAAATACAGGTTTCATCGTCACGTTACCCATAATGTGCATAAATGAGTTTGCCGCAAAGAATGCATGTAACAGCGCAACAACAAGAGGGAGACCGAAGTTAAATAATATCTTCAATACTAAGCCTTTCGCCATATCTGAACTTGTAAAGCCGATACGACGCAGAATCTTAAAGTTATCACTCTCATCTTCAGTTTCGTCGACTTGCTTAATATAGATAATACAGCCAGCCGCAATTAGGAATGCTAAGCCTAGGAATGAAGTCACGAAGATGAAGACGCCGTTAGATGCATCGAGCTGTTTCTTCATCGTTTCTTTAGAAATGATTGATGGATCAATCTTCATACCTAATTTTTCAGCTTTTTTCATATCGCTGTGATGTTTTAAGTTAAATCCGTAATTGCTTAGAATGTTATCATTTGTTTTAACCGCATTATAAATCTCAGGACTCACTTCGACGACAGGCGCGCCATAAGACACATTTAGAGGATAGACTTTATCTTTATCGATGTGTGTCACTTTTACAGTTTTCTTCTCTTTTCCTTTTACAGTAATCTCTTTGTTGTTGTGAATTTGAACGATACTTGGCATAGATTTTGTGTTGGTTAGTTTCGCCTCGTTACCTTTCAGTTTAGAGTTGGCAGCCAGTGTCGATGTGTTGGCAACATGTGTATCATCACCCATAGTCATAACTTCATCTTTCACATTTTTAGGGTTAATCGTTTCAGTTACTTTCTTTTCAAATGGAATATGTGCTTTATGGAGTTTATCTTCAAATTTCTCTGCGTGATTTGATTCTGATATATTAAAATCTTGAGGTGTCATAGACTCCATAGTGTAATTCGTTTGTGACTGTGTAATGGCTGCGAAACATAAAATTGTAACCGTAATCGCTGAAATTACCGCAATAATTGTGAGCGACATCGCGTTTTTCTTCATTCTATGCATAATTGAAGAAGTGCTGACGACATCTGTGATTGATACGCGACCATTTTTAGCTCTTTTAACTGTTTTAAAAATCAAAGAAACTGAACTTCTAAAGAAGAGATAAGCACCGACAACAGTTAAGAAAATAACGATAAATGGAGTGGCCATCGCCATCGTTAATGCTTTGAATGTAGTAAACATTCCCATTGCCATGTAATAACCGAAGGCAATCATCGCGATACCTAAGATGCCGCCAATCACCTCAGGAATCGTAATACGTGCTTTCGTCGTCTCAGTCTTCGTGCTATCTTTCATCATCGTGAGAATGCTACGGCGTTTCAAGAATAAGGCGTTCTGAATCAGTATTAATACGAATGCGATGACAAGCATGATCACAGTAATACCTAACGCTTTAGGTTCAAAGCCGATCGCAATGTGCGTCTTGAGTTTCATAAGTTTCATTGCGATGTTAAGTGCTAATTGTGAACCGAAGATGCCAATAATCACACCTACGATGCCTGTAACGATAAAAATCATGAATTGTTCAAGACTCAACATTCTAAGAATATTCCCTCTTGATAGTCCAATAAGTTGGAATAACGCAAATTCTTTCGTGCGTCGCTTCACGAATAAATGATTTGCGTACATCAAGAAGACGATAATGATAATAAAGAGTGTCGTTGAGCCGATTGCTGCCCCTTTTTGAAGGAACTCAGCAGAATTTGAATTGTTGATACTATGTGAGTACTTCAAAGTTGCGAAACTGTAATAAATAACAATACTCAAGAGTAGGGAGAACAGGAACATCCCATAATGTTTGATATTCTGTCTTAAATTTTTTAGCGTAATTTGATTAAATGTCATGAGTCACACCACCTAATGTGGATTGTAGTTTAATGATTTCTTGGTAAAAGTCGTGCTTAGATTTATTATTTTGATGAATTTCTGAGTGGATATTACCGTCTTTCAACATGATGACGCGCTCTGCGAAACTCGCTGCTGAAGGATCGTGCGTTACCATGATGATTGTCGTATTAAATTCATTGTTCATATCCTCCAGACGTTTGAGTAAATCTTGTGCACTCTTAGAGTCCAGCGCGCCTGTAGGTTCGTCGGCGAAGATGATAGACGGCTTATGAACGAAAGCACGCGCAGCCGCAGTACGTTGTTGTTGTCCGCCTGAAATTTCACTTGGATATTTGTGACTTAAATCATTGATACCTAATGCATCAGTAACTTCTTTGTAGTTTTGTTCCATTACGTATTTTTTAATTTTTTGCACTGACAGTGAAAGCATAATGTTCTCTTTGACTGTAAGTGTCGGAAGAACACTGTAGTCTTGGAAGATGAAACCAAGTTGCGTTTTACGGAAATCAGCGAGCTTTTTATCGTTTAATTTATTAATTTCTTTGCCATCAATGATGACCGACCCGCCTGAAATCGTATCGATAGAACTGATGACGTTGAGCAGCGTTGTCTTACCCGAACCCGAAGGCCCCATAATTGCGACAAATTCTCCTTTTTCTACACTGAAATTGATATTTTTAAGGGCTTCATATTTTTGTTTATTGCCATAGATTTTAGATAAATTATTTACTTCTAGAATAGTCATTGTCTCACTCCTAATGATTGTTTATAGTTCAAGTTTACGAGAGAGTACGAGTTGCAGCCTTTATCTAACCTTACAAATTGAGGGCTGTATCTTACAGATTTGTAAGGTTCTGTCAGAGAATAAAAATAAACCCACGACCTGAGTGTGCGGCCGTGGATCTTTCGATTTATTTGAGTTTTTCACGAGCATCTCGAGGAATATCTTTCTTCTCGACTTCTTCATAACTTTTAACAACGCCCGATTTTTTTATGATTTTTAGATAGTGATTCTTTTTGAGCTTTTTCATACCTGTATACGTAATTTTTTTACTATGCCCATCTTTATCGTAGCCCGTCGTTTTATAAGTAGGTGCGATATCCTTACCTTGTTTATAAGGTTCGTTCGTCTTCACGTAATATTTTTTAGTAGGCACTACCGGATTGATTAAGTTTAAGCTTCGTACCTGAGTGTTATGTGGGTGCTTTTCGCCATATATTTTAAGCCCAAACAATAATCCAACGATGAGTAGGATGATGATGACAATTGTCGTTAACGAGATTTTTAAAGCTTTCATGGCTAAGTTGCTCCTTTCTTTAATTTCTATCTTTATTGTAGGAGCCTAGCGCTCTCCCAGCTTTTATCTAATCTTACAATTTGAGGTATTATCTTACGGATTTGTAAGAAAGTTGAGGCGTGATATGGTAAAAGGGGTGAAGTAATAGAAAACGACTCTACCATATAAAAGAAAGATGGATACATATTATGAAAAAATTATTACAGATACTTATTCTTTCTATCATTAGCATCGTTTTTATACTGTCGGCAGTTTTCACGACTATCATTACCTATCAAAAACTCAAAAGTGAAGCTGTTATTAATCATGTTATCTCCCAAAAAGGATGGTCTAAAAAGATTAAGCATGAGGAGATGCACTTTAATATTAAGATGGGCGAAGCGGAGAAAGAAGTTACTTATAAAGATCAACCACACAGCGTGTATACCTATACCGTGACGCCATCACCAGAGCCGTGGACGTTTGCTCAAGAGTATAAAGTTTGGGGTGAAACAGACTTAGAGAAAAAGGAGTCTTACTATAAATATTTATTAGAAGCGGAGCCGTATTAAAAGTAGATTTGAAAGACGGCGGGCAGTCTTCCCTTTAGAAGCAGCATTTAAAAATTGGAGACTACGCATGAAGAAAATTGTATTGTTCTAGACTCGCAACCCACTTTAAGCTAGTAACATCAATTATTGCGCATGATTAATGAATCAAATCACTCAATTGTCGCCTTAATGAGTGGATTTCAGAAAAAAACTTAAAGATATTTCTTAAAAATCTTAATATTCGTCTCCCACCAGTTAGTTAAAAAATGTATAATAATAATATCACTACACAGTAGGAGAAATGCATACTATGAACAATCACAAATTCACAATTAAAGAAACTATCTTTATTGGATCGATGTTATTCGGTCTCTTTTTTGGTGCGGGAAATTTAATCTTTCCAATACATCTAGGACAAATTGCAGGCGCCAACATGTGGCCTGCAACGATAGGCTTTTTAATCGCCGCGATAGGATTTCCATTCTTAGCTATTATAGCGATTGGTGTCTCTAAGACGAATGGAACCTTTGAAATTGCGACGCGCGTTAATAAGATTTACGCCTATTTATTCACGATTGCTTTATTTTTAGTCATCGGACCATTTTTCGCTTTACCAAGGCTTGCAACGACATCTTATGAGATTGCGTTTTCGCCTTTTATCACTTCAAGTACAGGCAAAGTAGTATTACCGATATTTAGTATTTTATTCTTTGTCGTAGCCTGGTTCTTTGCGAGAAGACCGTCCAAGATTCTAGACTATGTAGGTAAATTTCTAACACCGGTCTTTCTCGTCCTATTGGCGATCGTCGTAGTCCTCGCTTTGATCCATCCACTGGGCAGTGTAAGTCATGCGCCAGTTAGTGCAGACTACCACCACAGTGCGACATTGAAAGGTTTCATTGAGGGCTACAACACACTTGATGCGTTGTCTGCGTTAGCGTTTGGTGTCATCATCGTAGCAACGATCAAGAAGTTAGGTATCAAAGAGCCGAGCGGAATAACGAAAGAGACCGTGAAATCCGGAACGATTAGTATTGTGGGCATGGCTGTCATCTACGCTTTATTAGCCTTGATGGGTGCGATGAGTTTAGGTCATTTCAAAGTGAGCGAGAATGGTGGTATTGCCTTGGCTCAAATTGCACAATATTATCTCGGTGATTATGGAATTATCATCTTATCACTTATTATCATTGTCGCTTGTTTAAAAACGACAATTGGTTTGATTACTGCTTTTGCAGAAACATTTAATAAAATGTTCCCGAAATTTAGTTATCTACAATTTGCTACTGCTGCGAGCTTATTGGCATGTATCTTCGCCAACGTCGGCTTAACGAAGATCATCATGTATTCAACGCCAGTGTTGATGTTCATCTATCCATTAGCGATTACATTGATACTATTAACGCTCGTCAGCTCATGGTTCCATCATTCACCTATCGTTTATCGTTTTACGACTTATTTCACGATGATCGCCGCATTTTTCGATGGGGTTAAAGCTAGCCCAGAATCATTCGCGAACACTGGCTTTGCTCAAAGTTTAATCCACTTTGCTGAACACTACATACCTTTCTTTACGATTGGCATGGGTTGGATAGTGCCAGCAGTTGTAGGATTTATCATCGGTTTAATTGTCTATAAACTACGTGGTGGGAAGCGAGCACACGCATAACACTTTTTAGATAAGCTATTGAAGCGCTTAGGAAAGTTCATCTTTCTTAAGTGCTTTTTTCTTCGTTATGGATAAAAAAGACGGCAATTCTCAAGGGCTCTAGGTTTCATTTTCCTCAAAGACGGGCATAAATTTAATAATTACAATGTGGGGCATATATTTAAAACAATGGGGGAATTGAATATGAAAATCTTTAAATTACGTTATCAACATTACAAAGATATTGTCGACGATAATGTGTTAACTTGCTACGTACTCGCAAAAAATAAAAAAGAAGTAGAACAATTTGCGAAAAAAGTAAGTTACAAAATTGAACATATGGAAAAGATTTCTAAACGAAAATACCAAAAAGAAAAAGCAAAAGGTAATGACTACGCACTTGAACATGCAGATCATTATTTAGATTAAATGAGATGACACGTACAGTAGGTCAAAGTGTGTAGTGAAAGTAAGTGAGGTGTACGAAAGTGCAACAAAGAAGCAATTCAACATTAAGAGGACAGTGGGGGTTAATAGGAGCGGCGTATGCGTTTCTCATCATCATGATGGGAACAACTTTACCGACGCCGCTGTATCCAATTTATAGTGAAGAATTTAATTTATCGCCGTTAGTCATCACAATTATTTACGCTGTTTATGCAGGTGGTGTCATTTTCGGCCTATTAGTGTTTGGACAACTTTCAGATCGCATAGGGCGCCGTTATGTACTACTACCTGGCGTGATACTTTCAATTATCAGCGCGTTAGTCTTTTTATTCGCAACAAATTTAACATTATTGCTCATTGGACGTATCATTTCTGGGCTTTCTGCAGGTCTTTTCACAAGTACGGCAACAGCAACGATAGTGAATCTTGCGCCCGATGATAAGAAGAATCAAGCGTCTACTATCGCAAGTAGCGTGAACATGTTAGGGCTCGGTTGTGGACCATTGGTGTGCGGTATTCTCGCAGAATACTTACCTTATCCGACACGTCTGATATTTATCGTTAATATTGCGACTTTAATCATTGCTTTTCTCGCAATCTGGCTCATGCCTGAACCGGTAAAAGATCGACAAAGTTTCCGCATCCAAGTTCAGAAATTAAGCGTACCAGTTGAAATGCGTTCAACGTTTATTAGCGCGGTGATTCCCGTGTTTGTAGGTTTCTCAATGTTAGGTTTAATGACGGCTATTTCACCTAACTTCTTAGGCGAGATACTCAATATGGATAATAAAGCAGTCGTGGGTGTAACCGTCTTTCTCGTATTCTGTGCATCAACAGTAGGACAGCTCTTATTTAAACAGAAATCGGATTATCATGTGTTAAGACTCGGCAGTATGACCTTAATTGTAGGTGTCGCTTTAGTCGCCGTGTCATTAATTCTACATTCTTATATTCTGTTGCTCATTGGGGCAATGGTTTCAGGTCTTGGCCAAGCTTTCAGTTTTCGTGCGGGATTATCTACTGTTAATAGTGCAGCGCCTGATGACCAACGTGCAGAAATTACTTCAACATTCTTCACTATCGCCTATATTGCGATTTCTATCCCTATCGTTGGTATAGGTTTATTAGAGTTAGGGCTTAACGTACAGTGGGCTGGCGTAGTCTTCAGTATCATTGTTGTGCTTCTTGCGATGGTTTCATTGTTATTACTACTACGTCAAGGTCATCAAAGTACGAGTGAATAGAGAATGTTTAACGTGAAACAGCGGGAGGTCTCAGGATAGGCTAAACGCTGTTTTTTTAAAGTTTAGTTTGAGGAGAGTTAGATTTTGGAAAAGTTGTGGCATATTTCAAGATGCGATAATCGCGCGCAGAAGCTAGCTGAAAAGGATAAAGTGATGGGTCAGTTAATCGAACGAATCGGTGATGTAGAAAGAGCATTGCGTCCGTATCCATTAAAGTCACTGGTACGTTCAATCGTCGGCCAACAAATTTCAGTTAAAGCTGCAGAAACGATTTTTGGTCGATTAAAAGAGAAGATCAATGACGAGTGGACGATAGCGGCTTTTAAAAAGTTAACTGAAGAAGAATGTAAACAAATCGGTTTATCTCGGTCTAAGCAGAAATACATCTTTAATTTAGTCGAACATATCGATAACGGAGAACTTGAATTTGAAAAATTAGACCGCCTTTCTAACGAAGAAATCATTAAACAACTTACAGCCGTGAAAGGTATAGGGAAGTGGACAGCAGAAGTATTCCTCATCTTTACGATGCAAAGGGAGAATGTCGTGCCGATCGATGATGTGGGGCTACAACGTGCAGCGAAACGTCTGTACGATCAGCCAGAAGCGCAGGGTAAAGCTTTATTGAAAGAGTGTCAGGCCATATGGGGTGACCAAGGTACGATCGGTTGTCTCTACCTTTGGGAATATATTCATCAGTATCAAATTTGAAGAATATAAGTAGGAAGGCAGTCTTAAATATTAAATTCTCGATACGCGAGTATGCTATAGAAAGAAGTGTGAATATGACCATTTATACAGTCGGACATTATGATTATGACTTGGAACAGTTTTTAGACATGTTGAAGCAGGCAAAGGTAACGAAAATTATCGATGTACGCTCATTCCCAAACAGCAAGCGTCACCCTCAGTATAAGCAAGAACCTTTTCAGAAGTGGTTGAAAGAACACGATATAGGTTATCGTCATCTCACTGCGTTAGGTGGTCGTCGTCAGCGCTCGGGCGAAGTAGGGGAGAATTTGAACGCTGGGTGGCAGAATCAGTCGTTTCACAACTACGCAGATTATACATTAACGAACGACTTTAAAGAAGGTATTCAGTATTTGTTTGCTGAAGCGGAAGAGGACACTGTCGCGTTGATGTGTGCGGAACGTCATCCTTCGCGTTGTCATCGTCTGATCATCAGTAATTGGTTGGTAGGTCATGATGTTGAGGTAAAACATATCATCGTCAGCAACAAAGGAGAGATTGACATCGTACCTCATGAGTTAGGAAAGTGGGGCGCGATGCCGATTCTTGAAGATGATGGTGAAGTAGTCTATCCGAAGTTAGAATCGAAGTAGTGAAGATATATAAGTGAAAGAGAGAGG
This sequence comes from Staphylococcus pettenkoferi, assembly GCF_002902685.1. Taxonomy (GTDB): domain Bacteria; phylum Bacillota; class Bacilli; order Staphylococcales; family Staphylococcaceae; genus Staphylococcus; species Staphylococcus pettenkoferi. The sequence continues at coordinate 2,161 of NZ_PPRN01000081.1, read as the reverse complement.
ATAGAGTGTGCTCACAGAAATCGTTGTGAAGCCCACGAACTGCTCTCTCTCTTTTCTTAAATCAGTCTTCTTTACGCAATATCACACTATGGTCCTTTGTTTCCCACAGCTCAAGTTGATTGAGTGTATTTCCCTCTGGCAGATGCGCTTCAAATTGATCCCAAATCCACATCGCAATATTCTCTGCCGTTGTATTCATTTCAGGCAAGGTTTCGTTAATCAATTGTTGATGCAGGTAAGTTTTTACATGTTGGTTGAATATAGCATCTACCTCGTTGAAGTCTAACGCTAGCCCCATTTTGTTCACTGGAGATTGAACGTGAACCTCTAACTCATACGTATGCTGAAGTAAATCTTTGTGTACAGTAGGCGTGAAATAAATTCGATTGTCGCACACAAAGTCATATTTTAAATTCAGTATCACATTACGCTCACGATATTGAAATTGACTCGGTGGATTGAGATGATTCATTTCTTTGGTCATGGGTAGTGGCTCCTTTCTTAGTACAAACAAGTTTAATTATCTACATAATTAACGATATACTCATGGATTTTTTTAAGCCCCAATTCAATATTTGGATTGGTTTCGTATGCAAAGGATAGACGTATGGTATTCTCATCACTATTATAAATGTGTCCGGGATTGATGAGAATATGCTCTTTCTCTATGAGTTCTGAAAAAATTTTCTTTACATTTATATTATCTTTTAAAGTTAGCCAAATAAAGAATCCACCTTTGGGAACTTCCCAATGTGCGATATTTTGGAAATGCTTTTCAAGAATATCTAACGTGAAATCTCTTTTTTTCTTTAGAATTTTTCGTATGCGTTGGATATGTCTCTCATAATCACCACTTTTTAACAACTCATAAATTACCATTTGAGATAACATGCTTGAACCATAATCAATTTGCATTCTAATATCTGCTAACTGCTCAATAACCTTTTCAGAAGCGATAATCCATCCAATACGTAACGCTGGAGCTACTGTTTTAGAGTAACTACTTATATAAATAACACTCCCATTTTTATCTAATGCCTTTAGGGAAGGGTCTGGTTCTCGATCGAACCAAATATCACGATAAATATCATCTTCAATTATAGGGATATTATGTGTTAGACAGTAATTGATAATATTTTGTCGATGGTTTAAACTCATTGACGCTCCTGTAGGATTATTAAAAGTAGGATCTAAATATAAAGCTTTTTCTTTTAACGAAAGATATTTGTCTAATACTGAGGTGAACGCTAAACCTTTTTGATGTGGGATGGTTACCTTCCTCATATTGAGATGTTTAAAGGTTTGTGTTGAATCGATATAGGATGGCGTATTTGAGAAAATAGTCGTATTTTGGCTTAAGAAACCATGATTAATAAGTTGAATTGCATGTAGAGCGCCAGATGTAATCAATACATTTTCTTTAGAAACTTGAATTCCTGATTTTTTCAAGCGACAAGCTATTAATTCACGTAATTTATGATAACCGTAGCCATTATTGTAACCCAAAGAGAAAGTGCCGATATCATTAGAAACACGATTCATCGCATTTTTTAATTCTAGGTGAGGAATTAAATCAGTTCCTAGTTCACCTTTACTCATATGTAAGTATGAAGTATCTGTTTCAAGTTTATTGATTAATTGAACAGTATATTGATTTCGCCCAATACTAGACCATTCCATCATTTCCATCCATTTATTAGAAATCAACTGATTTTTTAAATAATTACTAACGTAAGTTCCACTTCCCGTACGTGTAATTATAAAACCTTCTTGTTCTAATAGTTCAATACTTTTAATAATAGTAACTCTATTTACATTAAAGCGTTGTGCGAGTTCTCTTTGAGAAGGGATACGCATGCCATAAATCCAATCTCCTAACAGAATCTTATTTCTGATGTATGATGCTACTTTCTTGTATTTCATCGTTCCCTTTCTCCTTCTTCTTGATGATTGGTTGCATTAATTAACTTTCAATTGGTTGTACTCATTATAATCTACCTTTCTTAAGATGAAAAATATCTTTTTAAAAGGAGTAGATGATTATGAGTCAGATAAAACAAAGGGGTTATTCTAGATATAATTTGATGGAAGATTTGTTCTATGAAGGTATAGAAGTTGATTTAAAAGAAATAACAGATTATTTTAAAGACTTACCTAAAGA
>NZ_PPRN01000080.1 GCF_002902685.1 Staphylococcus pettenkoferi | reverse complement strand
TTGTTAAATTGTTTATATCTGAAATAGTTCATACAGAAGACTCCTTTTTGTTAAAATTATACTATAAATTCAACTTTGCAACAGAACCGTTTAAAATATATGTCGAAAGCTTTTAACAAGTTAAAAATGTATGCAAAAGTTAAAAAGAATTTAATCGGTTTTATGCGTTCAACTGAAGTTACAGTTAACAAAAATGACGGAAGTTATAATCAACATATGCACGTTCTATTGTGTGTTGAAAATGCTTATTTCAGAAAAAAAGAGAATTATATAACGCAAGAAGAGTGGATCAATTTATGGCAAAAAGCTCTTCAAGTTGATTACAAACCAGTCGCAAATATCAAAGCAATTAAGCCGAATAAAAAAGGCGATAAAGATATACAAGCTGCAATTAAAGAGACATCAAAATACTCGGTTAAGTCGTCCGATTATTTAACAGGAAACCATGAAAAAGACGCAGAAATTGTTCAAGATTTAGAACAAGGTTTATACAGAAAACGTATGTTAAGTTACGGTGGTTTACTTAAACAAAAACATAAACTTTTAAATTTAGACGATGCCGAAGAAGGTAATTTAATTCAAACGAGCGATGAAGAAAAAACGACTGAAGAAGAACAAAAAGCCCATTCAATTACGGCTATTTGGAATTTTGAAAAACAAAATTATTTCTTAAAAAATTTGTAACGTTAGCTTATCAAAGCTAGCGTTTTTTTATGCTTTTTTGCCCCTGCAGGAACTATAGCGTTCAACTGGCATGGTTGCCCAGTTTTTATGCCAATTTTTAAATTTGCATGTAACTGGGCAGTGTCTAAAAAATTCGACACTGGTTTTGCTCAAATTTTTGTTTGTGAAAAGCAATTATTTTTATTTGGCTCTCATTTGCATTTTAAGAGCCGATTTAGGTTTTTAGGTATATAACTATATAAATAACCCTTAATTCTTTAAAATGACCCCTTAAAATTAAAAATAAAGGTATTCTGATTTTGAATAAATGTTTGAACAAAAAAATAAAGAGCTACCCTTAAAAATTTTGGTAGCTCTTATATGCACTGTTTTAATATTTAGGTGTTATCAGTGAAAAATAGATCAAGAAAGGAATTTTAATTATAACACAGCATTTATGCCGAGAAAATTTATTGATGTTGAGAAGAACCCTTAACTAAACTTGTAGACGAATGTCGGCATAGCGTGAGCTATTAAGCCGACCATTCGACAAGTTTTGGGATTGTTAAGGGTTCCGAGGCTCAACGTCAATAAAGCAATTGGAATAAAGCATCTATGATTATTTAAAAAAATAAGTTATAATATATTCAAAAATATTTTTGAATGAGGTGTAATTATGATTCAGACTATTGTAACTGCTGCTATTCTTTATATTGTGACAGCATTAGACTTATTAGTGATTTTATTAATGTTCTTTGCTAGAGCAAAGACTAGGAAAGAATATCGAGATATTTATATTGGTCAATATGTAGGATCTGTGGCATTGATTGTCATAAGTTTATTCTTTGCCTTTGTCTTAAATTATGTTCCTGAAAAATGGATATTAGGATTATTAGGGTTAATACCGATTTATTTAGGAATTAAAGTGGCTATTTATGGTGATAGTGACGGAGAAGAGAGAGCTAAAAAAGAATTGAATGAAAAAGGATTGTCTAAACTAGTTGGTACGATTGCAATTATTACGATAGCAAGTTGTGGCGCTGATAATATTGGTGTATTTGTTCCCTATTTTGTGACATTAAGTGTTACTAATTTATTCATTACTTTGTTTGTCTTTTTAATTTTAATTTTCTTCTTGGTATTTACTGCACAAAAATTAGCTAATATTCCAGGAGTTGGAGAAATTGTTGAGAAATTTGGTCGTTGGATTATGGCTGTTATTTATATAGCTTTAGGTTTATTTATCATTATAGAAAATGACACTATTCAAACAATTTTAGGATTTATATTTTAATTTAGGGTGTGATTTTATATGAGCTATAAAAATGCTTGTGATGTGATCTGTGTACATGAGGATAAAGTTAACAATGCCTTAAGTTTTTTAGAAGATGATAAATCTAAGAAATTACTTAACATTTTAGAAAAGATTTGTGATGAGAAGAAATTGAAAATTATATTATCTTTGATTAAAGAAGATGAGTTGTGTGTTTGTGATATTTCTTTGATATTGAAAATGAGTGTTGCTTCAACTTCACATCATTTAAGACTTTTATATAAAAATGATGTGCTTGATTTTTATAAAAAGGGAAAGATGGCATATTATTTTATTAAAGACGATGAAATAAGAGAGTTTTTCTCTAAAAATCAGGAGGGTTTTTGAAACGAGTGAAACGAGTTTCTTCTTGTCTTGATACCATAAAAATAAGCAAAGATATAACATAAAATGACTTATCGGAAGTACATATGCTTCAAAAGATACAGATGGTATAATAATGGAGTCGCCTATCTCTCAGGCGTCAATTTGACGTAGGGAGGAGGTGGTATTCATGTTGGAAATCCTTGTTCACATCACGACCACAGTCATCAGTGGTTGTATTATTGCGTTATTTACGCATTGGCTGCGTAATCGCAAAGACAAATAGGCGACAATAGCCACACCTACAAAAATCCCCTCACTATTTGCGGTAGTGAGGGGATTGGTGTATCCATGCTGGATTCCTTGTTAAATGCATTATAACACCATAGTAGATAGGAATGCAAAACTAAAATTTTATATGATTGTATTTTATACATGTTAAATATTTAATAATTCATGTAATACAATGTTCCAACGTTTAAGTACTTGTTTAGGTTCGTGCATTTCAACTGTTATACCTGAAGTAATATCAGCATATTTTGCAATATCTTGTCTTATCGATTTTATAGTTGCTTCGAACCTTGTACGTTCATAAACTTCATTATTAGGTGAAGGTAAAAAATTAAATCAAGTTGAGTACATTTTACACCAATTAAATCAAAATCCAGCATCACGTAGAATTATGACAAGTTTATGGGATGTAGATGATTTAGATGAAATATCATTAGAACCGTGTGTTTGGGCTACAAATTGGAAAGTGAGTTACGGTGCTTTAAATTTACATGTGAAACAACGTTCGGCAGATATGGCTCTAGGTCATCCATTTAATGTATTTCAATATGCGGTTTTACACAGGTTAATAGCAGACCAATGTGGTTATGAGTTAGGAAATTTGTATTGGTGTATAGATGATGCCCATGTATATCTTAAACATATAGATACATTAAAGAAGTAACTATCCAATCCTATTAATCAATCTAAACCAACAATAAGTCTACCTAGTAAATATGATGAGAAGGGTAATCTTAAATCCTTTTTTGAACGTAGACTATCTGAAGTACAGTTGAATAATTATAAACATAATGGAATTTTTAAATATGATATAGCGGAATGATAATGAAAGTAAGGGATTTTATAAAGCTATCATATTCATTTTTATAAATAAGATAAAAAAGATTTGACAATATTCCTCGTTGTAACTAAAATGGTTACAACGAGGTGGTTGATTTGAAAATAAGTAGTCGTTTTACGGTCGCTGTTCATATATTGGCTTTAATAAAAATCGAAAAAAATTATGCTTTAACATCGAATCAAATTGCAGAAAGTGTGAATACTAATCCTGTTGTTATTCGAAGATTAATGGGGAAACTTAAAAAAGTTGGTTTTATTGAAACTTCACATGGCAATTCAGGAGTTAAACTTTTAAAATCATTAGACGAGATTACATTATTTGATGTTTATAAAGCTGTAGAAGTTGTTGAACAAGGCCGTTTATTCCAAATACATGAAGATACCAATATCGACTGTACAGTTGGTGCAAACATACAAACTCTATTGGAAGTTATTTTGGAAAACGCACAGGATGCTATGGAGACAGTATTAAAAGGTGTAACATTAGAAAATATAGTAAATAAAATTCTAGTAAACAACGGATAAATATATCCGTCTCCCCTTGTTTGTAACTGTAACTATTACAAGTACGAGCGTGTTGTTTACTTACATTTGATGAAACTGTATTAACCGTCTTAATAAACATTATTGGAAGGAGAAATTATTTTGTCACTATAAAAGTAAATGTTTATTTTGATTATGTTTGTCCTTTTTGTTTTATAGGTAAGGATTAACTTGAAAAAGCAATAAAAGAAACAGGTGCTGATATATCTATAGAATGGCAAACATTTGAGCTAAGACCCAAACCATTAGAGCAATTAGATCCTGTTAATGACTCATCCAAACTATCGGTTCTGTTGCAAAGTTGAATTTATAGTATAATTTTAACAAAAAGGAGTCTTCTGTATGAATTATTTCAGATATAAACAATTTAACAA
>NZ_PPRN01000008.1 GCF_002902685.1 Staphylococcus pettenkoferi | reverse complement strand
CGAAATTAGTATCATGCTAGCAAGTTAAGCGAACACTGACATGATAAATTAGTGGTTAGCTATATTTTTTACTTTGCAACAGAACCTGTAATAAACACATTCAAAACAGTTGCTATTTTAATACTCGATAAACTGTAGATCTGCTTACCCCTGTTTGTTTCGCAATTTCTTCCCCAGTAAGTTTTTGTTCATCATATAAGAATTTAATTTCTCTTTTCTTATGATTTGGTAATGAAGGTCTTCCGCCTTTTCGTCCTCTTGCTCTTGCAGCTTCTAACCCTTTTTTCGTACGTTCACTTAATAAGTTAGCTTCAAGTTCCGCAAATGCACTCATCATGGTAAAGAACATTTTGCCCATTGCATCTTTGGTCGATACGTTCATATCTATAATATGTAAATCAATGCTGTTTTCATCGAACCATTGAGATAACTCAATTAATTGCTTCGTTGTACGTCCAAGACGATCTAGTTTATAGATAACTAGGATATCTCCTTCACGCAAATAATCTAAACACTTATCAAGTTCTGTTCTTTTGGTTTTACGACCACTTGCTTTCTCGCTAAAGATACGTTCACAACCATAGTCTTCAAGTGTATCAATCTGTCCATCAAGACTTTGATCTTGTGTTGATACACGTGCATAACCAATTTTAGCCATTTCAATACCACCTCTTTTAATCGTTTTATGGGCACTTATTAACGAAATCTAATTCTCGATGCAAATAAACGCGTCTCTCATCGTCTAAAAACTCATGATTTTTGATATTTATGATACATTGATTATAACACAAGTTTATAGACTTAAATATCCAAGAAAAACCTCTTAATATTAAGTTAAGAGGTTTTGTGTCAAAAACGAAGGTTTTTAGTAATTAATTATTATTATAGCTTTTTAAGATATAAGGTTTTGCTTTTTCAAAATCATTATTATCTTTTACAGTAATAGATAAATTTCCAGTTCCATAATGACCAATATTAGTTACATCATGAGTGAAACCTTTTTATAATTTCGCACAATCTAAATTAACTTTTATATAAAGAAGTATTTTATTTTGAGAAGGTAATACTTCTATACACGCGAAATTTTTAATTCTTTTAAATGTAATATAAAATTTTAACTCTTTAACTTGGACATCATCACTTAAAGCTAAAATATAATTATATATTTTATTATATAAATCAATAATTTGCTGATTTGCTTTATTAATATTTTTGGAAATAATTGAGGTATCCTTATCAAAATAAGGTTTTGCTTTTTTATTTATAATTGTTTTTTTCTTTATGTAAAGTTGAAGTGCTTACTAAATCTAACATAAATAGGTTTTCTTCAAATTGTTTATATCTATATAATTCAATATTTTTATTTATTTGCTGTACGGCATGTGCATCATATTTTGTGAATCTACCTGCTATACATAATAATCTAGGTGTTTGCCAATCGATTTTGTCAACATAATTCGTATTTAACTTTTTCATCACAAGTAATTCAAATTCTGCTTTATGATCCATTAACCAATCTAAATAAAAAAGACCTTGATTAATTACATTTTCATTTGTTGCTCTTTTATATTCTAAAATAACAGGAGAATAATTCTCATCAATACTTAAGGTATCGATTCTTCCAGCATGTTTTTTACATGTAGAATACTCGGATGCAAGGAACGAAATGCCTAATAGATTTTCAGAATTATTTTCTATTACGGTTTGAAGAGATTTTTCTATAGCCACGGATTCTCCATATAATTCATATGCTATTTCGTTATTCAGTTTAAATAATTTTACATCTCCCATGTATACTCCCCTTTATTTAATAAAACATATAGTTAACATAATAGGATTTCATCAGTATCAAACAAACATTTTCTGCAAAAAGCCCTTCTTACGTTCTTTCAATAAATCAATTTTTTGTTCTTCTATAGAGTTTGGAATTTTTACTTCTAACTCTTCAAATTTCTTTTCACTTAATTCTTTTTGACCTGTCCCATCAGCTAAATACTCATTTTTTCTTAAAAAATCATTTTGAAGTAGATATTTTTTGTCAATATAGTTATTGATTTTATAACTCATAATAGCATTTGAACATATAAAACCATTCAATTCGCTAGGAACTATAGCAATACTAACATTAAAGAAGTTTTGTTTTCCTATATGTGGCACAACAATATATGCAGAACTAACAGAAAAAGGTAAGCAGCAAATATCATTATATAAAACAGAGGATAAGCATTGTTATATGTGCTTATCCTCTGTTTTTGAATTTTATATTAACTTAATTATCATAAAATTGCTTGATCTTTTGACCTATTTCATCTCTTACACGTTGAAATTCTGACCAAGATTTACCTGCTGGGTCATCAAATCCCCAATGCTCTTTTTTTACATTAGGTGGGATGACTGGACAATTTTCATTAGCATCACTACAAAGTGTAACAATTAGGTCTGATTGTTTTAAAATTTTATTATCAATTAAATCAGAAGTATGGTTTGATATGTCAATATCCACTTCTTTCATAACTTCTATCGTCTTAGGATTTACGCCATGCGTTTCGATACCTGCTGAGTAAACATTCCATTCTTCGCCGAGTATTTCTCTTCCCCAGCCCTCAGCCATTTGACTACGACAAGAATTACCAGTACATATAAAGTAAATTGTTTTTTATCCATTTATCATTACCTTTTTTTAAAAAATTATTAGTGTTAAATATAGACCTAATAGGGTTACAAATAAAACAGGGATTGTGATAATAATTCCTGTCTTAAAATAGGTCCCCCAAGAAATCTTGACACCTTTTTGCGTTAACACATGTAACCATAATAACGTTGCTAAAGAACCAATTGGTGTAATTTTTGGTCCTAAATCCGAACCTATGACATTTGCATAAACCATACCTTCTTTAATTGTTCCAACTACATTCGATTGTCCGATAGCAATTGCATCTATTAAAACAGTTGGCATGTTGTTCATAATAGATGAAAGGAATGCGGATATAAAACCCATGCCCATGATACTACTAAATAAGCCGTAACTTGAAATATTTGTTAGTACATCACCAAGAAGCGTTGTAATCCCCACATTTTTTAGACCAAATACCACAAGATACATACCAATAGAGAATAAAACAATATTCCATGGTGCACCTTTAATTACTTGTTTCGTATGAACAGCCTTAGATTTACGTGCTAATAATACAAATATTAAAGCAATGATACCAGCAATGATTGATACAGGGATTTGAATAAACTCACTAACAAGATAACCCACAAGCAGTATTGATAATACAATCCATGAAATCTTAAATAATTTAGAATCTTTAATTGCATTTTTAGGATCTGAAAGATTTTCTGTATCGAACGTTTTAGGTATAGATTTTCTGAAATATAACCATAAAACGAGAATACTAGCAATCAGAGAGAATATATTAGGAATAATCATGCGACTAAAATATTCAATAAATCCAATATCGAAGTAATCTGCAGAAACGATATTAACTAAGTTACTTACAATTAAAGGTAGTGATGTAGTATCTGCAATGAATCCACTTGCAATGATAAAAGGAAAAATGACTTTTTGATTAAATCCAAGATTTCTTACCATAGCAAGCACGATTGGAGTGAGAATTAATGCAGCTCCATCGTTCGCAAAGAAAGCTGCTACAATAGCGCCTAACAACATAATGTAAACAAACATTTTCAAGCCATTACCCTTTGATGCTCTCACCATATGTATAGCAGACCATTCAAAGAACCCAATTTCATCTAATATGAGTGAAATAAGAATAACTGCAACAAAAGTTAAGGTCGCATTCCAAACAATTCCAGTAACTTCTAGTACATCTGAAAAGCTTACAACGCCAGTGATTATAGCAACTACAGCACCAATTAATGCAGTAATACCAATATCTAGACCTTTAGGTTGCCATATAACAAAAATTAATGTTAATACAAATATTGTGATTGCTAATATCGTCATCATTAACACTCACCTTTCTCTACTGTTTCACATATACATGGGACAGTACTGGAACTCAATAGAGTGAGTCGTGATGTAACGTTATCCAATACGTCATGATTCAATTTGTATAAAATTTTATTACCATCTTTTCTGGATGTAATTAAATTATTGTCTTTTAATACTTTCATATGATGACTTAATGTGGGTTGAGAAAAAGAAAAATGCTCTAATAAATCACAAGCGCATAATTCACCGCAAGATAACAAGTCTAATATTTCAAGACGGCTACTATCAGCAATCACTTTTAAGTATTGTGAAATTTCTTTATAATTCAATTTTTCTTCTTCCTTTCTACTTGAAACCTTTTATAACGTTGATAATTTTTATTACCACCTGACAAATTAAACACTTGTTTAAAACCTAAATTAATAAGTACGTTTTGTGCAGCATTCCCAGTAGTACCTTTATTACAGTAAGTCACTATCTTTTGATTTTTATCTACTGTTTTTGCATAACTTCTCAATATTTTCAATGGGACGTTAATCGCTCCATCAACATGATTAACTTCAAATTGCTTTGGAGAACGTACATCTAAAATCAATAAGTCATTATTTTGTTTCATGACTTCTTCAGGCGTTATAATTTTGCGTCCTCGAGTAATATTGTGTCCAATCATCCCTGTATAAATAACAGGATCTTTAGTTGTAGAAAAAGGAGGCGCATATGCTAAATCTAAATGAAATAAATCTTCTGCATGGGCACCAAACGTTATAGCAGTAGCTAGTACATCTATTCTCTTATCTACACCTTCATACCCAATAATTTGGGCACCAAGTAATTTAGAATTGTTTTTATCAAATATAGCTTTAATTACCATTTCTTGGCCTTGCATATATTCTGGACGATTCGGTTTCACATTGTGTAATACGTCAATATCAATATCTAAATCAATAGCTTCTTTTTCAGTTAAGCCTGTTTGGGCAATTGTCATATCAAATATACGAACAATGCCTGTTCCTAAAATACCTTTATGTTCTAGATTTCCACCAGTTAATCGATCTCCTAAAATACGTCCCATTTTATTTGCTGTAGAACCTAACGGTCTATATATAGGGTTACCAGTAATTAAATTATAACTTTCTGCTACATCACCAATTGCATATATGTGAGGAATATTTGTTTCAAAATACTTATTGGTTTGTATTGCTCCAGATTCTCCAATATTAATACCAATTTCTTTAGCTAATTTAGTATTTGGTGTGACACCAATCCCAATAATGATTAAATCTGTATCAATTAATTCACCAGTTTTTAAGCTCACTCTATTTATTGTATGATTTTCATCATAATCAATAATATCTATTTCATTATAGGTATATACGTTAGCTTTATCTTCAATATATTCTTGAATCATAAAACTGATATCGTCGTCTAAATGAGGCATAAAAGTACTGCGTTGAATAATTGAAGTATTGTAATTAGATAATTGTTCTAACATCTCTAGACCAATAAATCCACCACCAATGATTGTTACATTCTGAACATCATTGCCCTCAATATAATTATAAATTGCTTTCGCATCATTAATATTCTTAACTTTAAACACATTGTTATATTCTTCGCTATTTAATTGAGGAAGTTCTTTAGGCGATGAACCTGTTGCTAATACTAATTCGTCATATTCTTGAATCATCGTTTCATCATTTACTAAATTGGTAACTGTTATTGTTTGATCAGTATCATTTATCTGATGCACTTCATATTTTGTATAAATATCTATATTAAAGCGCTCTTTAAACCATTTAGCATTTCGTGGCGTGAGTTCATCAATATCAGATACATTACCGCCTATATAGTAGGGAATACCACATACTGAATACGAAATATCACTATCTTTATCAAAAACGATAATTTCCACATCTTCACTATTTCTTCTTGCTTTAGCCGCGACACTTGTACCGGCAGCAACTGAACCAATGATAACAATTTTTTTCATTATTCTAACCCTCCATAAGGTATAACAAAGTAATTATTAAGACTTTCATTTTTAATCTTGTTTATCCAAATCGATTCATCTTCTTTTTTGTTACTAAAAAGGTCATCACGTTGATTTAGCGTAACTAATGATTGATTAACGACCCACCAATTATGTCCTATATCGGCTCTATTTAAATCTTCTACTAAACGTTTAGATTCTAAATAAGGTGTTTTTTCTGCTAGTGTTACGATTATCATCTGTGTTAAATCTTGATTTTGAATTTTAGGTAATAACGTTTCAACATTACTGGTAGTTTGAGTTGATTTTTTCTTTAGTTCTTTATGGTGATTTTCACTAGAATCAAGTAACAGCAAGGTATGGCCTGTAGGAGCTGTATCTACAATGACGTAATCCATGTCGTCTTGATTCTCCATAATGTCACTAAAGGCTTTGAAAAATGCTATTTCTTCTGTACAAGGTGATTTTAAATCTTCCATAATATAATCGATATCGTCTTGTGGTGTATCATCATTCACTGTGGCTAGTACTTCTTTTTTATACTTTTCTAATGCTTGTTCTTCATCAATATAAGCAGTATTTAAATTACTTGTAGTTTCAACATTAATTTCTTTAGTAGGGTCAGTAGTTGCTAAAAGAACACGATATCCTTTATTAGATAATGCTGTAGCTAATTGCGTTGCTACTGTCGTTTTACCAACGCCACCTTTTCCCATTGTAAATAAATATTGAACTTTACTATTTTCAATTTCATCGATTAATTTATTGAATTGCGGATGATCTTCAACAATAAAGTCATCATTTTCAATTAAGTTATCATCATTTAATAGATTAGTTAAACTTTCTATACCTTCTTCTTTCTGCTTTTTATATGGAACGTAATAAGCATGATTGTTATTTAACCATTCAGTAAAATGATTAATGTTTTTATCTTGTTCTGATTTCATCTGACTCGAAATTAAACCGTGACTTTCTTCTATATAGTTGTTAATGATTACTTTGAATTTAGAAATTGACAGTTGTTGTAATTCTTGTTGCGCTCTTTGAATTTCATATATAGAAGAGTGAGTAGGTCTCGCAACTAACATCATGGTCGTATCATCTTGGTTACGTAGTTTTTCAAGTGCTGAATTATATTTAACTCTATTTTCATTTAAACCTGATAATTGACCTAAGCAAGAAGCGTCATTACTCGTTATATTTAAATAATCTGTCCATGCAGAAGGTAATTCAAGCATTCTTAAGGTGTGACCTGTTGGAGCTGTATCAAATATAATGAAATCAAATTCTTGTTCTAAAGTTTTATCGGATAAAAAATTTGTAAATTCATTAAATGCTGCTACTTCAACTGTACATGAACCACTTAACTGTTCTTTCATCTCAGCAAGCACATCTTCTGGTAGAATACCCTCATAAGGTTCTATAGATTGTGCTTTATAATCGTCTGCAGCAGCAATCGGGTCAAAATTGGCTATAGAGAGATTAGGTATAGGTTGATATTTAGTTAATTTATTAGATAATTCCATTTGAAATACATCTTGTAAATTACTAGCTGGATCAGTACTTACTAAAGCTACTTTCTTTCCATTCTCTGCTAAGTTTAAAGCAGTAAAACTTGATATCGTTGTTTTGCCTACGCCACCTTTACCAGTAAAAAACAAATATTTTGTTAACTCAATGTTATCTAGATTCAATTTATTTAAGTATTTAACAGCATCCATCTCCATCACAGCATCCTCCATTTCTCATTTGATTAACTGTAATAATTTCATCGGCTTCTTCTTGGGTAATATAAGCGCCCGTTTTAGCTATATTGCCTTCTATAAAAGTGATTGGTAAAACTTCATCACCTTTTTCTTGAATTAAACGAATAACTTCTTGATTTTTAATGAATTCATTCGGATTATTATTCATATTATAACGTTGAACTTCTATTTGATTTTGCTTTAAATATTCATTGATTTGATTCGCTTTTATTAGTGTTTCATCCGGTTCTGGACCACATACCCCAGTAGAACAGCACATAGCTTCTTCGTATATTTCAATATTTAACATTATACTCACCTCATTAATTAATTTGGATTATAGACTAACATCTATATAGATTAGTGTCTATGTTTTTGTTTGAGTTTTAAAAATTTTACTAAATTTAATTCTTAATAATAAAATTTATGAAGAAATTATTTTAGTATTTTTGTGAGCAATATCTAAGTTTATGTAAAATTATAGGTTTTCTTCTTGCGATAATATAGATATTGATTTATATTTAATATATCAAAAAAAATTGATGTATTAAATGATATAAAACTACGTTGACAATAAGGAGGCATGCTTGATTGCGAGTAAACCATGCAAGTACTTTAACTGTTGGTTATTTTGTAAGTTATTTAAATCTTGTTATGCTATCAAGAGAAATCAATTTAAAAGAAGCTACAATATATATGGAAAAGGAGTTCTTTAAAGGGAACATTAATCAGTATGGCGAATCAACAAAAAATAACTATAAACAAGCAATTCAAGAATTGAAATAAAGATAATATAAACTCAATGAAATATTATAAAAAGGATGGTCTTTTATGGAAGTTATTAAAGCAAAGACTGATATGAGTGAAGATCAACAATTTGACTTTTATGAAAATATGTTTAATGCACTTGCCGATAAAATCAGATTAAAAATACTAAATCAAATTAGCCAAAGCTTCAATAAATCATTATGTGTATGTGATTTAGAAGAGTTATTAGATATAAAACAATCTAAACTTTCTTATCATTTAAAAAAATTAGTAGATGCAAATGTTCTTATTGCTGAAAAGCATGGCACATGGAATTATTACAAAATTAATGAACAACAAATACAGGTAGTTTTAAATGAAGATACTTGTTGTAAGATATTATGAGTATCTTCTTTTAATACAAAACAGATCTATTTTTTTGATTAATTAATCAAAAAAAGTTGATTAAAGAAATTCGGAGGCGTTATACTGATGTTAGATTCAATTATAGAATTCATAAAAACATTTTTAATGCTGTTTTTTGAATTATTAATACTGTTCATAATCGTAAGTTTTATTGTAAGTCTAATCCAACAAGTAATTTCGGAAGATAAAATCAAAAGCATGTTAAGTAAGCCTAACCAAGGAAACAATTATTTTTTTGGGATGATATTTGGTGCGATTACTCCCTTTTGTTCTTGTTCAACTATTCCAATACTTGCAGGTCTATTAAATTCTAAAGTACCTTTTGGTCCAGCGATGAGTTTCTTAATTGCTTCACCATTAATGAATCCATTAATGGTGTTTATGTTATGGGCCTTATTAGGTTGGAAAGTTGCAATAGTTTATTTTATTGTACTAGCAATCTTTAGTATCTTAACAGGTTTTGTATTTTCAAAAATGAATTTAGCTGAAACTTATAAAGGTGTAAATGTTAAAGGCGATGGATTTTTCGCTAATAAAAATGGATCTCGTTTTAAACAAGCATTAAATGATGCTTGGGCATTTTTATATCCAATGCTTCCTTACCTATTTATTGGTGTATTTATTGGAGCGTTCATATATGGATTTGTACCCGAAACATTTATTACAAAATACGCAAGTGGAGATGGCGTTATATCCGTATTCATTGGATCTGTTATAGGCATTCCAATGTATATCAGACCTGAAACAATGTTACCTATAGCTGAGGCATTAGTATCAAAAGGGATGTCTTTAGGAACAGTAGTTGCGTTGATAATAGGTGGTGCTGGTGCAAGTATTCCAGAAGTAGTATTATTATCTAAATTATTCAAGAAAAAATTTGTAGTCTCATTCGTTATTGCAATTTTAGTTGTGGCTATTGCAACTGGTCTAATTGTTAACTTAATCATTTAAGGAGGTGAAGTAAATGGGTATCAAAGACACATTAAAAAAATTAAAACCTCAAGAACAGTCATGTTGTTCAGTTAAAATTGAAGAGAAAACAGACAAAAAAGACGAAAATAATGAGAAAAAAGAAAATGGTAATAAAAATTGTTGCTAAAATTAAAAAAATTCTGCTTGATTTTACATTTATTAACATAATCGATTATTATCAGAAGTTTTCACCTAAAAAAGATATATTAAAGTTTTATAAATCTTTAACGCATCTTTTAGAGTTTTTTAGTTGCTTTTAAACCTATTCTTTTATGGAATAAGTCAGATTAAAAATGAGTATTTTTATTATAAGTTGAATTGTATTACACTACTACTTAGTCACAAAAAGGGAAGAGGAATTATTTATGAATACTAAAGAGTCAAAAACAGTTGTCATTATTGGTGCTGGGGTATTAAGTACTACTTTTGGTTCTATGCTTAAAGAAATAGAACCTAATTGGAATATTAAACTATATGAACGTTTAGATCGTCCAGGGATTGAAAGTTCTAATGAACGTCATAATGCCGGAACTGGCCATGCTGCTTTATGTGAACTGAACTATACAGTAAGAAAGCCTGATGGTTCAATTGATATTGAAAAAGCAAAAGAAATTAATGAGCAATTTGAAATTTCAAAACAATTTTGGAGCCACTTAGTTAAAAATAAAAGTATTTCTAACCCTAAAGAATTTATTCAGCCTTTACCTCATATTAGTTTTGTGAGAGGTAAAAATAATGTTCAATTTTTGAAAGATCGCTATTATGCGATGAAAGATTTTCCGATGTTTGACAATATTGAATATACGGAAGATATTGAGGAAATGAGAAAATGGATTCCTTTAATGATGAAAGGGCATAATTCGAGTGACATTATGGCTGCTAGTAAAATTAATGAAGGTACAGATGTTAATTTTGGTGAGCTTACTCGAAAAATGGCTAAAAATATTGAACAACATCCGAATGCTAATGTGCAATATAATCATGAAGTCATAGATTTTAATCATCGAAAAGATGGTAAATGGGAAGTTAAAGTACGTCAACGCAATAGTGGTGATGTGCAAACAGAACTTGCTGATTATGTATTTATTGGTGCTGGTGGTGGAGCCATTCCATTATTACAAAAAACAGGTATTCCAGAAAGCAAAAATTTGGGTGGTTTCCCAATTACAGGTCAATTCTTAATTTGTACTAACCCTGATACCATAGCCAAGCATGACGCTAAGGTATATGGTAAAGAGCCTAAAGGTACACCACCTATGACTGTACCTCACTTGGATACACGTTATATTGATGGTGAACGTACCTTATTATTTGGCCCATTTGCTAGTGTAGGCCCTAAATTCTTAAAAAATGGTTCGAATTTAGATTTATTTAAATCGATTAAGCCATATAATATTACAACACTTTTATCTTCTGCAGTTAAAAACCTTCCTTTAATTAAATATTCGTTTGATCAAATATTAATGACTAAAGAAGGGTGTATGAATCATTTACGTACGTTTTATCCAGAAGCACGTGATGAAGATTGGCAGTTATATACTGCTGGTAAACGTGTACAAGTCATCAAAGATACACCTGAACATGGAAAAGGTTATATTCAATTTGGAACGGAAGTAGTTAATTCTAAAGATCACTCAATTATTGCTTTACTAGGAGAATCACCTGGGGCTTCAACTTCAGTTTCTGTAGCTTTAGAAGTACTTGAAAAAAACTTCTCAGAATATGAATCAAAATGGACACCAAAAATCAAAAAAATGATACCATCTTATGGCCAATCATTAGTTAATGATATTGGATTAATGAGAACTATTCGAAAACAAACATCTAAAGATTTAGAATTAAATTATTATGAAAACAAATAGAGTAAAGGAATGACAAATTTGAAAAAATTATTTGTAGCAATAGCTATTTGTACTATTGGTTATAGTGTACTTAAACGTTATCAAAAACATGTAAATAAAATACCAAATATTGAATACTAAATTTATATATAATATCCAAGAGCATGATATTAATAACATCTTTTTATATTAAAAAAAGGATGGACAAATCAAAAATACCAGATTCTATTTAATATAGAGTCCGGTATTTTTTGTCATTGTTAATGATGTGATATATTAAAATAGTGTAAATTAAGTTTACAAATCATTCTAGAAATGTTACAAATTTATATGGTTACATCATTTTCATTTGTATAAAGGAGTGTACATTTATGTCAGGTATTGTTGAATCATTACATAATGCAGTAAATTCAGGTTTACATGTCAAACAAGACTGGGTAGACATGGGCTTTGGCATTGCTAATACAATTGCTAAAATCGTTGACCAAGTACTTAAATTTGTTTAATAAATTAAAATTTAATTTTAAAACAGGGTATTACTTTAAAGTAGTACCCTGTTTTTTGTTTGTATAAAGGGTTCTGTTGCAAAGTTGAATTTATAGTATAATTTTAACAAAAAGGAGTCTTCTGTATGAACTATTTCAGATATAAACAATTTAACAA
>NZ_PPRN01000079.1 GCF_002902685.1 Staphylococcus pettenkoferi | reverse complement strand
GGTTCTGTTGCAAAGTTGAATTTATAGTATAATTTTAACAAAAAGGAGTCTTCTGTATGAATTATTTCAGATATAAACAATTTAACAAGGACGTCATCACTGTAGCCGTTGGCTACTATCTAAGATACGCGCTGAGTTATCGTGATATATCTGAAATACTAAGAGAACGTGGTGTCAACGTTCACCATTCAACAGTCTATCGTTGGGTTCAAGAATATGCTCCGATTTTGTATCAAATTTGGAAGAAAAAACATAAAAAAGCCTATTACAAATGGCGTATTGATGAGACGTACATCAAAATAAAAGGAAAATGGAGCTATTTATATCGTGCCATTGATGCAGAGGGACATA
>NZ_PPRN01000078.1 GCF_002902685.1 Staphylococcus pettenkoferi | reverse complement strand
AGTCAACGAATGATGTAGCGAGTGCGATGAGCTTTATTTATTGTGATGCCGTCAATCATGATGTTATTGAAATATTACCTGATCGTCGCAAATTCAAGTTAGAAGAACACTTTTTAAAGTTTTCTCTAGAAGAACGAAAGCGAGTCAAAGCCGTCACGATGGATATGTATCAACCGTATATGGATTTAGTTGAAGACCTGTTTCCTAACGCTAAAATAATTATCGATCGTTTTCATATTGTACAAGCTGTTAACAGAGAAATTAACCGGTGTCGCGTCAGAGTAATGAACCAATTTAGAACGACAGAAAAGCGTAAATATAATAAGCTTAAACGTTATTGGAAGCACCTTTTAATATCGCCTATAGATCTTGATCCAATTCATTATAAGTCTTACAGACTATTCGACTTTTCGCAGAGTGAGCACTCTCTCGTTCAATACTTAATAAACTTAGATGATCTATTACATGAAACTTATAAGGTAGGTCATCAAATACTCGACG
>NZ_PPRN01000077.1 GCF_002902685.1 Staphylococcus pettenkoferi | reverse complement strand
TTTTCTTCCAAACTCGATATAAAATTGGGGCATATTCTTGAACCCAACGGTAGACCGTTGAATGATGAACGTTTACACCACGTTCCCTTAATATTTCAGATATATCACGATAACTCAATGCATATCTCAGATAGTAGCCAACGGCTACAGTGATAACATCCTTGTTAAATTGTTTATATCTGAAATAGTTCATACAGAAGACTCCTTTTTGTTAAAATTATACTATAAATTCA
>NZ_PPRN01000076.1 GCF_002902685.1 Staphylococcus pettenkoferi | reverse complement strand
ATTAAGTTTATTAAAAGTAACTACAATCTATATATTCATAAATTAAGGGTCGAAAAGGCAATTACACCTTTTCGACCCTTATTATTTAAGTCATTGTCGTTATAGATAAATATTTTAATGTTTGATAAGAAAGTTGAATTTCAAGCGGCTTTGCCCACTCGTAACGTACGAATTCAGTTTTAGGGTGGTTTGACTCGTGTACGTGTTTCGCAATTTGTGGATCTAGCTCCATCGTTTGTAGATGGGGTTGAATGATCGTATCAATCGTACCGTAAGTATTATTTAACGTACGAGTAAACAGTAAGAAGTCACGTGTAAATGCGTGATGAATCTTCACGACGAGTGACACATCAGATTCTTCATCAAAGCGGTAACCACCAAACAGTAGAACGTGATATTTCTGATCACTTTGATACATTAAACCATATGGTAAAGACATGACTTGTTTACCGATAAATGGTGTAAGCAAACTATAAATATGCACGATAGGGCGATAGCTTTCAAAGGCATTGAGTAATTTAACTGCATCGCGCTCTGAGCTTTGCATATCGAATGCTAAGCCTCCAATATACTGACAGAGATCTATATAGAATTTCGCAGGTAGTGTATAAGATGATTCTGCTTTCGATTGGAAATAAGCTCTTAGCGTACTATGTGTGAGCCGGCTGAAGACCATTTTCTTTTTATCCTTACCAAATAAGTTAATAAATTGGATTAATGCTTCTCGTAATGAATCGCCAACATGGAAATTGTCATCTATTTCAATAAGCTTGTCATGTAACGTCTTCAAATCTGAATCAACAAAGTAATACTTCAAATCTAATGATTTCAATGTATCGATAAAGTATTCCTGTTGCGTGTGATGGAATAAATAATAATCGATGACCATCGCAAATTGCAAATCTGGGAATAATTCGATCGCTCGGCGACGCATGACCGAAATCGTCTTCACTGATAAACTCTCACTGTCAAAGAGAATGACGAGATGACGTAGCACTTCACTAGATAAAGTGCCGCCCCAAATGAGTTGTTTCAATTTCTCTTCAAGTCTATAGTACGTATTCACCTTACTGATCTTGAGTATCACATGACCTTGTTTAGAGGATAAGCGAATTAAACTCTGAATATTGTCATAGGTATTAAAGTGATTGGCATCTTCAACGTTAAAGTTTTGAATGATGAAATGAGGTTGTTGGAAAATTTCAGCATCTAAACCTGTCTCAATACGTTGTGTGTAGTACTTCAGCTTGTGTAAATTGTCCACCTTAATCATCATGTCTATCGGATGAATGTAACGGCTTTCTACTAGATTGTCGAGATCAATTTCTTCAACATTACTCGATTGTGAATGCTGAGAGAAACTCTCTATGAGCGTGACGAATCTCGCGTAATTTGCTACCTTAACGATCAGTGGATTCTTCGTTCTGATGACGAGCACTTTGTAGCGGAAGACAAACTGTTTCGGCGGTTCATGTAAAAAGTATTTAAACTGCTTTGAAAACGTCGCGATGTTTTGGAAATTATATTTCGTTGCGACCTCACTAATTTGCATATCAGGCTCAATTAAATCTCTGAGTGAGAGTGCAATTTTTAACGAATTCGCATACGTTTTAAAGTTCATATTCAAATGTTTCGCAAAGATAATCGAAATGTAAGATTGTGAAATAAAGAATTCTTTCGCAATCATCTTCGGTGAAACACTTTCATAAATATGGTCGTTCGTAAATTCAAGTATCTTATTTAATAAAGGTAAGTCTGTTGTAATTTCTGGTAAATACGGTGAATTGATGTTCACTTTTGCTTATAGTAGTAAGAAATCGAGTAGCTTCAAGACTGCTGTAGTAGTAATCACACGGTTAACAGTATTTTGCTCAACATCACGTAAGATCAAAGATTTGAGCTCTCGAGGTGATGAAATCTTATTGTAATCAAAGTAGCAGTGCGAAGTGGACTCTTCTCTCTTCAATAGCATAGAGAGAGGAATGCGGACCTCTACTACATTAACGCCTTCTATTACTTGATATATATCGCCATTGTTAATGATAATTCCGGAATAAATATTCGTTCTTGCTCCGTTAAGGTGAAGGGCTAATGGATCTGCTAAAGGGAATAAGATAATGACTTCATTTATACAACGTTCTAACTCAGTTGAAAGTAGTTCGTGAATGCTCAACGTAGGTTTTTGCATGGTATATCCCCCTGTAATACGTATTACAAGACATTTTATAGTAGAAGAAACGAAATATGTGGAAATCATCTCATACGTGATAAATTTACGAGGTAAGGCGTTTGTAACATTCAAATTTTTATAGTTTTTGAGGTTAGAGATTTGTGTTTTTAAAATAATGAAAGGTTAGAGTGAAAAAATGAAGAGGTTCTTTTTCGAGAGTTAAATTTTGAAAAGTCATAACTATGCGTCGCAAAAAGAGGCATCAAATTTTAAAATATTAACTGTTTATGGATGTTGAGCGTCTAATCAGCCAGAGCATTGAAAATGACCCTGGCTTTCACAGACGTCTCGTATAATGAATGGTCGTTCATTCCTAGTGAAGTCGTATAAAGTGAATGTATGAATGACTTAACTGTGATGAAGTAAGTAACGGAAGAAACAACTCACTCATTATATGAGTTAATTATATAGCTAGGGGAGTTAATTGACAACACAAAATTCAGAAAATTAATAAAAGTTTATTCTCTTAATAAATTTCTTAAATATTTAAGAGCGTCAATTTCTTAATACAAGGTTAGTAAAATGCCACAATTAAACAAAAAAGTAGAACCGCGATTCACTTATGTCCACGGTTCTACTTATTCGCAATATAGCAAAAGCTTAGCTATCGCGCTTTATCTTTTCAATAAATCGACTAAAACTAACTCACATCTTCAAATGACAAAATTTCAACTCTTATATGATTTCGAGCTCAAAAGCTCCGCCATTCATCCGCTATCATTGTTTACTGATTTAAATATTTTGGGAAGAGTTGCGTATAGAAATCAACAAATTGAGTATAAACGTCTTTAGATACATATTCATCAACTTGGTGCGCTTGGCCTGATTCACCTGGACCAAACATGATAAAGCCAAATTGTTCATCTTTATCTTTCATCAAGAAAGATGCGTCGGTTGTCGCCGTTGTTGAAGTTAAGTCAAATGAACGATTGAAATGAGATTCAGCTAATGATTGCGTCATTTTAATAAAGTCACTGTCACCAGTAGTAGAAATTGGATCGCGATTAACGTAAGGTTCAACAGTTAAATCGACGCCTTTCGTTTCTTCCACTTGGTCTTTGACCTCATTAAATAAAGATTCGAAACGTTTATTATCATATTCTGGAATCGTACGCATATTGAATAACGCTTCCGCGCGGTCTGGAATAGAGTTCACTTGGTCGCCACCGTTAATGACTGTACCGTTCATTGTGGGTGTACCGAGAACGTCACTTTTAACATCTACTTTACTATAAGCTTTGTTTAAGTAATGAATGAAATCAGCGAGTGGGTTAATGGCGTTAAAGCCAAGTTCTGGCATAGAACTATGGGCAGATTTACCTTTAGATGTCACGCGAATATCCATCGTACCTTTATGTGTGTAAACGAGTCCATCTTGAGACGGTTCAGCGATAAGTAGGGCGTCTACATCATCCATGTAACCTTTCTCATATAGATCTTTCGCGCCGGCACTCGTAATTTCTTCTCCCGCAGTAGCCATGAAGCGAATCGTGCCTTGCTTCAAAGTGCCAGCTTCTTTAATCTCGATTAATGCGAGCGCGAGTGCAACTGTACCTGATTTCATATCAGCAGCACCACGTCCGTGAAGGCGACCGTCATCATCTTCTGTAAGTTTAAACGGTTCATAATTCCAGCTATCTAAATCGCCTGTTGTTACTACATCCATGTGTCCTGAAACGCCTAGTACTGGGCTACCATTACCAATTTCAGCTACGAGATTAGCACGAGAATCTGAGTCGTTAACACTGATGATTTCAGATTGGATATCATGTTTGTTAAAAAGTTTCTGTAAGTATTCAGCGACATCTTTCTCATGATCATTCACCGATTCAATTTCGACGACATCAGATAGAATCTGTACTTTCTCTTCGTTAGTAAATACACTCATATTGTGATGCTCCTTATTGTTAAAATATTGTGATACATTATGTTATACCACTTTTCTGCAATTTCCTAACTTGGGGGAGCAAGACAGAAATCAATTTATTGATTTCGTAGTCTTGCCCCCGCGAGGACGACTAGCGTTTGAGTAAGCGCTAGCCTACTCAAATGCAGACAGCTACCGCGTAATTGCTAAACCAATACTCACAGAAAAACCCTCATTCTTCCAAATGTAGCTGATAGAACGCTAAGTCGAGCCATCGTCCAAACTTGTGACCAACTTCTGTAACCGTGCCACAATGACGGAAATTGAACTTCTGATGGAGTGAAATGCTCGCCGTATTCTCTGCATCAATACCCGCGACCATCGTATGATAGCCAGACTCACGTGCGAGACGAATTAGCTCAGTCAGTAACTGAGTTGCCACACCTCGACCTTGATAGTTCGGATCAACATAAATCGAATGTTCAACCGTGTAGTGATATGCTGGCCAGTCACGGAAACTTCCATATGTCGCGAATCCAGAGACGTGCCCATCTGATTCATAAACAATAATAGGTTCTTCTTTCTGCTCTTTTTCGACATACCAAATCAGTCGTTCTATCTCATCAACAGGTTCATAGGTATAGACAGCCGTCGTGTGTTCAATTGCGTAGTTATAAATATCTACTACGTCAAACAGATCATCTTGTGTCATTGGGCGAATCATATAGGTCTAACCTTCTTTCATATTTATAGTTGGGGTAAAATGACTTTTACATATAATAACTAAAGTGTAGCATAAGATATTTGAAAAAGTTCGAGTGTATATTGCGTACAATAGGGTGGATAACATGATATACTATGACTTAAATTACTATCTGTCATAACGGAGGAAAGCTATGAAGAAATGGGGTAGCCGTTTATTAACACTTGTGGGCGTTATTCTCATATTAGCGGCCATTTACATGTTTATGAAACCACATATCGATAATTATTTTACTCAAAAGGATAACGAAGACAAGATTGAACATTATGATAAAAATAATCAAAAACAACACAAAGAGAAGAAATCGGAATCGACACCGCAAATACCTAAAGATCCATCGAAAATGGCAGGGTATATATCTGTGCCAGATGCGGAAATTAAGACGCCTGTTTATCCAGGGCCTGCTACACCTGAACAACTGAACCGTGGTGTTAGCTTTGCAGAAAAAGATGAATCGATGTCTGATCAGAACGTGGCGATTGCAGGGCATACCTTTACAGACCGCGATCACTATCAGTTCACGAATTTACCTGCTGCACATAAAGGTAGTAAGGTGTATTTAACGATTGATGGGCAGAAGCGCACGTATAAGATTTCGAAGATTTATGATGTGAATCCAGACGATGTAAAAGTGTTGGATGAGCATAAATCTGATAAACAACAATTGACGTTAATCACGTGCGATAAATATAATCAGCAAACCGGTCAATGGGAGAAACGTAAAATCTTTGAAGCACAGGCTGCATAATGTTGATTTACGTATGTAGTCTTTTAACATGAAAAAAGTTAGACCTCTCAAATTAGGGCGATAAGTCATTAGTCACCTTAATTTGAGAGGTCTTTTATTATAAGTATTGAAGTGGCTTGTTTAATATCACTGATTTGAATGGTGTTAAGTAGTCAAAGTGATGACCCTTTTAACTTCAGTAACATCGCACGTCTCTTAAGATTTAAGTGCGTTCACAAAGCGTTGCGTAATCTCTTTCGGACGTGTAATCGCACCGCCTACAACTGTGCAATGCACACCTAAGTTGGACACGGTTTCAAACATCTCAGGTGTGATCACGTTACCTTCCGCAATGACTTTCGCATCTACAGCTTCAAGCACATCTTTCAAGAATTGGAAATTATCCTCGTAAAGAATGTGACCTTTCGTATAGTCAGTGTAGCCACGTAATGTAGTACCGACGTAATCAAAGCCGAGTTCGTCTGCTTGTTTCGCTTCTTCTAACGTTGAAATGTCAGCCATGATTTCTACGTTTGGCGCATGTTCGCGGATATATGCTACGAGCTCAGACAATGATTCTTTCGGACGCGTTTGTGTCGTCGCATCGAGTGCAATGACTTCGCAACCACTTTCAATCAATTCGTCTACTTCTTGAGAAGTCGCAGTGATAAAGACCTTTGAACCTTCATAATCGCGCTTCACAATTCCGATGATCGGTAAGTTGACTTCTTGTTGAATCGCTTGAATATCTTCTTTCGTGTTGGCGCGAATACCTACTGCGCCCCCTTGGTAAGCAGCAAGTGCCATTTTAGACATGATAAATGAAGAGTGTAATGGCTCGTCAGGTAAGGCCTGACATGAAACGATTAACCCTTGTGGTAACATAATTCTTCACTCCAGTTTGTATAGTTAGATGATGATCGCCCTAGTTTATAGTCCGTCCTGTGAGGTGGTGCGTGAGCCGATTATCTCATTGTTTTCAATATAACACTCGGAAAATAATAATCAATACTTTTAGTTGTTGTGAAAAATATTTTCATATATACTGAGAGACATCCATTGTGGAGAAATAACAAAGACTGCGCCGGACAAATAGTTTACCGGTTCGAATTTTAAAAAATGAACATTTTACTGCAATTGCACAAAGGGGAGAGTAAGCAATGAAATTTGCGAATCGTATACAACGCTATCGTCATTTACTGACGAAGAAGGATAAAGATATTGTCACATTTATTGAAGAAACGGAATTCACAGACGATTTCTCAACGATTAATTCACTTGCGAGTGCCATCGATACGTCTCCTGCCACAATCACTCGCTTTGCGCATAAACTCAATTACGAGAACTTTCAAGATATGAAATTCAGTCTTCAACAAGAGAAGACGGTGAAACCGATCGAGAATAGTCCACTTATTCAACGCATACATAACTATCATCAGAACGTGATTCAACAGACGGGAGAGTTCGTCTCGGAGAAACAGATTCAGCGTTTCGTCAATCAGTTAAAGCGCAGTCGCCAAATTATTTATTCTGGCTTAGGCAGTTCAGGTTTGTCAGCAACCGAATTCTACTATCGTACGATGCGTATGGGCATGAAAGGGAATGTCTCTACGGATGCACATCAGATGAAGATTCACGCGTCATTATTATCGAAGTCCGATACGTTCGTTGCCATCTCAAATAGTGGTGAGACGAAAGAGCTGATAGCAGCAGCGAACATCGCGAAAGCACGGGGTGCCTTTGTCGTCGCGATTACCAACTACGAGGGGAGTACGCTCACGCAATCTGCCGACTTAGTTCTGTTAACGACAGACCAGAAACGCATTAATGATCCATACTTTGTGAATACGCAAATTGCGACGTCGTTCTTGGTCGACATCGTCAGTTATTTACTCCTTGAAGATGACTACTTACGTGGCTTGTATCGTCAAACGACGGAAGTGATTTTAGCGGATAAAAAGGGTGACGTATAGCCTTGATTGACAACATTTTAACTATCAAACTAAAACGCACGAGGTGGAATAAAACGCGTTCCACTGTCGTGCGTTAATTGATATCTTATTGAAATTGTGCCACCGCACCATACAATGCGGCATCGTTCTGCGTCTGCATCGTCTGTATGCGCGCATGGCCATATTCAGGTGGAAGATAATGCGCAACCTTTGGCGTAATGTAGCGTAAGAGACGTTCGCCTTGAGATGAAATCCCTCCACCAATCAGGATGAGCTCAGGATCATAAAGGATTTGAATTTGGGCAATTCCTTCGGCAACATCTTCGCTCCACGCATTTAAGATTTCTTGTGCCTTCGAATCTCCCTCATCAATCGCAAGTTCAAACAATTTAATAACATCATCACCATACTCAAAGTGATGTGCTTGCATACGTTGTTTCAACGCACGCACAGATCCTCGCAACTCATACGTCGTCTCATCAGTAGAGCGATAGAGTAAGTATCCAATCTCATTGGCACGGTTTCTCGCGCCATTATATAAACCTGAGTGCTGATCGTAGAAAGCGCCACCTATTCCAGTGCCTAAAGTGAGACAGAAAATATTCTTAGCGTCATACTCATACAAACTCAATTCGCCAAGTAAGGCAGCGTTCACATCGTTGTATACATGAACATCCTTGCTAAAAGGGGCAAGCAACGCCTTGAAATTGGTGCCATTAAAGTTAGGAATCGTCGGACCTGTATAGACGATGCGACCCGCTGATTCATCGACAACACCTGCTGTTGAAATGCCGATTTGTGGGTGGATCAAATGATGTTTGTCTATGTAACGTTGCGCAAGTTCAAAGACTGCATCCGTAATCTTCGCATCGATATTGTTAGGCGTTTCAATCTTCATCTTGTCTTTCAACGTGAGATTCGTATCGATGATTCCTCCCTTGATATGTGTTCCACCGACATCTATCGCTATTCGCTCCATGGTATGACCTCCATCTCCATTTGGTTTTAATGAAAAATATTTTCACAGAATCGTCATGAATATGACTTTTATTTTCAAAATAATATTGATACTCCTTATGGTAGCGTTTACAATTTGAATTGTAAATCACTTTCTTATTGTATAAAGCAGCCAAAAGAACTACAACAACGAATTTGTGAATATTGTGAAGTTGAGATCATACTGGAGGTTATTAATGATGGACGAACGATTTAAAGGATTATATGCAGCTTTACTCGTACCTTTCGACGAACAAGGCCAAGTGCTTGAAGAAGGTTTGAAACAAATTGCACGTAATGCGATTGAAACAGAAGGTATGGACGGACTTTACGTTAACGGAAGCTCAGGAGAGAACTTCCTCATTAGTAAAGAACAGAAGAAACAAATCTTCAAGATAGCGAAAGAAGCGGTTAGTGACGACGTGAAACTCATCGCACAAATCGGTGCACTCGATATGAACGAAGCGATTGAGTTAGGTAAATATGCGACAGAACTCGGTTATGACGCGATTTCAGCCGTTACACCGTTTTACTATCCATTCAGTTTTGATGAAATTAAAGAATACTACTTCAAATTGATTGAAGAAACGCAAAATAATTTCATCATCTATGCGAACCCTGGCTCAACAGGTGTGAACATTACGAACGAACAATTCGATGAGCTTTTTACTCACGACAAGATTATCGGCGTAAAATACACAGCACCTGATTTCTTCTTACTTGAACGTTTACGTCACACGTACCCTGACAAACTCATCTTCTCAGGCTTTGACGAAATGTTGATTCAAGCAGCAGTTACAGGCGTAGACGGGGCCATTGGTTCTACATACAACATCAACGGTAAACGTGCACGTCAAATCTTCGAGCTTGTTCAACAAGGTCAAGTACATGAAGCATTACGCATTCAAAACGAAACAAACGACATTATCAGCACAGTGTTAGAACTTGGTATCTACCCAGCGCTGAAAGAAATCCTCGGTTCAAGAGGTATTGAGAGTGGTATGCCTAAACGACCATTGAAACCACTCAGTGACGATAAGAGAGAACGTTTGAACAAATTAATACAACAATATCATTTATAAGATTAAGGGGGTGGGAATATGCATCAAGTTGGTTTTGGGTTATGGAACTGGGTAGCAGTCATCGTCTACTTGGTGGCAATGTTATTAATTGGGTCTTACTTCACGAAACGTGCGAGTAAAGATACAGATAGCTTCTTTACCGCTGGAGGTAAGTTACCTTCATGGGTAGTTGGTTTCTCGATTTACGCAACAACGTTAAGCGCGATTACATTTATGTCCACGCCAGAGAAGGCTTTCTTGACTGACTGGGCTTATGTTGCAGGTACAATTACGATTATCGCTATCGTACCAATTCTGAATTACTTCTATGTACCTTTCTTTAAAAAGTTAAGAGTAACTTCAGCTTACGAATATTTAGAAGCACGCTTTGGCCCAAGTATTCGTTTAATTGGTTCACTATTATTCGTCCTCTTCCATTTAGGACGTGTCGCTATTGTTATTTACTTACCGACACTTGCGATTACATCAGTTTCAGACATGAACCCGTACATCGTCGCAACACTCGTCGGCGTACTCTGTATTCTATATACATTCCTAGGTGGATTCGAAGGGGTTGTATGGAGTGACTTTATCCAAGGTGTCATCCTCCTTGGTGGTGCTTTCTTTATCATCTTACTCGGCGCACTTCAAATTCACGGTAACTTCGGCACAATTTGGCACGACGCAATGGAACACAAGAAGATCTTGAGTGCAGACAACTTCGTCATTAACTCAGCAAGCGCAGCCTTTCCAATTATCTTTATTGGGAACATTTTTAACAACTTGCATCAATACACAGCGAGTCAAGACGTCGTTCAACGTTACCAAGCTTCTGAATCGATGAAAGAGACACGTAAATCCCTTTGGACAAACGGACTATTAGCCATTCTATCCGCACCATTATTCTACGGTATGGGTACAATGCTATACTCTTTCTATCAACATGCAGGCACATTACCGAAAGATTTCAATACATCTTCCGTAGTACCATACTTTATCTTAACTCAAATGCCACCATTTGTAGGCGGTTTACTCGTTGCGGCTATCTTTGCGGCAGCCCAATCGACAATTTCCTCAAGCTTAAACTCAATTTCAGCTTGTATCTCAGTCGATATCAAACACCGTTTCTTCGGTAAAGGTAAAGAGAAAGACGAAGTGAAATTCGCACGTTTGATGATTATCCTTGCCGGCCTCTTCGGTTACGGCATGTCCATGTATCTCATCTTTGCGAAGTCAAACAACCTTTGGGACTTATTCCTACTCATCACAGGTCTCTTCGGTGTACCACTCGCAGGTATCTTTGCAGTAGGTATCTTTACAAAACGCACAAACACATTCGGCGTTATCGTCGGCTTGATTGCAGGTATCCTAGTCGCTTACTTACTTAATGATAAAAGTAATCCAAGCGCACCATTCTACGTGTCAATCATGTCATTCACGATCGCATTTATCATATCTTATGTTGTGAGCTTATTCACACCAGTTAAAACCAAAGATATTACCGGTTTGACGATTTATGACAAAGACAAACCATCCACTTACATTTCAAAAGTTAAGACAAAAGGTTAATCGATTAAATACACCTCTAAAGTTAGTTCTAATACTCGCTTTAGAGGTATTTTATTATGACTAAATCAATTCTTGAGATGATGGTTCCCTTGCTTAGGGGGCTGCATTCAACTAATTTTTTCTCGCTCAGAATAGCTCGAAAAAATGGATTTTTATTGCAGCCTAGCTCCCTCAAGCGTGTCACATCATCTTCTGCGAATTGAAAATAATATATAGTTTTAAAGATAGTGCTTTAAGAGCTTACATAATGACTATGTCTAAGTTAAAGAATATAGA
>NZ_PPRN01000075.1 GCF_002902685.1 Staphylococcus pettenkoferi | reverse complement strand
CTTCAGTTTTTGTTATTTTTTACATAAATCTTTTTGTATATATGATTTTAGCACTTATATATGTAGAATCTGTACTCCTATTCAATAAATATACCTTATTAGATAAAACATTACTTATAGCTGTACTTACGATAATGATAGTATCGTTTATAATGGAAATTATTTTAGAGTGGAAACTTAAGTACTCGTTTATATTGTTTAAGATAGAAGATTTGATTGGGTGGCGAAAACGTTTGAAGAAAACTCATGAGGGCTTATTAATTGAGTATAAAACACTTAGAGATATCAAAGGATCGAAGACTAAAAATGGAATAGACAAAAATATCGAACGACAGATTTTTATATCAAATAAGACAGAGTATATGCAGGAATCCTTTCTATATGAAGATAGATACAGAAGATTAAAAAATTTAAATTTACTATTTCTAGAATATATAAGATGGAGCATTCCTATAGTGATAATTATATTTGACGGTGGATTAACTTGTTGTTTAGGGTACGAAAACTCTACTGTTAAATGGATATGGGGAGTTTCAATTCTTATTTGTTTTGTAATTAGGATAATAATTTGTGCTATACAGGCAAGAACTATATTACCTCAGAACGAGACAGAATTAAAGCAAGCATTTAATGAAATGAAAAATATTTAATAATATAAGAGTCTGGAAGAGTAAAAGGTAAAAGAGTTATATTAGCTCTTAATTTAAGTTTTTCAATGTAGACTTGACACACTTGAGGGATCCAGACCACAACGAAAATCCATTACTAGAGCTTAAAAGCGAAAGGAATTAGTTGAGTGTGGCCCCCTAAGTAAATAAAAAGAGCCTAGGATAAAACAATTGTCTTTTAATCTCATCCCAGACTCTTCTATCATTATCAATCCATATGTTCTTCAATATAAGCTTTAAATGCTTCTGCTTTCTCGACATCCACATTGCGCATCGGAAACGCACCAACCGCAAAGCGAATCGTTAACGTCGCATCTGCTAACGTAATCGCTTCAATCTCACTATAATTAATATTGCGGTAGTAAAACTCGCCGTCCATATCCACATTCAGAATCAAACGTTCGCTTGTCGCCACATATCCCGCTTCAAAGGTCTTCACTTCACCACGCACAGGGGAGTCCATATCGCCGAGTAGCGTAGGCCCTTTCTGTTCAGTAGGGAACAGGTCATTCGGATTTACATTATCTAATATCATTACTTAAGTCCTCATCTATTTCTTAATATTTATTGCTTCGTGTTTCGCATAAATCTTTTAAAAAGGAGCTAAGCGCAAGTGTGCTTAGCTTGCGCTTAGAATCGCCCTACAATATACAATAGGGCAGTGCCATTAAAGAAAGTGGTGCAGATGAGTCGCTTCACATTTTAGAAAGAGTATCAACAATGTTCTCACCTATACTTGGGGATGCCTCACTTACCCATTAATGGCACCAAATTTATCATTAATCTACGATATCGAGTTCGACATCTTTAATATCAATACCGAGTGCTTTTGCGACACCTTCACCATATGCAGTATCCGCTTTGAAACAATGACGGATATGACGGTGTTTAATGTGTTCGCTTACTGGCGCCATTTCATTCGCAGTATTCTCAAATAAACGTTGTTGTTCTTCTTCAGACAACAAACGGAAGAGTTTACCCGGTTGTTCGAAGTAGTTCGCGTCATCTTCACGGAAGTCATGTTCATAAGCTGTACCCTCTAATGGTAAACCAGGCTTTTTAAACTGCGGCTGACTTTCTAACTCTCCATGTTGGTTTGGATAATAATGTGTCTTCGCACCTTGGTTCTCGTCTAGAATACGCATTTGACCATCGCGGCTAAATGGACAAATATTTTCAACACCTACACCTTTAGGTTGGTTGACTGGAATTTGCCAGTGGTTCACGCCAAGACGATAACGTTGCGCATCCCCGTAAGAGAAGAGGCGGCCTTGTAACATCTTGTCAGGTGAGAAATCGATACCTGGAACGATATTTGTAGGCGCGAACGCAGCTGGTTCTACGTCTTGGAAGTAGTTCTCAGGGTTGCGGTTTAACTCAAATTCACCGACTTCGATGAGTGGATATTCATCTTTATACCACACTTTCGTTAAATCGAATGGATTATCTTTATGGTTACGCGCTTGCTCTTCCGTCATCACTTGAATGTACATCTTCCATTTCGGGAAGTTGCCTTCTTCAATCGCGTTAAACAAATCTCTTTGAGAAGATTCGCGGTCTTGACCAACGATACGTGTCGCTTCGTCAGGTGTTAAGTTCTTGATACCTTGTTGGCACACATGATGGAATTTAACCCATACACGTTCGCCTTTAGCGTTATACATAGAGTATGTGTGAGATCCGAAACCGTGCATGTGACGGTAGCC
The DNA here is from genome assembly GCF_002902685.1 of Staphylococcus pettenkoferi. GTDB lineage: Bacteria > Bacillota > Bacilli > Staphylococcales > Staphylococcaceae > Staphylococcus > Staphylococcus pettenkoferi. The sequence continues at coordinate 5,420 of NZ_PPRN01000075.1, read as the reverse complement.
GTCTGGAATACCACGGTCAGACATGAGGATCGTCACTTGGTGAAGTGCTTCCGGAAGTGATGTCCAGAAGTCCCAGTTTGCTTCAGGATTATGCATATTTGTCTTCGGATCACGTTTCACGACGTGGTTTAAACTTGCGAATAACTTCGGATCTCTGAAGAAGAACACAGGCGTATTGTTACCTACGAGATCCCAGTTTCCTTCGTCCGTATAGAATTTCAACGCGAAACCACGGATATCACGTTCTGCGTCTGCCGCACCACGTTCGCCGGCTACAGTTGAGAAACGAGCGAACATCTCTGTTTGCTTACCAACTTCAGAGAAGATGCTTGCACTTGTATATTGAGTAATATCATTTGTTACGGTAAAAGTCCCAAAGGCACCTGAACCTTTCGCATGCATACGTCGTTCAGGAATGACTTCTCTATCGAAGTGTGCCATTTGTTCCAAGAAATAAATATCTTGCATTAACAGTGGACCACGTGGACCAGCCGTCATACTATTCTCTCTGTCTGATACGGGTGCGCCAAATAAACCAGTTAATTTACTCATAGTTATATCTCCTTTGGTGTTGAGTTGAAGGACGCTGTCTTTAGAATGATTTCAAATTATCTTTTATACGATTATGGTAAAATTGAAAATTTGAGTAATTCGTTAAATCGTTGCGAGATTCGTTACATTGCCTTCATACTCACGATTGATGCCGTCGATGTCATCTCATAACATGATTAGATGGATGAGACGCAAACGTCAACATGTGCTATGTAATTGAAAACAATTATTACTTTGTAATTACTATAATCTATTATACACAGTTTTACCCGGTTGTCTATCTTTTTCACTTAAAATATTTATTAGGTCGTGCGGAATTGGGTTGAGGATGTAGGGTATGAATATTAAAGAGTTCATTATCCCTTATACACATAACAATATATATTCAAATGCTAAGATAGTCTTTTTACTTATGAGAAAACATTGTAATAAATTGAGTTGATAATCTATTTATTTGAAATTGATAAATGTTAGACTAAATATAAAGGGAGGTTTATTAATGAGCATTATTAATTCAAATTCTAGAAGTTTAGGTTCTTATTTAGCTGAACATAAATATTACATTCCAGATTATCAGAGAGGGTACTCATGGGAGTATGATGAATTGGAAGATTTTTGGGCAGATTTGAAAGAATTAGTTGAAGAAGATTATGAAAGTCACTTTTTCGGTCAGATAGTGATACATTCCGATGATGAAACAAAGCGTAAATATATTATCGATGGACAACAAAGAACAACAACAGCTGTTATTCTCTTAGATACATTACGTGAAAAGTTCGATTACTTTGCAAAAGAATATAATATTGAGGATGCTGAATATGATTCTCAAGACATCACTTCTAAATACATTGGATGTTATACAGAGAAGAGAAATGATGTCAGATTAGTATTAGGAGAAAATGATAAAATATTCTTCCAGGAGTATATACAAAGTAAGAAAACAAATGATATTGATAATAAAAAATTAACAAAATCAGAACAAAGAATAAAAGATACCAAAGAGGGTTTTGAAAAACTTATTGATGAATACATAGAGAATACAGAGAGTTATGATGATAAGTACCAAAAAGTATATACACTTTATAAATCTTTAATTGATAATTTTACGGTTATGTTCGTGGAAACTAATGATATTAATGAGGCATTTATAATATTCGAAACTTTAAATGCGAGAGGTAAAGATTTAGAAACTTCTGATTTACTTAAAAATCACTTATTCCGTATCGCAAGCAAAAATATAAACCATGTTAAAACTCAATGGGAAAAAATGTTGGATAATCTGGGGAAAAGTGATGCAACAAAATTTATTAGACATTACTGGAATTCTCAAGATAAATTTATTAGAGAGAAGGATCTATATAAAAAGATACGCAAGTCAATAGATTCAACTAAAAAAGTAAACGATCTAATTTCTGATCTTTCAACTTTATCTACTTTATATAATGCTATCGATAAACCTAACGAAGCAATATATTTCAGTAGTACAGATTTAAATGAAAAAATTAAAGATATAAGTATATTAGGTGCTAAATCTTATTACCCTATTATTATCTCATTAGTAAAAGAAAATTATGATGAAAAAGAAATACTAGACTTTCTTCATGTACTAGAAACATTAATAGTAAGAAACTTTGTTGTAGCAGGAAAAGTTGCTAATAAATATGAACTATCCTTTTCAAAAATAGCTGAAGATATTACTCAACAAGAGTTAACTAATATCGATGAAGTTAAAGAAAGAATAAAGGGATTAATAATTAATAACGAAGACTTCAAATACTTTTTTGAAACTTTCTCAGTTAAAAAGAAAAATGTGATTAGATTTTTATTTAGAGCATTACACAATTATAATAATAAGGAAACTAGGATTCTTAGAGATAATAATAAAATTCATATCGAACACATTATGCCACAAAATATTGATAATTGGGATATTGATCATGATACTTATGAAAATTACCTTTGGCGTTTTGGCAATCTAACTCTCTTAGCTGAGGAATATAATAAAAGCATTATTAATAAGCCGTTTAAACAAAAGAAAGAAATATATAAAGAATCAAAAATAAATTTAACTAGAGATTTGATTCATTATGACGAGTGGACAGATTATGAAATTATTGAACGTCAGAAGAAGTTAGCTAATATTGCTTTAAAAGTTTGGAGCCTAAATTAATGTATTAAAACTCGGCTTGTTTTTAATTTGAAAAGATATAACGCAGGCAATTTGCCCGTAAATGATTTTGATAACTCATTTACGGGCAAAATTATTAACAGGAATTAAAGTGGAGAATAAAGAAAGGATGTTACACGTGAAACATCAGAAACGAAATGATTTTACGACACGTTTGCTCGCGCAGTCAGGGATAGCGAAAGGCATGCGCGTGCTCGATGTCGGTTGTGCGACTGGAGAAGTTTCACATGATGGACGTATTGGAATAATTGAACAGGTAAATAATTAGGAGGAACTTTTTATGACACAAACGTGGTTAATACCTTGTAATACTGAATACTATGATATTCATCGTGCATTTACGGAATTAACTCGACTTGATTGGTCACAGACTCAACAAATGAAATCGATTGAAGTTGGCGATATTATTTATATTTATCTTTCTGCGCCTGTTAAAGCTATTCGATATAAATGTCGTGTGACCGAAGTGAATAAACCTAAGATAACAATAGATGACAATAAATATATTAAAAACGGAGCTACTTTAAACAATAAAGATTCATTTATTGAAATAGAGTATGTGAAAGAATTTAATACGAATAAGTTAAATTATAATGTGCTTAAACAACATGGGCTTAAGGGAATTATTCAAGGACCTCGTCGTCTTTATGGTGAACTAAAAGAATATATTTCAGAAACGGTTGATGATTATAGAGAAGCGGACATTAAAAAAGTAGATAATTCACTTGAAAATACGATTTATGAAGAAGGGCGTCCTGTAGTTCGATATGGTGTTCGTTATGAACGAAATCCTTCTTTAAGAGCTAAAGCTATTGAAATTCATGGTACAAAATGTAAAGTTTGTGGTTTTGATTTTGAAAAATTTTACGGTGATCTTGGTAAAGGTTATATTGAAATTCATCATTTAAAACCTATGTATGAGAATAAAGAGAAAGTAGAAGTTAATCCTAAAACAGATATGGTACCATTATGTGCAAATTGCCATCGAATGATACATCGAAGAAAAAATGCACCATTAAGTGTAGAAGCGCTAAAAGATATCATTAAACAAAACGAATGATTCAAAAAGAAACAAGCCAATTTTAGTAGTATGAATTTGAATTTATCATACTATTTGGTGAAATTATAAAAGACTTCACAAGTAAAAAAACGAAGAGCTTAAAGCTCTTCGCTTCTCTTAAATCAATCAGTTATGAGTTTAAACTTCTAATCTTTTTCTCTTCAAATATAGCGACGATAACTAATAGTATAACTCCAATGAATAAAGCACTATAGAAGACAATAAAAACATCTGACCAACCATGTAAATGAATACCAAGGAAGTGTAAACCTTTAGCACTAGGGTCTGCAATAGCTGCTAAACCTACCTTAGCCATAGAATCTCCAAATAAATATGCGAATGAGCCTGTCATACCGTTTGCGACACTGATTGCATTTTTAGGAACAAACCCCGTAATAGCTACACCAATTAATAATTGAGGCCCAAAGATAAGGGCTCCAAGAACAAATAGTGAAGTATTTACCATTAACACGCTTGTTGCATTTGTATAGAATAATACTGCGAATGTGATGATTAACATACAACCAATAGCGACAACTGCACGACGTCCTTTAAGTAAGTCTGAAACGTATCCCCAAAGCATACTAGCGACGAGTGCACCTATTTCAAAGTAAAAGATAGTATTAACAGCATCAGACTTACTAAAATGTAAGTGTTCTGTTACGTAAAGCGGAGCCCAGTTATCAATACCGATACGTACAATGTAAACGAAGACGTTGGCCCCGCACAAAATCCAAATAACTGGATTCTTTAATATGTATTTCTTAAAAATACTACCTTTAGTCATATTCTCAGAATCAATATTTTCCTGGTCGATAGGTTCTTCCCATATTTCTTCAGCGCGATTCCACCCAAGTTCTTCAGGATCGTCTTTACCAATAAATAATGTGACTATACCAATAATAAGTGCAATAGCAGCAGGAAAGACAAACATACCAATAACGTTACCGTTAAAGAATGTATTGGCACCCCATAAAGCGATAGCTCCTGCAATAGCACCACCAATATTATGTGAAGTGTTCCAGAAACCTAAATAACGACCGCGCTTTGTTCGAGGTGCCCATCTAGAAATTGTGGAATAACTTGCGGGACCACCTACAGATTGGAAGAGACCATTTAACCCCCATAACACAATAAAGATTCCTAATACAGAACCGAAAAAGCTTAAAATGAAGCCCATCATCAACACTGTGAGGGACGATATAATGAGTAAAAATGAAATGATTCGTTTCGTGTTTCTACCGTCGATAAAGTAACCGAGTAAAGTCTTACCTAAACCATAAGTAATACTAAATGCAAGACCAATGTATCCGAGATCTAATGTTGTTAGCCCAGTTTGATCTTTAAGCATTGGCTGAGCAGCTTTAAAGTTATTTCTAATAAGATACATAGCCATATAAGTGAGAAAGACTACCAGAAAGGCTTTTAAAAATTGTCTTAACCACAATTTACGTTGAGTAGATAATGGAATGTTTTTGTTAGGTATTTTGTGAATATCGAAAAAACTCATGAATGACACCTCTTCTTCAATAAAGTAAGAAGAGTATACCACTTTATGAAAGCGTTTTACATATAACTAAAGATAAATTTATTAATATTTAGTGAATACAACGATTAGAT
>NZ_PPRN01000074.1 GCF_002902685.1 Staphylococcus pettenkoferi | reverse complement strand
AGATGTGTATAAGAGACAGACATTGTAGTGTCGATTATTTTGCATTTCATCTAATATTGTTTAAAGCGATTTAAAAGACCCCCATCATTACTTGGCACCCTAGTATTGAAGGCTAACGACCAAGTATGATGGAGGTATTTAAATATCTATAGTTATTCTTCAATTAGTATCTGAACCGTCACTTGTTTAATCAAGTCAACTATGTAGTTATCTATTCGACTATCAAGCATTAAAAATCAATAATACGACAATCGCCACAATTTGCGCTACGATGGTTGTCGCAATGCGTCTTGTATATAGATAACTTGCTGATAATATGAGTTGTGCTACGAAGATAAATAGTAGCAATGCCTTATTATCTAAGTAGAAGAAGAGTGAAGCTGAAGCTAACGCAGTAATAACGATACTTATCCATTTAGGTACTTTCAACTGCAGGATGCACTTCTGTAAGACGGTTCTCATATATAACTCATGACAAGGTATCACTAACAATAGTGTTACTAGCATTTGCCATTTGAAATAGACACCCGTTCTAGAGAGCATCTTAATCAATGAAGCGTACTTAATATCAGAAGTGATTGCTGCGAATATGAGTTGAAGGATAATCAGCACAATAGCTGTGACAATCCCCCACCCTATTGATGTAAGCAATCGCTTCGACTCAATATCTCTCTGATAGAAGACATAACTAATACCTGCAATCAGCATAATACCTGTATAAAGGTACCAGTATTCTTGTCTTTCTCCCCACATGATATAAAGAATGATGTGAAAAACTATAAAACTAAGGATAAACCACAATAGTGCTTTTGAAACTTTTCCCATATTCTTATCCTTCTTGATCTATGATTTTATAACGTTTGTGATTGATAACTGTTTTTTCAGGTAAATCAAGCTCTTCAAAGTTGTCCATAATTGTCAAATCTACAATTACAGAATTATCATTAATTTTCTCTACACGTCCTTTTAAACCATCATAAAATTCTACAATATTTCCTACTTCTGCGACAGTCATCTTTAGACCTCCTAGAATGTTAACTAGATAGTATTGTACTAAAAAAACCGCGACAAATAAACAGATAACCATTAAGTCTAGTAAGAATAAAGAGGAATATATCCGCTTTATCAAGCCATTTAAGATTGTCACAGTATCGTCGCATTTCAAGCCTTTACGATGAGTAAAAGAGTAGCTTTTTACCTCAATTTAAGGCATAAATAAAGTGAGGGGGAATAGTAGCTTCAACTATGATGACATCTCATTGATGAACAATATTACCACTAGGGTATAGGAGTGAATGCACGATGAAATTTATTAGTAATAACAACATCACAGATCCAACTTTAAATCTAGCAATGGAAGAATATGTACTTAAACATATGCCGAATGACGATAGCTACTTCCTATTCTATGTCAATAGACCTTCAATCATCATAGGCAAGAACCAAAATACACATGAAGAGATTAATAAAGATTATGTGACTGAGCACGGTATCGATGTCGTTCGTCGTATTTCTGGCGGTGGAGCAGTATATCATGACACGGGTAACTTAAACTTCAGCTTTATTACAGATGACGATGGCAACAGTTTCCATAACTTCAAGAAATTTACCGAACCAATCGTTCAAGCTTTACAGTCCTTAGGCGTTGAAGCTGAAATGACTGGCCGTAACGATATTCAGGTGGGTAACGCGAAGATTTCTGGCAACGCTATGGTAAAGGTGAAATCTCGTATGTTTAGTCACGGAACGCTCATGCTCAATAGCGAGCTTAGTGAGGTTCAAAATGCTTTGAAAGTTAATCCTGCTAAAATTAAATCTAAAGGAATTAAATCAGTAAGAAGTCGTGTCGCAAATATTGTGGAATTTCTAGATGAACCCATTTCAATCGAAGAGTTCAAAAGCATTATATTAAAAACAATATTTGGTGAAGCAGACCATGTTGAAGAATATCACCTTACAGATGAAGATTGGAAAAATATAGAACAATTGAGTAATGAAAAATATCGCACTTGGGAATGGAATTACGGTCGTAATCCGAAATATAACTTCGAAAGAGAAGAGAAATTTGATAAAGGATTTGTACAAGTTAAACTCGATGTACGTAGAGGCCGAATTGAAAATGCGAAAATCTTCGGAGACTTCTTCGGTGAAGGAGACGTAAGTGAGATTGAAGAGGCGCTCGTCGGTACATTACACGATTTCAACAGTATTAAAGAGGCGCTTTCGCACTATAGTATTTTCCACTATTTCGGGGATATTAACAGAGATGAACTCATTCGTTTAATGTCTTAGGGAATAATTAAAGGACGTTGTGTTATATTAGTAATTCTAAACTTTAACACAGCGTCCTTTTATTCATCGAGGAAGAATGACTTGAGTTATCCAACGAGACATGCCTCCAATTCATTGTATTCTTTTGTATAGCGCTTGAACTCTTCTTCATTTTTATTTTTGAGTGCTTCATCGATTAAATTCTCAAGTTCTTGCTTACGTACGTTACGTAGCGCTTGATCGATGATAAGTTCAATACCCAAATCGTTGATCGTGTTGATAAAAGCTTCAAGTGTTTCATATTTCAAATTTGCTTTGTTCTGCATGTGAATTCATCTCCTTTATTTCTATTTGTTAGTATTATACATACTTTGATATTTGAAATCAATGAATTTTCAGATATTTATTAGTAGAATTTTACCATTTTGCCCCTACAGTTTTTAAGTAATTTCGAGTAATTTCGCTCATTTTTTAAGTTGTGAGAAACCGTAAAATTGAGATATATTATGAGTTGCTTTTTCGATTGGGTTAGTATATGATTATCTTACAGATTTATATAAAGTTTGAAGTAAATGTGCAATTACTTAAAGGAGGTTTCATCATTATGAAACTTGACGTTATTCAGCAAGAAGACATGGCACTTTACCCGATTAGTAACGGTAGAGGGATGCATGCAAGCACCAAAATCCTGAAAGTTAATTCACCATCACTTATTTTACCGAAAAAACCTCAAAAGGTATTAGAAGTGTCATGTAGGTTCTACGGTGCCCCCTACTTACATAAAAAGAATGAAGCGACCCGTATAACCGGAATTACTAGTAAGCCACCTATTTTATTAACGCCACTTTTCCAACCTATTTTTTCCCTACGCATTCAGACCGTAAATCAGAGAACGCTTGGATTAACATCCACTACGTTGAAAAGATTAAAGAACTTAAAGATAAAAGATGTAAAATTTTTTTTCGTGGATAATCAAACCTTAACTGTTAACGTTTCTAAACATAGCTTAGATCATCAATACAAAAATGCCATTTTATATAATTTTTTAATGGAACGATCAGTAAAAGTATTTACGAGTGATCCTAATAATCCTATAGATTATGCTAAAAAGGAACTTAACATTTACGAAGTGCTTATTAAATACGCGAAACTATTTGAACATAAGGAGTAGTATCTAACTATTCTCTGAATTACAATACTCCCGATTAACTTCCTGCAGTAGTCGGGAGTATCTATATCAAAAATCAGTCATCTCATACAGAGGTTTAACATTAAAGTTATTAAATAAATTTTAACTATATCTATACAGAGTGTAAATATTCTTTTATTTTTTGGGTTCAACCTCTTGAAAAAATCTGTGTACTTGCTATAATAATACTTGTGCTTGATAGAAATCACATTATTCCACAGTAGCTCAGTGGTAGAGCTATCGGCTGTTAACCGATCGGTCGTAGGTTCGAATCCTACCTGTGGAGCCATATGGAAACGTACTCAAGTTGGCTGAAGAGGCGCCCCTGCTAAGGGTGTAGGTCGCGAGAGCGGCGCGAGGGTTCGAATCCCTCCGTTTCCGTTTTTTTGCTTATCGCTCGTTATATCTCTGATATAACGAGCTTTTGTTATGTATAGATGTCTATAGCTTTCAATAGTATTTAAACTTTTACGCTAACGGCACGCCAATTAAAATATACATAAAAAGCTATCCCCTCGGGTAGCCTTATTATTATATGTAGAAGATGTCATCTTCACTGTTCAATTTTAAACCTCAATTCTCAAGTTTCCGCTAATACTTATAAATCACTTATTAATAAAATGTAGGAGTCTGGGACATTAATGTGTATTTACTTCTGAGGTAAATAAAAAGCAAACTTAAAATAAATTCATGAGTAAATTTTCAATGTGTATTCGAGACGCTTGATGGAACTAGACCACGACGAAAATCCATTCTTCGAGCTCTCAGAGCGAAAAGAATTAGTTGAGTGTGGTCCCATAAGCAAGCGAGAGTTATAACATTGAAAATTAATAAGTATTTAATTTTGTCTCAGACTCTTTTATATTCATCGAAATATGTAAAAATACGTTTTAGATTTTTGATTAGAAAACGGGCAACTTTGGTATCGGTAATTCACTTTGCCCGTTACGTTGTCCGTCTAAAATTGATAGTTACTATTTATGTTTTGAATAATAACTCCTTTGAAATTCGTATAATTTTTCTGTAGTACCAAGTGTTAAATTGTCTATTTGACGTTTCTCATTTCTAATGCCTGATATTACATTTTGACTGATGCCTGTTGCTTTGCTTATTTGATAACCAGTAATATTACTCTTAAATAATTTCTCAATTGTCTTTTTGTATTCTGACAAGTCGATCACCTTCGTATCTGTAACCTAAAGATTTCAAGTGTTTGATTCGTGCAAATTTTATAAATTCGGGTATCAGTAGAACGAAAACAACTACAATTGTTGTTAAAAAATAATACATCACTTGAACCCCCTTTTTATAAGATATATAATAAACATGTAAGGAGGAGGCACTATGCCTCCGGTTAAATTAATCTTTGCTGTTCGGATTTCGACTAATATAGTCGATATGCCATAATCTAAGTTGCTTTAATACTCCTGGGATAATTAGTACAATTGCGACTTGTACTGGTTGACCTAGGAGTATTTTTATAACCTCATGCAACGGCTCTCACCTCCTTACATGTAGGCTATAAGGTGTATCTCAACCTTCCAAATGTAATTATACTACACAAATGTTAAGTATACCAAGCATTAACTATTAATATATTCTTCCTTTCTAAACCGAAAAAAGCTAGGCAAAATAACATCTCTTAAACTCAAATATAGGCTCACTAGCCCAATTTGATATAGAGCCACAATAGAAACTCAAATGCCTACAGAGCTTTTTATAGTTATTCGTTTCCACCTATGCCTTTTACTTCTTTTATTAAATCACTTCAAAGTTAGCACTACAGACTATGCAAACTGAACAATTATAGTAAACGTTGACCTTATATTAACTCCTCGATATATAAAGAGAGGAAGAACGTATCCACATTTATACGTCCTTCCTCTCTCAAATATATTCGTATTACTGAAGAAAATCCCATCCACAAATCAAACGCTACCTATTTCAATTTCACTTTAAACGTTTGCTTGTGCTCTAATTGATATTCATCATCTTGTAATTGCTGAGCAATTCGTTCACCCATCGTATTTTTATCAGTATGGTGAATAATAGCCGTATCAAGAATTTGTTGGTAGTTACGATAGCAATAATCTGTCATCACGACACGATACATGTGATCTAAATTAATATTGTGCAACGTAACACGATGATTAGGCGGTTGAGTCATATCGACATCATACTCTACTCCTTGCCAGAATGTGCATAATGTTTCGTCGATAATCGTTAAACTCAACTCTCCATCACTAAACTCTAAATGTCCATAACTGTATTCAAGGATTTGTTTAATATCTGCACCTTTCACCGTAATATCAATGGGTACATCAGGATGCGGATAAGCTTCAAAGATATCTTGGTTAGTCACTTGACCGCTCAAACCTCGTTCGCCATTACACGGTAAATGCACACATGAAATGTCAAAGGCATGCTCTCTTTGAATGCTATCATGCAAGAGTTGAATGAACGGATGCGGACGTGTAACCACATCTTCCAAACCATCCACCGTTAAATCTCCTACTTGCTCGCTTATTATCTCATCCATCCAGTGTTCAACTGCTTTGCGATCGTAATACGTCGTAGTTAGCAGCGTGGAATCTTCTGGATATTGATTCAAATCCACAATTTCGGAATTGACGAAATCCACTTCGTAGGATGTCGTATGCTTTTTAAAATTCACATTAACATGCACGAGTTGCTCCGCATTCTGCCCCGCTTGCACATAAAGTGTTTCATTATCCCTACCGATATAAGTTTGATGCTGGTGACCTGTAATTAACAAATCAATAACACCTAGATTTTGAATAATCTTCTCCGCTTCATTCACTTCTTGCTCATGCTCACGCGGTTTCTGACTTAATTGATTTAAACCGCCGTGATAAATCACAATTAAAAAGTCTGGTGATTCGCTTTCGTGGATATAGCGAATCCAACGTTTCGCCGTTAACATCGTCTTGGCCATGCTCACATCTGATTCCATTTCAAAGTGTTCGCGTTTCATTAAACCATCTGAAGTTAATCCGACAATCGCAATTTTTACACCTGAAATTGTTTTAATCGTATACGGTGTAGAGAAGTACGGCTCTTTCGTACGCTGATATTCAATATTTGCCGAAAGCCATGGAAATCTGGACAAAGCGATAGAACGGGAGAAGAAGGGTAAGCCAAATTTAAATTCATTTGGACTAATTCCACTCGCATCGTAATGCATGGCATTCATCAACTTAATCATAGGATGACGTTTATACGGTGCCACAATCGCGTAGTAATAAGCAGCTAAAGAGCCTGCTAGACTTCCCCCACTGTCTAACAGAATAACGTTAGGGTTATTCTCACGCACACGATTTACATACGTCCCCGCACGATAAATATTCGATCCATCTGGTCCATTTAAGAAATAACTATGCATGTCAGAAGTCGCTATTACATCTATAGATATATTTTCACTTTTTTTCATCTTTTTCTCGCTCCTAACTATCTTCTTTAGTTTAACATGTGACCATGATGAGTGAATAGAAATATTTCATTCTCCGCTTCTCTCTGTACATTTTACGCTATAAAAAAGGCAAGAACGAAAGCAAGAATTCATCAGCAATGATTCTCACTTTGTCCTTACCTATTTAAATCAATAAATTAACCAATTTGAATACGCTCTTTCGGATATTGATACTTATCTGGTTCGCGACGGCCACCTATCATGATGATAAAGGTAATCAAGCCGACACGTCCGATAAACATCAGAATCATGATGACCACTTTCGATACATCATCTAGGTTGCTTGTAATGCCTAGTGATAAGCCACACGTTCCGAACGCCGACATGACCTCAAAGAAGATTTGTAAGAAAGACATCTTACCGTTCTCGACCACGAGCATAATAATGACACCTATAAACGTCAGAACTCTTGCCATCGTGAAGACGGCGAAAGAACGCTGGATATCTAACCCGTGAATTTCACGGTTAAAGACTTTAATCGCTGTACGTTCGTTATTATTATTAAAGTTAAGCAAGAAGAGGAGTAGAATCGCAAATGTGGTTGTTCGAATACCTCCCCCTACTGAACTGGGTGAAGAACCGATGAACATGAGTAATCCCATAATCAAATTCGTTGCTTGTCCAAACTGACTTACATCGATGGTCTGCAACCCTGCACTGCGTGTAGTAGATGATTGAAACATCGCGTAGAACAATTCCTTGTGCCATGACATCCCTTTAAATAGATGATTGTGCTCTAATAACAGGATGATCAAGAAACCGAAAATAAATAATGCGAAATAAGTCACTGTCGTTATTTTAGCAAAAAGCGAAAAACGGAAATTAGGAATACGATTCTTGATATACGCCTTCGTTTCTAACAATACCGGGAAACCAATTGACCCTAGAACGATTAAAAACATCACAATCGTTTGAACGAAGTAGTCATTCGCATAAGGCATGAGGGATTTCCCTGTGATATCAAGACCACCATTCGTAGTAGCTGATACAGAAACGAAGACACCCTGCATCAATGCATAGTTCAAATCATGGCTGTCTCGATAGAAATAGAACGCGAGCAATAATGCACCTACGAGTTCGATAATCAAAATCGTTCTCACGATTTCTATAATCAATTTCACTGTACCACTCATGTTGTCCTTATTGTTATCTAACATGATAAGCTGGCGTTCACGGATACCAATGTGTTTACCGAGGACCACCCAGAGCAGTGTACCGATGGCCATTACACCAATTCCACCAATATTGAGTATGATGATAATGATGATTTGGCCAAAGGTAGAATACGTTGAAGCGATATCAATCGGTGATAAGCCGGTAACGCTCACTCCTGAAACAGCTACGAATAATGAGTCGATTGGATCGACATCTACACCTGGTTTATGCACAAATGGAAGGTTGAGTAATAAGAACGCGACCACTATAGCAAAGAGATAATACATCACAATACCTTGTTGAGGGCTCGATTTTTTTAGTAATTGATTGAAAATGGACAACCTTTATTCACCTCAAGATTACTTCAATTTAATTTGAATATCTTTAACCTTTCCATTTCTGTATACTTTAGCTGTTAAAGATTTATGATCATCTTTATGATTGAAGATAATTTGTCGATATCTTAATTTATCTTCTACTTCTTTATCATCTAACTTCACGATAACGTCATTTTTACGTAAACCTGCTTTATCTCCAAGTGAACCACTATTCACCTCTTCAACGATAATGCCTTTGTCAACATCGTTCGGTAAGTTGAGTGATGCACGTTCACTATCATTTAAACCGCTTAAATTTGTCACTTTAAGACCTGTATTTGGATATTTAACTTCACCTTTATCCTCTAGCTGTTTAGCGATGGATTGTGCGTCGTTAACTGGTAAAGCAAAGGCCATACCTTCAACCTTATCCATATCAATCTTGAGCGAAGCAATGCCGATAAGTTTACCACGTCGGTCTACTAAAGCACCGCCTGAATTACCAGGATTAATAGGCGCATCCATTTGTATGGCATTCATCAACTCATCATACTCGCCATCTTTATCAATGTCGACCGGTACGTGACGATTGAGTCCTGAAATAATCCCTTTAGAGACACTGCCTTTGAAATCCACACCTAAAGGATTGCCGACTACAATGATAGGTTCGCCGAGCACAAGATTACTAGAATCGCCCATCTTAATCGGCTTAACATCACTCTGCTGTTTAACATTTGCCTTCACTACTGCAATATCAGACCATTTATCCGTACCTATCACAGTTCCAGTCGTCGAATCATTGTCCCCATATGTAATCTTCTGCTTCTTCTTGTCACCTACCACGTGGGCATTCGTCATGATATAAATAGCGTCGTCTACTTTCTTGTAGACGACACCTGAACCTAGTTCGTTATCTTTGCCAGATTCTTGTGTTTCTTTGTCTGCAGAAGAGCGCGACTTATCTGTATCATTTTCAACTGTAACTACAGAGTGAATCGCTGAATTTGCACTTTTCATCGTCTCTGTGTAGTGTTTATCGTCATCGTTGTTACTTTGGAAGAGATGATTCGATCCTTTCCCATTGTTATTAACGTTATTAAAAATCGCAAATATGAGTATGATTAACAGTAAGACGCCTAGCGCAATGAGCAACTTCGCCCAATGTTGCGTTAAGAAATTGCGCACTGTTTCTAAAACATCTCGTTGTTTGCCATGTTTGTCAGAAGATGTCGTATTCTGATCTCTATTTGTCGCATTCATGTGATGCGCTGGTTTCTCCTCATCATGCGAAACGTAACGCTCTACTCTAGACTGTTGCGCTTGTTCTGAGTAAAAGTTAGAGCCCTCGTTCGATGCTTTATTATCTTGAGCATCTCGAAGCTTATCTTTGTCAGCTACTTTCTTGTGGTTACCCGTTTCATCTTGATGGACAGTCTTTTGAGGGCGTTTAGAAGTTGGTACATGTGGTTCACTATTACGGTCACGTGCACCTTGCGCCTCTTCGTTGTTTTGACTTCCCTGTAGATGAGGTTTCGACTCTTGCTTATCATTATTTAAAGAGTGCGGTTTCTGAGATTGATGTTTTGCGTCGGAGGATTCCAACTGCATCGATTCACCAGAATCTTCTCCAATTTGAGTTTCAGCATCTACATCTTGTTGAGCGATTTCTTCATGCGACGTATTCGCCTTAGCTCGATGTTGAGCTGTTTCATTCTCATCAGTTTGTTCAACTTGGCGATGATAGTCCTCAGCCTCTTCTTGAACTGCGCGTTCATGTTGGTGCTGTATCTCCTCTTGTGTGAGCTTCTCAATGCGTGCTTTACGCATATTGTCTTTCACACGTTCCTCGTTGTTCTTCGCCAGTTGCGCCTCTCGTTGTTGTTCCCTTTCCTGTCTTTCTTGCTCTCGTTTCACACGTGCTTCTCGTTCTTCATTGTGGAAAAATTCACGTCGTTTACGCTTATATTTATGGCGTGGAATGACGTGCTTTTCATTCTTGTCCACACACAGCCCCTCCATTCAAATCTGAACATTTGTTTATATTATGACATATTAGAGCGGCAATTGCTTTGTAGTTAGAAGAATTTATTAACATTTCTACAACTCAATTGCTTATCTTAACTGAAAAATATTTTATCTTAATTGTAGGATAAAACCAACAGACTTATCAATTCTTATTAAAACAGGAAGTGAAGTGATGCAATTAGCAGAGTTTAAGTATCGTATTGGCTCCTCAATTCTTGTCACCTTAGCAAATATTCGCTCACTTTCTTACCTCCATCATTGCGCTCCAATAAAAAAACACGCTTTAAATTACAATTTGTAGAAGTAAAATGCAATGTTAAAGCGTGTATATATATGAGAGGGTTATTTACTTTGTTTTTTGTTCATTCTTAATGACGTTAGCCAACCTACAATCACTAGGATAATCATCACAGACCAGAAGATGATTTGCCATAACATACTATGCGGGAATGACTCTGGGAGGACACCTACATCTTTATGTGCAAGGACTAAGACGACAAGCTTAATTCCTACCCAGCCGACGATAGCAAATGCTGCGCCTTCTAATCCTGGATATTTGTTCAAGAGTTCCACAAACCAAGTGGCTGCGAAGCGCATTAGAATAACGCCAATCATACCACCGAGGAACATCACGGCAAACTGGCCTAAATCCATACCGCCGAAGTGAATCCCTAATGTAGGTAACGTAAAGGCAATTGCCATTGCTGCAAGCATTGAATCAATGGCAAAGGCAATATCAGCAAACTCTACTTTAAATACAGTAGACCAGAAATGACCTTTACTTACTTTCTGTTCTTCTTCTGATTCAGTTGATTCTATATCATCAGGATTCTGGGGCCCCTCATCCTTATTTTTAAAGAAATGATAAAGGTTCTTCGCAGACATGTAGAGCAAGTAAATCGCTCCAGCAGCTTGAATATACCAGAAATTAACGATAATACTAATAAGGAATAAAGCAAGAAATCTAAAGATAAAGGCACCTAACAGGCCGTAGAACAATGCTTTCTTACGCTGTTCAGGTGGAAGATGTTTGACCATTACAGCCATAACCACTGCATTGTCGGCAGCTAATAATCCTTCGAGAAAGACTAATACGACGAGCACCCATAGATAAGGTAATATTAAACTCGGATCCATCAAGGACAACTCCTTCAAATATTATTGAATACAAATAGAGACCTATGCCATCCGTCAATCGAATATATGCCTATTACACAAAGAAATACTTGCACTTCTAGACATTATTCATGACAGTAGCAAAGGTCTCACTTAGCAGATAATATTTGCCCACTTTACCGGAAGAAATAATCTTCGTAATGACGACAAAGTGACGCTATTCGATCGTATGCGTTGATTATCGATTATCATCAACGACCCGAATAGTTAAGTTACTCCCCTCTGACTGTGTTAGTCATAGGTATGCTATTTGTTAAAAGTAATTATACACAACTCTAATAATTATAACAAACTATATAAT
>NZ_PPRN01000073.1 GCF_002902685.1 Staphylococcus pettenkoferi | reverse complement strand
GATGAATTGTCAATTTAAGCGCAACACTTCTAAATTTAAAATTTCATATGGAGTGTCCCAATTAAGACACTTTCTAGGTCTATGATTAATTGCGTTCAAAGCATAGTTTAATTCTTCTTGAGTTACTTTAGCTAAGTCAGTTCTTTTAGGGAAGAATTCCCTAAGTAAACCGTTAGAGTTTTCATTCGTGCCTCTTTGCCATGCAGAATAAGGATCAGCGAAGTAAATATCAACATTGAATTGAGATTCAATATCTTTATAGCATGAGAATTCTTTACCACGGTCTACAGTGATTGTCTTTACAGCACTTTCAGAGAACGTGTGAATGAGTTGATGTATCGCTTCTCTCATAGAGCGAGAAGAACGGTCAGGGATAAGGCAACAGTAGTAATAGCGTGATTTTCTTTCTGCGAAAGTAGCGATACAACCCTTACTTTTTCCTCGGCTTGAAACAACCGTATCAGCTTCCCAATGACCGAATTCTTGACGCTTTCTACTCTCTTTCGGACGTTGTGAGATGGTCTTGCCTACATTAAATCGACCTCGCGTCTCTTTTGGACATTGTCTCTTTCCTTTCTGTCTGAGATAAGGAAGCATATTCACCTTCAGTAAGTTAGAGTTAATCCATCTATAGATGGATTTGAAAGAAACTTGATTTGAAAGTAGGCGTCCCACAATCTGTTCCGGCGACCAGTGTAACTTTAAATAATGTTGAATGAACTTTGATAGCGTTTTGGTTAGTGTTAAAGGACGCCCACAACGTCTTTTATTCGCTTTATATTGCGTTTGTGCTGTGGGCGCGGAATAACCTTCTTCCGTCATATGACGCTTAATCTCACGAGAAATCGTGGAGACTGAACGGTTAAGATGTTTAGCTATCGCTCTCATAGAATAGTTTTCTTTTCTCAGTGTCTCTATACTTGAACGCTCATATATAGTAAGATGTAAATAGCTCATATTGGCACTCCCTTGTATTTGTTTTTAGT
>NZ_PPRN01000072.1 GCF_002902685.1 Staphylococcus pettenkoferi | reverse complement strand
CGACGATCAGGTAATATTTCAATAACATCATGATTGACGGCATCACAATAAATAAAGCTCATCGCACTCGCTACATCATTCGTTGACTTAAACTCGTCGAATGATAAATACTGAGGTAACTTATGATTCGGCTTAATTTCTTCGCCTAAATACTTAAGATGACGATGGACGGTAGATGGTGAAACAAAGTAATCTGAAGCAATATCCTTTTCAGACCTCACTTTAGCTAGCTTTTTCGTAATTACTAGTTTAACGTCAGTAGAGATTCGACAACGTGAACGAATATAAGGTGTTTTCGCTGTATATGTTCGCTGACACGCCTTACAATAAAAGCGTTGCTTTTTTAGAGCTAAATATGCAGGGCGTTCAAATACTAACCCCATATAAACGCTCGTCTTACGAGAACCATGTTTAATAATAGTTTGATTCTCATTTTG
>NZ_PPRN01000071.1 GCF_002902685.1 Staphylococcus pettenkoferi | reverse complement strand
TGTATAAGTTGAAAGAAACAAAGTTTTGCAGTAACATGTTACATGTAACAAACAACACAAAGAATATATAAGAATGAATTAAGAACAATGAGATTATGTAGGAGGGTTATTTTGAATATAATAACAGTTGGAAATTTTAAAGGTGGCGTAGGTAAAACTACAGTATCTACATTACTTTCTTATATTGCATCTGAAAACTATAACAAAAAGGTTCTTTTAATAGATTTTGATCCTCAAGGTAACGCTACTCAAATTATGAAAAGAACTTATCCAGAATTTAAAGAGGAATCACTTTCATTCATAAATATGCTAAAAAGTGGAAATATAGATGAAAGTATCATTAGATTAACTTCTAATTTATCATTATTGCCCGCTGATTCGTCTTTGGCTAATTTATCCGATATTATTTCAAAAACAGACATTTTGAAAAAAAGATATATTTTAAAAAATGTGGTAGAAAAAATTAAAAAAATTTATGATTTCGATTATGTATTTATAGATGTGCCACCTACTATAAATTCAGATTTTACTAATAATGCTGTTTACGCAAGTAATTATATTTTAATGGTATTTCAAACACAACAATCAGCTTATGAGAGCAGTCTTTCTTTTGTTAATTTTCTAAGAGATAGAAAAAAAGAGTCAGATTTACCATTTGAATTAGTTGGTGCAGTTCCAGTATTAATTAAAAAAAATGGACGAGTAGATAAACAAATATTAGAGATGTCTAAATCTGCGTTTTCTGAAGCATTATTTGAACACCAAATATATCAAAGAGAAAGAATAAAAAAGTTCGCTGCTGATGGGATAAAAGATAAAGATATGCATGATAAAAAAGTCATACATATGTTCAACAAAGTATATGAAGAATTAGTTAGTAGAATTAAATTAATTGAGGAGGAATGAAATGTATGGCTGGATTTTTAGATAATATAGATACTTCGGAAGTGAAATACACAGAGAATTATAGACCTATATCTAAAAGTACAACAATGAGAGTAGATACTGATATTAAGAAAAGGCTAAACCAAATGGCGTTAGATAAAGATACGTCTATAAAATCAATAATTGATAAAGTTTTAGAAGAATTTTTAGAAAATAATAAGTATTAAAAAGTTAATTTATAGTAATTTTTCAAATAAAGAAAATGCTAAAATGCGTCACTATACTAGTGACGCATTTTTTGTAACTTCTGATAATCATTGATTATGTAAATGGTTGGTATAAGATAAATAAATTGAAAAAATAATTTGAGTTGAACATTGACATTTATTGGCTATTTGTTTAAGTTGAATTTAATACGATAAGGGAAAGGGTGAACCAACTACATGATTAACTAATCCTATTTTCAAAAGTAAACAATTGAAAGTGTTTTATTTACAAACAGCGTTTGATTTGTGTTGTTTTCAATTGTACTTTTCAGGATAGGATGAAAATTCTGTAGTTGGCTCTAAAAATATTTTGTTAGAGTTCATCTATATAGATTTATGCCTCCTATTCTGAATAGATTAGGAGGCTTTTATTGTCTTCAATTACTTATAAGAGGATGAGAAAATATGAAAATAATGTTAGAGGGACTTCATATAAAACATTATGTTCAAGATCGTTTATTGTTGAACATAAATCGCCTAAAGATTTATCAGAATGATCGTATTGGTTTAGTTGGTAAAAATGGAAAAACAACGTTACTTCACATATTATATAAAAAAATTGTGCCTGAAGAAGGTATTGTAAAACAATTTTCACACTGTGAACTTATTCCTCAATTGAAGCTCATAGAATCAACTAAAAGTGGTGGTAAAGTAACACTAAACTATATTCGGCAAGCGCTTGATAAAAATCCAGAACTGCTATTAGTAGATGAACCAACAACTAACTTAGATAATAACTATATAGAAAAATTAGAACAGGATTTAAAAAATTGGCATGGAGCTTTTATTATAGTTTCACATGATCGCGCTTTTTTAGATAACTTGTGTACTACTATATGGGAAATTGAAGAGGGGAGAATAACTGAATATAAGGGGAATTATAGTAACTATGTTGAACAAAAAGAATTAGAAAGACATCGAGAAGAATTAGAATATGAAAAATATGAAAAAGAAAAGAAACGATTGGAAAAAGCTATAAATATAAAAGAACAGAAAGCTCAACGAGCAACTAAAAAACCGAAAAACTTAAGTTTATCTGAAGGCAAAATAAAAGGAGCAAAGCCATACTTTGCAGGTAAGCAGAAGAAGTTACGAAAAACTGTAAAATCCCTAGAAACCAGACTAGAAAAGCTTGAAAGCGTCGAAAAGAGAAACGAACTTCCTCCACTTAAAATGGATTTAGTGAATTTAGAAAGTGTAAAAAATAGAACTATAATACGTGGTGAAGATGTCTCGGGCACAATTGAAGGACGGGTATTGTGGAAAGCAAAAAGTTTTAGTATTCGCGGAGGAGACAAGATGGCAATTATCGGATCTAATGGTAAAGGAAAGACAACGTTTATTAAAAAAATTGTTCATGAGAATCATGGTATTTCATTATCGCCATCTGTCAAAATCGGTTATTTTAGCCAAAAAATAGATACATTAGAATTAGATAAGAGTATTTTAGAAAATGTTCAATCTTCTTCACAACAAAATGAAACTCTTATTCGAACTATTCTAGCTAGAATGCATTTTTTTAGAGATGATGTTTATAAACCAATAAATGTCTTAAGTGGTGGAGAGCGAGTTAAAGTAGCACTAACTAAAGTATTCTTAAGTGAAGTTAACACGTTAATACTAGATGAACCAACAAACTTCCTTGATATGGAAGCTATAGAGGCGTTTGAATCTTTGTTAAAGGAATATAATGGCAGTATAATCTTTGTATCTCACGATCGTAAATTTATCGAAAAAGTAGCTACTCGAATAATGACAATTGATAATAAAGAAATAAAAATATTTGATGGCACATATGAACAATTTAAACAAGCTGAAAAGCCAACAAGGAATATTAAAGAAGATAAAAAACTTTTACTTGAGACAAAAATTACAGAAGTACTCAGTCGATTGAGTATTGAACCTTCGGAAGAATTAGAACAAGAGTTTCAAAACTTAATAAACGAAAAAAGAAATTTAGATAAATAAATTACTTTAAATTTAAGCAATAAAGATTATTATTGTTGTCTTTTTATTGAATCATTGATGGGTAATATTTATTAAGTTAGCGTATTGCATAACATATACAATTCAACTACCTATAAGGATTAATTATGTCAACTCAACACAAAAGGACAAACGCCGTCATTTCAGCGTTTGTCCCTTCGTTTTTGGATTATCGATTATTCATATTTTATACATACCCTTAACCACACGTTTTCATGCATTTTCATTAAATGAAATTTTGTATCTTTATTCAGTTCGCAAGCGTCTAAAAAATAGATATTAATTAATCGTTTGTATTTTAATATTCTTGATTATTTTCATTCAAAAACGTGTTTAGTCTTTTTTCTTTTAAAAATAGAATAACTTCCCCATCATTTTTATCAATATATATATTAATATCTTCTTTTACTTTTTTTAACTCTTGAATATCTATTGGAATAAAGTCATCACCATAATTATCATCATAGTCTTCATAATCACATTCATCATCTTTATATTCATTTAAATCATTTTCATCAGTTGGTTTATGAGGATATTTATTTTTTAACCATTCATATAATTCCGTTATAGCTTCATTTTCGTTTTCTTCAAAAGTAAATGCCATTACACAGTTTATAAAGTAGTAAATTAATTCGGTATTCAAGTCATCTTCATAATCATTAATATCTTCTTTAAAAAGACTTACTAATTTATCAACAGAGTATTTAAAATCAGCTATCAATATTTCATAAGTGTTTACAAAAATACTGTTTATATTGTTTTCCACTGTTTCTTTTATTGAATTATATTTTAATACACCATCTGTATCATAGTAGATGTAATCATGTTTATCTCGACTATGTAAATATAAATCGTTAGTCATCCTTTTTAAATCGTCATAATATATTAAATTTAAATATTTTCTACTATTATTTAAATCTTTCTTTTTATTTAGATAATAATCACATAAAGCTCTGTATATCCATATTGGATTACTATTACTATCCATTTTACTTAATTTGTAATCATAGATTGCTAAAACTTTATCTTCACAGTTATTATCTATGTGATTCTCAGCTATATGAAAAGCTTGTTTATAACTTATATGATCCCAACTATCCCAAAAGTGCATTAAAAATTTTGTATCTTCAATTAGCGATAATCCTTCATCAGTTGCTTCATAATAAGAGGGAAGTTCAATATTTTGTATAGAGTCAAAGTTTTCTTTAATACGTTGAATAAGATTTGGTTTATTTCCAGACATGCGTAGTTTATTTTTTTTTAATATCTCTTTTAATTGAGGAACTGTAAAATAATTTAAGCTGGTTTCTATTTCTTGCTTTATAGCTAATTTGTCATTTTCTATTAATCTTTGAATAGATTCTAATAAAAAATGATCACTATAGGCTCTACTTCCACCTGGAAATATTTCTTTTCCTACTTGTCTGTTTATATTTGTATGTAAAGTAATAAAATCATCAGTAATTAAATACATAGTTTAAACCTCTTTTTAATTATAATTGCTATTTACTATTTGAATTTTTAGTATAGTAAGTTGTTTTGATCTCAACTCTATCATTTTTATTAGATATACATATATAATAGGTGTTGCGCTTCCTATATATGAAAGGAGGTGTGCATATGGCGTTAGCGATACTTTCACTTGTTGGAGCATTTATCTCATCTGTTATCGCTGGTGTAGTTGCGAACTACATTACAGATAACCTAAAAAGATAAATAAAAAACCCCACCTTGCTTTGGTCGGCAGTGGGGTTTTTGCATATGGCGAACCATACTTCACTTGTTACTTTTAGTATATCTTTCATGTTATCTTTTGTAAACTTTTCTATTCTTCCCAATCCACTTCAAGTTGTTTTAAAAAAGCTTCTCGTTCTTTCTCTAGTTGTGGATCATACTCATTGTGTGTTGGTTTTTCATATGTGCGTTCTGGTTCTGTTGCAAAGCTGAATTTATAGTATAATTTTAACAAAAAGGAGTCTTCTGTATGAACTATTTCAGATATAAACAATTTAACAA
>NZ_PPRN01000070.1 GCF_002902685.1 Staphylococcus pettenkoferi | reverse complement strand
CTTCCTTAATTATGTCAATGCATAGTTAGGGAAGACGTGCTTTTTAAGTTGAATAATAAAATTCTTCATTCACTTTAACTAAATAACTAAAGTAAAACTAAATTTAATGAAATATTCACAAAATTTTAAAGTCTTGACTAATCGCATCATGAATAGGGGTATAGCATTTCTATACTTTCAGCCCGCTGATTCTCGTATAGACAATTTCAGAAACTCTGATATGATAGATGATAAGATAAATATACACTAGTCGATTCTTTATACAAGAAAGGGGCATGAGTATGACATTTTATGAATTTATTTATAGATTTCTGGAAGATGATACCCCGTTAGGTTATATCGCACATCACGTCCACACTGATAGCGAGTTTCCTATTGAAGAAACTTGTGCACATTCACTATTTAACTACTTTAGTGCGAAGTATGTAGAGCGTGATATGTTAGAATATGCCAAGCGTGCGATTAGTATT
This sequence comes from Staphylococcus pettenkoferi, assembly GCF_002902685.1. Taxonomy (GTDB): domain Bacteria; phylum Bacillota; class Bacilli; order Staphylococcales; family Staphylococcaceae; genus Staphylococcus; species Staphylococcus pettenkoferi. The sequence goes on along the minus strand of NZ_PPRN01000070.1, from coordinate 18,855 downwards.
TATGATGATATTAATTGTGCTTAACAATTACTCGTAATACCAATTCTGTACTTCGAGTGCATGTCGGATATCTTGCGTTTTAAAGTTAATTTCATTATTACGAATTGAAAAAGGTTCGAGTAAATGACGGTTCATCCAAGCATTAATGAGCTCGATAGGTAAACCATCTAAGATCATGTCACGTCTGCTAACGACTAAGCATTCCCAATCGAGAGATACTTTCTCAGGGTTGACGTAACAACATTTTTCTTCTCTCATTCTTAATTTACACTCCTCGGAATTGTGACTTAGTCAATTAGTTATACCCATTGATAAATGTATTAAACAGTGACGGACATTTATGTTGTGAGTATCAATAATTTTCCGACACTTTAATATCGAGAAAGTGCCTATTGTGATAGGTAATTTCTCTTTGAAAAACTAGAAAATGTAACGCCACAAAGGAATAGTAAATAAGAATAGAGCGATTAAAGTGACGATAGCTGCAAAGACATTGATCGCTCTGTCTCCGCGCAGTGCGCTATAAAAGTTAATGGCAAAAATCGCAATTAATATCAATATTGCCATGATAATTTGAAACGGCGTCGTCACGATTTCATCAAAGATTAAAAATGGAAAAACAAGGGCTAATAAGGATAGAAATAAAGAAAAGATTGTGGTCTTGTTCGTCATAATGTTGTCCTCTCTGTGCTCGTATTTCTCATAATCTGCACGTTTAAATATACTCAAATCATAAGGTTTCGCTCGCTTAATTGCAAGGAACGTTATACTTTATAATTTAAGTAAGACTAAATTATATAACATTACTTTTTAATATCACTCACTAGCCAGTGCTCATCGATATAACGTGTACCAAGTTTACGCGCATGTTTTTCGACGCCTAACGTTTCAAAATTATAATTTCGATAGAAGATTTTAGCGCTGATATTATTTGAGGCAATCGAAGTCATCAGAATTTCAATGTCTCTCTCTTGGCAGTATTGAATGATGTACTTCATTAAGTCATCTGCAAGTTCTTGGGATGCGTAGTGATCAATCATTTTTACACACATATTCTGCAAGATAGCTTTATGTCTTAAACCATAGACATGAGAATTGATGAGTGTTGCTACACCTACAAGCTCATCGTCCACGTGTAGGCCAATGACCTTTTCTACTGGGTTATCTTGAGAAAGCAGATGGTCAAGATAGTCGGGAGGGATATGTGATTCGTCGTACAATCCCCACGCATATACGAAATGTTCATTATGTATTGCTTCAGTAACTAAGCGCTGATAGTCAGCCAAATCATTAAGGTTTAGTTCATGAATCGTACTCATTGTTCTCGCCTCACAAGAAATAAATCTAGTGTTAAACTCTATTGTATCTACGTTTAATAATAATTCAACTTATTTAGCGTAGCAATGTTAATTTGTAACATAATCGAAAAAATGTACTTTTAAAATAAGAATCCATTTACTTTAAGATTAACTTATATGACAAAGCAACGTCGACTATTAACACTTGCTGTAATGGTAAAAGACTCTGAATGAGCGGATTAAAACGCAATTAAAGTGTGCTATAATGAGAAAGGTTGCTCACATATTAAAGAGGGGTGCGCGTATAGTGGAAGCACTAATGATGATTATTGTTTCGCTTATACTGCTTGTCCTTATTGCGTTTACAATCTTATGTGTGAGTTTAAGTATTCTTTCTCGGAAAGATGAAGACGAATAAACGGTAAGATTGTGCATCAAGACAACCAGCATAAGATGAGAAAATGAAAAAAGCCCTGTTCTTCCCTTCGAAAGGTGAAGAACAGGGTATTAACGTTCTATGAGATTAGTCTTCTACTGTCACGTTTAAGTTCACGTCGATATTACCGCGTGTTGCTTTAGAATATGGACAGAAGTCATGTGCTTCTTGTAAATATTTTTCAGCGTCTTCTTGTGATAAGACATTCTTAACTTTAGCATCAATGTCTACGCCTAATTTAGGACTTTCAGCATCTGGGTCATCTTCTAAACGTACTGTTAATGTTACTTCCGGTTTCGCATCTCTTACTTTGTTTTGTTTCAAGATTAAATCGAATGCACCATTAAAGCATGAAGCATAACCTGCTGCGAATAATTGTTCAGGATTTGTACCTTTTTCAGCATCTGCTTGATCTGGAGGAATTACCGCTACATCTATTGCTTTATCATCTGTTTGAACGTGTCCGTTACGTCCACCAGTGTTTGTTGCTTTTGTTTCGTATTTAACTGCCATGTTGTATAACCTCCTCAATTGATTATAGTTATCTTCTACCCTGAATGTTCCATCGTTAATCATTGATTGATTCACATAAGTGTTTGAGAAGCCCTCTGTTCGCTCAACTTTTTTAAAATAAGCAAACGTCTAAGTATGGTAAACGCTTCTGTTCGCTCAACTTTTTTAAAATAAGCCAACGTCTAACCGCAGTTGTGCCGACAAGTTTACGCGTTGGTGTACAAACGTAGATACGTTATAATAAGCGTAATTCCAATGATAAGGACGTGGCGTTATGCAAGAGGTTCAAATTGCCGTAACGATAGCACCTGACTATCAACTAGACCGAAAGTTGACTCAACGATTACAACACGAACAGGCTAACTTTGATATTGTTGAGTTACGCGTTGATCAGTGGCCAGAATTCGACGTAGAAGCCTATCAACAAATGTTAAAGATATTGCGTGAGGCAGTGCCGGAGAAGGAAGTGCTTGTGACATATCGCACAACTCAGCAAGGCGGAAAGGGCAACGCATCAGAGACAGAATATGGTCAGATTATCCGTGCCCTCGCCAAGCATCAACCAAACTACATTGATATTGAGTTTGACGAGCATGCTTCTCCAACAGACGTGCAGAAGTTGGTGAATGAGGCACACAAGCATCAAGTGAAAGTCATTATTTCACATCACAACTTTACTGAAACACCGAATCTTGAGACGCTACGCTTCCTGTATTATAAAATGCATCAATGTGGTGGTGATATGCTTAAAATCGCAGTGATGCCTCGAACTCCAGAAGATGTGTTAACGCTTATGTCTGCCATGCATCAAACGAGTGCGACTGTCTCTGAACAAGTGATAGGTATCGCGATGGGCGATTTAGGTAAAGTTTCACGATTAGCTACGGGTGTGTTTGGTGGAAGTATTTCTTACGGTTGTTTAGAAACGCCACAAGCACCTGGCCAAGTTCAGGTCAAAGATTTACGTCGTGCACTGAAAGATTATCGTTAAGTTGAAAATGAAAATATCTTGCACTATAATTGAAAAAGATTATCACTTACGGAAGGGCGATCAATTATGGAACTACAAGAAGCTATTGCAAATAGAAGAAGTAGAAAGAAATTTAAACGTGACATGCATATAGATGACGATGCTTTATATCAAGCGATTGAGCGTGCTACAGACGCACCTAACCATAAGATGAGAGAGCCTTGGAGAGTTGTGCATATTTCGAAAGATCGACTCGGTCAAATGAGTCAAGATATTGGTCAATATGCATTTAAAGGCGACGATGATAAGAAGAAAGATCACTATGATAATGTGACAAACTTAGGTGGTATGCTCGCATTAATCGTTCAGAAAGATCCACGTCAGAAACAGAATTTAGAGAACTATATGGCGTTTGGTGCTTTCGCTCAAAACTTAATGTTATTGCTTCATGAAGCGGGCATTGGTACTTGCTGGAAGTCTCCACAGTACATCTTTATGCCTGAAGTGAGATACACATTAGGTGTGAAAGATAGTGAAGACTTAGTTGGTTTCCTTTATCTTACTGATATGGAAGACAGAGTGTCACACCGTAAACGTCGTATGAAGAACTTAATCACTGAATATTAATCGATATCATAAAATGGCGAGTGAAAGTGGGCGTTACCCCATCTTTTCACTCGCCATTGTTTATATTGTGTCACTTTAGGTAAAGATATATGTGATACACATTTTATTTAAATGTGTCAGCTAAGAAATCTTCAACTTGTTCTGGAGATTTCGCATTCGCTGAATGTAAGTGACTCAACTTCTCGCCGTTCTTGAATACGAGAATACTAGGAATACCCATGACATCGTTAGCAGTAACTACATCTTCTAGTTCGTCACGGTTAACGACGTACCATTCGTAATCGTTGTATTTCTCAACGATAGGGTCAATCCACATATCCATTGCTTTGCAATCTGGGCACCAATCTGCCTCGAATTTCACGATGACAGGATTGTCACTATTAATCGCTTGGTTAAATGCATCTGTAGAATGAATTGCTTTCATGTCTATGCTCTCCTTTTACTTGAAATCGTGATTATATTATAACTGAATCGAGGTTATAAAGAAAAAATTAGGCTTATAAATTAAAGCATTTCTCATTTAAATTTGATATATTGGAATAAAGATTATAAAAATAGGAGGTTCATACATGATTAGATTTTACCAATACTCAAACTGTACAACTTGTAAAAAAGCTGCAAAGTTCTTACAGGATTATGGCGTAAGTTTCGAACCTATTGATATTGTACAACATACACCTACATATTCTGAACTTAAAGAAATTGTGGAATCATCAGATCTAGATGTCAATAAATTCTTTAACACACACGGTGCGAAATACCGTGAACTTAATTTGAAAGATAAATTACAGGACTTGTCTTATGACGAGAAACTCGAACTATTAGCATCAGACGGCATGTTGATTAAACGTCCGCTCGCAGTCATGGACGATAAAGTCACAGTTGGATTTAACGAACAACAATATCAAGATGTATGGGTTAACTAATTGTTAATCTAATAGCGATAATTAAACGATGATTTGAAATCGCTTTCCGAGACGATAACCATGCGTCTCATTACTTAGCTCATGCGATGTCATGCGCTTGGAAATATTCACAAGATTAATAGAAAATCTTGCTTGTGAAGCATCTATATGGCATCATAAATATGTACAATAAAGTTTATAGGAGGGGATCTCGTGGCAGTACCGAGTGAATTAAAGTATTCTAAAGACCATGAATGGGTAAAGGTTGAAGGAAACACAGTTACTATTGGTATTACTGAATATGCACAGAACGAATTAGGAGATATCGTCTTTGTTGAGTTACCAGAAGTCGATGACGAAATCGAAGTAGGCGACACATTTGGTAGTGTTGAATCTGTTAAGACAGTTTCAGAATTATACGCACCAGTTGCTGGTAAAGTAACAGAAACAAATGACGAGTTAGAAGACAGCCCAGAATTCGTTAATGAATCTCCATACGAAAAAGCTTGGATGGTTAAAGTTGAAATCAGCGATGAAAGCCAATTAGACGACTTAATGTCAGCTGACGACTATTCAGAAATGATTGGTGAATAATACGACGAAAGTTGAGTTACGTACATAATTACTTATAAAGTAACTATGTTAAGTTGTTGCGTCTTGAGTTGAACATGAGTGTATTGAAAATTATGTTTTACACATATGATATTGTATCTTTGCTGATGTTCAACGATTTAGAGTGGGCAACAACTCAATGAGTAGATGTGAGAGTAGAATGTCGATTCAAATTCTTGAGAGAATGGTGGATGACGTTCTACTCTTTTTCTATAACTGCCCCACTCGTAATTGTCACGAGCTGTAATGCTGTAATAATGTTTACTTTGCGCAAGATATGTTAAAAACTAAGTAGCGTTTCCCAAACATTGTTAAAGAAGGTGACCGATGTGGCTGTAGTAAACAAAGTAATGATTGTGGAAGGTAAGACGGACAAGCAGCGTGTGCAGGAAGTCATCGATGAACCTCTGCATATTATTTGTACACATGGAACGATGAGCGTAGATAAAGTTGATCAAATTATTGACGACTACGAAGGGCAAACGATTTACGTCTTAGCGGACGCAGATGACGAAGGACGTAAGATTAGAAGTTGGTTTAAACATTATTTAAGTGAAAGTCACCATATATACATTGACCGCCAATATCGTGAAGTTGCGCGTTGTCCGAAAGATTATTTAGCGCGTGTGTTGGAACGTCACGGTTTTGAGGTCAAAGACGAAGATGAAACAATTCAAGAAGAAATAGATCAAATGTTTGAAAGGGTAAGTTTATTAACATGATACAGAAGAAAGAAAAAATTATCGATCCGAAACAAAATGTTCATCAAGATAAACATCTCATATTCGGCTACACACCGACATGTGGTACGTGTAAAGTATCAGAACGAATGCTAGATGTGGCGAATGAGATGGTACAGCTACCGATAACGAAGATTGATTTGAATTTGCATCCAGATTTTGCTCAAGAATTTGAAATTCAATCTGTTCCTGTATTATTGATTATGTCAAAAGATCAAGAACTTAAGCGCATATACGCATTCCAGTCTGTTCCGTACTTGTTAGAAAATTTAAAATAGTAGTTGACGGGGATTGTGAATAGTGGTAGGATTAATACAACTTAATATTGCGATTGCTCTTATCAAGAGTGGTGGAGGGATGTGCCCTACGAAACCCGGCAACCGTCTGTTACAAAAATGGTGCCAATTCACATAAAGCTTATCGGCTTTTGAAGATGAGAGAAGGTAGGATGCTTTCTCTTTTTATCTTATAAGAGAAAGTTTTTTTATTGGTTAACATTCTACACTCCTTTGAGTTGTTGAAGATGAGTAGTCATTGAGATGGCAGATAATGCGTTTAATAAATAACACAATATTTTTAATAATTTGAAATATACAACTTATTTATAAGTGGCAGGCTCGAACGAACTCATTTTACTAACTGAAAGAAGTAGTCCATTGAAACAACGATGATAACTAGCAACGCAACATTAATCTACATCATTAAGAATATTAGAGGAGGGACTACAGTGATTGAAATTAAACAGCTCGTGAAGCGGTATAAGACTAAGAAACACGATGTGACGGCAGTCGATCACGTTGATTTGACGATTCCATCCGGTACGATCTTTGGTGTCATTGGTTTCTCAGGTGCAGGTAAAAGTACGCTCGTGCGCTTACTCAATTACTTAGAGACACCTACATCAGGTGACGTGATTATCGACGGAGATAATATGGGGCAGCTTTCAAAGACAATGTTACGACGTAAACGTCAAGATGTCAGCATGGTCTTCCAACATTTCAACTTATTATGGTCACGTACGGTAATAGAGAATATTATGTTTCCTCTTGAAATAGCAGGAATGGGTAAAGTACAAGCCCGTCATCATGCACGTGAGCTTGTCGAACTTGTAGGATTGGAAGGCAGAGGTAACGCCTATCCATCAGAGCTATCAGGAGGACAGAAACAGCGTGTAGGGATTGCTCGTGCGTTAGCTAATGAGCCGTCAGTACTGTTGTGTGACGAAGCGACGAGTGCGCTTGATCCGCAAACGACAGATGAAATTCTTGATTTACTGTTAGAAATCAAGAAGAAGAGAAATTTGACTATCGTGATTATCACACACGAGATGCAGGTCATTCGTCGTGTTTGTGATGAGGTGGCTGTAATGGAAAATGGTAAAGTCATCGAACAAGGTAAAGTCACTGAAGTCTTTGAGAATCCGCAACATGCAGTCACACGCAGATTTGTAAAGGACGACTTAAGTGATGAAATCGATGAATCCGTGGATCGATATATACATATTGCTCCGGATGATTACGTCGTTCGATTAAACTTTACAGGTGATAATACGACAGAACCTATCGTGTCATATATTACACGCACATTGGATATTGATATCAATATTCTTGAAGGTAGCGTGAAACAGACGAAATCAGGTGCGCTTGGTTATCTCGTGTTACACCTTACAGAAGTTTCAGACGCTCAGTTTGAACAATTTAAAGATGGCTTGAGTCGACAACATGTAGCAGTGGAGGTGATTCGACATGGGTAAGTCACTTAATGAAATTCTCCACGAGATGATTACGATGCCAAATGTCGACTGGTCTGAAGTTTGGGTCGCAACCTATGAAACACTTTATATGACGATCGTTTCAACCATTTTTGCCTTTATTCTCGGCTTGATACTTGGGGTGTTGCTCTTTATTTCAGCTAGAAGCAAATCACCATTGGCGCGTGTATTTTATAGTGTGATCTCGTTTATTGTTAACTTGTTCCGAGCGATACCGTTTATCATACTTATTCTGATCTTGATACCATTTACAAGTTTGGTATTAGGGACAATTAGTGGGCCAACAGGTGCATTGCCTGCGCTAATTATAGGAGCAGCGCCATTCTATGCACGACTTGTCGAGATTGCTTTTAAAGAGATCGATAAAGGGGTTATCGAAGCAGCTTGGTCCATGGGTGCGAGCACGACGACGGTTATACGTAAAGTGCTCTTACCTGAAGCGATGCCAGCCTTAGTATCTGGTATCACGGTGACGGCGATTGCACTCGTCGGTTCGACAGCGATTGCTGGTGTGATCGGTGCTGGTGGTTTAGGTAACTTAGCTTATCTCACAGGTTTCACGCGAAATCAGAACGATGTCATTCTCGTTTCAACAGTATTTATTTTAATCATAGTATTTATCATTCAATATATCGGTGACTTTTTCACTAACAGAATTGATAAAAGATAATATAAAAAGGGGAAATCAACATGAAAAAACTATTAACATTTACATTGATTGCAGTATTAATGCTTGCACTTGCTGCGTGTGGAAAGTCAGATGACAAGACGATTACAGTAGGAGCATCTCCTGCGCCACATGCTGAGATTCTTAAAAAAGCGCAACCTATTTTAGAGAAAAAGGGCTATAAACTCAAAGTTAAAGAAATTAATGACTATACAATGCCGAATAAGTTATTGGATAAGGGCGAAATTGATGCGAACTTCTTCCAACACACGCCATATTTAAATAAAGAAAGTAAAGATAAAGGCTATAAAATCGAATCAGCAGGTAACGTTCACTTAGAACCAATGGCTGTGTACTCTAAAAAGTATAAAAGCTTAAAAGAGTTACCAAAAGGTGCCACAATCTACGTTTCAAACAACCCAGCGGAACAAGGTCGATTCTTGAAATTCTTCGTTGACGAAGGACTGATTAAATTGAAAGACGGCGTTAAAATTCAAGATGCAACTTTCAAAGATATCACTGAGAACAAGAAAGATTTGAAATTTAATCATCAACAAGCAGCAGAATATCTTCCAAAAATTTATCAAAATCAAGATGCTGATGCAGTTATCATCAACTCTAACTTTGCGATTGACCAAAAGTTAAGTCCGAAAAAAGATTCAATTGCTTTAGAAAAAGCAGAAGATAATCCTTACGCTAACTTAATTGCGGTTCAAAAAGGCCACAAAGACGATAAGAAAGTGAAAGAACTCGTGAAAGCTCTTCAATCTAAAGAAGTCAAAGATTATATTAATAAGAAATACGATGGTGCTGTTGTACCAGCAGAATAATTAAATGACATAAAGACGCTCCACATCTATCGCAGGTGTGGAGCGTTTTGAATAGGGGGAGTGAATCGGGAGGCGACGTTCATCTAGTTTTTCAAAAAGTCATTTAGTTAATTCTTTAAGTGATTCAAATCCCCAGAAGATAGGTGGATCAGCTTCATAATTTTCTTTATTCAAGTGTTTACATTTAATGATTTCATTTGGTTTTAATTCGTTCTTAGGATCATCGTAATAAAATAATCTTTCTAGATAATGATCATAGCTAATATCGCCATTAAATTGATGATAATCAGATGCTGAAATTAACGCACTAAAATCATATCGTTTATCGTTATTAACGTATCCGTCGATGAAATAACCTCCCATTGGATTTTTTTCAATCTTTGTTATCTGCATTGATTTGTAATTTTTAAGATTATGCTTAAAATACAAACCTATCCGTTTTTCCTGTGTTTGAATGAAATGCTCTTTTTTCTTTTTGTGCAAAATATAGCCTGTGATTAAAAGGGTGGCGATAACAACTAATGATATGTATAGGAAAAGTTTTCTTTTTGACATTAACAATACCTCGTTTCGCAAAAATATTAGGTATCATAGAATATGAGTAGATAGTATTGCGATATAAATATCAGAAGAGATGTATCTCAAATCTGGAATAGGTGACAATATTAAGATACTCTAATTTAATCTGTATTTTTATATTATAATCAATTACGCTAATTTAAAAGTTTACTAGAAAAGGAGGGGAAATAAAACTTGGAGTGCAAAACTTTAAAGACAATATTTCATATGTCTGGAAAAGAAAACATGAAAAAGGAGTACCAAATGCGATTACATAGTTATTCAACGTATACTACTCATGTTGAAATACAACCTATTCAAGATGGTAGGCAGCTTACTCAAGTGAACTATACTTTATTCTGCGACGTTAACCGTTTATTGTCAGATAAACTAAATCAATTTTATGGGCTGTTTAAAAATATAAGTAAACTTGCCATGGATACATCAGATTTCACTAATAAAGCATTTATTAATTGAAGAACTACAAAGTACTAACGAAATTGAGAACGTAGAAAGTATGAAGAATGAAATCGCTGATGCACTTAACGGTGAACGCAATAGATTTAAAAGTTTAGTTAACCAATATTTATCAATGCAAGAACAACAATTGGAGTTAGCACATGTTAGCGATATTAGAAAAATATTCGATAGTTTAGTTTCTGATGAAATAAAGAAAGATGATATCCCTGATGGTCATATGTTTAGAAATAAAGGTATAGGTGTGTTTAATCAAGGTAAGGGAAAATGGACACATCGTAATGAATATAAAGAACCAGAAATTTATGAATAACTTATTCTGTATAGAAAGCTTTATGAATTAGAAAGCATGGTAAAAGGAATTTCTTAAACACATCAATCCCTCTCCCTCCACAAAATTCCTCCACGCCATTGAGAACACCAACAATAGTTTTATCAGTTGTCAACTTTTCGCCACTTCTATTTTAAAATCCTATCTTTTTAATAATAATTTTAAATTAAGGCGCCGAATGGTTTATATTGCTTTGGAACTGCGTTATAATAAATGGGTGAAACAGAGGCTTAGTATTTTGACGACAGATTAAAATTATTATAAACTAGTCAAGAAATCAGATTATATATTACGGAGGGAATATGTATGCCATCAACATTAGAAATTAAAGACCTACATGTGTCTATTGAGGATAAAGAGATTTTAAAAGGTGTCAATTTAACAATTAATGCTGGCGAAATTCATGCGGTAATGGGACCTAACGGTACAGGTAAATCTACGCTTTCTTCAGCAATTATGGGTCACCCAACGTACGAAGTGACTCAAGGTGAAGTATTATTAGATGGCGTGAATGTATTAGAACTTGATGTAGATGAACGTGCGAAAGCTGGTTTATTCTTAGCTATGCAATATCCATCAGAAATCACTGGTGTGACTAACGCAGACTTCATGAGATCAGCAATCAATGCGAAACGTGAAGAAGGCGACGAAATCAACTTGATGCAATTCATCAAGAAATTAGATAAAGAAATGGAATTCTTAGATATCGATCCTAATATGGCGCAACGTTACCTTAACGAAGGTTTCTCTGGCGGTGAGAAGAAACGTAACGAAATTCTTCAACTTATGATGTTACAACCTAAGTTCGCTATCCTTGACGAAATCGACTCAGGTTTAGATATCGACGCATTGAAAGTTGTATCTAAAGGTATCAACGAAATGCGCGGTGACGAATTTGGTTCACTTATCATCACTCACTATCAACGTCTATTAAACTACATTACACCAGACCAAGTACACGTAATGTATGGCGGTAAGATTGTTAAGACTGGTGGACCTGAACTTGCTAAACGTCTTGAAGACGAAGGTTACGAATGGGTTAAAGAAGAGTTTGGTGCTGCAGAATAAGACTCAATTCAAGTCTATTGTTTAAGAGAGATGACAAACTGAATATCATCAAATGGGAGGAAATAAAGTATGACGACTGAAACTTTAAACATTTCTGAAGCGCAACTTGTTGAATATTCACAAGCCCATAATGAACCTTCATGGCTTACAGATTTACGTAAAGAGGCGTTGAAATTAACAGAAACTTTAGAAATGCCAAGACCAGACAAGACTAAGATTAAGAGATGGGACTTTGACTCTTTCCAACAACTTGAAACAACAGGTGGCGCTTACGAAACTTTAGAAGAGTTTCCTGATTCTATTAAACGTATTATCGACGTAGATCGCTCTGAGAACCTTGTGATTCAGCACAATAACTCAACAGCGTTCACACGTCTTTCAGAATCAGCTAAGAACGATGGCGTAATTGTGGAAGGTTTAGCAGAAGCGCTCGTTAACCATCCTGATTTAGTTAAAAAGTATTTAATGACTGAAGCAGTAAATGTCGATGAACACCGTCTCACTGCTTTACACACAGCATTAATCAATGGCGGATTATTCGTATATGTACCTAAAAACGTAGTAGTAGAACATCCTATTCAATACGTGGTACTTCATGACGATGAAAAAGCAAGCTTTTTCAACCATGTCATCATCGCTACAGAAGAAAGCGCTGAAGTGACTTACGTTGAGAACTATTTATCAAACTCAGAAGGTAATAACAACCAAGTCAACATTATTTCTGAAGTGATTGCTGGCGCTAATTCAAATATCACTTACGGTTCAGTAGACTACTTAGATGAAGGCTTTACAAGTCATATCATCCGTCGTGGTCACGCTGATGCAGATGCGTCAATCAACTGGGCACTTGGTTTAATGAACAATGGTAGTCAAATCATCGATAACACTACAAACTTAATCGGTGATCGTTCAACTAGTGAATTGAAATCAGTAGTTGTCGGCACAGGTAGTCAAAAAGTGAACTTAACATCTAAGATTGTTCAATACGGTCAAGAAACAGACGGTTACATTTTAAAACACGGTGTTATGCGCGAGAATGCATCTACTGTATTTAACGGTGTAGGCCACATCAAACATGGTGGTACGAAATCTATCGCGAACCAAGAATCACGTGTCTTAATGCTTTCTGAAAAAGCACGTGGTGACGCGAACCCAATCTTACTCATCGACGAAGATGATGTAGAAGCAGGTCACGCAGCGTCAGTAGGTCGTGTAGACCCTGAACAATTGTACTACTTGATGAGTCGTGGTATTTCACGTCACGAGGCAGAACGTCTCGTTATTCATGGTTTCTTAGATCCAGTTGTACGTGAATTACCAATTGAAGACGTTAAACGTCAACTTCGTGAAGTAATTGAACTTAAAGTCAATAAGTAAACGTTGAACTGAGTGAAACTGAGCGACTACAAGTCAAGACGACAGTCGTCAGGACATGTCGCTGAGTTCTCACTTTGAAGTTCACTCTTAGATTCGGTGATGTGAGCGTTAGTTCAATGAATGATTCTATGAAGAAAGGTCTGTGAATAGAATGGCCGAAACATTAAATGTGAACGAAATTATTAAAGACTTTCCGATATTAAATCAACAAGTGAACGGCAAACGTTTAGCATATTTAGATACAAGTGCGACAAGTCAAACGCCATCACAAGTCATCGATGTCATTTCTGATTACTACCAACGTTATAACTCCAATGTGCATCGTGGTGTGCATACTTTAGGCGCACTTGCGACAGATGGTTATGAGAATGCGCGTGAAACGGTAAGACGTTTTATCCATGCACAATACTTCGAAGAAATCGTCTTCACACGTGGTACGACTGCAGCAATTAACTTAGTGGCGCGTAGCTACGGTGATGCGAATGTCGAGGAAGGTGACGAAATTGTAGTCACTGAAATGGAACACCATGCGAATATCGTTCCTTGGCAAGAGCTTGCTAAGCGTAAGAATGCACAGTTGAAATTCATTCCGATGACGCCAGAAGGTGAAGTTAAGATTGAGGATGTCGAAGATACGATTACTGATCGTACGAAGATCGTAGCTATTACGCACGTTTCTAACGTGTTGGGTACGATTAACGACGTGAAAGCCATCGCTGAAATTGCACATGCACATGATGCAGTGATCAGCGTGGACGGTGCGCAATCTACACCTCATATGGACATCGACGTCCAAGACTTAGATGTTGATTTCTTCAGCTTCAGTGGTCACAAGATGCTCGGTCCTACAGGTATCGGTGTCTTATATGGTAAAAGAGACTTGTTACTCGATATGGAACCGATTGAATATGGTGGCGACATGATTGACTTCGTAAGTAAATATGATGCGTCATGGGCAGATCTACCAACGAAATTCGAAGCAGGTACACCACTTATTGCTGAAGCAATTGGCTTAGCTGAAGCTGTTCGTTATCTTGAAAAGCTTGGCTTTGACGGAATTCAAGCACATGAGAAAGAATTAACAGAGTATGCATACGATCAAATGAATGCGATTGAAGGTCTTGAAATCTATGGACCTCCGAAAGAACGACGTGCAGGCGTGATTACTTTTAACTTTACAGACATCCACCCTCATGACGTAGCTACAGCAGTAGATACTGAAGGTGTAGCAGTACGTGCCGGACACCATTGTGCTCAACCGTTGATGAAATGGTTAGGTCAATCTTCAACTGCACGTGCAAGCTTCTACGTTTATAATACGAAAGAAGATGTCGATCAACTTGTGCACGCATTGAAGCAAACGAAGGAGTTTTTCTCATATGAATTTTAACAATTTAGATCAGTTATATCGTTCAGTTATCATGGATCACTACAAGAACCCGCGTAACAAAGGGACTGTAGAAGATGGCTCTATGACTGTAGATATGAATAACCCAACTTGTGGGGATCGCATCCATCTCACATTCGATATTGAAGATGGCGTGATTAAAGATGCTAAATTTGATGGCGAGGGTTGCTCAATCTCAATGTCTAGTGCTTCAATGATGACTGAGGCTGTCAAAGGTCAATCTCTCGCAGATGCAATGCGTATGAGTCAAGAGTTTACTAAAATGATGCTCGGTGAAGATTACGAAATCACTGAAGAGATGGGAGACATCGAGGCATTACAAGGTGTTTCTCAGTTCCCAGCACGAATCAAATGTGCCACTCTTGCATGGAAAGCACTTGAAAAGGGAACAGTAGAAAAAGAAGGTAAAACAGAATAAATTTAGCGGTCTACAGCCGTTGACAATGTGTAATATTCCATTCACACTAGGAAGTAACAACAAGATTAAAGTATAGATGCACCGCATCTCGATATAGATCTCGCAAGGTAAATGTCGTGGATACAATATAAAAGGAGTGATTATCATGGCTAAGAAAGCACCTGATGTTGGCGAATACCAATATGGTTTCCATGAGAAAGACGTTTCTATCTTTAGATCAGAACGTGGTCTAACTGAAAATGTCGTTAAAGAAATTTCAAATATGAAAAAAGAACCTGAATGGATGCTTAACTTCCGACTTAAAGCATTGAAACAGTTCTACAAGATGCCAATGCCACAATGGGGTGGCGATTTATCAGAACTTGATTTCGATGACATTACGTACTACGTTAAACCATCAGAACGTACACAACGTTCATGGGACGAGGTACCAGCTGAAATCAAACGTACATTTGATAAATTAGGTATCCCTGAAGCAGAACAGAAATATTTAGCAGGTGTATCTGCACAATATGAATCAGAAGTTGTTTACCACAACATGGAGAAAGAACTAGAAGAGAAAGGTATCATCTTCAAAGATACAGATACTGCGCTTAAAGAACACGAAGATTTATTCAAAGAATACTTCGCATCAGTAGTGCCAGCTGCTGACAACAAATTCGCAGCATTAAACTCAGCAGTATGGTCAGGTGGCTCATTTATTTACGTTCCTAAAAACGTGAAATTAGACACACCATTACAAGCGTACTTCCGTATTAACTCTGAGAACATGGGTCAATTCGAACGTACATTGATCATTGCTGATGAAGGCGCTTCAGTAAACTACGTTGAAGGTTGTACAGCTCCAGTTTACACTACAAGCTCACTACACTCAGCAGTAGTTGAAATCATCGTACACAAAGATGCACACGTACGTTATACTACAATCCAAAACTGGGCTAACAACGTTTATAACTTAGTAACTAAACGTACAATGGTTCACGAGAACGGTAACATGGAATGGGTAGACGGTAACTTAGGTTCTAAGTTAACAATGAAATATCCTAACTGTGTGCTTAACGGTCGTGGTGCCAAAGGTAGTACATTGTCTATCGCCTTTGCAGGTAAAGGACAAGTACAAGACGCAGGTGCGAAGATGATTCACAAAGCACCAGATACGTCTTCAACTATCGTTTCTAAATCTATTTCTAAAAATGGTGGTAAAGTTATCTATCGCGGTATCGTTCACTTCGGACGTAAAGCGAAAGGTGCACGTTCAAACATCGAATGTGACACATTAATCCTAGATAACGAGTCTACTTCAGATACTATCCCTTACAATGAAGTGTTCAACGACAACATCTCATTAGAACACGAAGCGAAAGTATCTAAAGTATCAGAAGAACAATTATTCTACTTGATGAGCCGCGGTATTTCAGAAGAAGAAGCTACTGAAATGATCGTAATGGGCTTCATCGAACCATTCACTAAAGAACTTCCAATGGAATATGCGGTTGAAATGAACCGTCTTATCAAATTCGAAATGGAAGGCTCAATTGGTTAATCCAACTTCATATAATGATGAATGCGAACCCTGGTGTCCTAGAGGCATCAGGGTTTTTGTTGTTTTTATTTATTAGAAGAAGAGGTCATATCAAGTATGCATAAACGTTTACTATTGACTATATAATAAATGTTAAAAGTATACTCATTTAAAGTGATCAGAGGTAGGCCATTACAAACCACTTGATACAAAAAAAGCTGAAATCACCATTAACAATTAAGATAATGATGATTCCAGCATTAATAAGACAACTTAGAATTTGGCATCTAGGTTATCTAACGACCAAAAAAGATAACCAAGAAAAGTAGTATCTGGAGCCTAAGGACTCCTCTCTACACTTAAACTATATATAAATTAAAGGAGATAAGCAACTATGACTTTTAAAATGTATATCTCGTTATTCATATTAAGTTTACCGTTATTAATCATGATAGCTCGAAAAATACATCTAAACTACCTTCTTAAAAAGAATAGTGAAAAGTAATTTGTAGGCAAGAGGCTGGGTACTAAGAGCATCAGGGTTTTCGTTGTTTTGAGGTAGAAAAGGAAATAATTTAATGAATGAAAGGGCAGTAGAATTGGTAGTCAATTGGACATATAGTGTCTCTCTAGAAAAGTATAATTTAAGCATCAAGTTAAACTTTAATATGAAGGAGACGCTTTTATGAAAAAGAGATATTTAATTAGTGCATTACTAGGAAGTACTTTGCTACTAGGTGCATGTAACCAAGGCGATGATGATTCTAAACATCATAAGGATAAAAAGGAAACATCACATAAAACAGAAGATAAGAAATCTCATAAAGATAATGGTTCAACATCTAAAAATCATTCATCGAAATCTAAGGATGACAATTCAAAATCTCATATTTCAAAACATCAAGAACAGAAATTTGATAAAAAACAACATATTGCGATGGCGTTGTTTGAACCAGGAGCAGATAAGTATTCTATTACAGCGAAAGAATTGTTAGATGGGGAGTATGACGCTCCTCAAATTGGTAACAGTGATAACACGAAGTCTGTTTCTAATCTCACTTTAACAAAAGATTCTAGCTCTGTTACTAATACTCCTGACAACGTTACGTTTTATAAAACTAACCCATCTAAGCCTGATAGTGTTTCACTTATTGGTGTGAGTGACAAAGAAATTATTCTTTTTGGTTCTCAAAGTAAGGTTACTTACGATGAAGCTAAACAACAAGGTAAAGTACTACATATAAAAAATTTAGAGGCAAAATATAATGAAAAGAAAAATATAGATAAAGTAGCGAAGAAGATTAATATAGCCGATAATAATCAACAACAAACTGAAGATACTAATAATACTCAAACCCCTGAATTTTATGCGCAAGTTTGGATGAGTGTTATTAAGAATTCAAATGTATCAGGACTTTCTCATAAAGATGTTTCTGAAGAGCCTTTAAATCCATATAATAAAAATGCTACTGCTAAGTTTCCTGATGGTATGCAATTTTTATCTGCTGATGTAACTGCGGCGGGACAAGTGTATTACACAAATAACAATGATGGTACTATTACCGTGTACTCCGTTCCTAGTCATTTCCAAGATAAACGTTGGATGGAGGATGATTATAGTAAAAGTGAATCGGAACGCATTTTAAATAATGGTAAAGTATATAAATTAGTTAGCTCATCTGATCCAGATGTAAAGGTTTTAGCTAAACAATTTGACGAAGATGATGAGGCTGATTCTGGTTCACAAACATCTTCATCAAGCAGTAAGGGAGAAAGTAAAGTAACCCGTGATAATGTAATTGATAAAGTAGAAGATTATGAAGGACATAAACTCAATATAGATAAATATACTTATAAAGAACCTGAGAAAACTGAAGATGGTAGTTGGGGCTTCTCTTATACTGATAAAGCTGGCACCTTACGTGGGTCATATAAAGTAGATGGAAATGGTGATGTTACTAAATATGATGAGAAAGGAAACGAAATATAAATCTAAATGAAAAGAGTTTTTGATTAACCAAGTGAGCAATTATCGCTTACTTGGTTTTTTTAATGGTTTGAAATGATTATTGATTATAATTTAATAAGTCCGAAATAAATTTTATTCTAATAGCAACAGAGGAAAGAAGAGAAATTGTTATTATTACTATAGTCAGTTGGATTATCACTTCTCTCATACTAGTAGGCATAGGAACCTTGATTGCAAAGTTTAAAAATAAGAAATAAATTTCCACATTTTTTAACAATGGATAGCAATTTAAAGTTTTTGTATAAATTATATAGACAAGGGTTACTCTCTGCGTGTAAGATATAGAAAAGTATAGTTT
>NZ_PPRN01000007.1 GCF_002902685.1 Staphylococcus pettenkoferi | reverse complement strand
AGATTAAGTTATTAAGGGCGCACGGTGAATGCCTTGGCACTAGAAGCCGATGAAGGACGTTACTAACGACGATATGCTTTGGGGAGCTGTAAGTAAGCTATGATCCAGAGATTTCCGAATGGGGGAACCCAACACGAGTTATGTCGTGTTATCGACATGTGAATTCATAACATGTCAGAAGGTAGACCCGGAGAACTGAAACATCTTAGTACCCGGAGGAAGAGAAAGAAAATTCGATTCCCTGAGTAGCGGCGAGCGAAACGGGAAGAGCCCAAACCAATGAGCTTGCTCATTGGGGTTGTAGGACACTCTATACGGAGTTACAAATGTATTTGTTAGACGAAGTAGTTGGAAAGCTACATCAAAGAAGGTAATAATCCTGTAGTCGAAAATGAATACACTCTTGAGTGGATCCTGAGTACGACGGAGCACGTGAAATTCCGTCGGAATCTAGGAGGACCATCTCCTAAGGCTAAATACTCTCTAGTGACCGATAGTGAACCAGTACCGTGAGGGAAAGGTGAAAAGTACCCCGGAAGGGGAGTGAAAAAGAACTTGAAACCGTGTGCTTACAAGTAGTCAGAGCCCGTTAATGGGTGATGGCGTGCCTTTTGTAGAATGAACCGGCGAGTTACGATCTGATGCAAGGTTAAGCAGCGAATGTGGAGCCGTAGCGAAAGCGAGTCTGAATAGGGCGAATGAGTATTTGGTCGTAGACCCGAAACCAGGTGATCTACCCATGGTCAGGTTGAAGTTCAGGTAACACTGAATGGAGGACCGAACCGACTTACGTTGAAAAGTGAGCGGATGAACTGTGGGTAGCGGAGAAATTCCAATCGAACTTGGAGATAGCTGGTTCTCTCCGAAATAGCTTTAGGGCTAGCCTCAAGTGATGATTATTGGAGGTAGAGCACTGTTTGGACGAGGGGCCCCTCTCGGGTTACCGAATTCAGACAAACTCCGAATGCCAATCAATTTAACTTGGGAGTCAGAACGTGGGCGATAAGGTTCATGTTCGAAAGGGAAACAGCCCAGACCACCAGCTAAGGTCCCAAAATATATGTTAAGTGGAAAAGGATGTGGCGTTGCCCAGACAACTAGGATGTTGGCTTAGAAGCAGCCATCATTTAAAGAGTGCGTAATAGCTCACTAGTCGAGTGACGCTGCGCCGAAAATGTACCGGGGCTAAACATATTACCGAAGCTGTGGATTGTCCTTCGGACAATGGCAGGAGAGCGTTCTAAGGGCGTTGAAGCATGATCGCAAGGACATGTGGAGCGCTTAGAAGTGAGAATGCCGGTGTGAGTAGCGAAAGACGGGTGAGAATCCCGTCCACCGATTGACTAAGGTTTCCAGAGGAAGGCTCGTCCGCTCTGGGTTAGTCGGGTCCTAAGCTGAGGCCGATAGGCGTAGGCGATGGATAACAGGTTGATATTCCTGTACCACCCACTTTCGTTTTAAGCGATGGGAGGACGCAGTAGGATAGGCGAAGCGTGCGATTGGATGTACGTTCAAGCAGTAAGGCTGAGTGTTAGGCAAATCCGGCACTCGTCAGGCTGAGCTGTGATGAGGAGGGGGAATTGTTCCCCTGAGTCGCTGATTTCACACTGCCGAGAAAAGTCTCTAACTAGAAAAGGGGTGCCCGTACCGCAAACCGACACAGGTAGTCAAGATGAGAATTCTAAGGTGAGCGAGCGAACTCTCGTTAAGGAACTCGGCAAAATGACCCCGTAACTTCGGGAGAAGGGGTGCTCTCTGGGGTGTACGCTCCGGAGAGCCGCAGTGAATAGGCCCAAGCGACTGTTTATCAAAAACACAGGTCTCTGCTAAACCGTAAGGTGATGTATAGGGGCTGACGCCTGCCCGGTGCTGGAAGGTTAAGAGGAGTGGTTAGCTTCTGCGAAGCCACGAATCGAAGCCCCAGTAAACGGCGGCCGTAACTATAACGGTCCTAAGGTAGCGAAATTCCTTGTCGGGTAAGTTCCGACCCGCACGAAAGGCGTAACGATTTGGGCACTGTCTCAACGAGAGACTCGGTGAAATCATAGTACCTGTGAAGATGCAGGTTACCCGCGACAGGACGGAAAGACCCCGTGGAGCTTTACTGTAGCCTGATATTGAAATTCGGCACAGCTTGTACAGGATAGGTAGGAGCCTTAGAAACGTGAGCGCTAGCTTACGTGGAGGCGTTGGTGGGATACTACCCTCGCTGTGTTGGATTTCTAACCCGCACCACTGATCGTGGTGGGAGACAGTGTCAGGTGGGCAGTTTGACTGGGGCGGTCGCCTCCCAAAAGGTAACGGAGGCGCTCAAAGGTTCCCTCAGAATGGTTGGAAATCATTCATAGAG
>NZ_PPRN01000069.1 GCF_002902685.1 Staphylococcus pettenkoferi | reverse complement strand
AATCATAGACCTAGAAAGTGTCTTAATTGGGACACTCCATATGAAATTTTAAATTTAGAAGTGTTGCGCTTAAATTGACAATTCATCATACAAAAAGCCTCATTTACAACCCTCTTCTCCCTTAAACTAAACCCACAATTCCTACCCAATTTCTTCAACTTTGTGAACAAAATACTTTCCTTTTTCATACTAACGTATTATTATAATAATTGAGTCGTATTTGAGAATGTTTCTCATTTATATCACGCTCTATATTTTACACAACGAGGTGATGCTTTATCGCTGCAAGCAAAGCTCAGACATTCGCTAACCTCGTGCGCAAATATCGTAAAGCGCATATTGGCAAAGGGCCTGAACATATTTCAGTCTTCTTTAAAGACAATTGGGCAATCGTGCATATGACAGGTAGCTTAAGCAAAGTTGAAACATTTTATTTGAGAAACGATGCTTACCGTCGTATGCTGAAGGATGGACGTACTGAAGAAGTAAAGGATTTGTATCGCGATAATCCTCCCGTTGAGATGGAGGAACTCGTCGGTGCTAAATTCTTAAAACTCTTCACAGACGTTAATTTACAAGATGACGAAGTCGTATCCATCTTCGTCTTTGATCGCAATATTGAAGAATAATTCGTTATCGCTATAAGAGCGATGCGCAATATAAATAGATAGAGAATTTCATACAACTGTATAGTATAGGGATTGGTTACAAAGTACCTGGTGCTGTTTGGCTACTCCCTCTTTGATAAGAGTCGATTTAACTCTAACCCATTCAAGGAGGTGGTATACCAAATTAGTCCAGGTACTTTTTGGGTTTGCAGAAAACTATATTGACGCTCAACCGTAGCTTTTGCATTCACGCCAAATCATCATTTTACTAGGAGTGTTTATACTATAAAAATCGTAGCATTATTCCCTGAAGCTGTAGAAGGACAAGACAATCAATTACTCAACACAGATAAAGCAATTGGTTTGAAATCATTTTTACAAGACAAAGGACATGAACTCGTTATCTTGAAAGATGGTAAAGAAGATTTAGATAAACATCTCGAAGATATGGAAGTCGTAATTAGCGCGCCATTCTACCCTGCTTATATGACGAAAAAACGCATTGAGAAAGCACCTAACTTGAAACTCGCAATCACAGCAGGTGTAGGCTCTGACCACGTGGACTTAGATGCAGCGAGCCAACACAATGTAAGTGTAGTTGAAGTGACAGGAAGCAATACCGTGAGTGTCGCTGAACATGCTGTGATGGACTTACTCATCTTACTCCGTAACTATGAAGAAGGTCACCGTCAATCTAAAGAAGGCGGATGGAACCTATCTCAAGTCGGCAACGATGCTTACGAACTTCAACACAAGACAATCGGTATCTTCGGTTTCGGCCGTATCGGTCAACTCGTAGCTGAACGTCTTGCACCTTTCAATGTAACGATTCAACACTATGATCCAATCAATCAGAAAGACAACGAACATTCTAAATTTGTGAAATTCGACGAGCTCGTGAAGACAAGTGACGCCATTACTATCCATGCACCACTTACACCTGAGACAGATAACCTCTTCGACAGCGATGTCTTAGCTAAGATGAAAGATGGCAGTTTCTTAGTTAACACTGCGAGAGGTAAAATTGTGAATACAGACGCACTTGTGAAAGCGCTCGAAGATAAACACATTCAAGGTTATGCTGGCGACGTGTGGTATCCACAACCTGCACCAGCAGATCATCCATGGAGAACGATGCCTCGTAACGCTATGACAGTACACTATTCCGGTATGACTTTAGAGGCTCAAAAACGCATTGAAGACGGTGTGAAAGACATCTTAAACCGCTTCTTCAATGAGCAACCTTTCCAAGACAAAGACGTGATTGTTTCTGGCGGTCGTATCTCTAGCGCAAGTTACAATGCTAAAAATAACTAAGATGAAATGAGACACTGATTCGTTAGTTTCAGTTAAATATAACCTTTGACCTAAAACAAATATGAGAGCAGCTCATATTAAATACAAGTTCACCTATCCTTTCCCCTTTGAATCATAATATTAAGGCGATGAACTATATCGGGACATATTTCATCGCCTTAACATAAAAATAGATAAAGATAAGATATCCATCCTCAAAAAGCCGTTCCATCATCGATGTGGAACGGCTTTTCTGTCTTTATTATTACTTACGTATATTTTTCATATGTTGAACAGTACGATGATTTCCATGTTAGAAACTTCCTCTATATAAGACGCTTACTTCCGCCCTATTTTCTGCTTCATTACTTTATACAGAAAGATTGGAACATTTTTAACACGACCAATCCGTTTCCAATCAATCAACAGACGATACACCCATTCCAAATTGAGCTTGCGAAAGAGCTTCGGTGCCCGCTTCTTCGTACCGCTAAACACTTCAAGCGAACCCCCGACCCCCATCATCACTGTATGTGTAAAATGTTGAGCGTACCGCTGAAGCCACTCTTCCTGACGCGGGTACCCCATCCCTACGAATAAATAGTCGGGGTCAAATGCGGCAATCTCGCCAGCGATGCTTTGGTCATGAACATCGATATAACCATGATGAGAGGCAAAGTTCACATATGGGTATTGGGCTTGCAATTGCTGCTCAGCTAAGTCTACAATCTCAGGTTTCGAACCAAGCAAATATACCCGCTGTTGCTTCTCATTAGCAATTTGAATACACGTTTCCATTAACTCGATTCCAGGTACACGCTCTTGCAACGGCGTCTTCAACATCTTTGCACCCATCACGATGCCCGTACCATCTGGCACCACGTAATCTGCAAGATTAATGAGCTGTTGATAGTCAGAATGCTGCGTCGCATAGTTTGCAATTTCTGGATTGGCAGTAACGATGAAGAGGTTATCCTTGTTGTTATTACTCATAAAATGCATGATATTCTCTTTCATTTGTGTCATGGTCACATTATCAAAGTGTAATCCCAACACGTTGACGCGTGGGTCTTGATTACGATTCATCATATTTGTATCTCCTTAAAGCCTGCTTAAGATTATAATCTCGTTTCAAATGAAATTTCCTTTTCATTCAAACTTGAATGGTACCTTTACGTCATCCTACCAAAGTCGCAATGTCATTTGATTATAAATAGCATATAATAGAGTTATGTATTTTATACAATGAAAGGGTCAAATGATGCAACAACTTAATGCTCTACTTACGAGCCACATCGATTTACAACTTTATATGCTCATCGGCATCGCTATATGTTATATCTTGGCACATCAATTTCGCGCCCATTCAGTACTCCGATTCGTCGATGTATGTCTCAATTATATTCCTGTGCTAACGCATGAGTTCGGGCATATTCTTTTTAATAAAATCAGTAGTGGTCGTGCCAAAGACCTCGTCATCGTCGTTTCGCCTACTGAACGTGAACAAACCTTGCAACAAGGCTATGCAATAACAAGTTCAGCCTCACGCTTGAGCCAAATCATCACGACGCTTGGCGGCTACATCATGCCACCTCTTATGCTATATATTGGCGTACTGACGATGCAACATAACTACGCGAGTTTGTTCATAGGTGCGTATATTCTAATCTTTATCTACTTTCTGATCTTAACTTCAAGAAAAGTGATGCCACTTATCATCCTCATTATACTGGCTGGATTATTATATTTCATCTTTCAATACCATCAAGATTTACTTACTAGCCAGCTTATCAGTGTGGTTATTCACTACATTCTTGGCGTGCTACTCGGTGAAGTGGTTCAATCATCATGGACTATACTACGTTTAACCTTTAATCCACGTATCACGGAATGGGATGGCAGTGCATTGCGCGATCTTACACATTTACCCGTCATAGGTTTCAGTGCACTATGGATTGTCATTAATCTTTATACACTTTATACGTTGTGGAATAGTTTAACTATCACTTAGCAAATCTTCCACCTTAAACAAGCAGGCTACGAGATTAAATCTGCGCTTAATTGCCCAGTCTCGTAACCTGCTTTATTCTTCTACATAAATATGCTTTGCATTATCATAGCTTAAGATAGTAGAAATATCTCCTTTACTAATGATAATCACATTATTGGTATCATCCTTACTTTCAATCGTAATCGTATCTCCAATAGAAATCTCCTTACTAGAAAGATAGATGAGTAATTCTGTGCGATCTCTCACTCTCTCAATCGTCACTACAGAACCTTCATCAAACTCGATTAAATTCTTCGTATAAATCTCTTTATATTGATTATCGCGTGGAATCACGCCACCGTGTGGACATGTCTTAGGATAGTCGAGCACTTTGTCTAAACGTTCCACAAATAGATGAGACACGCGATGTTCTAGAATTTCCGCTTCTTGATGCACTTCTTCCCAATTATAATCCAACACTTTGATTAAAAATAATTCGATTAAACGATGACGTTTGATGATATCTAATGTATACGTTAATCCCGAATCAGTCAGACGTACACCTTTGTACGGCTTTGTTTCGACATAATTTGATTTTTCTAATCGATTTAACATTTCACTGACTGAAGGTGGTTTGATATTTAAATACTGCGATAGCACCTTATTTGTCACATATTCAGTGTCTCCATGATGCGTTAAGATGGCTTTCAAGTAGTCCTCTTTCTCTTCAGTTAGCATGCTTTCACCTCTCAATGTGTTCACCTTATTGTATCACGAAATAACTTGACACGCTAAAAGTTCGTAGTATATTATGAAATAAATTAGGTTAACCTAAAAATTTTATTAAGGGAGTTAAATATGCTTGAAGTAAAGAACTTGAATTTGAATTTAGGGAATAAACATGTGCTTCAAAATATTAACTTTGAAATACCGTTGCATGGTGAAATCATCGGTATTATGGGGCCTAACGGAGCAGGCAAATCTTCACTCATCAAATCTATGATTGGAGAATTCAAGGCTTCTGGTCACAGTAAGATGAACGACAAGCCAACAACAGAACAACTGAAGAATATCACTTACATACCACAAAAAGCACACATTGATTTAGACTTCCCTATTAATGTAGAAGAAGTTGTAGTATCAGGCGCTTATCAAGATTTAGGCTGGTTCAAATGGGTGACGCCTAAAGTGAAAGCGAAGTTAAATACTCTATTAGAAGAACTGGAAATTGAGACATTGAGAAAGCGACAATTGTCACAACTCAGTGGTGGGCAATTACAACGTGTACTTATCGCACGTGCACTCATGTCAGACAGTTCGCTTTATCTCTTAGACGAACCTTTCGTGGGAATTGACTTCCACAGTGAGCAACTCATCATTCGTAAGATTCGTCAGCTCAAATTACAGAACAAACTCGTCTTGATCGTCCATCACGACCTATCTAAAGCTGAGGACTATTTCGACAGAGTCATGTTACTGAACAAGAATTTACGCTATTTTGGCGAAAGTAAACAAGCGACACAACCTGAAATACTCAATGATGTATTTCTCAATCAAGTCGGATAAGAAAGGAGTATACTCGTGGATTTCATTCAACATTTGTTTGATTATCAATTCCTCAACCGTGCACTGATTATGTCCATGGTGGTAGGTATCGTTTGTGGCACAGTAGGCAGTATCATCGTCCTACGCGGATTGTCACTGATGGGAGATGCAATGAGTCACGCCGTCTTACCCGGTGTTGCACTCTCATTCGTCTTCCAAATTCCAATGTTTGTCGGCGCACTGATCACAGGGATGCTAGCCAGTGGTTTCATCGGCTTAATCTCTGATAAGAGTAAGACGAAAGCCGATGCAGCAATTGGTATTAGCTTTACAGCATTCTTAGCCAGCGGTGTGATCATCATTAGCTTGATACATAGCGCGACAGATTTGTACCACATCTTATTCGGTAATCTGCTCGCCGTCACACATGCGACATTCTGGTCAACACTCATCGTCAGCTTAGTCGTACTTGCGCTTATCATCATCTTCTACCGTCCATTGAAGATTTCAACGTTCGATGCGACATTTAGCCGCATGAGCGGTCTCAATACGACATTTATTCATTATTTCGTGATGCTATTACTTTCATTAGTTACGGTAGCAAGTATCCAAACTGTAGGGATTATCCTAGTTGTAGCATTACTGATTACACCCGCTTCAACTGCTTTTTTAATTTGTAAAAAGCTACACACGATGATGATTGTGGCAAGCATAATCAGTATCATTAGTTCAATCGTAGGACTCTATTTCAGTTATATATACAACATTCCAAGTGGCGCGACGATCGTTATCTGTGCATTTATTATTTATCTCGTCGTCTTCGCGCTCCATAAGTTGAATTTACCAATGAAGAAAGGAAGCGTATCATGAGAAAGATTATTACATTTTTACTCATAGCAGTCTTATTCCTAGCTGCATGTGGAAACAATAGTTCAGGGGATCAACATCACGACAGCAAGCATAAACTCAAAGTCGTCACTACTAACTCTATCCTGTACGATATGACGAAAGAAGTGGGCGGCGACAATGTCGAGGTTCACAGTATCGTACCGATTGGTCAAGACCCACACGAGTACGAAGTGAAACCGAAAGATATCAAAGCTTTAACTGATGCGGACGTTATTCTCTATAACGGTCTGAACTTAGAGACAGGTAATGGTTGGTTTAAAAAGGCTTTAGATCAAGCAGGCAAATCTGAAAAAGATGACTCCGTCGTCTCTGTTTCTGACAAAGTGAAACCGAATTATTTAAAAGGTGCTAAGCACATCGATTCAAACCGTGACCCACACGCTTGGCTCAGCCTATCCAACGGTATTAAATATGTAACAAGTATTCAAAATGCATTAGAGAAATATGATAAAGACCACAAATCGACGTACCAAGATAAAGGCGACAAATATAAAGAGAAATTAGATAAGCTCAACAAAGAGAGTCACAATAAATTTAAAGATATACCGAAAGATCAACGCACGATGATTACGAGTGAAGGTGCCTTTAAATACTTCGCGCAAGAATATGACATCAATGCCGGTTATATTTGGGAAATCAATACTGAAAAACAAGGAACACCTTCTCAAATGAAACAAGCCATTCATTTCGTTAAAGACAACGATGTGAAGAACTTACTCGTCGAAACAAGTGTAGATGAGAAGAGTATGAAGAGTCTTAGCGAAGAAACAGATAAAGATATTTACGGTAAAGTTTATACAGACTCTATCGGCAAGAAAGGAACAGATGGTGACTCTTATTACAATATGATGAAATCAAACATCGACACAGTACACAAGAGTATGAAATAAGGCTACACATAAGTGTAAAGTGGGTTGAATCACTTTAGAATCGTAATCACTAGTCAGAGATGAATCGCAGGCAGTCATATCCTCCTACTGCTTGCCAAGTTATTAGTCGTAGTGATCTGAGCAGATGGCTATACAATTACCTTGTTCCGGCTAACTGCAGTCTCCACCCTGAAAGTTGGCGGGAGCAATGGTACTATAAGTCAAATACCCCTTTGACAGCCACTTAACGTAGACACCGCTCCCCTTTAACAGGTGCTACGTTAAGTCAATAATTCTCCTAAGGTAATAACATTCCGGGCTATGAACCTCTTCAATGAGGTGAATAGTCCCATATCGTACGTACCCTCCTAATACATGACGTACGATATGGTGGTATTCAAGCCTAGATAATCTCTCAACTCCAACGACGGTTCAAATCCTCCCCCGTCGTTGGAGTCATCTTTTGATATTCATTCTAGTTTATTTAAAATAGTATATGAGGTAGATGAAAATAACTAAAAAAATGAATTATAATTCCATTTTCAATGTCGACTCAAGACGCTAGATGGATTTAAGACCACAACGAAAATCCATTCTTTGAGCTCTTTGAGCGAAAAGAATTAGTTGAGTGTGGTCCCATCAGCAAGCGAGAGTCATAACATTGAAAATTTAATACTTTTTAAGTTTAACCGGCCATATTTAATAGGCTCCTTGTCAATAACGGTTGGTGAGGGTCAAACGCACTAAGCAACTTTATTATGTTGTTTGGTGCGTTTTTTATATTCACTTACG
>NZ_PPRN01000068.1 GCF_002902685.1 Staphylococcus pettenkoferi | reverse complement strand
AAATTAAATAGATATTTCAAATTACTAGACATATTCTAATATTATATTGAATTATGTATGTGAATGTAATAGTATATATAAGGTGATTGTTATTAAATCTGTTTGCTAAAAACTTATTTTATTGAAATTAACTACAATATTTGGGAAAGCGAGGGATATCTATTAGGTAAAATT
Source organism: Staphylococcus pettenkoferi (assembly GCF_002902685.1). Lineage (GTDB taxonomy): Bacteria > Bacillota > Bacilli > Staphylococcales > Staphylococcaceae > Staphylococcus > Staphylococcus pettenkoferi. The sequence continues at coordinate 2,285 of NZ_PPRN01000068.1, read as the reverse complement.
AATTTTTTAGAGTAATTATTCCGTTGTATAATTTACTATATTACTTACGAAATGAATTGAAAAACTATGTTTTACAGTGAAAATGAATATTGTTAAGTGCAATTGGCACCTCGGAGAAAAAACGTAACCATTTAAAAAATTTAATAAAATTAGATCTACTAGAAAGAGCTAAAAATCAATTTAAAGTACTTATAGACAGAATGATACTTGATGTCAGATACATAATAGGGGTGGAATATTAATGAATGATAATGATTTTAAGAGAGTGAATAAGTACTTAAAACCGAGGTACATGCCAGGATTAGATGGCTTTAGAGCTGTTGCTGTAATCGCTATCATTATATTTCATTTAAATGCGCAATGGTTACCTGGTGGTTTTCTCGGAGTGGATACTTTCTTCGTTATATCCGGTTATCTCATTACAGCGTTGTTAGTAGCCGAATTTTACAGAGATGGCACGATTGATTTATTCGAATTCTGGAAGCGACGTATAAAAAGACTCATCCCCGCCTTGTTATTTTTACTAGGAATTGTCTTATTATATACCGTCATTTTTGAACCAAAGATTATTTTTGATATAAAGAAAGATATCATTGCAGCGTTCTTCTACGTATCGAATTGGTGGTATATCTTCCAAAACGTAGATTACTTTGATCAATTCCAAATTGCACCATTAAAGCATTTATGGTCACTAGCGATTGAAGAACAATTCTATTTGATTTATCCTATCTTCTTATTTTTACTTTTGAAATTTACAAATAAGAAGATCACGTTTATTATCTTATTTTTCGTGTCGTTAGTATCGCTCGAACTGATGATTTTCCTAAATTTATCAGGACATGATACGTCAAGAGTTTATTTTGGTACAGATACACGTCTTCAGACCCTATTATTAGGTGCGCTATTAGCGTTTATGTGGCCACCTTTTAGTCTAAAGAAGAAGATTTCGGTTAAATTGAAACTGTTAATTGATACGATTGGAATTGTAGGGGGACTCGTATTAGTTTGCTTACTTATTGTCCTTAATTCTGAAGATAAATGGCTGTATAATGGTGGTTTTTATGCGATTTCATTTATGACTTTATTCGTTATCGCAAGTTCCGTACATCCAAGTGGTATGTTTGCTAAATTAATGGGCAACCCGTTTTTCGTATATTTAGGTAAAAGGTCTTACAGTTTATATTTATGGCATTATCCTGTCATCGTATTTGTACATAAACATTTCGTAGCAGGTCAACTTCCATTTTATGCTTATATTATTGATATTGTACTCATGTTAGCGTTAACTGAGCTATCATATCACTACATTGAACGACCTATTCGTAAAAAAGGCTTTAAGGCATTTTCATTTATGCCGGCTAAATTCAAGAAATTTGGTAGATTAAGCTTATTAGTGATTTTAATTATTCCAACTATTTTACTGTACAACGGTAACTTTGATAGTTGGGCTAAATCTCATGAAGAGAAGAAACAAACGTCATTTAATTCGCCTAAAAAATCTTCTGATTCTGATAAAAAAGCTTCAGACGATAAAAAAGATGACAATCAAGACAAAGATAATCAGAAAGGTTCAGAGGATGGGCAAGATAAGACTGAACCTAAGGATTTAGAACCGTTACTCGTAGGTGACTCAGTCATGGTGGATATCGGAAAAGTCTTCCAAGATAAAGTGCCTAATGCGACAATTGATGGTAAGGTAGGGCGCCAATTAACTGAAGCCAATGCTTTAGCGACAGATAAATATCAAGATTACACTAACAAAGATAAAGATGTAGTGCTTGAACTCGGTACGAATGGTGACTTTACTAAAGATCAATTAGAAGAATTAATTAAAAACTTTAATGACGCGAATATTTATCTCGTCACTGTCAGAGTAGCAAGAGATTACCAAGATCATGTGAATAAAGAAATGCATAAAGCTGAGAAAAAACATAAAAATGTTCATGTGATTGATTGGTATAAAGAATCAGAAGGCCATAAAGACTATTTCGCTTACGATGGTATTCATTTAGAATACGAGGGAAGTAAAGCATTGACAGACCTTATCACACGTCGATTAGTTGATGAACATAATAAATAAATGAGTATAAGAGCAGGACTTTAATCTATAAAGGTTTTTAGTCCTGCTCTTTTTTTATTACTTCAGTTTATTCCATTTCTCTCCTGATTATTAATTCTACGTAAAAAATTTTCCTCTTAGGTCTCTACTCCTCTACTTCAAAGTATGCTAAAATAAATCTATTCTTTAATTTTCTTATAAGACATGCGAGGCGAAAGTATGAAAT
>NZ_PPRN01000067.1 GCF_002902685.1 Staphylococcus pettenkoferi | reverse complement strand
GTTTCTTTCTTTAAACACTTTAGATAAAATAATTATATAATTCGTGTGATTTGTCGGCGCACTGATGTAGGATATGTTAAAATTTAAGAGCTAAACATTTTAATAAAATAAGATGACAAAGAACTCAACTAACCATAATGACATAGAAAAAGGAACGTGAAATGCATGGCTAAAGTAACGCCAATGATGCAACAATACTTAAAAATTAAATCTGAATACCAAGATTGTTTATTATTCTTCCGACTCGGAGATTTCTATGAAATGTTCTTCGAGGATGCGAAAGAAGCGTCACGTGTGCTTGAAATCACGTTAACTAAAAGAGACGCGAAAAAGGACGATCCTATCCCTATGTGTGGCGTTCCATATCATTCCGCAGATAGTTACATCGAAACCCTCATTAATCATGGGTATAAGATTGCGATTTGTGAACAAATGGAAGATCCGCGACAAACGAAAGGGATGGTTAAGCGCGAAGTCGTGCGTATCGTGACACCAGGTACTGTCATGGAACACGGTGGGGTCGATGAGAAACAGAACAATTACATCTTAAGCTATCGACACGACGGTAAAACATATGCGCTCGCGTACTGTGACGTTTCAACTGGTGAATTGCAGGTCACACACTTTGAAGATGAATCAACATTAATCAACGAAATTACAACCATTAATCCGAATGAAATTGTGGTAGATCGTGCTATCTCTGAACATTTACAACGTCAAATTAATATGACGACTGAGACAATCACAGTCGTGGATACTATTTCCGACGTACCATACGAGGTCAACACGCTCAAAGACGCGAATATGCATGCAGTGACACAGTTACTGCTCGATTACATTCATCATACGCAAAAACGGGATCTTTCACATATTGAAGAAGTGCATCAATATGAAGCGGTTGATTTTATGAAAATGGACTATTATGCAAAACGCAATCTCGAACTTACAGAAAGCATCCGTTTGAAATCGAAAAAGGGTACGTTGCTATGGCTCATGGATCAAACGAAAACGCCGATGGGAGCACGTCGTTTAAAGCAGTGGATTGATCGACCTCTCATTCAACGACAACAAATTCAACAACGTCTAGATGTCGTGGAACAATTTATTGACCACTTTATCGAACGTGATACGCTACGAGAATATCTCAATCAAGTTTATGATATTGAACGTCTCGTGGGACGAGTGAGTTATGGAAATGTCAATGCCCGTGATTTAATTCAACTTAAACATTCCATCTCAGAAATCCCACATATCAAGACATTACTCACTCAATTAGATACACAAGCTACAGCCCAATTTGAAGCGCTAGAACCGCTCGATGACTTGCTAGACTTGCTAGAACAAAGTCTCGTTGAAGAACCACCGATTTCTGTGAAAGAAGGTGGGTTGTTTAAATCTGGCTTCCACGAACAACTCGACGAATATCTTGAAGTTTCACGCAACGGTAAAGCTTGGTTAGCTGAACTTCAAGCTAAAGAACGTGAACGTACAGGTATCAAATCATTAAAGATTCGCTTTAATAAAGTCTTTGGTTACTTTATTGAAATTACGAGAGCAAATTTACGCGGTTTCGATCCTCAGGCGTTTGGTTATCATCGAAAACAGACCTTGTCCAATGCTGAACGGTTCATCACGGATGAGTTGAAAGAGAAAGAAGATTTAATTCTCGGTTCAGAAGACAAAGCGGTAGAGTTGGAATATCAATTATTTACTCAGCTGCGAGAGCGAATTAAAGATTATACTGAGCGTTTACAACAACAAGCGAAGATTATTTCTGAGCTCGATTGTTTACAAAGCTTTGCGGAAACGGCGCAGAAATACAATTATGTGCGACCGACATTTAGTGAGGATAAGACGTTAGCGCTAACGGGTTCTCGTCACCCTGTCGTGGAACGTGTGATGGATCGCAATGATTATGTGCCAAATGATTGTCGTCTTGACGAATCACAGTACATTTATTTAATTACTGGGCCGAATATGTCTGGTAAATCAACTTATATGAGACAGGTCGCTATCATTAGTATCATGGCTCAAATGGGTGCTTATGTGCCTTGTGATGAGGCGGTGCTTCCAATTTTCGTTCAAATCTTTACACGTATCGGTGCGGCTGACGATTTAGTTTCAGGTAAAAGTACGTTCATGGTAGAAATGCTAGAAGCGCAGAAAGCGTTGGCTAACGCGACAGCTGATAGTCTCATTATCTTCGATGAAATCGGGCGAGGAACTTCAACGTATGATGGTTTAGCATTAGCACAGTCGATGATTGAATACGTTGCGCAAACGTCACACGCTAAAACGTTATTCTCGACACATTACCACGAATTAACTACGCTTGATCAGACACTTGAGTGTTTAAAAAATGTTCACGTGGCAGCTAATGAATACCAAGGAGAACTTATCTTTTTACACAAAGTTAAAGACGGAGCAGTCGACGACAGTTACGGCATTCAAGTAGCTAAGCTCGCAGACTTACCAGAAGAAGTCATCAACCGCGCGCAAGTGATTCTCGATGCCTTTGAAAAGGATAATGCGCCAGTGAAAGCGAACGGTGAAGGAAGTTCGACATATAGAGATGCCAATATAGTACATGAAACGACATCGCAGTCTGAGAAAGATGAATACGACAATGTACCAACTCCGCAGTCCGAGAAAAATCAAGACGACAATGAATCAACTCCGCATTCAGAACACAATAAAGAGAACAATTCAGCGGCTCAGTCTGCTTCAACACAATTCGAACAAACGGCCTTTAATCTCTTCGACGAACCAGCAGAATCTAGCGAAATCGAAGAAGAATTAAAACACTTAAACATTTCAATGATGACACCAGTCGAAGCATTAGTGAAATTGAGCGAATTACAAAACCGATTGAAATAGAGGTGAAAGCATGGGACAAATTAAAGAACTGCAAACCTCATTAGCAAATAAGATTGCAGCGGGTGAAGTGGTCGAACGTCCAGGATCCGTAGTGAAAGAGTTATTGGAGAATGCACTTGATGCGCAAGCAACCGAAATTACTATCGAAGTAGAGCAATCTGGTATTTCATCTATTCGTGTCGTTGATAATGGAACAGGTATTGAAGCGGATGACGTAGATTTAGTCTTTCATCGTCATGCGACGAGTAAGTTAGACACAGATGACGACTTGTTTCACATTCGTACATTAGGCTTTAGAGGAGAGGCGCTCGCAAGTATATCTTCTGTTGCGAAAGTTCAGCTGATTACGTGTACGGATGGTCTTGAAGGCTTAGAGGTTTACGCTGAGAATGGACGTATTCTTGAACGTAAGCCAGCCAAAGCGAAACGTGGGACAGATATCACAGTGAAATCGTTGTTCTATAATACACCTGCTCGTTTGAAATATGTTAAAAGTTTATATACTGAATTAGGTAAAATAACAGATATTGTTAACCGTATGGCAATGAGCCATCCTGATGTGCGAATATCATTGTATTCTGATGGAAAAGAAATTATAAGCACGAATGGATCAGGGCGTACAAATGAAGTGATGGCTGAAATTTACGGTATGAAAGTCGCCAAAGATTTAGTCCCTATCGAGGGCGATACCAGCGATTATCATCTTGAAGGCTTTGTAGCAAAACCTGAGCATTCACGAAGTAATAAGCACTATATTTCAATTTTTATCAATGGTAGATATATTAAAAACTTCGTACTGAATAAAGCGATTCTTGAAGGTTATCATACTTTAATGATGATTGGACGCTACCCGATTTGTTACCTCAATATCCAGATGGACCCGATACTCGTAGATGTGAACGTGCATCCGACTAAGTTAGAGGTTCGTTTATCGAAAGAAGAGCAACTGTATTCATTGATTGTGGAAAAGATTAGAGAAGCGTTTAAAGATCGCATTCTTATTCCGCAAAATGACATGTCTAAATTCGAGAAGAAAAATAAAGTACTCCATCAATTCGAACAACAAAAGATAGATTTCGAACGAAAACAACAAGCGTCAAATGAAGATAAAACTTCGGATTTAACATCTCATAATGAAGCTGAAAATGCGCAAGAGACACAAGATAATTCAAATGCAAACAATGAACTATCCGCACCTCATGATGCCTCTGCATATCAAACGACATCCGACGAATCAGAAAGTCAGGTAAGTGAGACGGCTTCAACCGACGACTATGCGAAGGCACAACGTGAAGTGCTTTCAGAACTCGAGAACTCAGATGTTGGAGAGTCATCTGAATATCTTGAAGAAGATACAGACAATATCAAAGGTACAGTGAGCAAGACGCCGAGTCGACGGGTTCCGTATGTTGAAGTAGTGGGACAAGTACATGGCACATATATCATTGCTCAAAACGAAAATGGCATGTTTATGATAGACCAACACGCAGCGCAAGAAAGAATTAAATACGAGTATTTTCGAGATAAAATTGGTGAAGTGACGAATGAAGTACAAGATTTACTTATTCCTTTAACTTTCCATTTCTCTAAAGACGATGTCATGATTATCGAGCAGTACAAAGATGAGTTAGAGAAAGTTGGCGTCCATCTCGAGCCATTTGGTGGTCACGATTATATCGTTAATAGCTATCCTGTGTGGTTCCCGCAACAAGAAGCGGAAGAAATCATCAAAGATATGATTGAATATGTCTTAGAACATCAGAAAGTGGACGTCAATAAGATTCGTGAAGAAGCAGCAATTATGATGAGTTGTAAAAAGTCTATCAAAGCGAATCATTATTTAAAAAATAGTGAGATGGCGGATTTAATTGATCAATTACGAGAAGCGGAAGATCCGTTCACTTGTCCGCACGGTCGTCCAATTATCGTAAACTTTTCTAACTACGAATTGGAACGTTTATTTAAACGTATCGTCTAGCTAGAAGTGACGAGCAGATGTTTTTGGTGAACGCTAGCTTATGAATTCGATTTAAGCAAATAAACCATTTAGCGATTGGGAATCCGGTCGCTGAATGGTTTGTTCATTATTTTAATAGTTTGAACTATAAAAGAAAATTACACCCAAGATTTTACGCAAGACACTTGGAAGTGAGTCGCTATAATATTTCGTATTCGAGTGCTAGGCTTTTAAATAAGATATAAAAATTTAAAAGAACCTGTAATATTAAATATTTTTACTATCAGTTATAGTTTGTAATTTGACTGAGAGTTGAATAAACTTAATTTATACTTAACATGATGAGAGGGATGTCTAATGAAACCAAACATCTTACCTGCAATCAGAACGATGAAAGATCTCGAGAAACTCATTCAAACTGACTATAAAGAGTGCGTTATATTAGATACGCATGTCGGTCATTTGAAAAGCACGATGGATTTATTGAAGAAAGCACATGTTGAAACGTATATGCATATCGATTTAATTAAAGGGATGAGTCATGATGAATATGCCTGCGAATATATCATTCAACACTATCATCCGAAAGGCATTGTCTCTACTAAAATGCGCGTGTTAAAGAAAGCGAAATCACTTAACACTACAACAATCTTACGTGTCTTTATACTCGACTCTCAGGCATTAAAAAGAAGTATCGAGCTTATTAAGAAAGCTGAGCCGGATTATGTTGAAGTGTTGCCAGGAGTTGCTGGGAAAGCGATTAAGATTATTAAAGAAGAGACCCAAACACCTGTGATCGCTGGTGGTTTAATCAATACACCTGAAGAAGTAACAGAAGCTGTAAATAATGGTGCACATTATATTACTACGAGCAATCGTCAACTCTGGTGATTGCTCGCGCTTCAATTTATAATATCTGAATCAATTCAACTTTTTGTTGACAACGCTTACATGAGAAGTGTAAGATATAAACTAAGTTAATATTTTAGGAAGAGATAGGGAGATTTCTGCATGACAAAGCATGGCTAAGGGAGTGCTTTATGATGGAGAAATCTCTCTTTTTTTATCAACAGGAGGGATTTGATGAGTGTTTATTTTGCCGAATTTCTAGGGACAGTGATACTCGCACTATTCGGTGGTGGCGTGTGTGCTAACGTCAATTTGAAGAGAACAGCAGGCTTTGGTGCAGATTGGATTGTCATCGCAGTAGGTTGGGGACTTGCTGTATCATTCGGGGCTTATGCAGTAGGTAATATTTCTGGTGCACATTTAAACCCAGCCGTATCGATTGCTTTCGCGATGGATGGTTCGATTAGTTGGGCGCAAGTACCTGGCTATATTATCTGTCAGATGCTCGGTGGTATTGTCGGAGCAATGTTAGTATGGCTCATGTATTTACCACATTGGAAAGCGACAGAAGATAAAGGTGCTAAATTAGGCGTGTTCTCAACAGCGCCCGCAATTAAGAACTATTTCGCTAACTTTATGAGTGAAATTATCGGAACAGCAGCGTTAACACTTGGCTTACTTTACATCGGTATGAACAAGATTGCAGATGGACTTAATCCATTGATTGTCGGGGCTTTAATCCTCGCGATTGGTGTGAGTTTGGGTGGTCCAACAGGTTATGCGATTAACCCAGCTCGTGACTTAGGTCCTCGTATTGCGCACGCGATACTACCTATCGCAGGTAAAGGTGACTCTAATTGGAGTTACGCTATCGTACCTGTGCTTGGTCCAATTGCTGGTGGTATGATCGGTGCAATGATTTATCGTTTATTCTTCAAAGGTGCTTTCGATGCCTTTTCAGTGATCAGTATTGTAGTCGTTATTGTGACTTTACTGATCGGTGTAATGATGAATAAATCTAAAGTCGGTCAAGATGCAGAAAGTATTAATTAAGCTGTGATTTTCTAATCTCGTTTTAGTAAAAAGGGCTAAAACTTATGTAATGTGGAGAACTTTTATCATAGATTAACGATAACGCTAAAAATGTCGCGTGAAAGTATAGACAACGCATAAGTATAAATCCATTTTTTATGCTTAAATTATTAAGATTACTTTTAGTAAAATGCTGATGCTCGTACGAATTGATTAATCAGTTTATATACGGGAAAACTAAGTAGTAAGAACTTCTAATAACCATTGCGTCAAAAGGGCGAAACTAAACTGAAGGAGTTAAGATTATGGACAAATACATTTTATCTATAGATCAAGGGACAACAAGCTCAAGAGCGATTCTCTTCGACAAAGATGGAGAGATCAAAGGTGTAGCACAACGTGAATTCAAACAGTACTTCCCAAAATCAGGTTGGGTTGAACACGATGCCAACGAAATTTGGACGTCTGTGCTCGCGGTACTTGCTGAAGTGCTCACTGAAAGCAATGTAGGCGCAGATCAAATCGAAGGTATTGGTATTACGAACCAACGTGAAACGACAGTGATTTGGGATAAACATACTGGACGCCCGATTTATCATGCTGTCGTATGGCAATCTCGCCAAACGCAAGGCATTTGTCAAGAACTTCGTGATCAAGGTTACGAAGACACGTTCCACAAGAAGACAGGTCTTGTGCTTGATCCATACTTCGCTGGAACGAAGATCAAATGGATTCTTGACGAAGTGGATGGAGCTCGTGAGAAAGCTGAGAATGGTGACTTACTCTTCGGTACAGTAGATTCATGGCTCGTATGGAAATTGTCTGGTGGTCAAGCGCACATCACAGATTACTCCAACGCAAGCCGTACATTAATCTACAATATTCATAATCTCGAGTGGGATAACGAGCTATTAGACATCTTAGATATTCCGAAACAAATGCTTCCAGAAGTGAAAGAATCAAGTGAAATTTACGCGAAGACAATTGACTATCACTTCTTCGGTCAAGAAGTACCTATCGCTGGTATCGCAGGCGACCAACAAGCAGCACTCTTCGGTCAAGCTTGTTTCGAGCGTGGCGATGTGAAGAACACGTACGGTACAGGCGGCTTCATGTTAATGAATACGGGTGAAGAAGCGGTGACGTCTGAAAGTGGTCTGTTAACTACGATTGCGTATGGTTTAGATGGTAAAATTAACTACGCGCTTGAAGGTTCAATCTTCGTTTCAGGTTCTGCAATTCAATGGTTGCGCGATGGATTACGTATGATTAATTCTGCACCTCAATCTGAGAATTATGCAGAACGTGTCGAATCGTCAGAAGGCGTTTATATGGTACCCGCTTTCGTCGGACTAGGTACGCCATATTGGGACGCTGAAGCACGTGGTGCGATCTTCGGTTTAACACGTGGCACGGAGAAAGAACACTTTATCCGCGCTACACTTGAATCACTTTGTTATCAAACACGTGACGTACTCGAGGCAATGGAGAAAGACTCTGATATTAAAGTTAATAATTTACGTGTCGATGGCGGTGCAGTTAAAAATAATTTCATCATGCAATTCCAAGCTGACTTATTAAATGTAGAAGTAGAACGTCCAGAAGTAAGTGAAACAACAGCGTTAGGTGCTGCTTATTTAGCAGGTCTAGCAGTGAAATTCTGGGATAACAAAGATAGCATTGCGAACGGCTGGAAACTTGAGAAAGAGTTCAAACCTGAAATGGATGACAAAGAGAGAACAAAACTTTATAAAGGTTGGAAGAAAGCAGTCGAAGCTACGCAAGTCTTCAAACTTGAAGATTGATAGTTAGACTTCTCAACATTAACTGTGCTACAATAAGGGTAAGTTAATATTGAGTCGAGATTTTGAGAGACACGAGTCGTTCAATGCAATATGTTGTGTTGGGATGCGTGTCTCTTTTTTTAATAAATATGAGGAGGCGCATAGGTTATGAGTTTATCAACATTGAAGAGAGAACAAGTCAAAACGTGTTTAAGAGATGAAGAATATGATGTCGTGATTATCGGTGGCGGTATCACAGGTGCAGGTATTGCCCTAGATGCGAGTCAACGTGGTATGAAAGTGGCGCTTGTAGAAATGCAAGACTTTGCACAAGGTACAAGTTCACGTTCAACGAAACTCGTTCACGGTGGTCTACGTTACTTGAAACAATTCCAAATTGGTGTCGTAGCTGAAACAGGTCGTGAACGTGCAATCGTTTATGAGAACGGTCCACATGTAACTACACCTGAACGCATGCTTTTACCTATGCACAAAGGTAGTTCTTTAGGTAAATTCAGTACATCTATCGGTTTAACACTTTACGATTTCCTAGCAGGTGTTAAAAAAGAAGAGCGTAAAAACATGCTAAGTAAAAAAGAAACAGTAGAAAGAGAACCACTCATTAAACGAGACAAATTAAAAGGCGGCGGTGCTTACGTAGAATACCGTACAGACGACGCACGTCTTACAATCGAAGTTATGAAACGCGCAGAAGAAAAAGGTGCTACGGTAATCAACCATACGAAATCTATTCACTTCACTTATGATTCAAATGAAAAAGTGAATGGTATCCAAGCGCAAGATATGTTGACGGGTGAAACTTACGACATTCGCGCTAAAAAAGTAATCAATGCCAGTGGTCCATGGGTAGACGAAGTACGTAGTGGTGACTATGCACGTAACAATAAACAATTACGTTTAACTAAAGGTGTCCACATCGTTATCGATCAATCACGTTTCCCATTACGCCAAGCCGTATACTTTGATACTGAGAACGATGGTCGTATGATCTTCGCTATTCCACGTGAAGGTAAAGCATACGTAGGTACAACAGATACGTTCTATGACAACGACAAGTCTTCACCTTTAGCTACACCAGAAGATCGTCAATATCTAATCGATGCTATCAACTACATGTTCCCAGATGTTGACGTGTCAGATAGTGATATCGAATCTTCATGGGCAGGTGTACGTCCACTCATTTTAGAAGAAGGAAAAGACCCTTCTGAAATTTCACGTAAAGACGAAGTTTGGGAAGGTAAATCTGGCTTACTCACTATCGCTGGAGGTAAATTAACAGGTTACCGTCACATGGCGAAAGAAATTGTAGACTTACTTTCAAAACGCTTAAAACAAGAATACAAAATGAAATTCAAAAAGTGTGAAACGAAACACATCACAATCTCTGGTGGTGACGTAGGCGGTAGCGATAACTTTGAAAACTTTATCGAACGTAAAGTGGAAGATGCAAAAGCTTACCAAATCGATGACAAAGTGGCACGTCATTTCGCAACGAAATATGGTTCAAACGCGGAAGACTTATTTGAAATTGCACAAACAGCTCAATATCAAGAAACAGGACTTCCACTTGATATTTATACTGAACTGGTATACTCAATTCAGAATGAAATGGTTTATAAACCAACAGACTTCTTAATTCGTCGTACAGGTAAACTTTACTTCAAGATCGATGATGTCTTAAACTACAAAGATAAAATTGTTGAAGTGATGGACGGTTTACTCGATTATACAACAGCTGAAAAAGACGCGTTCAAAGCTGAGTTAGACGAAGCGATCGACGAAGCGCAAACAGGCAATAATCAACCACCTGTTAAAGAGTAAGACGCGTTCATATGGAAAGTTGAATAGTGAGTGCAAGCATCCCTAGCTATTAGCGCTAGGGATATTTTTGATGCTGATAAAGCGCGCAGTTATTATATGTTGAGTGAGATGTTGATGGACAATTAAAGGTTGTAGTGAGAAATTTGTTCAGCTCAGAAGTCACCACACTTTAAACGAAACAGTATACTTGCTTAATGTCTAGGATAGTCATGTATGCTTAAGTTGATAACCCTAGATTCAAAGGGTATATTAACAGTAATCCCACAAATCATAGATTGAATGTAATGGAGGGGATGATTATGGGACAAGAATCTTTGCAGTTAAGAGTATCGGACGGGGCTGCCATCGAAGTACAAATTGATAAAGCCAAGATCGAAACGGTCGGCGTGATACATATTATGCACGGTATGGCAGAGCACTTTCATCGATACGATAAGTTCGTAGCCTCATTAAATCAACAAGGATATGATGTGATTCGCCATCACCATCGTGGTCACGGTTATCACATTAATGAGCAAGAACGTGGTCATATCCCGAGCTTAAATCGAGCGGCGGCGGATGCCTTTGAAATCATCGAAACGCTTCAAACACGTTATCAAGATCAGCAACCTTATATCGTATTAGGTCACTCAATGGGGTCGCTCGTAGCTCGTATTTTAGTTCAATCACATCCTAAATATGTAGATGGGCTGGTGTTGACAGGTACGCCACAGTACAATCGTTTGAGCGTGAAACTTCAACGTATGTTCCTTAAATTAATTACTATCGTTTGTGGTAAAAAGCGTAAAATGCACTGGCTCAATCAACTTATGTATCGCTCATTTAATAAACGTGTGAAAGAAGATCAGGCGCAGAATAGTTGGTTGTCTTCAAATCATGATGAGGTTGCTAAATACAATCAAGACCCCTACAGTGGCTTTGAAGTATCTAATCAACTGATTTATGAAATGATGAAAGCGATTGACACGACGACTAAACTTAAAAATTTAAAGAAAATGAAAGTCACACTTCCTGTTCTATTGATTGGTGGAAAAGAAGATCCGGTCAATAAGTATGGGCGCGGTGTGCGCTTTTTAGGTAAACGTTTCAAAAAAGCTGGCATCGAACACGTTACGGTACACATGTACAAACACAAACGTCACGAAATCCTTTTTGAAGAAGGGTATGAAAGTGTTTGGCAACATTTATATAATTGGCTAGAAAAACAAATCTTAAGAAAGTAAAGTGAGGGATAGGATTGAAGGATGAGAAACCTTTATTAGTAGTCATCGTAGGACCTACCGCTGTAGGTAAGACAGATTTTAGTATTCAACTTGCTCAGGCCGTGAATGGTGAAATTATTAGTGGCGATTCCATGCAAGTATATAAAGGCATGGATATTGGTACTGCTAAAGCGACACCTGAAGAGCAAGCAGGTATTCCTCATTATATGATTGATATTTTAAACCCAGACGACAATTTTTCAGCCTTTGATTTTAAGCAAAGAGCAGAACAGTATATTTCAGACATCACAAGTCGAGGTAAAATACCCATTATTGTAGGGGGCACAGGTTTATATATTCAATCTCTAATTTATAATTATCAATTTGATCAAGAAGATATTTCGCCAGAACGTGAAGCTCAAGTTAAAGCGCAAATGAAAGATCTCAATACGAAGTCGAACGAAGCATTACATGCGTATTTAATGTCATTTGATCCACGTTCTGCTGAGGCAATTCATCCCAATAATCGAAAACGTGTGAACCGCGCCATAGAATATTTTTTAAAGACGAAAAAACTTTTAAGTTCACGCAAGAAAATGCAACATATGAGTGAAAATTATGATACATTATTAGTAGGGATGGAAATGTCGCGCGACATCTTATACGACAGAATAAATAAGCGCGTCGATATAATGTTGACTCATGGATTATTGAATGAAGTGAATGAACTCGTCCAACAAGGATATGAAACATGTCAAAGTATGCAAGCTATAGGTTATAAAGAGATAGTGCCGGTAGTGAAAGAAGATGTTAAGCTAGAGGAAGCAGTTGAAACACTGAAAAAGAATTCTAGGCGTTATGCCAAGCGTCAAATGACTTGGTTTAAGAATAAACTCAATGTAATTTGGTATGATAGAGAGAAAACATCACTCAACTCGATGGTTAATGAGGTTTCAGCCCTAATAAATCAAAGGAGTAAGAATCATGACAGCAACTAATCGCATCCAAGACCAATTCCTAGGGCAATTTAAAGCCGACAAAACTGAAATTGTAGTCTTCTTCGTAAATGGCTTCCAAATGAAAGGTATTATCGAAGACTACGATGAAGAAACGGTAAGTTTGTATTCACAAAATAAGCATCACTTAATTTACAAACATGCCATTAGTACATTCACTGTTGACGAAGGCACTGAAGAGTAAGCGTAGAACAATGAGTATATAAGAGACTAATGATGAAATGAGGAGTAGTACAGCGACCGTAAAGGTTGGATTGTGCTACTCCTTTTAGCATGCATCAAGTTTGTGGAGTTGAGTGAGGTGACAACTTTGATGCTTAATAATTTGCAGAGTTAGAAAGACAATTTGGATATATATAAGCGCAACAGACACAAAGCTTATATAGATACCAAACCTTATACAAACTTTATCTCTGTTGCGCGAATTATTAGTTAGCATGTTGCGAGAAAGCAGTTCGTTAAATAGTACAAATCAGCTATTATAAAAGTGATTCAATATAACTTTCAATTTGTGATGGATTTCTTTGAGGTCCAAATCGTTTTACCACGTTACCTTCTCGATCCACTAAGAATTTAGTGAAATTCCACTTAATTTTTTCATTAAAGAATCCCTCTTGCGCATCTGTTAAAAAGTGAAAGAGCGGGTGTTGTCCATCACCTTTAACATCAATCTTCTCATGCATAGGGAATGTCACACCGTAGTTAATCTGACAGTTTTGACGTGCTTCTTCACCATTTCCAGGCTCTTGACCACCAAATTGATTACATGGAAAACCGAGCACAACAAAGCCTTGCGATTTAAATTGTTCGTATAACTTCTGCAAACCTTCAAATTGTGGAGTGAAACCACATTCACTTGCTGTATTGACAATTAACATGACTTGTCCACGATATTTTTCTAATCGATAAGTTTCTCCATTTACTTTTTCAACTTCAATATCATAAATACTCATTTATTCAATGCACCTCTAATTAATATTGTGTTTATTCATCTGTCGTTATAGTTCCTATCATACATCATAATTCCGGATGAGTTGATTCTTAAGCCTTATACATGAGTTTATTGGAAAGCCATTTTACAATTCCTCTAATAGTTTTTGTGTGCTTCCTATGATAAAATGACTAGGAAAACTGTTGAAAGAGGTGTATGAATTGAGTCGCAGTCACACTAAAACTACTGCTAAGCCGAAAGAAAAAGCGATTCTTATCGGTGTAAACGAGAATTCAGAGAAACAATTTGATTTTGACTCTACGATGCATGAACTCAATGCCCTTTCAAAGACGTGTCAATTGGACGTAGAAATGTCTTTTACACAAAATAGGGAAAATATTGATCATAAATATTACGTAGGTAAAGGTAAATTAGATGAGATTAAAGCCTATGTTGAACATAATGACGTAGATGTCGCAGTAACGAACGACGAGCTTACTACTGCGCAATCTAAGACGTTAAATGGTAATCTCAATATTAAAATTATTGATCGTACTCAACTCATACTTGAAATCTTCGCTTTACGTGCGCGTAGCAAGGAAGGTAAATTACAAGTTGAACTCGCGCAACTTGATTATCTCTTGCCACGTTTACAAGGTCACGGACGTAGTTTATCACGCCTTGGTGGCGGAATCGGTACACGTGGTCCAGGTGAGACAAAGCTAGAGATGGACCGCCGTCATATTCGTACGAGAATGAATGAAATTAAACATCAACTTCAAACGGTCGTGGATCATAGGGAACGCTATCGTAACCAACGTGAGCAGAATAAAGTTTATCAAGTCGCTTTAGTTGGCTATACCAATGCTGGTAAATCCTCGTGGTTTAATGCGTTGACGGATGCTGAAACTTATGAGCAAGATAAACTCTTCGCCACGTTAGATCCTAAAACGAGACAGTTACAAATTAACGATGGTTTCAATATGATTATTTCAGATACGGTAGGCTTTATTCAGAAGTTGCCAACTACACTCATTGCTGCTTTCAAATCCACACTTGAAGAAGCTAAGGGTGCAGATTTGTTATTACATGTCGTCGATAGTAGTCATAAGGAATACCGTACTCAATTCGATACGGTTAATCGCATCTTGAATGATCTTGATATGGAAGGGATTCCTCAAGCAGTTATTTTTAATAAAAAAGACTTGTGCGATCAAGCTATACCAAGCGCTGCTGAACCTTCTGTCTTCGTTTCAGCTAGAGATGAACAAGATATTGAAAAAGTAAAAACATTGTTATACGAACAAATTCAAGAGACGCTAAATTATTACGAAGAGCACGTCGACAGTAGCGATGCGAAGCGTCTGTACTATTTGAAACAACATACTTTAGTGACAGAGTTAACCTTTAATGAAAATACCAATCAGTACGATATTAAAGGTTATGCCAAAGATTAAATAAAGGAAGCAGATGACTATGATTGAATTAATGCAACAAGTAAATGAGACGGAAGAAGCATTACAACCTTACTTTCGTCAAATTGAAGAAATAGCATATCGTAATCAAGCGCGTGTATTAGATGCGTTTCATAAAGTTAAAGTGACTGAAAGTGATTTGGTCGGCACGACAGGCTATGGCTATGATGACTTTGGTAGAGATCACTTAGAAGCGATTTATAGTGAAACCTTTGGAACGGAAGATGCACTCGTTCGCCCTCAAATTATTTCAGGAACACATGCAATAACGCTGGCACTTCAAGCTAATTTACAGCATGGTGACGAATTACTCTACATTACGGGTGATCCTTATGATACATTGCTTGAAGTCATCGGTATCAATGGTAATGGAATCGGCAGCTTACTTGAACAAGGCGTGCATTATCAGAAAGTCGATTTAAAAGACGGTGAAATCGACCTGGCAGGTGTGGAAAGCGCTATCTCTTCACGTACGAAAGTTGTAGCCATCCAAAGATCGAAAGGCTACGATCAACGCCCTTCGTTGAATGTCGCTCAAATTCAAACGGCGATTCAACATATCAAAGAAATCGATTCTAATATTATTGTCTTTGTTGATAATTGTTACGGCGAATTTGTAGAAGAACTTGAACCTACGCATGTGGGGGCAGATTTGATGGCAGGTTCTTTAATTAAAAATCCTGGTGGTGGTTTAGCTAAAATTGGTGGCTACATTGTTGGAAACGAAGACTTGATTCAACGCTGTGGTTACCGCTTGACTGCGCCAGGCATCGGGAAAGAAGCGGGCGCTTCCTTGTCGTCATTACACGAGATGTATCAAGGCTTCTTCCTAGCGCCACATGTAGTGAGTCAAAGTTTGAAAGGCGCGTTGTTTACGAGTCTGTTATTAGAGAAGCTGGAAATGAACACATCTCCTAAGTTTGATGTACCTAGAACGGATTTAATCCAAACTGTACAATTCCAAACAGCGGAACAAATGATTCAATTTTGCCAAAGTATCCAACACGCTTCGCCAATTAATGCACATTTCAGCCCTGAGCCTGCTTATATGCCAGGTTATGAGGATGATGTGATTATGGCTGCAGGTACCTTTGTACAAGGATCTTCTATTGAATTGTCAGCAGATGGGCCTATTCGCCCACCTTATGAAGCTTACGTTCAAGGTGGATTAACCTACGAACACGTCAAATTCGCAGTCATTCATGCGGCGAATCAACTTCTTGAAAATCATTTAATATAAAGAGCTATAAGCCAAGATTTTAAGGTAGTATTGAAAGAGAATTTATTTCATAAGTAGCGATTAAAAGTATTCGTGAACATTGATGAGGTAAACACTTTCTTCTACTGTGTGAAATCTTGGCTATTTTTTTGTGGTTTACGTAGCTATATTGCATTAATTTTATAGCTTGCTGCTAAAATGAAAAACTGTTTTATCACAACTTAATGTAGGTGATTCTGAAATTAATTTTAGTAAAATTGTCAATTTTATAACTTTTAACAAGCGCGTGTTTGAAAAAAGTAGAGTAGGGAAGTTGGATAATAAGCTGTCATGATGCGATTTCTACTACTCATGTAAGGAAACCTTACATATTTTTGTGTTTTTAAATATAATGTGGTAAATTTAAGACAAGTTCAATATAGAGGTGAGGTACTTGAAGTCAAACGACGCGTTAAGGCGTAACATGGCCGTGTTCTCTATGAGTGTTGTAAGTAAACTCAGCGAATTGTCACCGAGACAAATTCGTTATTACGAAACACATGAACTTGTTAAGCCTGAACGAACCCAAGGCAATAAACGGTTGTTCTCACTGAATGATTTGGAAATTTTACTTAAAATTAAGACATTAATTGAAAAAGGTTTTAATATGAAAGGGATTAAACAAATCATGAATGATAAACAAGATCATCTTTCAAGTGATGAACAACAGAAACGCAAACACATGATAGTTGAAGCTACTCAGAAACCGCAGAGGGAATCAATACCGATAAATCGTGGTGACTTATCACGCTTTATCAATTAATTATACTGGAGGATAAGATTCATGCCAAAACGTTCATTTAGTAAAGACGATATTCGTAAATTTGCTAAGGAAGAAAATGTTCGCTATCTACGTTTACAATTTACAGATATTTTAGGAACAATTAAAAACGTAGAAGTACCAGTCAGTCAATTAGAGAAAGTATTAGACAACGAAATGATGTTTGATGGTTCTTCTATCGAAGGATTTGTTCGTATTGAAGAATCCGATATGTACCTATATCCAGATCTAGATACATGGGTAATCTTCCCATGGACAGCTGGTCAAGGTAAAGTTGCACGTCTCATCTGTGATGTTTACAAAACAGATGGTCAACCATTCGAAGGTGACCCACGTGCTAATTTGAAACGTGTACTTAAAGAAATGGAAGATCTTGGTTTCACAGACTTAAACTTAGGACCTGAACCAGAATTCTTCTTATTCAAGTTAGATGAAAAAGGTGAACCTACGCTAGAATTAAATGATGATGGTGGTTACTTCGACCTTGCACCTACAGACTTAGGTGAGAACTGCCGTCGTGACATCGTGCTTGAATTAGAGGATATGGGCTTCGATATTGAAGCAAGTCACCATGAAGTTGCGCCAGGTCAACACGAAATTGACTTTAAATATGCAGATGCTGTAACAGCATGTGATAATATTCAAACATTCAAATTAGTGGTTAAGACGATTGCACGTAAACACAACCTTCATGCAACATTTATGCCTAAACCATTATTTGGTGTTAACGGTAGTGGTATGCACTTTAATATCTCTTTATTTAAAGGTAAAGAGAATGCATTCTATGATGAAAAAGGCGATATGCAACTTACTGACGATGCGTTCCACTTCACAGCAGGTATCTTGAAGAACGCACGTGGATTTACAGCTGTATGTAACCCACTCGTTAACTCTTACAAACGTTTAGTGCCTGGTTACGAAGCACCATGCTACATTGCTTGGTCAGGTAAGAACCGTTCACCACTTATCCGTATCCCAACATCTCGCGGTATGTCAACACGTGTTGAGGTACGTTCAGTAGACCCTGCTGCTAACCCTTACATGGCATTAGCTGCGATCTTGCAAGCAGGTCTAGACGGTATTAAAAATAAACTTCAAGTACCAGAACCAGTTAACCAAAATATCTATGAAATGAATCGTGAAGAACGTGAAGAGATTGGTGTTCAAGATCTTCCATCAACACTTTACACTGCATTAAAAGCGATGAAAGAAAACGATTCTATCAAAGAAGCTATGGGTGATCATATCTACAGTCAATTTATGAATAGTAAATCAATTGAATGGGATTATTACCGTACACAAGTTTCTGAATGGGAAAGAGAACAATACATGAAGCAATACTAGGTGCTAGACAAATGGGACGTCCCCTTGAGACATATCGTCTTGAGGGGATTTTGGTGTTATAGACAAAAATTGAGTACAAAGCGTACGGTTATTGATAGATACAGGTAACTGGCGTAAAGAATTAATGATTGCAATTAAGTTGAATGCAATAGAATGATGATAATTGTGTTACTATGTGGCAAATAAACTAACAATGAATTATTTCAGAAATGAATTAACTATCAATATTCGTTATACTGTACCTAGTAAACAAAGGAGGTTATCTATTATGTACGCAAGAGCAAGTATTGAAAAATCTTTCTATATTTTAAATCACGGTAAAGAGTATAAGATTGATTTAATTAATGCGGATGACTCCAAAGACTTAGATTACGATTATTACGCAGTAGCTTATCGTGATGGTGTGAATAAAAGTGTCGGTGCTGACAGCGTTCGTGAAGCTGAATCTAAAGCAAATGAAGCTGTTGACTTAGTAATGGATGCTTTAAATGAAAAATGATAATCAATAGAATGTTTAAGGACCTTGTAACCAAGTATTACAAGGTTCTTTTTTGTTTGGATATAAAAATTATTGTTCTTACTTTTAAAAATAATTCAACTTGGGTATGCATTGTAGTGAATTCAAATAAAGGAGGAACTTGTATGGAATACGATATCCATTTATTTAACAAAGATGATAATCACATTGGTTCATTTAAATATGAAAGTGAATATAAAGTACCTGAACAAGAAATTGAATTAAAAGAAGAACTTCAGAAATTATTTGGTAATCAAAGTGAAGTTCAAACACACGATGAGAAAACAATTCAAACAAGCGACGTAGCTAACATTGAAATTAATGCATTTAATTTAGATAAACGTATTGAAATGAAATTATAGTTTGAATTTTATAGAAGTAGGATGGCATTTAATCCAAATTTAGTGCTATCCTACTTTTTTATTGTATGAGTTGAATTCGCGTGGCACATATTAACTTGAGTAGTGTTTTAAACACTCGAGTGAGAAAATGAAAGTTAAATAGTTAACGATTAAAAAATGATGATTCGAAGTGAGTTTTTGTAGAAATAATTTTAAATTAAGCCTATTGTTTTAAAGAATGTACAGACTACGCCAACTGATAAACCTAAAAGCCACTTTAGTTCTTTGGCTTCATGTTCATTAATTTTAGAGTCTATCAGTACTCCAATTTGTTTAGGCAATGCTTCCATTTGATTTTCAAGATGATCAAATCTTCTATCTACTTCCTCAAACCGTTTGTCGATAGAATCAAAGCGTGCATTATTTACTTTTTCATACTGCTTAAATTCGTCTTTGGTTACCATCTTATCGATAGAGGCTTGCAGTTGATGCGTGGGTGCAGTGTAAAGAGCAGGATAGTACTCTGTGTTGGGTTGAGGTTGTTGTTTGTTGTCATTCATTGGGGAATGCTCCTTTCGATGAAAATCTTTGATGTGTTCAGATGGCAAATGTTACGTGGATAACTATATTTAATTTATAGATTAAAGTTATTATACAACGATGGTCTCAAAGAGTAAAGTACAAACAATTTGAAACAGTTAAGATGTTAGAACGATGTTCACAAAATTGACGAAAGAATGATGATTATTGTACCAATTAAATTTTTATCACATATAGCTTAAAGCGTTGCGAAATAAAAGAGAGCCTGGGACAGATAAAGATTATTAATTATAAGAGGAAATAAAAAACACTTTTGTACTTAATTATAAGTCAATTTTCAATGTGTACTCGAGACGCTTGATGGATCTAGACCACAACGAAAATCCATTCCTAGAGCTCCTAGAGCGAAAGGAATTAGTTGAGTGTGGTCCCATAAGCAAGCGAGAGTTTAAACATTGAAAATTAGATGTTTTTTACTATTTGTCCCAACCTCTCTCCTTGAAAGACTTTAACTATTTAATTATTATGTTTCTTTTTATTTCGTTTAGATACAATAAGTGAAATGACTTGAACGATAAAGCCAACGAAAACACCAAGAAAAATTGCGATTACAGCAGAAACAATCATTGGTAAATCGAAAGATACTTGGAGGATGACTCCAATAATAATAGCCACAATAACTGCGACTAAAGTAAGTAAATTTTCTTTAACTATGCTCACAATGTTCACTCCAATCATCAAATATTATAGCATGTAGTTAATGAATAACTAAATGTTCAACACCTTGACTTTTTAACTTTCTCAATATTGACGTAGCCTATGAGATTCATTAAGATAAAGCGGTATATCATTTTAAGAAGGTGACTTAATGAAATCGAAGAAAAGTCTTACTGTCATTATCGTAGCTATTGTAGTCATAGGTGTCTTGGCTTTTCAATATATTAACCACACTGGACCTTTTAAACAAAGTGGTTCAGATAGTAAAGCGCCTGACAATACGGAGAAAGTACATGTCGAACGTGTGGTTGATGGCGATACCTTTGTGGCACGCGATGCCCATCATAAAAGGTTGAAAGTGCGCTTAATAGGGATGGATACACCTGAGACAGTTAAGCCTAACACGCCTGTACAACCCTATGGTAAGGAAGCTTCAAACTATAGTAAAAAGCATTTAAATCAGCAGGACGTCTATCTTGAATACGATAAAGAGCGAGAAGATCGCTATGGTCGTACGCTCGCGTATGTATGGTTAGATCAACATACGATGTTCAATAAAGAGTTGGTTGAGAAAGGCTTAGCAAGAGAGAAGTACTTTGCACCTAATGGGAAGTACCGAGATGTCTTTAAACGCGCTGAGCGACAAGCTAAGAAAGAACATCGTAATATTTGGAGTTAAATCAATCGTTAATAGGTAAATAATATTATTAAAAAGCCCTTATACCGTGATAAGTAAGATATAAGGGCTTAACGTATGCGTACAACTTTTATATTAATTTAATTTTTCAACGAGACGAGTGAACTGTTCTTGAGATAGTGAATTTTTATTTTTAGATATCGTTTCACCAATCATTTCTCGTAAAGAGCTTTTAGAAGATACGGTATCCGCGTATTGCTCTCTTGTAGCTGGACCATCGATGATATTGACACTACCATCTGTAAAGTAAACCAAGCCAATACATGGTACAAATTGATTAAGCTTCTGCTCAATTCTTTCTTCAATCACTTTGGCATTCATAGCTGCACGTTCAAACGGATCATGTTGATAGAAGTCATAGATGATGGAATTATTTCTAATACGTTCAATAAACGTATACGTTGTAGGTCTTGTAGACTGAAACTGATTGTGAAATTCACTTGCAATATAATGGCCGACGATATCGTCAGTAGACTTAGGCGCATCTAAATACTCTTTGTTAGGGTCGACAGTGAAGTGGTAAAACGTTTTTTGTTTCCAGTTCTTCACATCGATATTAAAAATACCTTTATCCGTAATAACGATATAATCAAAGGTACGTGCATATTCAAATAATGGATGCTTAACTGCTAAATTACTAGTGGGTAAGATCTCATAATACTGAATTTGTCCTTGCTCTTGATATTTAGCTAGAATTTCGTGCAAATCTTGTCGTGCTTTGCGTATACCATGATGATACGTATCTTTGTTCGCATCGATATTGAGTATTTGATTTTTTAACTGCGTATTCTCTTGTTTGATTGTACTCATCTTGCGAATCACTTGATCTTTGGCATAACGCTCAGAATCAAGTTTACTTTGCATGGCACGATGATTAATTATATGTGCCACGATAAGAAATATAATTACAATGATAAGAATATAAATTACAAACATAATTACCATCCTACTTTTCTATTTTAGTTTATGTATTCGTATGTCGAGTCAGTTTAAACGAATTGATAGTTAGAATCCTATACGTAATACGCTAAATAATTTCATATTGAATTGGTTAAATTATATCATATCATAAATATCTAAAAGAAAATATTTTCAATCAATCATTATGAACTGAAGCTGACTATCAATTTAAGATTGACCAATTTGACATGTTATACTGACATCAATTTGATAGAATTGTACCCATTCACTACTTATATAAAAATAACGAGGTGCTCAACTGTGATTTTAGGCAAAAGAAATATGAACCAACTTACAAATTTAATATCCGATAGCTCGGTGATTGCATTCGATGATCATCCACTTAGTTTAGCCATTATTGATCATTTAGAGCAACAAAATAAAAAGATTTCTGTAATAACATTTTCTACCGATGTCATCAGTCATACCGTTAAATACACTAACCACAATATAATTTTTTCCAATGCGAGAGTGGAGCGATCTCAGCATCGTTTAGTGGGAGATGAAGTTGGAACAACATTTCAACATTATTTAATCGATTATTATTTTTGCAGTATACCTTATCTATATAAAGATGCTTTATACCAATCAGACAGTGATTTAGCTGCTCTTCAACAACAATTACTTCGACAGTCTCGTCAAACTGTACTTGTTAATATTCCTAACTTAATCTCATCAATAGAGAACTATAGTTATATTACGAATTTAAATAATTAAGCATGTTAATAATTATCCAAAGAAAGTTATAGTTTTGTAATATCAGAGTCATTGCTATTCAGTTGCGATGTGGTTTATAATAGGATTTATGGAAACGCTTTCTTTGGAGGTGAAGATTTGTCGAATAAAGAACTAGGTAACGCTCAACCGCTCGTCAATGCTTTGCTTGAACAATGCAAAGAGTTGTTTAAATTTAATGGTGAAGTAGCCAAGCAATTATTTTTAAATGATAGTTTTAACATAGCAGATAAGGTCGATATTAGTGTGAACCGTAAGTATTTTATTGAAGTAATTAAATACATACCCAATCAATATGTCATTGAGTTTCATGATGATACAAAGGTAAGTACAAGTCTTCGTGAAACGACATTTAACACAATTACACATGCTAATGTATTTCTTAACGACGAGATGATTCTCACTGTGCTCGTTTATGACACAATCAACGAAGAATGGTTATTCCGCCTCGATCATAATATTCGCTTTCCTGAAAAACACATCTACTTCCATTCCATAACTTGGGATGTCGATTATATCAAGCCTGAAATAGTACTCATGTATGAACTTCTTGATCCAATTGATTATCATCAGTTACCCAATTATAAGAAAGTGATAGACGCCTTAAGTTATTATCAGTTTGTGCTTTTAAGAGTTGTCGTTGGAGACGAAAGAATACACCAGGCGTTAATATCTGAAAAGAATGCGATGTAGACACCTTCGTTAACAGTAATGAACTGTCAGCGAAGGTGATTTTATTGATGCATATCATTTTAAAAGTGAACATCGTAACATCGCTTGGCTTCTTTATCATTCATGTACGTAGACTTGGTCGTAGATTACTTGTACTGCTTTCTCTGAATCTTCTAGATCTAGTCCAAACATCATGGAAAGTTCCGAAGCACCTTGGTTGATCATTTTTAAATTAATATTTGCTTGGGCTAAGGCTGTTGTAATTTGGTTCGCTGTGCCTACAATCCGATGCATGCCTTCACCGACCACCATCAATATAGCTAAGTCATGATCGATACTTAATTCATCTACATCACAGTGCTTTCTAATAGCAGTAAGTACTTCGTTTTCACAATGTTTAATTTGATCACTTCTCATAATAATACTGACACTATCAATACCAGACGGCATATGGTCGAATGAAATATTATGATCTTCAAGTATACCAAGTATTTTTCTAGCAAACCCTACTTGTCTATTCATTAAATATTTTTTGATGTGTAAGACTGTAAAATGTTTGTCACAACTAATACCACTGACTACTGTACGCGCATCAATATCACGGTCATGTACAATCCGTGTTCCTGGATCATCGGGGCGATTCGTATTTTTAATAACGACAGGAATACGATGTTTATACAAGGGTTGAAGTGCTTCATCATGAAACACATTGAAACCTGCATACGAAAGTTCACGCATTTCGCCATATGTAATTTCATCTATAATTTCAGGTACATGAACGATTGCAGGATTCGCGCGATAGATACCAGATACGTCAGTGAAGTTTTCATAAAGGTCGGCTTCAACACCACGTGCTACAATCGCACCCGTAATATCTGAACCTCCTCTAGGAAATGTGACGATATGATCTTGTTCAGAGACGCCAAAGAATCCTGGAATAATTAACTTTTCTTCATAATCTCTTAACTTAAATAGTTGAGCATAGGCCGCTTCTAGTATTTGAGCATTATGCGGTTGATCAGTTACACGTATACCCGCTTCCATAGGCGAAACATACCGTGTTGGTACACCACGACTTGTATTATATGCTGCGATGAGTTGGGCGTTGAAATCTTCACCACACGATAATAGAGCATCTAACAAGCGAGAATGTTGATGTTCAAACTGTTGTATATACTTATGTAGTGTAAGCGTGAACTCATCCAGTAAGTGTGTTTCCATCTTTAAATGGTTAATAATATCTGCGTAACGGGCGATGACTCGCTCAAATTGTTGTTGATAATCTAACTCATCAATAACTTTTTCATATAATTGTAAAATAAGATCGGTAGTTTTCGTGTCCTCAGGATGTCGTTTGCCCGGAGCAGAGACAATCATAATGCGTCTTTCATCATCTGAGTTGAAAATATTAAGTACTTTGCTAATTTGTTGCGCATTTGCAACAGAACTACCACCAAATTTAACTACCTTCATAATAAGACAACCTTTCCAATATTCTGAAATTTAACTCTACTGTTCATTCTTTTACTAAAAAAGCAAAGTGAGTTAAAAATTTAGAACTTTACAAAAATTAGAGATGAATTTATACTATACCATATTATAGTAT
>NZ_PPRN01000066.1 GCF_002902685.1 Staphylococcus pettenkoferi | reverse complement strand
ATACTGAATGTTCGTTTCAAAGTCATCATAGAAGATAACTAAGCAATTATCTTGGTATAACATAATGTCTCCCTTATGGATGTTATTGATATTCTTAGGTTTTGCTGAAAATGTTTGAGAGAAATTATAATATTTTTCATTGTTATTTAAGTCTTGCATCGTTATTTCAAATGGCAAGAGTGCTTGAATTTCAGTTGCTACAGGGTTATCAAACAAAGTCGCAGAGAAGTTATAGTTGTCAATGCTGATAGTAATAGTAGACAACCAATTACCTCCTTTAATGTGTTTAGCTATTTAAAACGCATAGGCTGGTTAAATTTGTTTGTCTATTTAAATTTTAAATGTAAGAACAACTGCCTCTTATCGAGTCACTTATTTCAAATAAGTTTGGAAGAAGTGATCTATTTTATCAAAAGGAATCACATTAACTTGATCATATAAGTCAGTGTGAACGGCTTCTGGAATGATATGCAATTCTTTATTATCGCCATTCAATTCTTGATAGATATCTTTACTAAAGTAAACAGAATGTGCATCTTCACCATGAATTAACATTGCGGCACTTTGTAGTTCGTTAACATATTGCAGAAGTGGCATATTCATGAATGATAAAGGATTAGTTACTGTCCATCCACGATTAGAATTGAGTGATCTAGGGTGATAACCGCACCCAGTCTTGTAATAAGCATGATAGTCTTTGACGAATTGAGGCGCATCATCTGGTACGGGATCAATTACACCACCAGCGAGTTCTGGGTCTTGTGATGCATAATCTAACGTACGTTGTTTGTTTAGTGATAATTTCTTCTCGTGGCGTTGTTCTGCACTATCCTCCTCATCATAGTAACCATTGGCGTTAATACGACTCATATCATACATAGTGGAAGTGACTGTGGCTTTGATACGAGTGTCGATTGTGGCAGCATTCAGTGCCATACCGCCCCAACCACAGATACCAATAATGCCGATACGATTAGCATCTACTAGGTGATAGTTACTTAAGAAATCGACCGCTGCTTGAAAGTCTTCTGTATTAATGTCAGGCGATGCTACGTAGCGTGGTGATCCTGAACTTTCTCCTGTAAAGGAAGGGTCAAAGGCGATAGTCAAATAACCTTTTTCTGCCATAGTTTGTGCGTATAAACCAGAAGATTGTTCTTTTACTGCTCCAAAGGGTCCACTCACTGCTAAAGCTGGTAATTTATCATCTTTGGATGCGTCTTTCGGAATATACATATCTGCGGCAAGTGTAAGACCATAACGATTCGTAAATGTAACTTTAGTATGTTCAACTTTCTCACTTTTAGAAAAAGCTTTATCCCATGTTTGAACTAAATTTAGAGCTTGATTCATTATTAATTCCTCCTAAGATATTTAATTTATTCTTCGTTAATCAATATTTTTAACAACTTTAGCTGGGCTACCCATAACGATAGTGTTAGGGGGCACATCTTTGGTCACTAAAGCATTAGCGCCTACGATTGCGTTCTCTCCTACTGTGACACCTGGAAGAATGGTCGCATTTGCGCCAATCCATGCATTCTCTTTAATCGTGATAGGTTGAACGATTAAACCTCTACGTTGAGACGGGTCAGTCGGGTGGTTCACAGTGAGTAAGTTGGCTCTCGGACCTATTAGCACATGATCTTCCAGTGTGATACCACCTAAATCAGTTAACATGACGTTACTATTGATAAATACAGATTTACCGATAGTTATGTGCTTGCCGAAGTCTGTATATAGCGGTAGATTGATGGCTACGCTTGCATCAATTTCTGAGCCTGTAATAGTTGAGAGGATGTCCAGGGCTTCTTCCTTATCGTGATAATTGTTGTTTAAATTGTGAATTAATGGTGCGTTCTTATCTACAATTTCATGTATTTCGTGAAAAACTTCTTCATTTTCTTGGACAATTCGATTTTGGATATTAGTACTTAAGACATTTTTAGCCAATAATTTAACACTCCTTTCGTAACTTATTACATGTCTTATGATATGGTATAATTTCAAATATTACCAATGCTTATACTAAATAAATGATTATGCTTTTTAAGTATATAAAAGGAGAGAAGTTCAAAAATGGAAAATAGAGTACTACGTTACTTTTTAACAGTAGTTTCAGAAGGGAATATTAGTGCAGCTGCTAAGCTCTTACACATCACACAACCCACGTTGTCACGTCAACTAAGGGATTTAGAGGAAGAGTTAGATACTGTGTTATTTATTAGAAAAGGAAAACAGATTGAACTCACACAAGAAGGTTATTACTTATTCAATCAAGCGAGAGATATTATTAATTTAGTAGATAAAACGGCAAGAAATATCACAAATAAGAAGATTATCGGAGAAGTTGCGATTGGAATGGCAGAATCTGAAGTAAATCGCAGTGTGATGAAAGCAATTAAGGAAGTGACTCGTGAAGAACAAGAAGTGAAGTTTGATACTTTTAGCGGTAATGGAGAACAAATCTTAGAAAAGTTAGATAATGGTTTAATCGACTTTGGAATCATTGTAGAGCCTATTAATAAAGTGAATTATGAAAGTTTACCATTGAATAATCAGGACGTATGGGGAATTCTGACACGAAGAGATTCAGAGCTAGGGGAGTTAACTTCTGTTTCAGCGACCAGATTATTCAATCAACCGCTTATCATTTCAAGACAAGATGGCGTAAAAACGATGCTTGCTAATCTTTTAGAAATAAATGAAGTAGAAATGAACATTATTGCGAATTACAATTTACTGTATAACGCATCTTTAATGGTCGAAGCAGGCATAGGTCATGCGATATGTCTGGACGGCATCATTAATACGACAGGTACGGATTTGAAGTTTATACCCTTTGATAATGAAATTACTTCAAGTTTGAGTGTGATTTGGAAGAAAGAACGTGCATTATCATTATCTGCGCAACTATTTTTGAATAAGTTGAAAGATGTATTAAAAGAAGAGGAGTAAAGTGTTCATTAAATACTTTATTTAGAATATTAATTTTTATAGTAAACGCTATCCTATGTATCAAATATATTAATTATTATCAGTTGTATATGACTCTATGATTTAATAGATTTAAAATTATCTAAGTATTTTAAAGATGTATAGAGAGAAGATTTTTAGAAAACTACTTGCATTAAAGGTTCTGTATATTATGATTAATTTAAGTGAATCGAATGATTTTGAACATTTTCAAATAGCTAAAGCGTAATCAATTTATCGTTGGTGGTATAAGGAAAGCGAGACAGCGCATCTTATCATCAAAGATATGAACTAACATGAGAATTAAAAGTGAGGGAGAACAACATGACTAAACTCGTTTCGATTATTGTGTCAGTATATAACAAGGAGAATTTCTTAAATCAGTGTATAGAATCGTTAATTAATTTAGAAATAGATAAAGACAGAATTGAGGCTATCTTTGTGGACGATTGTTCGACAGATCGCTCTGTGGAGATGGTTAAAAGTTATGAAAAGGACTATGATTTTATTCGATTAATTCAATTACCTGAGAATACAGGGAGTCCTGCTGAGCCGAGAAATGTGGGAATTCAAGAGGCTCAAGGTAAATATATTACGTTATTGGATGCGGATGATTGGTTAGATACAGAAGGTTTCCCTAAGGTAGTTGAAAAAGTAAATACAGATGATGCTGATTTCGGTATCGGTCAGAGCTTCAAACATACTTCTAAAGGTGTGGGCTATCATGGTAAGTTCACAAATTATAAGGATGAATCTCACTTAAAGCCACAAGATATCGAGAAAATCTTTAGAGCTGTGGGGCCACCAGGAAAGCTGTTTAAACGTTCACTTGTTGTTGACAATGACATTCAATTTGAGCATATGAAGTATGGAGAAGATAAGTTATTTTTCTTCCAACTCTTCTCTAAAGTGAATGATATTACGATGACTACGATACCGATGTATCATGTCAATCGCTATGACGACAATGTCTCGTTGATCAAACAAACGTCCATGTTAGAGAAAGCGAGATTGAATTTAGAGATTCTCAATCGAACTTGTGACATGGAGATGTCTTCAGAGCTTAAGCGAATGGCGTTATCTCGAGTGCTTGAGATGGACTATATTGCACGTTTCTTACGCACGCGAACTTTTGTGAAATCGCCTGATAAACCCGCGTTTTATGAGATTTTTGATGAAGTAGAACGTAAAATGAGTGAGTGCGGTTTTGAAGTTAAGGCTCTGATTACGGATCCAATATTTGAAATACTGCATACATTTTATCATCAGGCAAATGAGGAAGAATTTATCAATTTCGTATCAGATGTTGTGTATAAAAGATGGAAATTTACGATTCAAGATGGCAAGATTTATCGCAATCTTACGCGATTTTATGAATTGTTTGAACCTCTTGCGGTGGATTGCTATCCAGTTTATGAAGGTACGCATGTGATTAAGGGTGAAAAATATGAGGTTATTCGTGTCTTTAAGGCAGATAATGTCACAATTCAAGCGGTGAAGGCGGTTGAAATCAATAATGTGCCAAATGAAGCGGAATTGCCGTTTGAATATAAGGATGGCAGAATTTATGTTTCACATGAAGCATTTAAAAAGTTAGATACTGTGGATGTGAATTTGAGTGTTGAATATGGAAAAGGTGAATTCTCACTCGTGTATGCTTCATATCCTAGCTTTAATGACCTATACCAAATGAAACGTCAAAATTTCAAAGTCGAGTTGATGAATAAAGAGAAAGCACAACAAAAAGTGGACTTGAGCGATAAATATTTTACAAAAGTGCCAGGGCCACTCATGACATTGAAGAAAGTGAAGCGTTATGAAGATATCGCGTTCAAAGCACCTATTGAGACCGTGGAGGCTGGAACAAGAGTTGAAGCGGTGGATATTCAACATACGTCTAAAGGCACGCCACGCCTCGTATTACAAGATGGTAGTATCTTGACGGCAAACAAGGACTTTGTGGCGTTAATTGATACTTCAAATTTAGATCAATATATCACTGACGTGCCTCAGAAAGTGAAAATTTCTAAAACATGTAAACTGTATGATACACGCACGTTTAAAGGTGAAGCGGTTCAAACGCTTAAAGTCGGTAAGAAATTGACAATTAAGGACATTATTTATACCAAAAATTCAACACCAAGATTAGTGACGCAAGATGGACTGTTCCTCACTGCGAATAAAGACTTTGTAGAAGTAGTGAAGTAAAGGGTGGTTAGAGTCATCCAGAACCTCTAACATCTATATAAATATTGAGATTGCAGAATAAAGAATGAGTAAAGCCATCACGATATTGAAGGCCGTTTGATGGCGCGTTAACCATTCATTAAGTACACTTCCGGCAAATGCCCAAATTAAGAGACAAGCCCAACCGATAAATACACTAATAATTAGGTCAATAAGTACCCACGTGGAGTCAGTAGCCATCGGAATGATGAAAGCACCCACTAGCGTGATAAAAAATAATAGAGATTTCATATTGAGTACTTGAAGGATAAAACCGCTTTTAAAGCTTTTGTAGGCTTTGGAAGTGGTTTTTCCATTATTTGAAGTGAGTATTTTATAAGATAAGTAGAGAAGATAAATAAATCCTAAGTATTTAAGCGGCGTCTCGATGTATTGAATATAATTGCTAAATAATAATACGGCGATATAAGAAATTAAGCCTAGAAATACGAAGCCTGAAAGAATACCGAAAATAAAGTTTTTACCATCACGAAAGCCATAAATTCGTGTCGCATTCATCATAAACAAGTTGCTTGGTCCAGGAGTAATTGAAGTAACAAAGACATATATTAATAGAGACAACATATTATCGACCTACCTTCCTTGTGTTATTATATGAGGGTAGGTTATTATAAGTAAAATTAATGTTAATAATAGTAGTATTAATTTTACTAATTCTAAAAGGTGATTATGCGATGGAAATAAGACAAGTGAAAATCATAAAAACGTTAATTGAAACAGGAAGTTATACGAAAACGGCAGAAATACTGAATTACACGCAATCGAACGTGACGCAACAGGTGAAGTTGTTAGAGAGAAACTTAAACCAAAAGTTGTTCGATTATCGACAAAAGCAGCTACATCCGACCTCATTTCTTAAAGAAATCATGCCCATGATCAATCAAATTGATGATGCATCACAACTTATCCAACAAGCGTCAAAACATAAGTCGGCGATTCGTAAAGTGAGAATTGCTGCACCAGAGTCATTGATGATTAGCGGTTTGAGTGAAGTCATTAAAAATATGATTCACTACTATCCACATATTGATATTAATCTTCAAAATAACAGTTGTAGTATGAATCACCAGAAATTACTTGAAGATGAGGTGGACATTGCTTTCGTTTTAAATGACGGCGTGCATCATGAGAAGTTAGAAGCGACGCAAATTTGTGAAGAAGAAGTAGTCATCGTGGCACATAAGGATGCTCCTGATAACTTTGATGAATTGTTGAATGATAAGCAGTATAATCATTTCGTAATTAATGAAAAAGGATCAGTTTATCGTAATATGTTTGAACAAATTGTACATGATTATCAAATTGAAATTAATAAAACGACAGAATTATGGAGTATTGGCGTCATTAAATCATTATTGTTGGATAATATTGGATTTTCTTTCTTACCCTATCGGACTGTTAGAGAAGAGATTGAGTCACAACAGTTAAAGATTATTGAGCCTGAATTCTCTATAGATAAGCTTGGGACTTATATCCTGACAAAGCCCTATCCTTGGAATAAAGATATTAATCAGCTTGTGATCGATGAAGTAGGAGAGTTGTAGATGTGGTGGGAGTTGGGAAATAGTGCTTTCTTAGGGATGGCAGTATGAAATTTAGTGAATGTATCTTTGACGCTCCTATGCATTTTTAAGTGGACATTTGTTGTCCACTTTATTTGTTTAACTAGGTGTGTGAAGCGGTTTTTAAAATATGTGACCGTTTGATAATCAATGCATAGGAGAGATGAGATATGAGTGAAAGTTTATGGAATGAGTTAGAAGAATTTTGGGATAAGGAAAATGTTGAAGAAAAACCTGAAAAATATCAAGAATTGTATGAAGACCCTAAAGAAGACTCTCAGAATGTTGAAGAATTTTCATGGGTACATGAAAAGGATAATTTAAATGCTAAATCACAATCAATAGCTTGGGGTATACCTAACCACGTATTAGGAGATATTGATAAGGCTAAAGTAGTTGTTGGATTACTTAACCCTGGAACTCTTATAACGGATGAGGAGGCGAAAGAATATACTACAATAAGAGGTTATATTAAAGAAGAGTTAGAAAGAGAGAATAGTAATAATCAATCAAATGAAGTTTATCTAGGTGATTCAAATAACAAAGATCAGTTATATGAATTTTATCGTAATCATATATTATCTAAAGAAAATGTTCTTTCTATAGAATTAAAAAGATTTTACGAGTTATATAAAGAGAATCCAAGTAACTTAAATTGTTTGTATAAAAACAAAGGGGAAGCTTTTTCTTCAATTGCATATTATTTAAAAAATTATTACTGCCATTCTTTAAGTGAAAAAGGCACTAAATATAGAATAGCTATAGAACATTACCGTTCTATTTTTGAAAAAATGTGTGAAGTTAAAAATGTAAAAAATGATATTGAAAAAGATTTTGAAGAAGCTCTTTCTAACATGAGTATTGCTAATATTGAATTAGTTCCATACCGATCTAATAAAGGTAAGGCGATAGGTAATATAGATGGTCTAGAAAGTAGTAAATTAAGTGCAAAAATACTAATCAAAAAAATTCTAAGAGATCTAGATACAATAGTTATTTTAAGAAGCCTTGAGGGATGGGAAGGTTTGTTTAAAATTGTTTGCGAAGAAAAAGGTTTTAATTTTGAGAGAGATATTGCTCCAAACATATACGAATTCAAAAATCAAAACGGCGCAATATCTAAAGATAACATAGTTCCATATTTAAGCGAAGAAAATGAGAGTTCTAAAAGTATTGATGAAGTAATTGATGAATTAGGGGATATTATAAGTTTAAAAGATTTTGAAACAGAATTAAATAAACTACTAAAAGAAAAGAATGAGAAAGAGCAATAGGTTACGCTATTAAATAGAAAAATGCACCCCGAGAACTTACCTCTGGGGTGCACTTTACACTTAGTATCAATTTTTCGCCTTTACAACTACTCTCCATCCATCTGCTCTTCGAACTCATCCAGCAACTTACGCACTTCATCAGTTGAATTAGTACTCATCAACTCGTGACGTAAACCGCTCGCACCTCTGATGCCGCGAACGTAAATCTTGAAGAATCGACGCAAACTCTTGAATGGGCGACCAGTGTTTGCTGAATATTTATCAAATAATGTGAGATGGAGTCTTAATAAATCTAATAATTCTTTTGTGCTATGTTCACGAGGTTCTTTTTCAAACGCAAATGGATTGTGGAAGATACCTCGACCGATCATAACACCATCGACACCGTATTTCTCGGCAAGTTCAAGACCAGTCTGTCTATCTGGAATATCACCGTTAATCGTCAACAACGTATCCGGTGCAATCTCGTCACGCAAAGTCTTAATCGCCTCAATCAATTCCCAATGGGCATCGACTTTACTCATCTCTTTACGCGTACGAAGATGGATAGAGAGATTAGCAATACCTTGCTTGAAGACGTGTCTCAACCATTCTTTCCACTCTTCAATTTTATAATAACCTAAACGTGTCTTAACGCTGACAGGAAGCCCACCTGCTTTCGCTGCTTGAATAATCTCTGCCGCAACTTCAGGACGGAGAATCAGGCCAGAACCCTTACCCTTGCTCGCGACGTTGGCTACAGGACAGCCCATATTCAGATCCACGCCTTTAAAGCCCATCTCAGCTAGGCCAATACTCATCTCGCGGAACTGCTCAGGCTTGTCACCCCAGATATGCGCGACCATTGGCTGTTCATCTTCACTAAAAGTCAGACGTCCACGCACGCTGTGAATGCCTTCTGGGTGGCAGAAACTCTCTGTGTTAGTGAATTCGGTAAAATACACATCAGGTCTCGCAGCTTCACTGACTACATGACGGAAGACGATGTCCGTCACGTCTTCCATTGGTGCCAGAATGAAGAACGGGCGAGGTAATTCACTCCAAAAATTATCTTTCATAATCTATTAAACCTTCTTGTTTAGTAATATCGAAATTTATCCATGATGATACTACCACAAATCTCAGACTTATACAAAGGTATAGCGATACGACTCAGAAAGTTGAGAGGGAAGTCTGCTGGGAGTCTAAAAAAGACTGAACTAGAAGTTTTTAGAGGATTAGTTAACTAAAAGCGTTATGCAGTTTCCCCATTAATATCTTAATTTATATAGTTAAGATATTGTGGAAGTGCATAACGCAAATTTATTTATAATATCTTCTTAAATCATTTAAGTTCTTCTTAGTAGTATTGTATTCTTTTTCTGTGTATTCGTAAGAGTCTTCGTTCTTATAAGGAACTAAGTTTGATTCTAACCTATTAGCATAATCTAAATGCTCAAATAATAAATAGGCTCTTCTCATATGAGATTGGCTTGTAATAAGTGTGATATATTGAAAGTGGTGAGAATCTATAATTTTCATAGAGTAAACTGCGTTTTGTATAGTATTAGTCGATTTTTCTTCTTTAATAATTTTATTTGCAGGTACATCATGATTAATAAGCCACTTTTCCATGGCTTCAGCCTGGGTAATACCTGCTATCGGTTTACCTCCTGAAACAATAATTTTTGATTCAGGGTTTTTCTTATATGCCTTTAAGGCTACAGATAATCTTTTCTTAGATGATAATTTTAACCTTCCATTGTCTGTCAGTGAAGTTCCCAATACAACATAGGCATGACTTTGTTGTTGGTATATTTTAGTTATTTTATCTTGTAAAGGCATATACTTTATATCGTCGAGACCCCATACTTTTATGCTATCATCGCTTAAGTTTCTGTTAGTTAACATAAACCCTATGAAAACTATAGCTATTGTAATAATAATGATAAATTTTTTCGAAGACATACTTAAAGACCTTTTATTCGATTATAGACATTTAGCGAATTATTTCCTTCTGTATATTCTACTAAATTTTTAAACCGCTCGATATAAGTTGAGTTCTGTTGTTGTGAATAATTCAATTGTATAGTTGAGAGTAATTTAGAATCAATGGTATTAACTATGTCACCGAATGCATTATAACTTTGTAATATATTAGGTGCACCATACTCGCTCTCTGCCTTCTCTTTATCTCCCCAGAAAAATATTATATTGCTTCCACCTGTAAATGCATAAAAGCTAATAGAAGAATAATCAGTTATTACCACTTTTGATTTTAATAAGGCATCTTTAATATCATCTAAATAAAGATATTGCTTAAAGTTTTCGTAGGTTTGTGGAAATTGTTCTTCTAAAATTTCTCTAGCCTTAGGATGGAGTATAATATTTATATTTTTGTCTTTAAACCAAGCATTGTTAGTTATTAATTCAATGAATTGTAAGTATCTATCTAAATAGGAATCCTTTTCAATTTTTCCTGTTAAATCCCAGGGTCTCCATGTCAAAATAAATGTTATTTCATCTTGTGGGTAAGTATTTTTTACGTATAAGTCTAAGTTAGGGGTTCCTTCTTGTATAAGTTGGCTAGGTTGATAATCTGTGTATTGGTGGAACATAAAGCTTTCTAAATCAGAATTAGTCACAATGTAGTCAGGGGCTATAGGTACACGTGGATTATAATATCCTCTTTCAAATACGTTTGTCGCTAGCGAGATGCCATGTTGTAAAAAGATTTTTTTATCGGTGTTTAAGATTTTTTTCTTCAACAATTTACTATTGTCATATAACGATCTCAATATGTGCGTAGAGAGATCAGATGAAATAAGACGCTTAGCTTTAAAGATATATTTGAAAGCACGTATCGAGTTATGTGCGATTACTCTATCCTTACCGTAATAACGCTCTAGTTCTTTAAAACGTTCATTTTCTTTACTTAAGATAAATAGCGCATCTTCATCTTGGGCTTCCAAGGCTACTTTAAAAACTTCAAATGCTAATTCACTTGCCCCTTTACTAAACTTTTCAAAGTATACGTCTTTCTTTTTTGACGTAAAGATACTTAAAAATTTTCCTATCTTTTCTTTAAGTGGAACAGTAAATTTAAGATGGTCGGTTATTACCAATACTAATTGTCCACTTATAGACTTTCTTAAAAATGTAGTAATTTCTTTCTTTTTTAAATTATACCTTTTAGAAGAATATACGTAATGATTTCTATTATATTTATCAAAGCCTCTAAATTTTAGTTGATAATAGTAGTTTAAATTATTGTTGTTAACACTTTTTATATAAAGAGGGTTATTAATTTCACTACTGTTATTATATTTTGTGAACAAATCTTGTAATGGAATTTTAGCGTAACCTATGTGGAATGGTAAAAAGAATTTATTCGTAAATTCTCTAAAAAATTTACGTATCTTCTTAGAGAATAGGTATTTAAATTGATAAGTTAAACTTTTATCATAGCCGACTGCTAAGTTTACTGTCTGCATGTTTGCGTATCTAAATCGAAGTACTCCGAAAACGTAAAGAGAATTACCGAATTTAAATGTTTTCACTCTATGGGGTGGTGTTGATTCTGCTTTTTCTAAAACTTCTTCATTAGAGAGCCTGGAATGTGGTTTGAAAATCATAAATGACAAATTACCATTAGGATCTATATATACTGCTATTTGAGTTCCCTCTAACTTAGGGTTTCTGTAACTTCAAGTATTTTAATCTTTCTATCCTCATTAGTATAATGAACGATTTCAGTATTATGATAAATATAAAACTTTCTAAAAGGCAACCTCTTCTTTTTATTTATAACAGAGATAAAATTAAAATCATGCATCCCATCTTTCAATTTTATATTATCCTTAAATCTCTCTAGATACATTCCCTTCACTCCTAAAGCATAAATAAATAGTGATACCTAGTAAGTATCACCAATAGTTAGTAATTATAACTAGATATTTACACATTATATTATAATACTTTATATGTTGAAATCAATACATTATAAAAATTTATATGTATGTTAGATATATATATAGAAAGACAAGTTTTTTAAATATATTTATTTCTTTAGTAAATAAGTTAAATTAGTAATAAAG
>NZ_PPRN01000065.1 GCF_002902685.1 Staphylococcus pettenkoferi | reverse complement strand
GAATAATATCCTTCACACACAAAAACTGTTCATATACCTGTAGGATTCTCACCTACAAGTTCATTATAACATATAATTTAGTTCAAACATACTTAATATTAGAATGATTTTAAAGTAAAAGAAAATCAATTATAGTTCCAAAAAATAAAACCCTAGCTTCCATTCTAAAAACAAAAGCTAAGGTCTTATCGTCAATAAAATAACACTATTACTTAATATACCCTAACTAAGTCGTATTAAACAAGTTAAATTGATATTTCTCTTAGCGATTTAACTCAAATTGAACTTCATGAATGACTAGATGCTTACGATTCTTAAACTCTACATGCCCTTTACCTGTCTCATCATCAATCGTCACAACGGCATAAGTTTCCTCTACTCGACTGCGTGATTGAGAAATACTTCCTGGATTGATTACATGCACGCCATCAATTTCCTCATATCTCGCAACATGCGTATGACCGTAAAATGCAAAATCACAGTAGTGCATCTTAGCTTGATTCACTAAGATATCCCGCGTACGATTCACTTGATGCACATGACCATGTGCACAGAATGCACGAATGCCATTAATAGAGACGATTTCTTCGGCCGGAAATTCAGGATAGAAATCTGTGTTTCCTTTGACTCTGACGAAGCGACTGAGTTCCGTATCATCATAAGTAAATTGGGAATCACCTAGATGAATTGCTTCATCACAATCTTCATTATGCGTGAGCACATCATGTAAAATACCTGCTTCTGTATGATTATCACTAATTAATAATAGTTGTGTCATTGCGTTTCACCTTTTAAATAAGCTTCTAACTGATCGATTGCACGGCGACGATGACTGATTTCATTCTTCTCTTCAGCAGTGAGTTGCGCCATCGTTTGATCCTTATTCGGCACGTAAAAGATTGGATCGTAACCAAAGCCATGCTCACCAATTTTACCTAACGTAATTTCACCCTGCACTGTACCTCTAAATTGTACTGTTTCCTCACCTGGCGCACTCATGCTAATTACGCATACGAATTCAGCTGCTCGATCTTTCGTATCGCCGAGTTCAGACAATACTTTCTCAATATTGGCGTCATCATCTTTCGAAGCACCTGCATAACGTGCTGAATATACACCTGGTGCGCCATTCAAAGCGTGAACTTCTAAACCACTATCATCAGCAATTACACGTTTATTAAGTGCTTGAGCTGCTGCCTCAGATTTAAGTCTAGAATTCTCTTCAAATGTTGTTCCAGTTTCTTCAACATCAAAATCCTCAATAAGTTCACCGATACCAATCACGCGATATTGTGGAAATATCACTTTAAAATCATTAATCTTCCCTTTATTGTTTGAGGCAATCACTAAATCTTCCATTAATCCTCATCTCCTTGTATGACTTCAATTTGTTCTACTGTGACATCTAAACCGAGCCACTGTTGAATAATGTATTCGATGTGTTCTGTATCTCCTGTTGCGAAAAAGCGATGTTTCGGAGATGTCTTATAACCTGCATGTTCACTACTAAACGTGAGCAACGCACTTACTTCACGCGCAGTTTCTAGACCAGACGAAATCACAGTCTTCTCGCCATCAAAGTAATTGTTAATCTGTTGGTAGATTAAAGGGTAATGCGTACATCCCAAAATCACCGTATCTGCATCACTATGTCGCCATTGCTTTAACGTTTGATGTATCACAATAC
The DNA here is from genome assembly GCF_002902685.1 of Staphylococcus pettenkoferi. Taxonomy (GTDB): domain Bacteria; phylum Bacillota; class Bacilli; order Staphylococcales; family Staphylococcaceae; genus Staphylococcus; species Staphylococcus pettenkoferi. Next base: position 27,238 of record NZ_PPRN01000065.1, on the reverse strand, counting down.
TTGTAATGGTTGGATCTTTATAGCGTAACTGCTCAACCATTGGCGCGAAACCAGGGCAAGCGACACCTCTCACCTTAATATTAGGATTGATACGAGTGATCTGATGTCGATACGCTTCTGAACGTATCGTTCCTTCAGTTCCTAGCACGAGCACACTGTTATTCTGTGTTGTCATAATTGCTGTGCGTGCACCTGGTTCAATTACCCCTACTACCGGTATATTGAGCATCTCTTGCAACGTATCCAATGCCACAGCTGTTGCGGTATTACATGCGATGACAAGCATTTTGATTTCGTATTGCATCAGTGTATTCGCAAGTTCAATCGAGAACTGTCTCACTTCCTCAGCCTCTCTAGGGCCGTATGGACACCGTTTGACGTCCCCTAAATAGTATATCGTTTCATTCGGTAGCTGACGCATAATTTCTTTTGCTACGGTCAGCCCACCTACTCCGGAATCAATCACACCGATAGGTCTATCCATTATTAAAACTTCCTTATTATGTATTTAATATCATTTTAGCACAACATGATTTATGGCTTCATTTACTTCGCTTATTTCACTGCTATGAGTAAAAGTGGTTCTGTGAGAAGTAATGTGTTTCATTATTTAGTTTTGTATAAAGTCTGAGTGCTCCCTCAATTTTTTCAAAGCTTACTTAGAAACGTAAATTTCGCCACGTACCTTTACAACTACACTCCCTCAATCCTTTTACCGAAATTAAAAAGACCCGGCAACTGCCGGGCCCTTACGCTTATACAATGATATTAGTCTACTTTGTGGTCTGAACCAAAGAATGACTTGAACATATGGAATGAAGTTTCTCTGTTCATAGCCGCGATAGATGTTGTAAGTGGGATACCTTTAGGACATGCGTTCACACAGTTTTGAGAGTTACCACATGCTTGAAGGCCTCCGCCACCCATTAAAGCATCTAAACGTTCATCTTTAGTCATTGAACCTGTTGGGTGTAAGTTGAATAAGCGAACTTGAGAAATCGCTTGTGCACCCACGAAGTTGTTGTTGCTTGTTACGTTAGGACATACCTCTAAACATACACCACAAGTCATACATTTAGATAATTCGTATGCTGTTTGACGTTTCTTCTCAGGCATACGAGGTCCTGGTCCTAAGTCGTAAGTACCGTCGATTGGTACCCAAGCTTTCATACGTTTCAAGTTGTCGAACATTCTAGAACGGTCAACTTGTAAGTCACGAATAACTGGGAAAGTACTCATTGGTTCAAGTTTGATTGGTTGTTCTAATTGGTCAATGATTGCTGAACATGATTGACGTGATTGACCATTGATAACCATTGAACATGCACCACAAACTTCTTCAAGACAGTTCATGTCCCAAGTAACTGGTGTTGTTTTTTCACCTTTTGCGTTAACTGGGTTTCTACGGATGTACATTAAACATGCAATCACGTTTAAGTTCTCTTTATATGGAATCTCAAACTCTTCATAATAAGGTTTAGACTCATTATTATCTTGACGTTTGATGATTAATTTAATTGGCTCTTTTTGCTTTTGTTGAGGTTGTTGGCTTTGAGTTTGTTCTGCCATTATTTTTTACCTCCTTTAGACTTTTTAGTGTAGTCACGTTTACGAGGTTCAATAAAGCTGATATCTACATCTTCATAAGTGAATTTAGGCGCTTCGTGCTTACCTTGATATTCAGCTAATGTTGTCTTCAACCATTCTTCGTCGTTACGATCTGGGAATTCTGGTTTGTAGTGTGCACCACGAGATTCATTACGGTTGTATGCACCAATAGTGATAACACGTGCTAATTGTAACATGTTCCATAATTGGCGAGTGAAGAATACTGCTTGGTTACTCCAAGTTTGAGTATCTTCAATATCGATATCTTCGTAACGTTTCATTAACTCTTGGATTTTCTTATCTGTTTCAAGTAATTTCTTGTTATCACGAACAACTGTTACGTTCGCTGTCATGATTTCACCAAGTTCTTTATGCAATTTGTATGCGTTCTCTGAACCTTTCATGTTGAGTAATTTATCGAAACGTTCTTGTTCTTCTTGAACACGACGTTCATAAATACTGTCATCCATGTCTTTGTAAGTGTCTTCGATATCTTCTACGTATTTCACTGCGTTTGGACCAGCAACTGTACCACCGTAGATTGCTGATAATAGTGAGTTGGCGCCTAAACGGTTACCGCCGTGTTGTGAGTAGTCACATTCACCTGCAGCGAAGAGACCTTTGATGTTAGTCATTTGGTCGTAGTCTACGTAAAGACCACCCATTGAGTAGTGTACTGCTGGGAAGATCTTCATAGGTACTTTACGTGGGTCATCACCAGTGAATTTTTCGTAAATCTCGATGATACCACCTAATTTAACGTCTAACTCATGTGGATCTTTGTGAGATAAGTCAAGGTAGACCATGTTCTCACCGTTAATACCTAATTTTTGGTTTACACAGACATCGAAGATTTCACGTGTCGCGATGTCACGTGGTACTAAGTTACCATAGTCTGGATATTTCTCTTCTAAGAAGTACCATGGTTTACCATCTTTGTAAGTCCAAATACGTCCACCTTCACCACGTGCAGACTCACTCATGAGACGTAATTTGTCGTCACCAGGGATTGCAGTTGGGTGGATTTGGATAAATTCACCGTTCGCGTATTTCGCACCTTGTTGGTATACAACAGATGCTGCTGAACCAGTGTTAATCATTGAGTTTGTAGTCTTACCGAAGATGATACCAGGACCACCTGTAGCCATGATTACCGCATCTGAACCGAATGATTTAATTTCAGATGAAGTCATGTCTTGCGCTACGATACCTCTCGCGCTGTCATCTTCGCCTTTAACGATACCAAGGAATTCCCAACCTTCGTATTTCGTTACTAAGCCGTCTACTTCAAAGCTACGTACTTGTTCGTCTAATGCATAAAGAAGTTGTTGACCTGTAGTCGCACCTGCGTATGCAGTACGGTGATGGAGTGTTCCACCGAAACGACGGAAGTCTAATAAACCTTCGTTTGTACGGTTGAACATAACACCCATACGGTCTAATAAGTGGATGATCTTCGGCGCAGCTTCAGTCATTGCTTTAACTGGTGGTTGGTTTGCTAAGAAGTCCCCACCATATACTGTATCGTCGAAGTGAATCCAAGGTGAGTCACCTTCACCTTTCGTATTAACTGCCCCGTTAATACCACCTTGCGCACATACTGAGTGCGAACGTTTAACTGGAACAAGTGAGAATAAATCTACGTGTGCACCTTGTTCCGCTGCTTTAATTGTTGACATCAGACCGGCAAGTCCTCCACCGACAACAATTATTTTTTTCTCTGCCATAAATTGTCACTCCCCTAGTTATACTCTAAAGACTAAATTAAACTTTTGAATTTATACGAACGCGATAATTGCACTTACACCGATGTAACCTAAGATGAGGAATACAATTAAAGATACCCAAGTGAAGACACGTTGAGAGAATTTAGATTGTAATACACCCCAAGTTACTAAGAATGACCATAAACCATTTGAGAAGTGGAATACTACAGCTAAAATACCAATGATGTATCCAACTAATACAATGATTGGATGACTTTGAATTAAGCCATGAATCATATCGTAGTTCACTTCGTGGCCACCAATTGCTTTTTGAATACGTGTTTGCCAAAGGTGAATCGCAATAAAGATAAATGAAATGATACCAGTTGCACGTTGTAAGAAGAACATTACGTTTCTGAATTGTGAATAATGTCCAACGTTAGCTTGTGCCGTAAATGCGATATGTACCCCATACACACCGTGATAAACTAATGGAATGTAAATGAATAAGAATTCCAATACGATTAAGAACGGTAGTGATTCCATAAATCCTGCTGCATGGTTGAAAGCTTCAGCCCCTTTAGTTGCTTGATGGTTAACAAGCAAGTGGACAAGTAAGAATCCACCGATAGGGATTACGCCTAGCAGCGAGTGCAGACGTCTAAGATAGAATTGATTTTTTGTATAAGCCAAAAGGAAGTCCCCCCTGAAAAACTATTAATTTCGATTTCTTTTTTAGATATCTTTTTTTACGCCCTAAAATGATGCAGTCGTGTTCACTAACTCGCTTCCATCACTTATTTCCAAAACCATCCTATTTTGTATGCCCAAATGATTGATGATTACATTTAAATAACATCACGAATAGGTTTAAAAATAAGTGATAATATTTCTCAATTAGAAAACGCTTCCACATATCTTTAAAAAAAGAAATCTGCTTTATACACATTGTAACACTAATTAGAGGAGTTTTGGGCATGAGAATGATTCTCACACCCTAAAATTTAAGATTTTTTCTCCTCTAAAGCTGCTTGTAGGTTTTCTGCAACCTTTTGTGGTAAACCTGCGCCTTTCAAATCTTCAATTGGCGCTTCTCGCATCTTTTTAATAGAGCCGAAAGTACGCAAGAGGCGCGTCTTACGTTTCGCCCCTATACCTTCAACAGTATCAAGCACAGATTTCAAACCGGATTTCTGTCTCGTCTGACGATGGAAAGTAATCGCGAAACGATGCACTTCATCTTGAATACGCTGGAGTAGATAAAAGGCCTGACTATTCTTCTTCAATGGCACAACTTCAGCTTGTTCACCATAAAGAATTTCAGACGTACGGTGTTTGTCATTTTTACGCAAACCTGCAACCGGAATATCCAGACCTAACTCATTCTCGAGCACATCGATCACGCCACTCATGTGTCCCTTACCACCGTCAACGATGATTAAATCAGGTAACGGCGTACCCTCAATGAGCACACGTGTATAACGCCGACGCACGACTTCGCGCATCGATTTGTAGTCATCAGGACCTTCTACAGTCTTAATCTTATACTTCCGATAGCCTTTCTTGTTAGGTTTACCATCGACGAAAGACACCATAGCGGATACAGGGTCGACCCCTTGAATATTCGAGTTATCAAACGCTTCAATTCGTATAGGTGTTTGAATACCCATACGGTCGCCTAACTCTTCGATTGCTTTCACTGTACGTGATTCATCTCGCGCGATAAGTTCAAATTTGTTATCCAGTGATACTTCTGCGTTGTGATTAGCCAGATCGACCATTTCTTTCTTTTTACCACGAACGGGTTGCACAATCTTAGTATCTACCACTGATTTAATGATATCTTTATCTAAATTCTTCGGCACATGAACTTCTTTTGGCAATAAGTGCTGGTTGAGTTCGTAGAATTGACCGATAAACGTATAGAATTCCTCTTCTTCAGTTTGCTGCAAAGGAATCATCGTCGCATCGCGTTTAATCATATTTCCTTGACGAATAAAGAAGACTTGCACACACATCCAGCCCTTAGACACACTGTAGCCAAAGACATCGCGTGTAGATTTGTCGGGTGACATAATCTTTTGTTTACGCGTGAGATTATGGATATGCTGAATCAAGTCTCGATATTCTTTCGCTTGTTCGAAATCTAAATCTTCACTCGCTTGTTGCATGCGATTTTCGAGATTTTTTAAAATGGTCTGGTCTTCACCATTTAAGAAATCGCTAATTTCACGCGTCATTTCTGCATATTTTTCTAAGTCTACGTCATAGACACACGGTCCGAGACATTGACCAATATGATAATAAAGACAAAGTTTATCCGGCATTTTGTCACATTTGCGGAATGGATAAATGCGATCCAACAACTTCTTCGTTTCTTGCGCAGAGTAAGCATTTGGATAAGGCCCGAAATATTTTCCTGTCCCTTTCTTAACTCTGCGGGTCACGACAAGACGTGGGTATTTCTCTTTCGTAATCTTAATAAAAGGATAGCTTTTATCATCTTTTAGCAAAATATTATAACGAGGTTGATATTGTTTAATTAAATTCAGTTCTAATAATAAAGATTCTGTCTCATCAGAAGTCACGATAAATTCGAAGTTGCGAATTTCTGCCACGAGCCGTGTTGTTTTCGTATCATGCGCACCCGTGAAGTAGGAACGCAAACGATTACGCAGTTTCTTCGCTTTTCCCACATAAATCACTTGGTCGTTACGATCTTTCATCAAGTAGCAACCTGGCTCCATCGGTACGACCGACAACTTATTCTTAATTTCTTCCTTATATGTTTCCATCATGTACCTCCCTTCTCAAAGCGTGGTTTATTCCGCACAAATAAGCCTGGGATACTATTCCCAGAGCATTACGTTAGCATCATACCCTTGTATCTCAACTTTAGACGACTGTTATTAAATTTCTCTTATCATCTTACAGTTAAAAAAGGCTGAAACATCGTGATGTCTCAGCCTACTGGGTCGTCATTAAATTATAGATGTTTCTCAATTACTTCAGCTAAGTTCTCTTTAGGTTGGAACCCTACAACTTTATCTACAGGTTCACCATCTTTGAATAAGATTAATGTTGGAATACTCATTACTTCAAATTTAGCTGCTGTTGATGGATTTTCATCTACGTCTAATTTTAAAATGTTTGCTTTTCCATCAAAGTCTTCAGCAAGTTCTTCTAAAACTGGTGCAATCATTTTACATGGTCCACACCAAGTTGCCCAGAAATCAACTAAGTTTACGCCTGATTGAATGTTTTCATCAAAGTTAGAATCAGTTACTTTTACGATTGCCATAAATGCCAATCCTCCTTAATTTCAAATGATGTGGAAATTATAACAGAATTTCACCGTTACTGCATACCTATTGCTCAACATTATTTCAACTGCGCCACTGTCACTCCGAAGCCACCTTCACTTGGCATTCCATTACGATATGAGGCCACACTTTTATGTCGTCTCAAGTGTTCTTGCACGCCTTTTTGTAAAGCCCCCGTACCTTTACCATGAATAATATAAACTTGCTCATAATTGCTGAGTACGGCTTGATCTAAATATTGATCGAGTTCTACTAACGCTTCTTCATAGCGATAACCTCGTAAATCGAGTTCCATCTTCACATTTTGTCGATTGTGACGTTTAACCATTTTAGTAGGTTGCTGTTTCTCTTTTTTCTTTTTCTCTAAATCTTTGAGCGGTAATTTCATCTTAATAATACCCATTTGAACGACCGCTTCATCATCGCCTACGAGTTCTAACACTTCACCTTTTTGGCCGTATGTTAAGACTTTCACTTCGTCGCCCGCACGAATTTCATCCCATTTTTGCTTTTTAACATCTTTTTTGAGTGATTTCTCTTCGTATTGATCTTCAAGATGCTTTTTCTTGTCGATGAGTTCGTGTTCTTTAACGTCCGCACCTTTTTTATCACGCATGTGACGTAGGTCTTTCAATATTTGGTCGGCTTCTTTCGTCGCAGCTTTCACGCGTTGGTTTGCCTTGTCGCGGGCTTCGTTCATGAGATGTTGTTCATAATTCTTGAATTTCTTGTAGTGTTGCTCTAAATCATCGTGTGTGTCTTGTGCTTCTCGTAAAAGTCGATCAAGTTCAATACGTTGTTCATCCACACGTTTAGAGTTCTTCTCGAGTGATTCAATCATATTATTAATTTCTTGTTCATCATGTCCAATCATCGTTTTCGCTTTAGATATAATCTTCATACCTAACCCGAGCTTTTTAGAAATATCAAAAGCGTTTGAACGTCCCGGCACGCCCATCAACAATTTGTATGTCGGACTTAACGTATTTACGTCGAATTCCACACTCGCATTCATCACACCTTCTCGATTATAGCTATACGCCTTTAGCTCTGGATAGTGCGTCGTTGCCATCACGAGTGAACCGATATCGTGTACGTAATCTAGGATACTCATCGCCAATGCTGCACCTTCGCTTGGATCCGTACCTGCACCGAGTTCATCGAAGAGAATTAAGCTATTCGGTGTCGCTTCTTCAAGGATAGAAACAATATTTTTCATATGAGAAGAGAAAGTAGATAGCGACTGCTCAATAGATTGTTCGTCACCGATATCACAGTACACATTTTCAAAAATACCTAACTTACTTCCATCTAATGTAGGAATCAGTAGACCTGCCTGCGCCATAATAATAATGAGACCTAACGTCTTGAGCGTAACCGTCTTACCACCTGTGTTGGGACCAGTAATAATCACGGTTTCAACGTCCTCTGCGAACTCAATCGTATTGGCTACTACCGTCTCTTGATCTAACAGAGGATGGAATGCTTTCGGCAAGTAGACAGAACGATCCTCAGTAAACTCAGGTTTCGTCGCTTTAATCTTCCGAGCATAACGCGCTTTCGCTGTCAGGAAGTCGATTTGCCCCATAATTTGCTCAGCTGTTAAGCAGCCATCTGCATCTGCAGCGACCTCGGCTGTCAGTTCAGTTAAGATACGCTCGCGTTCTACCGCTTCATCGTTACGCAGGCGACTGATTTGGTTATTCATCTCCACTACAGATGAAGGCTCGATATAAAGTGTTTGCCCCGAAGATGATTGGTCATGCACGATACCGTTGAAATCTTGGCGATACTCCGCTTTGACTGGAATAACGTTACGATCATTTCTTACCGTCACAATCGCATCTGACAGTTTCTTCTGATTCGATTGACTTTTAACGATCCGATCTAAATTCTGACGTATACGATGTGACGTGCTAGAAATCTTGCTACGAATACTTTGAAGTGTCGTACTCGCATGGTCATATAAATCGTGCGCATCACATTTATCATGAATCGTACGATACAAGTCTGTGAGCACTGGAAGTTCATTCATCCGTTCATGCAGGATGGGGTAGTGCACAACCTCCTCATCGTCTTCCAACAATTGTGCGTAAAATGTCTTGAATTGATTCTGAACTTGAATCAAACGTTTAATCGTATTCAGTTCTGTGACATTCAAGACCCCGCCAATTTGAGCACGACGTATAAGTGGTTTGATTTGCGCTAAACCACTGAGACTGGGTAAGCGTAATTTATTATAGATTTGAGCGATTTCATCTGTTTCATCCATTTGAAATATGACAGTTGAACGATCGACTTGAGGAGACATTTCGCGTGCTTTAACTTGTCCCAAGTCACTGACCGCTTCTTGTTCAACCATTGCTTTAATCTTATCGAATTCTAAGACATCTAATGATTTTTGTCTCATACAATCCCTCTATTTCTTATTTTTCTCGCCTTTTACAAAATCCTTAAATGCTTCTCGAGAAAATGTATTGATCACACGAGATTTCTGAACAAATCCCTTCTGCGCAGTTGCGACACCGTACTTCATGAACTCTAAGTGGTCCGTATGATGCGCATCTGTATTAATTGTCAGCATCAAGTTAGGATGTTGACGCACTACTTTAGCATTTAAATCTAATCGTTTCGGATTCGCGTTAATTTCGAGCACGGTTCCTGTTTCTTCTGCAAGTTGACACAGTTGCTCAATATCAGGTTCGTACCCTGGTCTTTTACCAATAATTCGACCTGTTGGATGTGCGATATGACGTACGTAAGGGTTGCGACATGCTTGCTCTAAACGATGCATAATATCCTCTTGAGACTGATTGAAACTCTGATGGATGGACGCAATCACGTAATCGAGCTGAGCTAACACTTCATCGTCATAATCCATGCTGCCATCTGGAAGAATGTCCATTTCCGTGCCTGAATAAATATCGATTTCTGGATATTCCTCATTGAGCTGCTGAATCTCTTCATGTTGACGCAACAAACGTTCCGCAGAAAGTCCGTTCGCTACTTTCAAGCTACGAGAGTGGTCTGTTATCATCATAAATTCGTAGCCCTTCGCAATATTCGCTTCGACCATTTCACGTTGACTCATCGCACCATCGCTCGCTGTCGTATGCATATGAATATCACCACGAATGTCGTCTAACTGGATGATCTCGGATAAGTCTTTGTCGAATTCACTACCATCTTCTCGCAACGCAGGCGCAATCCAGTCATGGCCATAGTGTTCGTAAATCTCCGCTTCACTTTGATACTGAATCAATTCGCCAGATGCTGTCTCAATACCATATTCGCTAATCTTCTCATCTCTTTCTTTAGCAAGCTGACGTATACGGATGTTGTGATCTTTAGATCCAGTGAAATGCTGTAGCGTATGGTAAAAAGCAGCCGGTTCAATCAAGCGGAAATCGACGCCAATCGTTTCATCATCGTACGTGAGTTCGAGCGAAATCTTCGTTTGTCCTACTGCAACTTCTTTAACTTTATTAGGAATTTCAAGCAATTGCTGTTGGACACTATCAGGATTAGTGGTACTTATAATGTAATCTAAGTCTTTACTTTCTTCTTTAAAACGTCTAAAGCTACCCGCAACTTCAAATTGTTCGATATCAGTGAGTTGCTCTAAATAGTGGTTAATTTCACGACTTAAACCACGCATCAGGTCGATTGGATACTTATCCTTTTTCGCACCTAACGCTTTTACTGCTTCTAATATATTCTGTTCTGTCTTCTTAGCAAAACCACTCAGTTCACTGACTTTACCTGCTTCGCATGCTTTTTGTAAGGAAGCTTTATCAGTAATATTTAGTTCTTTATAGAGTTTAGAAATCTTTTTACTACCTAAACCTTGAATCTTAAGTAACGGAATTAGACCTTCAGGCACCTCGCCCTGTAAAGCTTTGAGCGTGCTAGACGCTCCTGTTTCACGATATTCGTTGATTACCTCCCCAACGCCTTTACCGATACCTTTCAACTCAGTCACATCATCGATTTCGTCTAAAGTGCGTTCATCGATCTCCAACGATTGGGCAGCTTTACGATAGGCAGAGACTTTGAACGTGTTCTCCCCTTTAAGTTCCATATAAGTTGCAATTCGTCCTAGTAATTGAATAACATCTTTCTTCGTCATTAGGATCACCTCATAGAAAAAGGTCAAGACGACGTAGCGTTATTTCACTATGTCGCAAAATAACACATGCCCTGACCGTTACATTTCTGCATCATATTTATAAGTGCTGTATAAAGTTTGAGATATAAGGAATGTGATAAAGAATCAATTCTGCGAGTTTCGATGTAGCTAATTGATGTTGTAGATGCTCATCAGGATATAAAGCAATAATATAGACGCCTAGTGCGGCTATAAATAGTGCAATAACGATGCTCGGAATCACTCCCAACAGACGACTGAGCAACGCACTACGTCCTGACTGCATCATATTACCAAATACGCCGATGACGATATGCAATATCAATCGCGCAATAAAGACCACGATGATGAAAGCAATCACATCATTGAACCGTTGTTGTAGATTGCTAAATTCAAAGGCATACGTCATATCATAAGCTTTCGTCTTAGGAAATGGAATGAATAAATCTAATTTATGCGCAACTTGTATATAGAATTTGTAGCCGAGAAAGACGGCTACCACACTACAGACAAAGTTGATGAGACTTAGCCATAATCCATTACGGAAGCCACTTGTTCCAACAATCAGTAGAAACAGGATAAGTATAATATCTAGAATCATTCGTGATCTTTATGTTTCAACTGTTGGATTTCTTGTTCTAAGCGACGATTCTCCTCTTCAAGCTGTACTTTCTCGTGCATGACATTCACCGCAGTGAGAATAGCTTTACGCGTCGTATCTAATCCTGCACTTCTACTACCTAGTTCTTTCAATTTCTCGTCGACGAGATGTGCGACGTGTCGAATGTGTTCAGGGTTGTCCTCCCCTACGATTGTATAGTGCTGGTCATTGATAGTAACATTAATGCGATTCTTGAACTCTCCCATAATCTAACTCCTGACTCTTTATAATATCTTGATAACTCGTAATATATCTCAAATTTAAATTCATTATCGTAAAATATTTATCACGAACTATTATACACGACAGCTCTCTATTATGTAAGTAGTTGTCATTATCTCTTTAAGAAAATTAAATGTAGTTGACGTAAAACGTAGAGTTGTGGTCGAGAGAGATATATTTGAAACAAGCATTTTACTCAAACTCGTATCTGTATAACAACGCACTATGATACAATGAACAGGCTATAATATTACATAAAGCGAGGATCATGTCATGACAAACGTTGTAAAAAAAGTCACAGCTCAGGAAATCAATCATTTACTAGACCAACTCCAATTTGACAAGACTGGCTTACCCCAAGGTATGAAAGCGCGAAAGAAACATCAAGGCACAACGATCTCGGTGTATAACTCCAACAAAGTGATGTTTCAAGGTAAAAATGCTGAACAACTCGCGCAATCGCTGCTACCTAACGCCTCTGCACAACCTAAGAAACAAACAGCAAAGAAATCCAAAAAATCATCACATCCTCAATTTAATCAATACAGTTGTATCGGGAGTGATGAAGCTGGCAGTGGCGATTACTTCGGTCCACTCACTGTCTGTGCTGCCTATATATCTGACAAAAATGCACAAGTCCTGAAGACACTCGGCGTTGATGATTCTAAAAAGTTAACAGATGATAAAATTGTAGAACTAGCCGAACAGCTTGTGACCTTTATTCCACATTCATTGCTCGTACTCGATAATCCGAAATACAACGAACGCCAAGCTCAAGGTTGGTCGCAAGTGAAGATGAAAGCCGTCCTACATAATGAAGCGATTAAAAACGTGCTGTCTCGCATTGACTCTGAAGAACTGGATTACATCGTCGTCGACCAATTTGCGCAACCAGGTGTTTATAAACGCTATGCACTGACGGATATTCCTTTGCCTGACAAGACACATTTCGAAACGAAAGGCGAATCGAAATCCATTGCTATCGCTGCAGCAAGCATTATCTCTCGTTATGCTTTCGTCAAACACATGGATCATATTTCTAAACAGCTCAACACTTCAGTGATTAAAGGTGCGAGTAAAAAAGTAGATCTCTGTGCGGCGCGAATCATCAACCGCTTAGGCATAGCACAGCTAGATCAAGTGACGAAAAAGCATTTCGCCAACCGTGACAAAGCCTTGAGTTTAGTAGAGCAAAAACGTCGCTAATACGCAGCTTTCAATTCACGAATTCTCAATCATAAATCTCCTTAAGATAATATCAACATCACCAAACAACAAGCCACCCGCTAATCATCACTCCGATTAGTAGGTGGCTTAATTGATATATTGAGTTAGCATTTCTGAAGTTATCGTCTTATTAGACACTCATGTATTGAATGAAGACGCAATATCATAAGTACAACTTCGACATATTAACGAATTGTCGCACCCATTTCTTCAAGTGCTTTCAAGATTTCATCATGAACACCATTCACTCGTTCATCTGTTAAAGTATTTTCAGTATCAAGATAAGAAAGTCGAATAGCAATTGATTTCTCATCTTCAGCTACGTGTTCACCTTCGTAAACGTCGAAGACTTCAGCATTCTGAAGGATATCTTCGCCATGTTCACGAATCACTTGAATAATTTCAGATGATGGTTTATCAGGATTGACCATTAACGCAATATCACGAGAAACACCTGGGTAACGTGGTATTTGTTTATAGTTGATGAAACCAACTGTTTCTTCCATTAAACGATCATAATTGAGTTCGAAGACATACGTACGTTTCAAGTCATTATCTTTTTCAACTTGAGGATGTAATTCAGCAACGAAACCGATGACATCATCCTCTAATTTCACGCGTGCTGTTCGGCCAGGATGTAGCCCATCCATTTCAGCCGCTTCATAGTTAAAGGTTAAATCTAATTTCTCTGCAATACGGTCAACTACACCTTTAGCAATAAAGAAGTCAATTTCTTCTTGTTTACCTTGCCATTTATTAACCACGTAATTGCCTGTCATAATACCACTTAAGTACGTCACTTCGTCTGGCAAGTCACCTTCGCCATTACCGAAGAATACTCTACCTAATTCGTATAAACGCACATCGTGATTTTTACGCGCAATGTTATAAGCTGTCGCATCAATTAGATGAGGAATGAGACTTTGTCGTAACGTCGCATGCGCTTCACTCATCGGCATCAAGAGATCAATCGTTGGACGGTCTGTTAATGCATAATCACGCGCATGTGCTTTGGATGTAAGTGAGTAATTGATCGCTTCATTGAGACCTGCACCTTCAAGTGTAGCTTTGATCGTACGCGTCTTCGCTTGCTTGTCCGTCAATTCACCATGAGTCACTTGTTTGAAGACAGGTAACGTAGACGGTAATGCATCGTAACCGTAAATACGTGCGATTTCCTCGATTAAATCTTCTTGAATTGAAATATCTTTACGGCGAGACGGCGCATATACTGTGAACGCATCATCTTGACGCTCAGTTCTGAAACCAAGTTGGTTAAAAATCGCCTCAATATCGTCGGCAGATAAATCAAATCCAATAGTCCGATTCACTTTATCAACCGTGATATTAATCGGTGTCTCAAAGTCCCCTAAGTCACCTACTGCTACGCGACCTTGTTGAACGGTACCGTCAGCGTATTGTTCAAGTAAGTAAGTAGCACGATCGACTGCTTCATCAACAAATTCTGTTGCAATGCCCTTTTCAAAACGACTTGAAGACTCGCTACGTAAGTTCAAACGACGAGAAGTATGGCGGATAGATACAGGGTCAAAGATGGCACCTTCAATCACGACGTTACGTGTGTTGTCAGAGACCTCTGAGAAGTCGCCACCCATGATACCTGCAATCGCAATGGGTTCTTGACCGTTCGTAATGACGATGTCGCCTGTTTCAAGTTCACGTTGTTGATCATCAAGCGTTGTGATTGTTTCGTCTTCCTTAGCTTGACGTACAGCGATGTAGTCTGAACCGATTTGATCTTGGTCGAACATGTGCAACGGTTGACCGTATTCTAATAAGACGTAATTAGAAATGTCGACTACATTATTGATTGGTCGAATACCTGCTTTAATTAAGCGCATTTGCATCCATAATGGAGAAGGTTCAATCGTCACATTTTTAACTACACGTACGCTATAATAAGGAACTTTATCTTCATCTTCGACTGTGACAGAAAGCTCTGAGTCTGCAGAACCTTCTTCTGTCGTCGGTTGATGTGTCGGTTTATGCAATTCTTGGTCGTATAAGGCTACTACCTCATAAGCAGTACCGATCATACTTAACGCATCTGCACGGTTAGGTGTGAGGTCAAACTCCATCATTTGGTCTTCTAGGTAAAGTGCTTCTAAAGCAGATGTGCCAGGTTCGACTTCAGTTGAAAAGACATAAATGCCATCCTCGAATGCTTTAGGTACTACGTTACTAGAAATGCCAATCTCTTGTAGTGAACAAATCATACCTTCAGAACGTTCGCCTCTCAACTTGGCACGTTTGATCTTCACGCCACCTGGTAAGCGCCCACCTACTTTAGCTACAATCACTGTCTGGCCTTTGTCAACGTTAGGCGCGCCACAAACAATTTGTACTGCTTCTTCTTCACCGATATTCACTTGGCAAATATTTAATTTGTCGGCATTTGGATGAGGTTGGATATCTTCAACATAACCCACGACAAGGTTTTTAAGCCCTTCAGTAAGGTCGACGATGTCATCCACTTCAATACCTGTACGTGTAATCTTCTCTGCTAAGGCTTCTACAGATTGTTCTACAGTTACGTATTCACTTAGCCATTCTTTAGAAATTAGCATTCTTCTTCACCTCTATCTTCTACTGCTTTAAATTGTTCTAAGAAACGGACATCACTTGTATAGAAGTGACGAATGTCTTCAATACCATATTTCAACATGGCAATACGATCAGGTCCGAGACCAAAGGCAAAGCCTGAATAACGTTGAGAGTCAAATCCAGCCATTTCAAGCACATTCGGGTGAACCATACCTGAACCTAAGACTTCAATCCAGCCTGTTTGTTTACATACGTTACAACCTTCACCTTTACACTTGAAGCATGACACATCGACTTCAGCAGACGGTTCAGTAAACGGGAAGTAACTAGGACGTAAACGAATTTCACGGTCTGCACCGAACAACTCGCGTGCTAATAATTCTAGCGTTCCTTTTAAGTCACTCATTTTAATATCTTCAGCAACGACAAGCCCTTCAATTTGCGTAAATTGATGACTGTGTGTCGCATCATCTGAATCACGACGGTACACTTTACCCGGACAGATAATCTTCACTGGACCTTGTCCATTGCGCTGCTCCAACGTACGCGCTTGGACAGGTGACGTGTGCGTACGCATCAACGTCTCTTCAGTAATATAGAAGCTATCCTGCATATCACGTGCTGGATGTGATTTCGGTAAGTTGAGTGCTTCGAAGTTGTAATGATCTTGTTCCACTTCGTAACCTTCAACGATTTCGTAACCTAAACCGAGGAATAGGTCTTCGATTTCTTCAATCGTACGTGTGAGTGGATGTTTCGCACCTAAAGCGATTTGACGACTTGGTAACGTCACATCAATCTTCTCGTCACGTAATTGTGCTTCCAATTGTTCATTCGCTAACACTTCTTCGCGTGAAGCAATTTCGTCTTGAATCGCTTGGCGTAACGCATTGACTTGTTGACCATATGCTGGTTTCTCTTCATTGGAAAGGTCTTTCATATGTTTCATTAAGCCTGAAACTGAACCTTTTTTACCTAAATATTTCACTTTGACATTTTGTAATGCTTGAGCATCATGCGCTTCGTTAATATCTACGAGCGCTTGCTGTTTGAGTTGAGACATCTCTTCATTCTGAACCATGTCTGTTCCTCCTTCTCCTTTAATCCTTCACTATTTACAACTCTATGTAGATGTGAGTTAACTTTCTTGTGCAAAATAAAAAAACTTCCATCCGCACATGGGACGAAAGTTTCCGTGGTACCACCCAACTTTAAGTATAAAGCATGACGCATCGTTGCAAATCATAAGCGATTCACAGTTCACACCATCTAAGTGGCTCGGTCTTTACTTACGTTGCTTTACACTTTTCTCAACCTTGATAACGAATAGGTATCCGACTTAAATTTCTTTAAGTAGCTAAAAAGACGAAAGAACGAACGTCAGTTGGAATAACTTGCAGTCACGGTTATTCTCCCTGAACAACTGAGCTATGTCGCTCACTTCTTTTTATCAGCTAAAGTATTCATTTCTAATATCGTTACTATTATATCTAATACATTGAATGCGGGTCAACCTTTCAAATGGTAGATCAAGATACTTCCTGCGATCGCCACATTGAGACTTTCTGCGCGACCATAAATGGGAATCGTCAAATTCTGTGTCGTCTGGTCGAGTAGCTCAGACTTAATGCCCTCGCCCTCGTTACCTAGTATGAGCGCAAACTTATCTTGTTGCTCTACAGTTTGATATTCTACTGCATCTTGTAGTGCTGTCCCGTAAACTGGCCCTTCAAAATCATCGATAAAGGTCTGTAAATCTCGCTGAATAATCGGAAGATGGAAGACACTACCTTGACTCGCACGAAGCACTTTCTCTTGATAGGGATCCGCGCTACCTTTCTCCAAGACTACCATATCTAATCCTGCTGCATCTGCAGTGCGTATCAACGTTCCGAGATTACCTGGATCTTGAATGCGATCAATCAACAGCACTTGAGAGGGTTGACGATCTTGTACGGTGGGCTGTTGTATTACAGCGAAGATGCCCTGGGGCGTCACTGTCCCGGAGAGTAGTTCTGCCACTTTCAAATTAATCTTGTAAACCGCATCCGCATACTCCAACATTGCTGCATCTTTACGTTCTGCCTCTACACAGAACAAAGACACAATTTGTATGTCACTCGCCATCGCTTCTTCGATGAGATGGTATCCTTCGATGAGTGCATAGCCTGTCTTATCTCGTTCTCTCTTCTTCTTCAGTTTATTTGCAGCTTTCACTTTACTATTTTGTGTTGATGTTATTTGTTCCATCTATATTCTCACATCCTGAGCACTGTCATTTCTTGTTATATTAAAAAAATCGTTCAAAAATTAGCAGCGCCATTTTTGAACGATTACAGTCAACTGAGTCTATATCTTATTATTTAGATACGACTTCTTCACCGTTGTAAGAACCACAGTTTTTACATACGCGATGAGATAATTTGTATTCACCACAGCTTGGGCATTCAGTCATGCCAGGAGCTGAAAGTTTGATATGCGTACGACGTTTATTTTTTCTAGTCTTAGACGTTCTTCTTTTAGGTACTGCCATGTTTAATCCTCCTTATATTTAACACACAAAATCAATTAATGTCAGATTCAATAATCCATTATACTATAAATTATTAAAAACTGCTATTGCTCTTCATCATATAAATGTTGTAATTTTTGAAGCCGTGGATCAACTTGTCGTGATTGTTCCTCTTCTTTCTGTTGTTCGAGCTCAATAGCTTGATCTTCGTCAATAACTTCCCAACCATTGCCTTCGGTTAACATTTGATCACTGTGTTCTGAGAAAGCACGCATTGGCTTTTCCACAACGACAATTTCTTGAACAACATCTTTGAGATTAATCATACCGTCTGTGGCGTCATGATAATGCTCATCGTTGTCCTCATCTTCGTCAAACTCGAAAGGTTCTAACTCAAAGATTTCTTGCGTCTTCACATCTAAAGGAACTTCAACGGGGTCAAGTGTTCTCGCACAAGGCATCGTGTACGTTCCAGTAATGTGAACATCTGCAATAACCTCTTTCGATTTAACTGTAAGAGTTCCAACTACATCGATTGGAGTTAAATCAATTAAACCTAACGCGTCTTTGAGATGATCAAAAGTGACCGTTTGATCGAAGTCAAATGGCTTACCTTGATATTTACGTAATTGCGTTATTGACCATTTCATATGGCTTCACCTCTAACAAGCACAAAATTTATTTTAACTTTATAAGGAAAAGATGTCAAGATATTTTCTTAACAGTAATAAGGTATCTGTCTCTCACGAATTTCGCTTTACAATGAAGGTTCCAGCACGAAGTCGCATCGTGTCATGAAGTTCTGATACAATACTTATGATGAGTCCTATAAAGGAGAAATGCAAATGAAAAGTGTTGCGTTGATTACGGAATATAACCCTTTCCATAACGGGCATCAATATCATGCTCAAGAAGCTAAGAAACGCACTTGCGCCGACGTGTCTATTGCGATTATGAGCGGTAATTTCGTCATGCGTGGCGAACCTGCGATTTACTCAAAGTTTCAGCGTACACGTATGGCGTTAAATGATGTGGATATCGTAGTGGAACTGCCGGTGTACGGCGCACTTTCTGCCGGAGAGTACTTCGCTCGAACGGGCGTCAAAGTTGCAGATTATATGGGAGCAAACTCACTTCTGTTTGGGGCAGAAACAGCTGAACCAGAACAATTTCACGAGCTCGCTCGACTGCTGAATTCTAAACAATATCAGATACAGATTCGTGAACAATTAAAGGAAGGAAAGAGTTACCCACGTATTCTCAATGAGCTATTTCCACATTCAGAAATACTCGCTCACCCTAATAATACGTTAGGTTTGTCATACATACGTGCGATTAAAGATTTAGGTGTGGCTATCGACCCATATGTTCTTCCGCGACAACAAAGTCATCATCGCGACCAAACTATTCGTGACACTTATTTTGCCAGTGGAACGAGTATTCGAAACGCGCTCATGAATGATGATGAGCAATGGCGTTCAGTTGTACCAACAAATTTAATTCCGTTGTACGAGTCACCAGTGATGTCATGGGACGCCTTTTACCCTTATCTTAACTATGCGATAACAGCACAAACTGCAGATGAACTGGAAGAAATCTATATGGTGAACGAAGGTTTGGAATCACGTCTGCAGCGCATTAATCAACAAACGACGGACTTTGAGTGTTTGATTTCCGAGTTAAAAACCAAGCGTTATACACGGACGTATTTGCAACGTATGCTGATGCATGTACTTCTCAATACGAAAAAGTCAGATGTCGACCACGAGCAACCGCTTCAAGGCGTGAGAATCTTAGGTATGACTCAAGCGGGTCAACGTTACTTAAAGCAAGTTAAAAAACGCTACCCTGAACGTCAATTTATCACCAACATTAATCAACGTTCAGCTTCGTTATTTAAACCAGAAATCCGAGCAACTCAAATTTATAATTTAGTTTCGGGCTGTAAAGAAGATGACTTTAACACGCCTGTAATACGGACAGATTGAGCTTTAAAACAACCTGCACACGAATAAAGAGTAGAACTGAGTTTCTAGGTTAATGGCACAGCTGTGAAGGTTCCCCTAACCTAACTCACGTTCTACTCTATTGTTATAGTCTATTCTATTAAAATGACGTCTGTCGCCCCCACATTCTAAACGCAAGATCACTTACTCAAACTTACGAAACTTGTCGTTTAACGCGCGTTCGACATGTTCAGGAACGAAATCGGACACATTTGCTTTGTATTGCGCCACTTCTTTCACAACGCTTGAACTGATGAATGAATAATTCGTACTCGTCATCATATACATCGTTTCGACTTCGTCATTGAGCTTCTTATTCATAGAAGTAAGGCGTAACTCATATTCAAAGTCACTTACTGCGCGAAGTCCACGAATAATCGTTTGCGCACCAATCTTCGTACAGAAATCAACGAGCAAACCATTAAAGTTATGAACTTGAACATTGTCTAAATCTTTCACTGATTCTTCAATGAGCGCGATGCGTTCATCTAGCGAGAAAAGTCCTGATTTACTACTATTCTTCAATACACATACATAAATTTCATCAAACCGAGTCGCACTTCTCTGAATAATATCGATATGCCCATAAGTAATTGGATCGAAACTTCCCGGAATGACAGCCTTAGTTAATGTCATATTGTTCTCCTTTTTCTAATAACATTGTATCTGTTAACCCATAGTGGTAACGCTTAATCACCTGGAAATTCCCTGTATCAATTTCTTCTTGATGATTAAATTCACAAACGATAATACCATTTTCCTTTAATAAATCAAATAATGCGATTGCTTCTAACGCTTCGTCAATGAGGCCTTTCTCGTAAGGTGGATCGAGGAAAATCACATCAAATTGCATTTCGCGTTTAGCAAGAATTTTCAATGCACGTGCGGCATTATTTTTATAAACTTCAGCTTGATCTTCGAGCTCTAAAGATTTCAAGTTATGTTTAATTACTTTAAACGCTTTGAAATTCTGGTCGATGAAGATCATTTTATCCATACCACGCGATAACGCTTCAATGCCTAAAGCACCACTTCCTGCGAAGAGGTCCAGCCCCACGCCAGAAATCTCTTGCAGACTGTTAAAAATGCCTTCTTTCACCTTATCCATCGTCGGCCGTGTCGTACGCCCTTCCAAGCTTTCTAAAGCCTTACTCTTATGTATACCTGCGATGACTCTCATAGTTACCCCTCTTTCTTTCCCTGTATAATTTCTATATAATGCTAAATCATGAGGAGGATTTAACATGAAACAATCATTTATACCTATCGGACATGGACTCACTGATTTATTTGAATTTCTGACACTTATGGAATATAACGCTAAACGTGTGTCAAAGATGGTCTATTTCCACACACCACTGTCGGATAAGAAGTTATCATCCGTCGCCTTAGTGATGAATCCAACGTCTGAACAACACTTCCAAGCGATGTATCTCATGCAAGATGCAGTGCGCTATCCTTACCCTGAAACGAATAAAAAGTTTGAAATGCTGAATGAACATGCAAAAACTTATAATATTCCGGTTAAAGAAGTCGACGTGCATGCTCCGGAAGAATATCCAGAACTCGAATTATATTATAACTATTTAACGAGTGTACTTCGTCTACAGAACTGGATTCCACCCTTACAATAGTGTTGAAAAAATCGCGAGTTGAGCACGTAATTTAAGATAATTCGTGCTTTTCTTTTTCGTACACTTTCTTTAAATTTTTATACGGCGAGCCTTGAATATGATTAATATATTTGAGTTTCATTAATTGTGTGACGATGCGATCCGCTTGGCTTTCTTCAACATACATAATGACATAATGACGTCGTGGATTAACGTAGATTACATGGCCATGCTTTTTGAGTTGTCGCACATATTTCATATTCTTCAAATAGATGATTAAACTCGCTCTGGAAACGATATTCATAAATACATCACTCCAATTAGTAGCCCTTATATAATATCACGTCTTGCTGAGATAATAAATCCGAAGAAAGATGTGGGTATCATAATAATGAGAATTTAACGAAACTTACAATTCACTTTATCATCTTTATATCTCATTTTAACCATACACCAAAGGGGTAATGATTGAGGAAACTAATCTAGACAGCTAAACTAAAGATAAATCAAGGAGGAGGTCATCATATGGCTCATATTAATCGCTTACTTAAAGGCGCTTTAATCAGTACAGCAGGCGTCGTAGGTAGCTTGATGCTAACGAAACACTTTACTAAAAATAAATCACTCAAACACATCCCGCCGTTCTTTGACAAACCAAGCCCTTACCTCTTCGCTCACCGCGGTGGCATGTTTGAACGTCCTGAACAAACGAAACTTGCTTTCGATCGCGCGGTAGAGATGCAGCTGGATGGCTTTGAAACAGATGTGCGTTTAACGAAAGATTTACAGCTCGTCGTCTTCCACGATGCTTCACTAGATCGTACTACTAACGGCTCTGGACTCGTAAGTGAACATACACTCGACGAATTGAAACGCTTGGATGCAGGTTACCGCTTTACAGATATTAACGGTAACCATCCTTATCGCGGACATTCTGACGCGCGTATTCTGTCATTTGACGAATTGCTAGAGCTTTATCCTAACCATCTCGTCAATGTCGACTTGAAAGACGACCCTAGCCAATCATTAGGTGCTCAAGCTCCTCAACGTATGTATGAAATCATTCAACAACATCATGCTGAAGATCGCGTACTCGTGACGAGCTTCGATGATCGCCAAACACGTAAGTTCAAGCAAATTTCACAGAACCAAGTCGCTGTAGGTGCAAGCCAGAAAGAAGTTACAGTCGGATTCTTGAAATGCTTTAGCGGTCTTGGCGAAACGTTCAAACCCATGGCTGATACTTTCCAAATGCCTACGCAATTTAAAGGTATAAACTTAACATCGTCTAAATTTATTCAGTGGCTCAATCACATTAACGTGGTGCCTGGTTTCTACGGCATCAACAATATTGATTTGATGAACGACTTGTATGCTAAAGGCGTGCACACACTCGTCACTGATAAACCCGAATTGGCTTATCGTTTTAAAAAGATGCATAACTTACTTGAAAAATAATCACACTAAAAAACCGGAACGCTTTCTCGCTCTCATCATTCTCTAATCGAGCCTCAGCGTTCCGGTTCTCTTTATATCAAAGTGAACATTTACATGATGCACCAGTAGCACAACCACCTTTGTGCTGTTGGAAGAATGGATTACCTGCTTCAATCTTCACGTTATCAGACACAGCATATGCAATCTTCGTAATGACTTGGTCTACGAGCCCTTGTAACTCTGCCTCTTTCTTCTTATATTCCATCACACACGGCAACATCTCATATGCACGTTTACGTCGACGTGTTTCCAACATGATCTTCTGATAGTCAGGATGATACTTTCCAAAGCGTAAGATGTCGTTATATTGGTCTTTAGATTTTAAAAAGGCTTGATATAACAAGTGCGCTTCTTCGTCACGGTTTAATGTTTCTTCCGCTTGTTTAAATTCATGATAAATATAAGAATCGAGTATCATATCACTTAACTCATCAATATCGTCGAGTACATTTAATGTCTGTTCTGTAATCATCACTGCGCCTCCTCGAATTATTTTTCAACAAAGATCAAAGTATAGTAACCGTTATTCACATCGCCACCCATGTCCGTATACTTGGCGTTCAAGATACGCGAACGGTGGATATCTGAGTTCAACCAGCTATTAATCAGCGTTGGAACATCATTGAAATCTGAACCGACGTTCTGACTCGTAGAAGTAAAGGCGATATTCTGATCGTTGAGTTGCTCCGTCAAGGCGTCTTCGGTAAACTCCGCATGACCTCCACGCACCGCTTCATACAAGTTAAATGAGGCAATATGACCTATCTGATTATCGATCTTCAGTGGCTCAAGTCCTTTCAAATTACGCATTTCATTCGTCGTTTCATACAGGGTCATCAATTGGTTGGCATTCTGCTCATATGGCAACGCGTCGTGTTTGTTCTTCAACTCTTCCTCATTGGATGCTGCAACAGTTTGGTAAGGTTTAAAATTCACGAGTGCTTCGCTATCTAAGAAACGCACTGCCATAATCTTGTTAGAACGTTGGTCGATGTAAATTTGCGCATAATTCTTACCAAATTTCACGAGCGCTTGCGTCTTCATATCATCATCAGATAGTTCGATATCGTAGCGCTTATGATTCACTTTTATACTCGGCTCAGGATTGATGCTCAAATTTTCGAAAATGTGCGAGCCGTTTTCCATAATTTTTACAGGTTGAACGTTAACGTCTTTACCTGTCGCATAAACCGATTTGATAATGTCATTTTTAACCGTCACGATATAGTATTGATGATGCTTTTTGAAGACGTAATTTTTAAAACCATTTTTATATGCATAAACGCGATCTGCTTGACCAAATTTATCCGTTAGTTTGTCCAAATCTTTGCCAATCCATGTGCCAATCCCTGACTTTGGTGGTTTATTCTCCGCATCTTGATTAGAAGGGGTGACATTTTTACGCTCCACATTATGTTTCGCGTGCTTATTCGGGTTCTCCAGGACATCGAACTTCAAACGAGGTGAATAGAACAAATAAGCAATAACGACGATAAAGACCATCACACCCAATATTTTTAATATCATCTTGCCCAATGTTCATCTCACCTCACCTAATTATTCTTTAACCCTGTTCAAAAGTCATATCATTTCAAGCATAAGAAATATTCACTGAAAATGAAACCAATTTTACTCGGAATCAGCTGATTTCTTTGTTATACTCACACCAAGGAGTGAATCATATGTCAGTAATTAAAGTTCATGGAGCAAGACAGAATAATTTGAAAGATATTTCCCTGGAAATACCGAAACATCAACTCACGGTGTTCACAGGGCGTTCTGGTTCAGGAAAGTCCTCCCTCGTATTTAACACGCTAGCAGCAGAATCAGAGCGTTTATTGAATGAATCTTATTCGACTTACATACAGAACCAACTCGTCCAATATGCTAAGGCTGATGTGGACGCAATCGAACATCTTCCTGTCGCGATGATTATCAATCAGAAGCGTCTTGGAGGTAATTCACGCTCAACGGTAGGAACTATTTCCGATATTTATGCGTCCGTACGTTTGCTGTGGTCGCGTATCGGCGAACCGTTCGTAGGCTATTCCGATATCTTCTCTTTCAACAATCCGAAAGGGATGTGTCCGACTTGTTCAGGATTAGGCTACGTTGAAGATATCGATTTAAACGAGCTACTAGATTTCGACAAATCACTTAACGAGGATGCGATTAAGTTCCCTTCTTTCCGTCCTGATAGTTGGAGAGGTAAGCGTTACCTTTACACAGGTTTGTTTGACAATGATAAAAAGCTTAAAGATTATACTGAAGATGAACTCAACACGTTCCTATATACTGAGCCCACCAAATTATCCAATCCACCTGAGAATTGGCCACGCACAGCCAAATTCGAAGGACTTGTGCATCGTTTCAGACGTTCGTTCTTACTCAATGACAACTTTGAAAAACAACGTTTCAAACAAGATATCGACCGTGTGGTAACATCTCGTCATTGTCCAGATTGTGACGGTAAACGACTCAATCAAGACGTGTTGTCATGTAAAATTAACGGATATGATATCGCTGATTTCACCAATCTATCTATCGATGATGCAATCGAATTTTTACAACAACTCAACTCAGACAAAGCACAATTTATTATCAATCCGTTACTCGCTCAGTTGAAGGCCTTAAGCTATATCGGTTTAAACTATTTAACACTCGGTCGTGAAACACCGACATTATCTGGCGGAGAGTCTCAACGCATTAAACTCATTCGTCATTTGAACAGTCCACTATCTGATTTGGTTTATATCATCGATGAACCTAGCGTAGGACTGCATCCTGACGATATCCAACGTATCAACGAGATCATTCAATCGCTTAAAGATAAAGGTAACACAGTGCTTGTTGTCGAACATGACCCTGACGTGATTAAACATGCAGACCACATTATCGACCTTGGGCCTTATGCAGGTACACACGGTGGCGAAATTACTTTTACTGGTACCTATCAAGAATTACTAAAGTCTGAGACGAGTACGGGTCAAGCCTTACGTCGCACGCATCAGTTAAAAGCACAACCACGCCAAAGCGATGATTGGATTGCCTTGAATCATATTTCTCGTAACAATATCAAAGACGTGTCCGTCAAACTACGCAAGGATGTATTGAACGTCATCACAGGCGTTGCAGGTTCAGGTAAATCCTCTCTGATTTCTGCTGGTTTGAAAAATCAATCAGATGTGATTTATGTCGATCAAAAAGGTGTGCACGCTTCCAATCGTTCCAATCTCTTAACTTATTTAAATATCTTCGATGAAGTGCGTACATTCTTTAGTAAACAAACAGGACTGAAAAAAAGTTTATTCAGCTACAATTCTGCTGGTGCTTGCCCTGAATGTCATGGTAAAGGTGTCATTAAGACTGAACTTGCCTTTATGCCAGATTTCACTCAAGTTTGTGACGTTTGTCATGGCACACGTTATAAACCGGAAGTCTTAGAGGCCAAAGTCGATGGCTACTCCATTGCGGACATTCTCGCTTTAACTGTTGAAGAAGCGATTGATTTCTTCGAAGAACAAGAAACCGTCGTCACAGCTTTACGGGCACTTGCTGAAACAGGTTTAGGTTATATGACACTTGGACAGTCAATGGATACACTATCAGGCGGTGAAATGCAACGTGTGAAGTTGAGTAAATATCTTGCACACCGTGTGTCAGATCAAATCTTTGTCTTCGACGAGCCTACGACAGGCTTACACGAAGATGACATTCCATTACTAGTAGAATGCTTCAATAAATTAATTGAAGATAATAATACTGTGGTCTTAATTGAACATAACTTAACGATGATGACTGAAGCAGATTGGATTGTAGATATTGGTCCATATGCTGGAGCGAGCGGCGGTCGACTGTTATACGCTGGCGAACCAAAAGGCTTATTAGATGTAGAAGAATCAGTCACAGCAAAGCACTTACGTCGCTATATTGAGTCGTAAGATGACATAACTATCGCAATGGCTCGTATGACTGAATGGCAATTTTAATATTAAGCAAACTAAAAAAGTCGAATTTCCTGAGATCTAATGATTTCGAGGAAATTCGACTTTTATTATGAAATATTTTAACTTATAAACCTAATGTGGCTTTGAGTAATGAAGTTGTCTCGCCACCAGGATAAAGTACATATAATAATATATATACTGCAA
>NZ_PPRN01000064.1 GCF_002902685.1 Staphylococcus pettenkoferi | reverse complement strand
AGATGTGTATAAGAGACAGGTATAGCGGAAATGGTAAAATTTATTATTGTATAACAGTTATTAAAGTAGGTGAACGTATGTATAATTTTTGTCGAGCTATCTTAACTTTTATACTGATTAAAGTTTGTAAAAGTTTGGAGGTTCATGGAAAAGAGAATATACCTCAACTATATCGCTATGTCGTGACGTGTACGCACGAAAGTTATAATGAGGTTATTATGCTTGGTTTAGCAATTGCTCCGAACCAAATTCATTATATGGCGAAAAAGGAACTCTTTTATAATAAATATATTGGAAAGTTCCTGAAATCTTTGAATGCTTTTCCAGTAGATCGTGAAAACCCAGGTCCAAGTACTTTGAAACAACCTATCAAATTGTTGAAAAAGAATAAGACAGTAGGGTTATTCCCGGCAGGACACCGCACGAAGAAAGATGAAGATGCACCATTGAAACGTGGAGCGGCTACAATCGCGATGATGGCAGAAACACCAATCGTACCAGCAGCTTACGTAGGCCCTAAAGACATTAAAGGTTTATTCTTCGGTAAAGCGCATATTAAATTTGGAGAACCTATCGACACGAAATCACTTCCGAGGTCCATGAAACGTAATGAAAAGTTAACTTACATCACGAAAGAATTAGAAAAACGCACGAAAGCATTACATCAAGAATTAGTTGAGACGTACGGAGATTAATTAAGTTAGCGTCTATCAAATCATTACAACTACAAATCGATGATTAAAGCTAAAGTGTTCAACTCTTGTCTGATATTATGCACTACATAAAGACTCGAGTTGTTGGACTTTAGCTTTTTTTGTGTCGATTTCACTAGGTCTATAGGTCTGAGAGGGGTGCTGTGTTAATATATTAATGGCTAATATAGTTGCTCATTCAAATTATTATCAAAGATAAAGAAAAGAGGATATAGAATGTATAACTTTCTACAACGTTTAGGTAGATCATTGATGTTACCGATTGCAGTCTTACCTGCCGCTGCAATTATTACAGGTATAGGGAATTTATTGAAAGCCCTTCACATTTGGCCACATGTCGCTGAGTTTTTTGCTCAGAGTGGTATGGCGATTCTCGATCAACTCGGCATACTCTTTGCAGTAGGGGTTGCTTTGGGCATGGCGAAGAAGAACGATGGTGCAGTAACTTTAGCAGCTGTTGTCGGTTACTTTTTAACAACACAAGTGCTCAAGCCTGAGCATTTATCAGTGCTGTTAGGAATTGATAAGAATGATGTCAACATGGCCTTTGAGCAAATGAATAATGGAAATGTCTTTGTTGGTTTACTCGTTGGCTTAATCGCCGCATTTACATACAACCGTTTCAGCCAGACGGAGCTTCCTATGGCTTTATCTTTCTTCAGTGGTAAACGACTCGTACCAATTATGACAGCTTTCTTTAGTTTGGGGCTCATCGTCGTCTTAATGGTCGTGTGGCCTTATATTTATGATGCAATAGTTACCTTTGCGAAATGGATTATCGGATTCGGACCTATAGGTGCTTTCCTTTATGGATTCTTCAACCGTCTCTTAATACCGACAGGCTTGCACCATGCGTTGAATTCTGTCTTCTGGTTTAATATTGCAGGCATTGATGATATTCACAAGTTCCAGTCAGGACACGAAGCTGTGAAGGGCATTACTGGCCGCTATCAAGCAGGTTTCTTCCCAGTCATGATGTTTGGCGTACCAGCTGCCGCACTTGCGATGTATCAATCAGCTGAATCGAAGCAGAAGAAACGTGTCTACGGCTTGATGTTAGCAGGAGCAGTTTCGGCCTTTATCACAGGCGTTACTGAACCGATTGAGTTTGCGTTTATGTTCGTGGCACCATTGCTTTTCGTCATCCACGCATTCTTAACAGGTTTATCTATGTTTATTGCTGCATTGTTCCACTGGACAGCAGGTTTCTCATTCAGTGCAGGTTTGATTGATTATCTGTTATCACTCGTCAATCCCGTGGCCAATCATCCATTGATGTTGATTGTAGAGGGCATCGTGTTCTTTGTTCTGTATTACGTTATCTTCCGTGCCGTTATCAAGCTCTTTAACTTGAATACGCCAGGTCGCGGTTCTAACTTACTTCAAGATCCTACAGAGGAAACTGATTCAACTTCTGATGGTAAAAAGAACGCAACAACTGGTGGTAAATATCATGCGATGGCGCAGCAAATACTTACGGGCTTAGGTGGAAAAGAGAATATTACATCACTCACCAATTGTGCGACGCGGTTAAGATTAGAGCTTCAGGATAATCAACAGATAGATAAAGATATGATAAAAAATGCCGGCGCTGTAGGCGTGACAACGAGTGGACAACATAATGCCCAAGTCGTCATCGGTCCACAAGTGCAACAAGTTGCAGATGAAGTTGAAAGCTTAATGAATGGTCAAGAATAACTATTCCTTTTAGCAAGTTACAGTTAAGAAGAGAATTGAATCTATGAGAGTAAGAGCAAATAGTTCAGTGCTATTTGCTCTTTTACTATACAGATAGTAATATAGGCGTAGCACAGTTCAGTTATAAAGGAGTGGCATGGGAGAATGAAATCAATCTTGTTTGATGTAGACGGCGTCTTCTTGAGCGAAGATCGTTGCTTCGATGTCGCTGCACTCACAGTTTACGAAATTCTGATGAGTTCAGAGTACATCGGTCTACATCCTTCAATCGACTTCAGTCAACTTACTGAAGAAGATATTAAAGAAATACGCGAACTCGTCTTTTACCAAGATGAGATTCTACAACAGTTAAAATCAATGGGGCTCAATTCGAATTGGGACATGTTGTTTATCGTGCTGGCGTTACATACGATTGAGATTTGTAAGGCTATTGATCCAAGAACGTTACAAGCCTTTCTTGAATCAGAAACAATTTCCGCAGAAGCATTACAATTTTTAGGTCAGCATGTTAATGAAGTTGCGTTAAACTTTGAGAGCCCCATGAAATTTTTAAAACAAGTGAAGAATGGAAAGAATGAGATATTTGAAGATTTACAAGCACATGCTCAAGCGGCGTTGTATACAGATAAAGTAGATATTTTTGAGATGACTAGCTCATATTGGCAACTTGCTCAAGAAGTCTATCAAGAATGGTATTTAGGACATCGATTATTTGAAGAAGTAGAAGGGAAAGCTGCTAAATCAACATTTAAAGAAGGTTATATTTATCACGAAGTTGTGCTCGCACCTGTTAAAGATATTCAAATATTACTACAAGATATGGTAGATGCAGGCTATCAACTTGCACTAGCTACAGGACGGCCGCGCACAGAAACAGAAGTGCCTTTCCAAAGTCTCGGTTTAAGTGACTATTTCGATAAGCAATACGTCGTGACAGCGTCTGATGTCTTGAAAGCGGAACAAATATTACCTGAGCAACGGCCACTCGCTAAGCCGAATCCATTTACATATTTAGCTGCTTACTTTGGGAATGACGTGTCTAAGTATAGTCAGTATGCACAGGATCAAGCACAACGACTCGAGGATGAAGAGGTGTATATCGTTGGTGATTCGTTAGCTGATTTACTTTGTGCGAAGAAGATTGGTGCAACATTTATCGGTCCACTGACAGGGTTAAAAGGTAAAGACGCAAAAGCAGAATTAGAAGATTATGGCGCAGACTATATCGTAGACGATGTGTTGCAAATAAGAAATATTTTATTGTAAGTGGGAGACAGACGGAAATGTGAATAATTACGTAATCTTAACCCGCGAGATTGACTAGTACTTGAGATAGCGCCAGCTATCTCAAGTACAGATGGTTACTGCGACAAGCATGAGTTAATATCTTTATCAACAATTAGGTTCTTTCTAAATGAGATGACT
The DNA here is from genome assembly GCF_002902685.1 of Staphylococcus pettenkoferi. GTDB lineage: Bacteria > Bacillota > Bacilli > Staphylococcales > Staphylococcaceae > Staphylococcus > Staphylococcus pettenkoferi. The sequence continues at coordinate 120,442 of NZ_PPRN01000064.1, read as the reverse complement.
TCATATCGATTGGATGTCCTTATTTTTGAGAAGCACTTCATAAAATAAGACTTGAATTTAAGATCGTGTTACAACTAAGCAAATTCAAGTCTGTAATGAAAGTACGACAATAAGCTTGTTAGTCGTTCAAGTATCGAATGTTAGGTTCAATGTCAATCTCTAAGTTCCCTCGTACAGAATTTGAAATCATACAGTTCTGATCCGCGAGTTTGAGTAGTTTTGATAGTTGTCGATTGAGACGGGTAGCGTCATCTTCATGTATAGTGATGGTTGGATAGTGGGTGATGACTTTCATTTTAAACTTACCTTGGTCTAACACAGCAGTACCAATAGAAGTTTGAGCTATCTCAACATCTTTGTAATGTGCGCGCTCTAGCACGGCAGCCAGTGAAATAATATAACAAGAGGATGCAGCTGAGACGAGCATTTCGTCAGGGTTAGTACCCACGCCTTGTCCACCAAGACCAGCCGGAATAGAAATGGATTCGTGAAAGACGTCGCCTTGGACCTTACCAACTGTGTCACGACCACCTCGCCAAGACGTTTGTACCTTGAAATCATGTGCTTTCATGTGCGTTGACCTCCTCATGTAGTGTGTTAAATTAAGTTTAGATGATTCATAGTGTAAATGAAAGAGTGAAGACTCATGATAATTAATCAACCGATAACCATCGTTGCACATCGCGGCGATTCCTATCGCTTTCCTGAGAACACCTTGGTCAGTATGGCCGCTGCACTTGAGACTGCAGCACCGATAATCGAAATTGATTTACATATGACACGTGATAACCAGTTAGTCGTCATACATGATGAGAAATTGAATCGGACCTGTAACCGAGTAGGGTACGTGCGTGACTATACGTTAGCAGAGTTGAAACAGTATGATTTCGGTATTTGGAGAGGTAGACATCATTCCAATCAACGTATCATGACCTTTAAAGAAATCTTAGCGTATATGCGAAATACCTCACGTCAGCTGTTAGTAGAATTAAAGTTACCGCATAAATATCCAGGTATTGAGCGACAGTTAATCTCAGAAATTCGTGATCTGCAATTTCCTTATTCGCAGCTGATTATACAGTCGTTCGATTTCAAGAGCTTAAAGCAGTTACATCAGTTAGATGATGCGCTTACGTTAGGTCTATTGTTAAAACGCAAACATGTTTGGAAACGCTGGCCGCATTTAAAGACGTATACACAAATTTGTGACTATATTAATCCACATTTTAAAAATGTCACGCGCCGTTTGGTCAAAGAAATACATCGACATCATGCAAAAGTCATGCCCTATACAGTGAATCGGCTATTGCAAGGGTATCATCTGTATCATAAAGGTGTGGATGGTTTAATTACCGATCGGCCGCAACTCATGTGTCAGCTCATGAAACGTTTAAGCGAGAGTAGGGCAGGGGCAAAGTGAGAGAAAGTCGTTGAAGAATTAAATATAAACAAGTAAAGACCCGGGCGAACACTTTGTTTCGCTCGGGTCTATATAGATAGAAAAAGTTATTATCTTGAGTAGTACTCAACGATAAGTTGTTCATTAATTTCAGCTGGTAATTCACTACGCTCAGGAATACGAACAAATTTACCAGTGAGGTTATCAGAATCAAATTCTAAGTACTCAGGTACGAAGTTATTGATTTCAACTGATTCGTTGATTACGTCTAATTTTTGAGATTTTTCACGTACTGAAATTTCTTGTCCTGGTTTTAAAGTGTAAGATGGGATGTTTACGCGACCACCATCTACTTCAATGTGACCATGACTTACTAATTGACGTGCTTGACGACGTGTACGTGCTAAACCTAATGAATATACAACTGCGTCTAAACGAGCAGCAAGTAATTGCATGAAGTTTTCACCGTGTACACCGTGTTGCTTACCAGCAAGTTCGAATGTGTTACGGAATTGTCTTTCTGTCATACCATATAAGTAACGTAATTTTTGTTTCTCACGTAATTGTAAACCGTACTCTGACATTTTCTTACGTTGGTTAGGACCATGTTGTCCTGGAGCGTATGGACGCTTTTCTAATTCTTTACCTGTACCGCTTAAAGAAATTCCTAAGCGACGAGATTTCTTCCAGCTTGAACCTCTGAATCGAGCCATTATAAGACTCCTCCTTTTTCTTTTTTGTTGTTATGAATAACAAAAAAGAGTGTTGTATGCTTAAATCGATATGTTGTTTTATGTGTCCTCGCCTCATAGCTCCGGTTACACGGCACGTCCGCGTCGGGAACAACATAGAGCGATTCAATATACAACTGCTATTTTCGTTAATTCACACAAACTTAATTGTAACATTATCCGGCGGGGTGTCAATAGCTAACACCTATTTTACGCTAAATGATCTTCAATAATCGTCACGACGTCTTTGAGACCTTGTGCATCCGTTTCAGTAAAGCGATGCGTAACCGGTGCGTCAATATCTAGGACACCGATAATAGAGACTCCACGTCGTATAGGAACCACGATTTCTGATTGGCTTTTTGGATCACATGCAATGTGTCCCGGGAAGGCGTTAACATCATCTACACGTTGTACTGCACCTTCGGATACTGCGGTGCCACATACACCTTTGCCGATAGGAATATGAACACATGCAGGATGACCTTGGAAGGGTCCAAGTAGTAGTTCTTCATTCTTAACGAGGTAGAAACCTACCCAGTTCACGTTGTCGAGATGGTCGTTGATTAAAGCTGAGGCATTACTTAAAATAGCGATTAAATCATGTTCTCCATCAAGCAATCCTTTGAGTTGTTGATGAAGTGCACGATAATTTGTAGTTGAATATTGGGTCATAACTTTACCTCGATTCCTTTTTCTGTTTAGTATAATAACTATATATAGTTGAAACAATTATTTTAACCTCTACTTGTTGAAGTTAAACTTTAACCTTTTTAAAAGGTTGAGTAGCGATGTGTAAAAAATGTTTCAAAATTCCCGAATGAAGAACTGAAAGGGGTTAACAAATTTTTTGAAAATAATCTGACGTAAACATCTATTTTCTATTTAAATAGACAGCCGACTTACGTTATAATTAAAAATGATTAAATAGGAGGAGAAGACTTATGGTAATCTTGTATATTGTATTAGCAATACTGATTTTAATCGTTATTGCTGTTGGCGTCTTATTTTACATGCGCTCGCAAAAAACACGAATAATTGAACAAGCTGAGGAACGTAAAGAGAAGATTGAACAGCTTCCGTATGAGGATAGCTTGAATCAACTATCTAAGCTTGAAATGACTGGAGAAACGAAAGAGCGTTATAGATTGTTACAACACAACGCTTCTGAAAGTAAGAATCAATATTTAGTGCCAGTTGAAGACAAGATTCAAGAAGCTGAAACGCATTTAGACAAGTTCCGCTTTGCACAAGCACAAACTGAAATCGACGAAGCGCATGAGTTGATGGATAAATACGAGGAAAATTATAACTCTTTAACCACTGAAGTTGAAGAAGTCTTTTCCGTACATAAAGAAAGCGATAAACTGTACGAAGCTTGTCAGACAGATTATCGTGAAATGAAACGCGATGTACTTGCGAACCGCCATCAATTTGGAGAAGCAGCAGCACCGCTTGAACAAGAAATTGAATCATTTGCGCCTGAACTTGATAACTATGTCACGCTTCAAGAAGAAGGGAATTACAATCAAGCGCACGAACATATCCAAACGCTTCATGGGGATATGGAATACTTGAAAGCGGATATGGAAGAAATTCCTGATTTAATACGTGAAGCGCAAAAAGAACTTCCAGGTCAATTCCAGGACTTAAAATATGGTTGCCGTGACTTGAAAGTGGAAGGTTATGACCTAGATCACGTGAAAGTAGATAGTAATCTTCAAACATTGAAGACGGAGTTAAGCTTTGTTGAACCGATGATTAGTCGTCTTGAATTAGATGAAGCCAATGATAAACTCAATGCGATTAATGACAAGTTGGATGAAATGTACGACTTGATTGAACATGAAGTGAAAGCGAAGAACGAAGTAGAGGAATCTAAAGAAGTCATTACGGATAACTTGTTCAGAGCGAAAGACATGAACTACACGCTTCAAACTGAAATTGAATATGTACGTGAGAATTACTACATTAATGAAAGTGATGTGCAAAACGTACGTCAGTTTGAAAACGAAATTCAAAACTTGATTTCAGTCTACGATGAAATCTTAAGAGAAATGTCTAAATCAGCAGTACGTTATAGCGAAGTGGAAGATAATTTAAAATACATTGAAGAACATGTAGCCATTATCAACGACAAACAAGAAAAACTTCAGAATCACTTAATTCAACTTCGTGAAGATGAAGCAGAAGCTGAGGAGAACATTTTACGCGTTCAAGGTAAGAAAGAAGAAGTTTATCGTCGCTTACTTGCTTCTAACTTAACGAGCGTGCCGGAACGTTTCATCATTATGAAAAATGAAATCGACTATGAAGTACGCGAAGTGAATAAGAAATTTAGCGTACGTCCAATTCACGTGAAGCAGCTGAAAGATAAAGTGGCAAAAGTCGTACTTCAAATGAATAAATTTGAAGACGAAGCAAACGACGTGCTCGTCAACGCAGTGTACGCGGAACGCTTGATTCAATACGGTAACCGTTATCGTAAAGATGACTCTAGTATTGATAAAAGCCTTAACGAAGCTGAGCGTTTATTCAAGAACAACCGCTATAAACGCGCCATCGAAATTGCTGAACAATCTTTAGAATCCATTGAACCTGGTATCACGAAGAAAATTGAAACACAAGTGACAGAAGAACAGGATCTTTAATTTGAGTTGCAATGCACCTCTCGAAAGTATGAATGAGTACTTTTTGAGGGGTGCTTTTGTGTTGAACCATAGACATCACATCATTTTTTATTTTGAAAATCCTAATTTGAAAATAAAATTTCTAGTCGGTAGTTAAATGTTTTAAATGTTTGAGGTGAACACGTCACTTTAAATTTCGGTTGAAATGCGTATAATTTTATAGTGTTGTGTGACATTTTGCTTTTTAATTTTTAAAAAACAATCATCCTATAGTCACAAGAAATTAGAATATGATAAGATAAAGAGCGTTAAAAGGAGTGAGAGCCGTGATTTATCTTGATAATGCTGCAACTACAGCGCCAAATGAGGACGTCTTGCAAGCTTATTTACAAGCGAACCAATCTATTTATTACAATCCAAATAGTCCTCATAAAGCAGGTTTACAAGCAGCGCAATTATTAGAACAGAGCAAATCACAAATTAATCAAATCTTAAATTTAAATGATGAATTCGATATTATTTTTACCAGTGGAGCGACAGAATCGAATAATATGGCTCTCAAAGGTTTGGCATATCGTAAGAAAGATTCTGCGCCTGTCATTATCACATCATTACTCGAACATCCATCTGTACTTGAAGTTGTTCGTGCTTTAGGAGAAGAAGGTTTTACAGTTAAATACTGCAATGTCACAAGAGAAGGCCGACTCGATACTGAGCATTTGAAATCATTAATGTCGAGTGAAGTGGGTCTCGTAACGTGCATGCAGGTCAATAATATTATGGGGCAACGTCAGCCTGTGCGCGAAGTAGCACAAATTGTTGCGGACTATCCTAAAGCATTTTTACATGTAGATGCAGTACAAGCGGTAGGTAAGGTACCACTAGAGACAGAAGGTGTCGAGAGTCTTAGTGTGAGTGGCCACAAATTCAATGGGTTGAAAGGGCAAGGCTTGTTGCTCATCCGTAATAAACATCACTTGGAACCGATTATTCAAGGCGGCGGCCAAGAATATGGCTTACGTAGTGGGACAGTGAATTTACCGATGGATATAGCGATTGTAAAGGCATTGAAAGCCAACGTTCAGAATATGGACGCGAATTATAAGCGCATACAAGGTTTGACTGATGACCTACGTCAATTTATCGCACAATATCCAGGCGTGCATTTGAATACGCCAGAAGGTGCAATTCCTCACATACTCAATATTGGCTTCCCTGGAGTAAAAGGAGAGGTGCTCGTCAATGCTTTCTCACAACATAATGTGATGATTTCTACTACGAGTGCGTGCTCGTCTAAACAATCGAAGCTAAATGAAGTGTTACTTGCCATGCATATAGATGAGACACGAATTGAAGGAAGTATTCGTGTGTCATTAGGAAATAAGACGACTGAAGCTGATATTGAGCAGTTTAAACAGGCATTTGAGGCTGTATATCAAGAAGTTAAGGAGCTGTTAAGATGATTTATGATCATATCTTAGTGAGATATGGTGAACTCACGCTCAAAGGAGCAAACAGAAAGAAATTTGTGAATCAACTACGCGCGAATACGCAAAGCGCATTGTCTTCGTTTGAAGAATTGAAGATTAAAGCGAATCGCGATCGTATGTATATTGAAATTACTGAAGAGACCGATGTTGAAAGCGTAATCGGACGCTTGAAAGAAATCATCGGGGTGAAATCAGTTAGTCCTGTATTAAAGATTGACAAGACGTTAGAAGCAGCAAATGAACAGGCAGTTGCTTTCGCTCAGAGCTACGAAGATGGCGACACTTTCAAGATTAATGTCAAACGTTCAGACAAGTCTTTCCCGATGGAAACATTTGAGTTACAACGTACGATTGGAGCTGCAGTACTCAAGCATACCGATGGACTTACTGTGGATGTTCATGATCCTGACCATATAATCAAAGTTGAAGTACGTCGTGATGCGATCTACATTTACGATGCGATCATCCCCGGACCAGGTGGATTACCTGTAGGTACAGGGGGTAAGACGGTGCTCATGTTATCAGGCGGTATTGATTCACCTGTTGCTGGCATGGAAGTGATGCGTCGTGGTGTGACGATTGAAGCGGTGCACTTCCACAGTCCACCTTTTACAAGTGAAAAGGCGAAAGAGAAAGTCATTGAACTCACGCGTTTGCTTGCTAAGAAAGTCGGCCCGATTAAGTTGCACATCGTGCCTTTTACAGAAATTCAGAAACACATTAACAAAGTTGTCCATCCACGCTATACGATGACTTCTACGCGTCGTATGATGATGCGTGTGGCGGATAAACTTGTGCATCGTGTCGGTGCGGACGCCATCGTGAATGGTGAGAATCTCGGACAAGTGGCAAGTCAGACGTTGAAGAGTATGTATGCCATTAACCATGTAACGTCTACGCCAGTGCTTAGACCGTTGCTTACTTTAGATAAAGAGGAAATTGTTAAAAAGGCAAGAGCAATTGGTACGTATGAGGTATCTATCCAACCTTATGAGGATTGCTGTACGATCTTCACGCCGAAAAATCCTGTCACTGAGCCGAACTTTGAAAAAGTAGAAGAATACGAAAGCGTTTATGACTTCTCAGAGATGGTTCAACGTGCTACAGATAACATTGAAACATTAACGATTACTGAAGACTATCAAAGTGAGAAAGAGCTCGATACAGAAGATTTAGCAAATGATTTATTCTAATCGTAGACTTCTAAGATAAGACAACAAGGAGGGGATGGGTATTTATGGATTGGAGTATCTCAATTATATTAATTATTATGGCTCTAGGTTTTCTAGCTGCCTTTATTGACGCTGTTGTGGGTGGAGGCGGTTTGATATCGATACCGACATTACTAGCGGTAGGATTACCACCTTCAGTTGCCCTAGGTACCAACAAGCTTGCAAGTGTCTTCGGATCGATGACGAGCGCCATTCGTTTCATTCGCTCAGGTAAAGTTGATTTGAAGCTTGTTGGACGCTTGTTTGTACCCGTGTTTATACTAGCAATGCTTGGGGCGAGTTTAGCGACGTTCTTACCTGCACAACTTCTAAAGCCCATTGTTATCGTCATATTAACGCTCGTGTTGTTTTATACGATTTTCAAAAAAGATTGGGGCGACGTACGCAGAGTTCAGAGTTTCACAGTGAAGAAAGCGATACTGATTACTATTCTGTTGTCTTTAATAGGATTCTATGACGGTTTCCTCGGTGGAGGTACAGGGTCATTTATGATGTTTATTCTTCTTATGTTTGGCTTTGATTTCCTAGGCGCTGCCGGTAATGCTAAAGTATTGAACTTTGCTTCCAATCTCGGAGCTCTCATACTGTTTATGATTTTAGGGGAAGTTAATTATCTTTATGGCTTGATTATGGCTGCAAGTATGATTGCAGGTTCATACGTAGGTGCGATGTTTGCAATCAAGCAAGGAGTGGGCTACGTTAAAGTGCTCTTCATTGTGGTTACAGCTTTATTGATTTTAAAAAACGCATATGATTATGTCATGCAGTTATTGCATTAGGATAATATCTGTTATAAAGGGTCTAGGTTCATCAGTGAGTGATGTACTTAGGCCCTTTATTAATTGTGGCTATTAATTGTCTACAACAGGAACTATACAGTTGCTTATGAGATGTGTTTAAATAAAACAGTAATACTATACATGGAGGTTGAAATATGTCGAAAAAGCGAATCATCGCAATTATCTTAGCCGTAGTTATTATCATCGGTGGAATTACGGTAAGTTCAATATCAGCACTTGTTTCTGCTATGTTTAATAATCAAGGCATCGGTGACATCGACCCTTTTACTGAACAAGTGGAAAAAGATGGAAATAGTAATCATCGAATCGCGCATCTTACGTTAAATGGTGAGATTATGAGCGGTGGCGAAAGTGGTGGCCTCTTCGGCGGTGGAGAGTATAATCACGAAGCCTTTCTAAAGCAGCTCGATAAAGTGAAAGATGACGACACTGTTGACGGCTTGTTGCTCACAGTGAATTCACCTGGTGGCGGTACTTATCCAAGTGACGAGATCTATCAAAAGATTAAACAGATTAAGAAAGCAGATAAAAAAGTCTACGTTCAAATGGAAGATATGGCGGCATCAGGCGGTTACTACATATCGGCACCTGCAGATAAGATCTATGCGGGTCCACAAAGTATGACGGGCTCTATTGGCGTAATCATGTCTAATATTGACTATTCAGATTTACAGAAGAAACTCGGTATTAAAGAGAATGTGATTAAATCAGGTGATCACAAAGATATCTTAAGTAGCTCGCGTCATATGACGAAAGAAGAGAAACAAATTATGCAATCTGTAATCGATGACAGCTTTGATCGTTTCGTCGATGTCGTGAAAGATGGACGTCATATGAGCGAATCGAAAGTGCGTCATCTTGCAGACGGTCGAGTATACAGTGCGCAACAAGCGAAAGATAATGGCTTAATCGATGAGATTGGCTATAAGCAGACCGCATTGAAAGCCTTAAGTAAAGACATCGGTAAAGATAACCCAGAAGTCTTTGAGTACGCTATGGATGATGGTTTCTTCTCATCTATCTTCTCTGTTAAGTCATCCATTGATGGTATCAAGAATGATATGAAACAGTTGAAATCAGCCATTCATAATGACTCTAAAGCGAAACCGGAATATCTTTATGAAGGGTAGGTGAAGAAGATGACGAATGTATATTCAGGGGACGTGTCTCATAATACAGAGTCGCCTATGAAACACCAAGCGAACGCGGATGAGTTATCCAATTTATATTACGAAGGTGTTCGTGAACAAATCTATGCAGGCTTTGGTATACGTCTCGTAAGTTTTATCATCGATTTATTAATCATTCACGGGCTTCAAAGACTGATTCTCGCACCTTTAAATCATTTTACACATATTCCAGATTGGAAGTTATGGATTAATTATTTCAGCGTCGATCATCTCGTCAAAGCTCTGATCTTCTACCTTTACTTCGTATTGCTCACGAAATACTTTAAGCAGACTTTAGGAAAGATGATTTGTAATATTAGAGTCGAACGGGTGGATCGTGAAGCTCTACGTTGGTCAGATGTGTTATTTAGAGAGTGGATTGGCCGAATTGTAAACGGCGTGATGTTGTGCTTGCCTTATATCGTAGTCTTATTTACACCTCAACATCGAGGGATTCATGACTACTTCGGCGACACTGTAGTGATTAAAAATAAATACGCCAAGCTCTTCTTTTTAAAAAAATGACCTCAAATGGATATTAAACGTTGTTAGAGACATATTGTAAGCGTTATAATAGCTTGTAAGGAAGTAATTCGTGGAGATAGGATGGGCGTGGGAATAGATCATACGTTTAGAACAAGTACTTTCTCGACTGAGCTCTAATGAGCAGAAAGTAAGCGTGTCGAGGAGGTCTATTCATCCTATTAAATGCTACGGTTACTTCTAAAGTTCACAAGTCTTAACGCGAACAATGTGTCTTTATTTATATTTTTAAGAAAATTAGCATCGCGAAATGAATTGTTACTAAGACGATGTACTTTGTAATACGTTAAGTGTGAACAATGAGCAGAGATGGTATAGAGAAATATGTTACAAGTGCACAGTTAGTTGTCTGAATTATACAAATTAATTGTTAATTTAGATTGACTTACACATTCAATTGTGCGTCATTAGGTCATAGAAGGTATGTTTGAATTGGCATTTTAAAAATAGAATACGAATAAATGGCAACATGTATCTGAAGGGGAAGCGGTTCACTGACATTGACAACAGTTACTATTCTGTCCATAATTATTGAATACGCTAAATTGTAGCAGATTGTTAAAATGAAGTAGGCGTCTGCCTAATTTACAGATGTATTCAATAATATTTAACCAGGACTTTATAGAGAAAGGACTAATGTCATGACTGAAGAACAAACGGTAATGGAGAAACTCTTCACAACGTTAGATGAACAGGCTAAAGCTTTACACAAGGAGAATGGCCAAAGTTTACTTGAGAACTTAGGTCTTGCGATGGAACAGGTGTATACGAATCAGCGTGATTTGTTAGAACAAGCGACATTACAAGATCGTCGTAAAGCATTTCAATTCGCTTACTTAAGCTTACTGCAAGAAGAAGATGTTCAAGCAAATCATCAAATTACACCTGATTCAATTGGTTTAATCCTAGGTTTCTTAGTAGATAAATTTATGGCTGATTATGAAGAAATGCATGTCGTAGATTTAGCGAGTGGTGCGGGTCACTTGAGCGCGACAGTTCACGAAGTGTTAAAGAATACCACACTCATGCATCATTTGGTTGAAGTGGATCCTACTCTCTCTCGTGTGAGTGTGCACTTAGCGAACTTCTTAGAAATTCCATTCGATGTGTACCCACAAGATGCGATTATGCCACTTCCATTTGAAGAAGCAGATGTAGTAGTTAGTGACTTACCGATTGGCTACTATCCTTTAGATGAACGAAGTCATGAAATGAAACTTGGCTTTGATGAAGGTCATAGCTACTCACATTATTTATTGATTGAACAAGCAATTCAAACACTGAAACCTTCAGGATACGCATTTCTCGTCGTTCCAAGCCAGATATTCGAAGGCGATCATGTGAAACAGTTGCAAAGTTATATTGCAACAGAAGCAGAAATGCAAGCTTTCCTACATTTACCTAGCACTTTATTCAAGAATGAAAAAGCACGTAAATCTCTGTTAATTCTCCAGAAAAAAGAAGCTAATGTTACTAGACCTGTAGAGGTATTGCTAGCTAACATTCCAGACTTCAAAAACCCACAACAGTTTCAAGGATTTATTCAAGAGCTCAATGATTGGATGGGGGAAAATCATTCTGAGAAATAAACTGTATTACTCTTGATAAAAAACTGTATTAGTGGTTAAATAGAAATTGAATCAAACATCTGTAAATTGGAGGCAGCGGGTATGTCAAAATTAATTTTAGCAATCAATGCTGGTAGTTCATCATTGAAGTTTCAACTTATTGAAATGCCAGAGGAGAAGTTAATCACCAAAGGTCTAATCGAACGTATTGGATTAGATAATTCTATCTTCAAGATTGAATTGAACGGTGAGAAGATTAAGGAAACGAAAGATATTCCTGACCACGACAAAGCAGTACACATCATGTTAGATAGTTTGAAAGAACATGATTTAATCAAAGATGTCAACGATATTGATGGTACAGGACATCGCGTTGTTCACGGCGGAGAGTCTTTCCCTAAATCAGCTTACATCACAGATGAAGTTGAACGTGAAATCGAAAGACTTAGTGATTTAGCGCCACTACATAACCCAGCAAACTTAATGGGTATTCGCGCTTTCCGTAAACTCTTGCCTGAGGTCCCACATGTAGCTGTATTCGATACATCATTCCATCAGTCTATGTCTCAAGCAGCATACATGTACAGTTTACCTTACGAGTACTATACAGATTATCGTATTCGTAAGTATGGTTTCCATGGTACAAGTCATAAATATGTGAGTCGCCGAGCTGCGAAACTACTTGATAAACCAATCGAAGACTTAAAGATCGTTTCATGTCATATCGGTAACGGTGCTTCCGTAGCTGCAGTAGTTAATGGTGAATCTGTTGATACATCCATGGGCTTCACGCCACTTGCAGGCTTAACGATGGGCACACGCTCTGGTAATATTGATCCAGCGCTTGTACCATTTATTATGGAAAAAACAGGTAAGACAGCAGCAGAAGTGCGTTATACTCTAAATAAAGAATCAGGTTTACTCGGTTTGACTGGTAAATTTAGTGACGTTCGAGATATTGAAATGGATGCCAAAAATGGTTGTGAGCGTTGTGAACTTGGTTTACAAGTTTATGCTCGTCATATTCACGGTTACATTGGTGCGTATGCGGCGCACATGCAAGGTGCTGATGTGATTATCATGACAGCTGGTGTAGGTGAACATTCTCCAGAAACGCGTGAACGTGTACTTCAAGGACTCGAATTTATGGGTGTGAAGTTAGATAAAGAGAAGAACCAAGCAATGACAGACGGTGAAGGTCTCATTAGTACAGATGATTCACCTGTGAAAGTCTTGGTAATTCCAACGAATGAAGAAGTGATGATTGCTAGAGACGTAGTGAAATACGGTGAAGTTTAATTTGCAAACTGTAATTGTGTGACTAGCATTCTGTCATATTGAAATGATATAGCTTGAGGTAAGTTGAAAGTGACTTATCTCAAGCTTTTTTAGTACGGCAGGGGAGGTAAAATGTTTGAAAAAGGTGACATGATTTAAATAGTATAGGCATAGGTTTAGTTAAAAAATGATATTAGAAAAAAATTATACATAATTCTTAGTAAATTAAAAACATCCCTTAAGTCTTCATGTAAGAGGACCTAAGGGATGTTTTGTGTTATTGAGTAGCTAATATATAAGTGATTGAAGTTTCGTTTGAACTTACTTTTGATCCGTAGATTTACGTTTTCTCCAACGTAAAGTAAAGATACCGGCGATTAATGCTATAGTGCCCCATAATGGACCATTATGAGATGCGCTTCCTGTATCAGGTAACTGAGTTTGAGGCGCTGAACTATCTTTGCTATCTTTAGCGTTCTGAATAGTTGGTGCTGCAATAGGTTGAATTGCTTTGTATTCAGGATGTTGAATTAATTCTGAATTAGATTTCAGATGATGATCTGACATAAGCGTACTGTTTATATCTGTATTCACAGATTGTGACGCTTGTGCTGACTGAATGATGTTAGGTTGATGAAGTGATGAAGATGTTAATCCATCCTGTAATACTGAATTTTGATCAACAAGGGCAGTTCCACATGTTCCACCAATCCATTGGTCTGTACCTTGAGTTGTTTGCGTTTCAACTTCAGTATGCGTCGTAGATGATTGTTCTACTGATGATGTTTGTTCTTGTTCAGTCGGCGTTACGATTGTAATAGGCGCTTCACTATCTTGATGTTGTTCTGGTTGAGGTTCTTGAATCGTCACTTTTCCTGGTTCGGATTCATCTTGTGACACATCATCAGATGGTTGAGTAATCGTTACATTACCTGGTTGAGGTGATGTTGGTTCTGATGGTTGGGTTGTATTGTTGTCTCCATGCGTATCATCTTTGCTATCCTTGCCAGGCTCGTCTGGTTGTTCGGAATCGCTAGGATTATTGTCGTTATCTCCTGGTTGCGTAGGTTGCTCATTGTCGCTAGGCTCGCTGCTATTGTCTCCAGGTTGTTCTTCGTTACCAGGCTGATTAGGTTCATCAGAATCACCAGGATTATTATCGTTCTCACTAGGGTGCGTTGTGTCTCCAGGTTGAGTTTGATCATTGCCTGGTTCTGATGGTTGTTCCTCGTCATCACCTGGTTGACTAGGCTGATCATCGTTACCAGGATCCACAGGATTTTCAGAGTTATTATCTTCGTTGCTCGGTTCAGTAGGTTGTTCAGGATCGCTCGGTTGTTCTTCGCTATCACCAGGCTCAGTAGGCTCTTCGCTACTGCCTGTGTCTTCATCATTTCCATGGTTGTTATCTTCATCGCCAGGTACGGCAGGGTCAGTCTCATCACCTGGCGCACTTGGCTCCTCCGAAGAACCAGGATCAGTTTCATTTTGTCCAGGCTCAGTAGATGCCTCATTTCCTGGATTGCTTGGTTGCTCATTGTCACCCGGTTCACTAGGATCTTCGTGTTCGCCTTCGCCAGGTTGATTATCATCATTTTCTGTTTGTTCGTCATCACCCGGTTCATTGTCGTTATCTCCAGGCTGTTCTGTGTCTCCAGGTTGAGTTTGGTCATTGCCTGGTTCAGTTGGTTCATCAGGATCGCCAGAATTATTGTCATTATTGCCAGGTTGCTCTTCGCTATCACCAGGTTGAGTAGGCTGCTCATCATCACCAGGATCTACAGGATTTTCAGCATTGTCATCATCGTTGCCTGGTTCAGAAGGCTGTTCAGAATCACCTGGATTATTATCATTATCGCCAGGCTGTTCCTCGTCATCACCTGTCTCAGTAGGGTCTTCACTATTGCCTGTATCCTCATCTTCGCCATTATTGTTATCATCATTGCCAGGTTCAGTAGGTTCTTCCTTGTGATTGTCATCATTTGCATCTTCTGATTCAATAACTCCCGTTTTTTCAAGAAGTTCACGATAGTCATTAATAAACTGCTGTTTATCCTGATCTTTTAAATTATTAATCTCAGCATACAAACCACTCACTATTTTACGACTATCGAGATCCGGATGTGCATCTAAATCAGCTTGTTTATTATCAAGTTCAGCTTTTAAGTTATCGATGTAACGTTGGTAGGCTTCATCTTCATCCGTTTTAGTTAAACCATACGGTGTGAAATGATACGTTGTCGTCTGATTTTTCGTTTCAAGTGCAGAAATAGGTTGGTTAGTGTTGTTATTACTAAATTTTAATCGTCCTGGTTCAGCATGGTAAATTTCAAGTGTGTCACCTGGTTGAACATCAACATCTTCAATGTTATCGCCAGTACGCGCTTGGTTACCAACCATCTCTTTATGATATTTCACTTCACCATTTTTATCTTTAATCGTCATCGTGATGTAGTTCGTTTTAAAATACACGTGAGGTGCCTTAAGTGAATCCGTAATCTTCACTTTATTTGTCGTCGGGTTATAAGTCAGACTCGCTACATTGTCATTGCTTAAGCCTAAGAAGTTCGCAACCTCTGAGTAGTTAGATTTCGCGTCAGCAGGGTAGTTAAGTTCTAGCTGATTATCTTCATGCGCTTTCATAACAATATATTCTGTCTTAGGTAATTTACCATCTGTAGTAAAAGGCGCTTCTACTTTATAAACACCCATAGGTACATCTTCAAAGTGTACTTGATTATCTTTGACTTGAGCCGTAGCAACTACGCGTTTGCCATCTAATAATCTAACTTCGGCATTATCTCGGAGTTGATTACCATTTAATTTCAAATCAATTGTAGAAGAGGCTGTTATACCCGCGTCTTTCAAGGCATCTGTCGAAACCAAATCATGACGAGATACCATATGTTCACTTTCTTTAATACGGTCCTGTTCAGCTTCGTCAGATGTAAGAAGTGATAATGGATAAAGAATCGTATTGCCTTGTTCGTAAATACGTTCTTTGACACTCTCGTTAACTGGTATACCGGCTAAATCGAAGTAGGGAACGAGATTGACATCACTCAAGTTGCCCCATTCTTCTGCAAGTTGATCGTTAATTGAGCGTTCTTTAACTTTGTTGCCCATTTGACGCATGTATTTATTAAATTTGATAAAGCTTTCTTCACCTGTACCGCGTACTAGTGTTGCCATAATGTTGAGTCGTGATTTAAATGATTGACGAATAAACTGATAATCATCGTCACTTTTCGTCATTTTATCTAACTCTTGTTTCTGATAGGCTTCTTGCTTACCACCATAAAGCCAGTCACCTTGTTTAGGATCTACCGTAGAAACCATCAAGTTACCGTAAATATTGTTCCAAGTTTCAAGTAAGACGATATCTGTCGCTGTGTTTGGATGTACGACATATCCATTGTAACCATGTCCTACTTCGTGTAGTAGTAACCAACTTCGAGATAGAAACGGTACGACTGAGTCACCATTTGTGGCTGTGTGATCTGGGTTGTAGTAAGCTGCGCCAGCACCTGTCTTATCTGCACGAATAAAGTATTGCTGTGGAGAGTTAGAATCAATATCACTACTGTCGTCAAGACCAAGCCAGTGGTCATAGTGCTTTAACATATCCTCATGATAATTGAGTGTTTCATCGAGAGATTTGAAACCAATAGGGTTCGTCGTGTTTTCCATATCAAGAACGTAATCTTTGTCGACATGAGGAATCAAGATTTGGGAATGCTCAGATTCTGCTACAGCAAACGCAGCGTCTGTCTCTTGCCAGTCACGTTTGAACTTCTCAATGTCTCCGTTTAATTTGTAATGAGGCATGTCGACACCTTTGTTACCTTCAACATAATATTCCACATCTACTGGGCCATCGAGATTAGAAGGTGTCTTGATGAAGAGCGCACCATCTTTAGAAGCTTGGATTTCATGCCATTGATTATCTAGTGCGAAATTGGTACGTGCATCACTTTTAGAGGAATCTGTAATTAATTCCGCTGTTAATTGTTTTTTATTCACTACATCTTTTGAACGGATATACGCTTTCGTGTTAGCAGGTACAACGATGTCCAAACTTTGACGCATGTGATTCTGTCCACGAAGCGTTCCTGCTTGTGCTGTATTATTTCCTCTGACAACATTTTTAATAGTCATCGTCTTCGTATTTTCCATAGGTGCTGAAGTTGTCTCTGGTGTTTCAGCATTCGAAGTTGCTCTAAGGATCGGTTGTGCTGAAGTTGGACGTTCTTGTTGTGATTCTGCAGCGTCAGTGTCGTTTGATGATGTATCTTGTTGTTGTGTGTGACCTGCATTATGTTCTTCTGAAGTGTCTCCTTGAGATGGTTGAGCTGAGCGTAGTTGATTATTTGATTGTTGTGTATCTTGTTGTGGATGTGATGAAGTTTGCTCACTTTCGCCCGCACCTTGTGAATCCTGATGTGGATTTACAGAAGCTTGCGTTGGCTGAACTGACTCAGGTTGAGTATTAACATTTTCTTCTTTTGAATGTGCATTGTTATTATGTGTTGAGTCAGAGCTTTGCGTTACTTTATTAAAGGAGTTAGAAGCTATAGCATCTGTGTGATTTGAAGCATCTCTTACTTGTGATTGATCAGATGATAACGTTGTTTCAGTATTGGGGCTATCTGCTTTTGAGTGATTGTCTGTTTGCGTTGAGCTTGCTTGTATTTCTGCTGCATAAGCGTCGTGAATATGTTCAGAAGCGACAAATGTTAGGCCTCCGACTACAGTTAAGCTTAATGCAAATTTATAAGTGTGTTTCATATTTATTATTAAAATCCCTTCGTTGTTGTATTCTTATCTATTATACCCATACTCCATTAAAATAAAAATGATTTTTTACAATATGATAGAAGATAACGGAAATTTTACAATTAATGTCAGGAAAAAGCGTTTTCACTAATAAACAGTTAATCGAGGTAAGCGCGTAAAAGAAAGGGCACGCACAACCGTCACCAGCATTTTAACCTGAAAAAAGACCAACTCCTTACAATAAAGAGCTGGTCTAAATAATAGATTATGACATTTAAACTTAGTGAGATTGATATTTCGCTCTGAATTCGTCTGTAGCAACTTGAGGTTGGAAGTCCTCAGGCATTTCTTCAGTACGAACTACGAGTACGTCACATGGAGAGTGGCGAACGATAGATTCAGAAACTGAGCCGACGATAAAGCGTTCGACAGCGTTAAGACCTGAAGTACCACACATGATAAGGTCAATGCCTAGTTCTGTAGCTAATTTCTTAGGAATAATCGCTTTAGGTGAACCAAATTCTAAACGTGTAGTGACTTGAGTAACACCAGCGTTTGTAGCGACTTCTTTGTAACCTTGTAGTAAGTCTTCAGAGAAGTTCTTAGATTTCTCAGTGAATTGAGCATCGTACACTTCATATGAAGAATATGTTCTAGAATCGATGACATTGACTACTGTGAGTTGAGCGTCGTTACGTTTAGCTACTTCAACAGCTTTGTTGAACGCCCATTCTGCTTCGTGTGATCCGTCTACAGCGATAAGAATATTTTTATAAGTTAACATCGCTTGTACCCCCTTCAGCTTTTCTTATTTATATTATACCACACTGATATAAATCTTAATAATAAGTATAATTGTAAAATTTTAACAACTTTGTGATTGCGCTTTCATGCGTTCCGCGTTACTATAAATTTGGAGGTGGAGAACATGATTATTGGTATTCCAAAGGAAATCAAGAATAATGAGAACCGAGTGAGCTTATCACCAAGTGGAGTTCACGCGTTAGTAGATCAAGGTCATAAAGTATTAGTAGAGGCATCAGCAGGTGAGGGATCTTATTTCGAGGATAAAGATTACGAACAAGCTGGTGCTACTATTGTGGATTCACAACAAAAAGTATGGGACGTCGACATGGTTATGAAAGTTAAAGAACCATTAGAAGAAGAGTACCAGTACTTTAAAGAAGGACTTATCTTATTCACTTACTTACACTTAGCTAATGAAGGTGAATTAACGAAAGCATTACTTGATAGCAAAGTTGTAAGTATCGCTTATGAAACAGTGCAATTACCAGATCGCTCTTTACCACTCTTAACTCCTATGAGTGAAGTAGCAGGAAGAATGTCTTCACAAATCGGAGCAGAATTCTTACAAAAATATAAAGGCGGTATGGGTATCCTGCTCAGCGGAGTGCCTGGTGTTGCTAAAGGTCGCGTAACAATCATCGGTGGTGGCCAAGCAGGTACAAACGCTGCTAAGATTGCTTTAGGTTTAGGCGCAGATGTAACAGTCTTAGATGTTAACCCTAAACGTTTACAAGAACTTGAAGATTTATTTGATGGACGTGTGCACACAATCATGTCTAACCCATTAAATATCGAAGAGTGCGTTAAACAAAGTGATCTCGTTATCGGTGCCGTACTCATTCCTGGCGCGAAAGCACCAAGTCTTGTAACTGAAGACATGGTTAAACAAATGAAAGACGGTTCAGTTGTTGTAGATATCGCAATCGACCAAGGTGGTATCTTCGAAACTACTGATAAGATCACTACACATGATGATCCAACTTATAAGAAACATGGAGTTGTACACTATGCTGTAGCTAACATGCCAGGTGCAGTGCCACGTACATCTACAATTGCTTTAAACAACGCAACATTACCTTACGCGCAACAAATTGCGAATAAAGGTTATGAAAAAGCACTTAAAGAAAACGAACCACTTTCTTATGGCTTAAATACAATTAACGGTAAACTTACTAACAAAGCAGTAGGGGAAGCGTTAAATCTTGATTACATTTCAGTCGAAGAAGGTTTAAAATAATATAGCATTTAAAAAGATTGTCCCGCTCATCTTCGAGCGAGACAATCTTTTTTAATGTTTCGGATAATTGGTTAAGCTACGTGCACCATCTTCAGTTATAAGAATATCGTCTTCAATCCGCACACCAGCTACATTTGGAACGTAAATACCTGGTTCGATGGTAATAACCATACCTGCTTCCAATTCATTATCATTCTGACTTGAAATGTCTTGATATTCATGTGCTTCGAGTCCTAAACCATGACCCAGTCGATGCGTGAAATAATCGCCGTAACCCGCTTTAGTAATAATATTTCGTGCAATATCATCGATTTTTGAAATCTTTTCACCTGGTTGAAGTGCTTCTATCGCTTGTGTTTGAGCATCTAACACAACTTGATATATACGCTGTGGTTCTTCAGATGGTGTGCCGAACGCCACAGTACGTGTGATATCACTGCAATAGTGGTTATAAACGACGCCAAGATCAAAGAGTACGTATTCATTTGTTTGCAAGCGACGGTCGCCAGGGATGCCGTGTGGAGATGCAGCATGGTCGCCAAATAATACCATCGTATCGAAACTCATCTCATTGACGCCATATCGCTTAATTTCGTGTTCGATATGATTGACGACTTCTCGTTCTGTACGTCCTTCTTCTAAATAGGCGACACCAATTTCAATACATTTATCCGCAAGTTCTGCTGCAATAGTAAGTTCCGCAATTTCACCAGTAGATTTATTGTTTCGTAGTTGCTTTAACGTGAGATCCACATCAGCAAATGTTTCAGTATGTAGATATTCAGCTAGCTCTCGTTGACGATGCACGGTGAGATGTTCTGCTTCGATGAGTAATTTAGGATATGTTTCATTTAGTTTACTTAATGGCGCATCAGTATCAAGATAACTAATCACTTCACCATCGTACGAAGAATTGTTCACATCAGCCACTTCCATTTGAGGACAGAACAACACTTGTTCACCAGAAGGCTTAACGAGTAGAGCGAAGAGACGTTCATTAGGATTGCTGTGATAGCCTGTGAGGTAATAAATATTAATCGGTCGAGTAATCCAAGCCCCATCTGCTTGTTCACGTTTGATTGTGTTAATTAAATTGTCTATTTTCATAATATTCACATCCCTGTTAGTTTTCTTTATTGTAAAATAACGGCTATCAATAATCAAAATGCGTGTTTATTCACTTGAAAAACACTGCTATAACGTTATAAAACACGAAGAGTAGGGTATAATACAAAGTAAACATGATTTGGGGAGGATTTATAATGAAGTTATCATTTCATGGACAATCAGCTATTTATTTAGAAGCAAATAACAAAAAAGTAATTGTAGATCCATTTATTTCAGGCAATGAACTATCTGATTTAGATGCAGATAACTTAGAAGTTGACTACATTATTCTTACGCATGGTCACGGCGACCATTTCGGAGACACGGTAGAATTAGCCAAGAAAAATAATGCGACAGTAATTGGCTCTGCTGAAGTGGGAGATTATCTTTCAACAAATAAAGGTCACGACAATGTGCGTCCAATGAATATTGGCGGTAAAGTCGACTTTGACTTTGGTACAGTTAAATTTGTTCAAGCTTTCCATAGCTCTAGCTTAACAGATGACAACGGTGTACCTGTCTATCTAGGAATGCCGATGGGTGTGATCCTTGAAGTTGAAGGTAAGACAATCTATCACACTGGAGACACAGGTTTATTCAGTGATATGAAATTGATCGCTGACCGTCATCCTGTTGACGTTTGTTTCATCCCAATTGGTGACAACTTTACTATGGGTATTGACGACGCAAGTTACGCAATCAATGAATTTATCCAACCTAAGATTACAGTTCCAATTCACTATGATACTTTCCCTTACATTGAGCAAGATCCTGAAGAATTTAAATCAGCGGTCAATGTCGGTGAAGTTCAAATCGTTAAACCAGGTGAAGATGTAGAACTTTAATCTTTTATTCACACGCAACATTCTATAAATAAAACGGCAATTTCTATTACTCCAACATAGAAATTGCCGTTTCTCTATGATTATAAATTTGTGGTACGAAAGAAAGTACGACGCTTATTTAACGATCAATACAGGGATGTGGGCACGTTTCGCGACTTTATGACTGACACTACCGAGCACGAATTTCTTCTTGTCTTCAGCTTTGCGGTTGCTGAGCACGACAATATCATATTTACCACTATTAGCCTGTTTCACTAGTTTCTCTTTCGCGTTACCTCTCACAATCATTTCTTCGTATTCAATGCCATAATCTTCTAACGCTTGACGCGTAGGTGCTAAACCTTTACTACGTTGTTCTGTCAATTTATCTAGATGAATACCTGATTTGATTGAGGCTTGCGCATCTTGCTCGCTGATCGCATTTAGGATTGTAACGACAGTACCTTCGCCCGCGAGTTTTGAAACTTCTTTCAAAGCTTTCTCATTCGTTAATTGTGTATCAACACCCAATAGTATATTTTTGAACATTGTTCATCCCTCCTCATCTTCATTTTAGTAAAATTTTGGCTCCTATTGCAATAAAATTGTTATACTTTTCAAATAAGTACACAAAAATTTTATTATCAGCTACTGTAGTGGTGTAAAAAATGCAAACATGAAAAAATTTTAGTTACATAAATCGCATTTCCTTGCATTAAAAGTTATAATATGAGTATCAAAACTAATAAACATGAGGTACAAAAGATGACTAAACATGAACAAATACTTGCACACATAGAATCGTTATCTGTTGGATCAAAAATATCAGTAAGAAAGATAGCTAAAGTCTTAAGAGTATCAGAGGGAACAGCGTATCGAGCAATTAAAGATGCTAGCCACATGGGATTAGTGGCGACTATAGATAGAGTAGGGACTGTACGTATTGAAAAGAAAGCTCGAGAACGTATAGAGCAATTAACCTATAATGAAATTGTATCCATCGTCGATGGAAAGGTCCTCGGTGGTAGAAGAGGACTTTATAGAACTTTAACGAATTTCGCAATCGGCGCAATGGAAGTCGATGACGTGATGAAATACTTAAGCTCCCATACATTACTCATCGTCGGCAATCGTCCGGAAGTTCAATACGAAGCATTGCAGAGAGGAACTGCTGTCCTCATCACAGGTGGTTTCAATACGTCTAAAAGCATTATCGACTACGCAGATAAATACGATATACCAGTGATTTCATGCAATTATGATTCGTATATGGCTGCAAATATTATTAACCGTTCATTATATAATAAGAAGATACGCACAGAAGTCCTCGTTGTTGATGATATCGTGAAAGATATTGATGAAACTTGTGTTCTCTTTGAAGGGATGACTTTAGAAGATTATAAATATTACGCAAAGACAACGGGACATTCCCGCTTCCCAATTGTCAATCGAGATTGGCGTTTAACAGGGATCTTGACGAGTAAAGAGATTATTAACATGCGCAATGGCGATTGCGTCGAGCAGTTTATGACACGGCCACCTATTTATGCGCAATTGCACACGACAGTTGCCAGTTGCGCGCACATGATGATTTGGGAAGGTATTGAACTTCTACCAGTCATTTCGCCGAGTAAAAAACTTGTCGGTGTCATTACACGTGAAGATGTACTGAAAGCGATGCAAGTGATTGGTCAACAGCCGCACGTTGGTGAAACCATTAACGATCAAATTGCGAAACATATTACGATTAATAATGATGGCATTCACTTACAAGTTTCGCCATTGCTGACTAATCAGTTTGGGATGTTAAGTAAATCAGTTATCGTAGCGATTATTGAAGAGACCATTCGTTTTGAAATGCGTAAGTATAAAAAGCTGGAAGTCATGATTGAAAGTTTAAATATCGTCTATATTAAATCGTTACCTATTGAATCAGATATTGAAGTGAATTATGAAATGTTCGATGTGGGACGTAACTTTGCTAAGCTAGAAGTTAACATGTCAAGTGGCACTCAGAAGGTAGCGAATGCAATCATTATGTGTCAGCTCATCGATTAGATGTACTTTTGTTGTAGGTTATTATAATAAAATCAGTAAAGTGACTCGAAACGTCTATAAAGCATTTCGGGTCACTCTCGTTATGTATGAGCTTGCACAGACATTTGATATAATGAAAGAGCATTTTAAAAAGAGATTAATACATGAAAGCAATAATTTAAAACCTAGGCGTGAATATATAGAGGAGGAAATTGGAATGGCCAAAGAATTTGAATTAATCATGGATCGTGTGAAGGAAAATGAAACGGTGATTATCCATCGCCATGTGCGACCAGATCCAGATGCGTACGGTTCGCAGTTAGGATTACAACGTTATTTACAACTCAAGTTTCCTGACAAAGCCATCTATACAGTAGGAGAAACTGAGGCTTCGCTCGATTTCATGGGAACAACAGACCAAATTGAAGATGATTTATATCAAGATGCGCTCGTCATTGTTTGTGATACAGCTAATGCACCTCGAATCAGTGACCAGCGTTACCAAAATGGTGCACATGTGTTGAAGATTGATCACCATCCAGCAACGGATCAATACGGTGAGGTCAACTACGTGAATGTAGATGCCTCTTCAACAAGTGAGATTATTTATGATATGATCACACATTTTAATGATCAATCTATAATCGATGCTGAAGTGGCACGCTTACTTTACTTAGGCATCGTAGGGGATACAGGAAGATTCCTCTTCAATAATACGACACCACATACGATGCACATTGCTGCTGAGCTCTTAAGCTTCGACTTTGATCACATGAAAGCCTTAAATCAAATGGCGGAGAAAGATCCGCGACTCTTGCCGTTCCAGGGCTATGTCTTACAGAACTTTGAGTTGAACGACCAAGGCTTCGCGAAAGTGCAAATCACTCAAGACATTCTTAAAAAATATGAACTTGAGCCGAACGAAGCGTCATTATTCGTTAATACGATTGCGGACATCCGTGGATTGAAGATTTGGGTCTTTGCAGTTGATGAGGGTAAAGATATACGCTGTCGCATTCGCTCAAAAGGTATTGTTATTAATGATGTGGCTAACGATTTCGGTGGCGGAGGTCATCCAAACGCTTCAGGCGTCTCTGTACGTGACTGGGATCGTTTCAACGAACTTGCTACTGCGCTCAATAACAAGTTGTAAAAGGAGGAGAACTGATGGTAGCACATCTCAATATTCATACATCATATGATTTACTTAACTCAAGTCTACGTATTAAAGATGTGGTAAATAAAGCGGCTGACGAGGGTTATGAGGCGCTCGCAATTACGGATACGAACGTCCTATATGGCTATCCTCAGTTCTATGATGCTTGTAAGGAAGCGGATATCAAACCTATTTTCGGTATGACCACGCATCTCACCGACAATTTGGATACTGCAGAAACTGTCTTGCTAGCACGAGATAATCAAGGATTAGAAGATTTATATCAACTATCTTCTGATATGCAACTTGAGTCGAGAGAAGAGATGCCGACAGATTGGTTATTAGACAAGTGCGAACATTTGATAGTTATTTTTAAAAAGATATCAGACAACGATCAATCACTAGTAAACTCTATCGCAGAGAAAGCGACTGTCTATCTCAATCATGAAAGTGAACCGCTTAATGATATACCTCGAGTGTGGATGCAAAGTGCGTATTACCTAGATAAAGAGGATGTAGATACGATTCCCGCCTTACATGCGATTAGAGATAATACACAGTTAGATTTAGTTAAAGAAACGCAAGATTTAGATCAACATTTCTATCAACGAGAAGAGCTTAAAGTATTGGCGTTAGATGACAGTATTTGGCAGCACACGCAAGAGGTAGTAGATCAATGTCATGCTGAAATTGAGTATCATCAATCTTTACTTCCTAAATTTGATACACCAGATGGGAGCAGTTCGAAAGATTATCTCTGGCAACTTCTCCAACAAGGTTTACAGGATAAAGGTCTAGCTACTGAGCAATACGAAACACGTTTGAAACATGAATACGACATCATTACTACGATGGGATTTGAAGATTATTTCTTAATCGTCAGTGATTTAATTCATTACGCAAAGACGCATAACGTCATGGTAGGTCCTGGTCGTGGATCAGCAGCCGGTTCTCTCATCAGTTATTTATTAAATATCACCACAGTCGATCCATTGGAATTCGATTTACTTTTTGAACGTTTCCTCAATCCAGAGAGGGTAACGATGCCGGATATTGATATCGACTTCGAAGATACGAAACGTGAGCGCGTCATTTCTTACGTGCAAGAGAAATATGGTAACTCACATGTTGCAGGTATTGTGACTTTTGGTCATTTACAAGCACGTGCTGTAGCGCGAGATGTGGGTCGAATAATGGGCTTTGATGATATCACTTTAAACGAAATTTCCTCATTAATTCCACATAAGCCCGGGATTACGTTAGAGGAAGCGTCACAAGGCAAGCGATTCCAAGCCTTTATTCATAGAAACTATCGCCATGAGAAATGGTTTGAGATTAGTAAAAAGTTAGAAGGTTTGCCACGTCATACTTCAACTCACGCAGCAGGTATCATTATTAATAATCATCCATTACATCATTATGTGCCACTCGTTATGGGGGATAATGGCGTACTAACACAATGGACAATGACTGAAGATGAACGCCTAGGACTGTTAAAGATTGACTTTCTTGGACTTAGAAATCTATCTATTATTCATCAAATTATTAAACAAGTGGCGTATCATCATAAACAACATATAGATATTGAACATATACCTTTCGACGACCCTAAAGTTTTTAAATTATTATCTCAAGGTAATACGACAGGTATCTTCCAACTTGAATCAGAGGGTATTCGTAATGTGTTGAAGCGGTTGAAACCGCAACACTTCGAAGACATCGTAGCTGTGACGTCATTGTATCGTCCAGGCCCAATGGAAGAGATACCGACTTATATTGCCCGTCGTCATGATCCTTCTAAAGTGGCGTATATTCATCCTGACTTGAAACCCATTCTTCAGAATACTTATGGGGTTATTATTTACCAAGAGCAGATTATGCAAATAGCTAATCGCTTTGCTAATTTCGGTTATGGTGAAGCAGATATCTTACGTCGAGCGATGAGTAAAAAGAAATTATCTGTGCTTGAAAGTGAGCGCCAGCACTTTATCGAAGGTGCACGTTCTAATGGTTATGATGATCGTGTAAGTACACAAATATTCGACCTGATTTTGAAATTTGCAAATTATGGCTTCGCTCGTGCGCATGCTGTCAGCTACTCAAAAATTGCTTATATCATGGCTTATCTTAAAGTCCATTATCCGCAATATTTCTTTGCCAATATATTAACAAATGCCATTGGCGGTGGTCAGAAGACGAAGATGATGATTAATGAAGCGAAACATCAATCTATTCCTATTCTGCCGCCTAATATTAACGAAAGTTATTGGTTCTATCGCGCGACGCCGAAAGGAATCTATTTATCTTTAGGTGCGATTAAAAGAGTAGGGTATCAAAGTGTGAAATCCATTGTCGATGAGCGCAAGGCCAATGGTCCATTTAAAGATTTCTTTGACTTTGCGAGACGTTTACCTAAGCGTGTGAAGACACGCTCGACACTTGAAGCGTTAATTCTGGTAGGCGCTTTTGATCACTTCGGTCTTAATCGGGCGACATTACTCCATTCAATTGATGAAGTGTTAGATGATGTTAGTGATGTTGAACAAGATGGCTTTATTTTTGAAACGCTCACCCCTAAGGTGAATATTGAAGAGAAAGAAGAATTGCCAGACAATGTATTAAGTGATTATGAACGAGAATATCTAGGATTTTACATTACGAAACATCCAATGGAGAAGCTTTTCGAGAAAAAGCAACAATATGGCATGTTCCAAATTGCGAACAGTAAAGACAACCAACCGTTGCTCATCCAAATAGATGAGGTCAAACGAATCCGTACTAAAAAAGGTCAAAATATGGCCTTTGTGACTTTGAATGATGGTAGAGATACGTTAGACGGTGTGCTCTTTCCGAATGTCTATAAACGATATGAGATAGATCTACAAGATGACAAACCGTTCATCTGTTACGGTAAATATGAAACGCGTAATGACAAGTTACAGCTCATCATCAATGATTTAATGTCAGTGGAGCAATTTGAAGAACAAAAGATGAAGCAAGCGAAATATCTCGTGGTACGGCAACCGCTACAAAATGAGGGACAGAAAGGGTTACTTAAGCAACAAGAAACAGGACATGATTTACCCGTTTATTATTACAATCAAGCACAGCAACAGATAGAACCGATTGGTGTCATTGAGCGTAACAGGGAGAGTATACAAGCCTTTCTCGAGTTGTTCTCGCCACGGGATGTAAGAATTGTATAACTTTAATCGCTGTATGAGGTATGATATAGTTAACTGATGGTTCGCAATGAGCAGCCATCAGTTTTTATGGTACTGAGTAGTTGAATTAAACGCCTCACTATACATTTTTATTACATCACTTAAGAAGAGAAGCATGTCAATTTCTGGATAGTTATGTAATAAAAGTGTATATTGATGGTTAACTTGGAATAGCTAGATAAAGGAGTGTTCAAATGACTTTAAGAGATGAAGCATTAGAGATGCACAGAAGAAATCAAGGTAAACTCGAAGTTGCACCTAAAGTTAAGGTGACAAACAAAGACGAACTGAGTTTAGCTTATTCTCCAGGTGTAGCTGAACCTTGTAAAGAAATTCATGAAGACCCTCGTAAGGTATTCGAGTATACTATGAAACGTAATACAGTAGCTGTAGTCAGTGATGGTACAGCAGTATTAGGTTTAGGCAACATCGGTGCAGAGGCAAGTATACCTGTTATGGAAGGGAAAGCAGTCTTATTTAAGAGTTTCTCTGGTATCGATGGCGTGCCTATTTCACTCAAGACAACAGATACAGATGAAATTGTTAATACTGTGAAATTATTAGAACCGAACTACGGTGGTATCAATTTAGAAGATATTTCAGCATCGCGTTGCTTCGAGATTGAAGAGCGTCTTAAGAAAGAAACGAACATTCCAGTATTTCATGATGACCAACACGGTACAGCTATTGTCACTGTAGCAGGGCTTATCAATGCGCTACGTATCGTTGATAAAGACATGTCAGATATTAAAGTTGTCTTAAATGGTGCTGGTGCTGCAGGAATTGCTATAGTAAAATTATTATATTCCTATGGTATTCGTGACATGATTATGTGCGATTCTAAAGGGGCGATTTATGAAGGTCGTCGCCATGGTATGAATGAAACGAAAGAACAAGTGGCGAAATGGACCAATCGCGATAAAACAGAAGGCGATCTTGAAGAAGTGATTCAAGATGCAGATGTCTTTATCGGTGTGAGTGTTGCCGATATTTTAACGCAAGACATGGTACGTTCTATGGCAGATGACCCTATCATCTTTGCGATGGCTAACCCTAACCCTGAGATTAATCCCGATGATGCGAAAGAAGCTGGAGCTAAAGTAATTGGTACAGGTCGTTCTGATAATCCAAACCAAATCAACAACGTGCTTGCATTCCCTGGTATCTTCAGAGGGGCACTAGACGTAGAAGCGACACATATCAATGAAGAAATGAAGCAAGCTGCGGTTGAAGCGATTGCAAATCTCATTGATTCAGACGAACTCGATCCAGATTATTGCATTCCTGGTCCGTTTGATTCTCGTGTCGCACCATCTGTTGCGCGTGAAGTAGCTCGTGCGGCAATGGATTCTGGTGTAGCACGTATTGAAATTGATCCGCAAGATGTTTATGATAAAACCATGAAATTAACAGATCTCAATGATCAATAGATGAGAACTTGTAAGTTAGGGTTGAACGTATAGGGTTCAACACCTAACTTCCTAATACATATTTTACTTAGCTACGTAAGAGGAAGATGTGAACTATTATAGAGATATAGTTGATGTATTCGCACTTCTAATGCAAGAGATGATTGACTCGATGATAGCCGATGCAGGTTCATTCACCGAATTTGATTTAAACTAAGAGTATTGCAGTGTAGGATGCTCTTTGGTATCTACATGTAGCTACTACCATATGGCAATTGGAGGTTTACTGATGTTTAAAGACTTTTTTAACAGAAGCAGTAAAAAGAAAAAATACGTGACAGTATCGGACTCAAAACAGAATGAAGTCCCAGCTGGAATCATGACGAAATGCCCAAAATGTAAAAAGATTATGTATACGAAAGAATTAGCTGAGAATCTGAATGTTTGTTTCAACTGTGATCACCATCTTATCCTCACGGCACATGATCGTATCAATGCGATTGCTGATGAGGGAACGTTCGAAGAATTTGATAAAGGGATGACGTCAGCGAATCCACTCGATTTCCCAAGTTATGAAGAGAAAGTTCAGAAAGACCAGAAGAAGACAGGCTTGAATGAAGCTGTCGTAACAGGTACGGCGCAACTTGAAGGTATTGAATATGGCGTAGCAGTCATGGATTCACGCTTCCGTATGGGCAGCATGGGCTCTGTCGTAGGTGAGAAGATTTGTCGTATCATCGAACATTGTACGAAAGAACGTCTTCCATTTATCCTCTTCTCAGCAAGTGGTGGTGCACGCATGCAAGAAGGAATTATTTCACTCATGCAAATGGGTAAGACGAGCGTCTCCTTGAAACGCCATATGGATGCAGGTTTACTCTACATTTCTTATATTACTAATCCTACAACAGGAGGCGTTTCTGCAAGTTTCGCTTCAGTAGGCGATATCAATATCAGTGAACCAAAAGCACTCATCGGCTTTGCTGGTCGTCGTGTAATCGAACAGACGATTAATGAGAAATTGCCAGATGACTTCCAAACTTCTGAGTTCTTACTCGAACACGGTCAACTTGATAAAGTTGTGCATCGTAAAGATATGCGCAATACGTTGGCTAATTTATTAAAAATGCATCAAGAGGTGAATGAGAATGCTTGATTTCGAGAAACCACTTTTTGAGATTAAAAGTAAAATTGAGTCCTTAAAAGAATCACAAGAGAAAAATGATGTCGATCTTCAAGAAGAAATCGATATGCTTGAAGCATCACTCGACCGTGAAACGCAAAAGGTTTACACGAATCTCAAGCCATGGGATCGCGTGCAACTCGCACGTTTACAAGAGCGCCCAACATCTCTTGATTACATTCCATATATCTTTGACTCCTTCATCGAACTCCATGGTGATCGTACTTTCCGCGATGATCCAGCTATGATTGGCGGAATTGGCTATTTGAATGGACAAGCTGTGACCGTTGTAGGTCAACAACGAGGGAAAGATACGAAAGATAATATTTATCGCAACTTCGGTATGGCTCACCCAGAAGGGTACCGTAAAGCTTTACGACTGATGAAACAAGCCGAGAAATTCGGCCGCCCTATCTTTACGTTTATCGATACGAAAGGGGCATACCCAGGTAAAGCAGCTGAAGAACGTGGACAAAGTGAGTCTATTGCACGTAACCTTATCGAGATGGCGTCATTGTCTGTACCTGTGATTTCCATCGTCATTGGCGAAGGTGGTAGTGGTGGTGCCTTAGGTCTAGGTATTGCCAACCGTGTGCTCATGTTAGAGAACAGCACGTATTCAGTCATCTCTCCCGAAGGTGCAGCAGGTATTTTATGGAAAGATAGCAGTTTAGCGAAGATTGCTGCTGAAACGATGAAGATTACTGCTGATGATTTACACCAATTAGGTATAGCAGATGAGATTATCCGCGAACCTTTAGGCGGTGCACATAAAGACGTTGAGCAACAAGCTGAACGTATTAAAGCTGTATTTGAACAACAACTTGCTGATTTACAATCTCTTGACCAAGATGCATTGCTCGATCAGCGTTATGACAAGTTTAGACGTATCGGTGAAGTGAACGAAGGCTAAACTTAGTTTTAAAATTTTATAAGTGAGTCCAACTCACATGTAAATTCCCCGCAAATGATTACAGATTTTTCATTTGCGGGTTTGTTGTTTTATATTCACTTTGCGACGAAAAAACATGTTTTAGCATAGCTGTTAGCTCTTAACTTTGATTATGACATACCAATAGCATCATCTTATCGATATAATATGACATACTTCATCATTGCGTTGAATTAGTATAACCTTAAACGTTTTCATCGCTCATAAAGCCCTATATTAATAGCCTTAGAGCCTTTTTTATGGTATTTTAAAACTATGAATTCTAAGTAAGAAAGGTAAATCGTCATGAAAAAAATTGCAGTCTTAACGAGCGGCGGAGATTCACCCGGTATGAACGCAGCTGTCCGAGCAGTTGTTCGAACAGCAATTTATAATGATATTGAAGTTTACGGAATTTACCATGGATATCAGGGATTAATCAATGATGATATTCATCAACTCGATTTAGGTGCAGTAGGGGATACGATTCAACGTGGAGGAACGTTCCTTTATTCAGCACGTTGTCCAGAGTTTAAAGAAGAAAGTGTTCGTCAACGAGGGATTGAGAACCTACGTAAAAGGGGTATAGAAGGACTAGTAGTCATCGGTGGCGATGGTAGTTACCGTGGCGCACAACGTATCAGTGAGGAATGTAAAGACATTCAAACGATTGGTGTGCCAGGTACGATTGACAACGACATCAATGGTACAGATTTCACTATTGGCTTTGACACAGCGCTTAATACGATTATTGAGTCTGTCGATAAGATTCGTGATACTGCGTCAAGTCATGCCCGTACTTTCATCATTGAAGTGATGGGTAGAGACTGCGGTGACCTTGCGCTATGGGCAGGTCTATCAGTCGGCGCAGAAACAATCATCTTACCTGAAGTTGATACAGATATTAAAGAAATTGCAGAACGTATTGAGAACGGTATTAAAAGAGGTAAGAAACATTCAATCATCATGGTTGCTGAAGGTTGTATGTCTGGTGAAGAATGTTCTAAAGAATTATTGAAATACATCAATGTTGATGCACGTGTATCTGTACTCGGGCATATTCAGCGCGGCGGTAGTCCATCAGGCCAGGATCGTGTCTTAGCATCACGTCTCGGTGGCTATGCAGTAGAATTATTGCTAGATGGTAAAACAGCACTCGGTGTCGGTATTAGAAATAACGCACTCACTTATACACCATTTGAAGAAATCTTTAGAAATAATAAACATGAGTTTGACTATAATATGTTTAAATTAACGAAAGAACTTTCTATATAGAGAAACAGGAGGTCATTTAATAATGAGAAAGACAAAGATTGTTTGTACAATTGGTCCAGCTTCAGAATCTGAAGAAATGATTGAAAAGTTGATGAAAGCCGGCATGAACGTTGCACGCTTAAACTTTTCACATGGTGATCATGATGAGCATAAAGCACGTATCGATACGATTCGTAAAGTTGCGAAACGCTTAAACAAGACGGTAGGTATCCTACTTGATACAAAAGGACCTGAAATTCGTACTCACAACATGAAAGATGGTGTGATTGAACTTGAGAAAGGCTCAGAAGTTGTCGTGAGCATGACAGAAGTTGAAGGTACACCTGACAAGATTTCTGTGACATATGATCATCTCATTGATGACGTGGATGAAGGTTCTTACATTCTACTCGACGATGGTCTTATCGAACTACAAGTTAAAAGTATCGACAAAGATAAAGGCGAAGTGCTCTGTGAGGTGCTTAACACAGGCGAATTGAAAAATAAAAAAGGTGTGAACCTACCAGGAGTGAAAGTGAACCTTCCTGGTATTACAGATAAAGATGCTAATGATATTCACTTCGGTATTGAACAAGGTATCGATTTCATCGCTGCTAGTTTCGTACGTCGCCCAAGTGATGTATTGGACATTCGCAAGATTCTTGAAGAGGAGAACTGTGACACAATCAGTATCATTCCTAAGATCGAGAACCAAGAAGGTATCGACAACATTAAAGAGATTCTTCAAGTATCAGATGGCCTCATGGTTGCACGTGGTGACATGGGTGTTGAAATTCCACCTGAATCCGTACCAATGGTTCAAAAAGATTTAATTAGACAATGTAATAAACTTGGTAAACCAGTTATTACAGCAACTCAAATGTTAGATTCTATGCAACACAATCCACGTGCGACACGTGCCGAAGCCAGTGACGTAGCTAACGCTATTTACGATGGTACGGATGCAGTTATGCTTTCAGGTGAAACAGCTGCTGGACAATATCCAGAAGAAGCAGTGAAGACGATGCGTAATATCGCAGTTTCTGCTGAAGGCGCACAAGATTATAGAAAGCTATTATCTGACCGTACAAATCTTGTTCAAACTTCACTCGTGAATGCGATTGGGGTATCCGTAGCGCACACAGCTTTAAACTTAAATGTCAAAGCAATCGTTGCAGCAACAGAAAGTGGTTCTACTGCACGCACAATTTCTAAATATCGCCCACACTCAGATATCATCGCAGTAACACCACATCCTGAAACAGCACGTCAATGTGCGATTGTCTGGGGTATCCACCCAGTCGTTAAAGAAGGACGTAAGACTACAGACGCCTTGCTCAACAATGCAGTTGCAACTGCTGTAGAAACTGAGCGTGTTCAGAATGGTGACCTTATCATCATCACTGCAGGTGTTCCAACAGGTGAACCAGGTACGACAAACATGATGAAACTTCACTTAGTAGGTGACGAACTCGCAAGTGGCACAGGTGTTGGTCGTAACTCAGTTGTAGGTAATACAGTGATTGCGAAAGACGCCCGTGATTTAGAAGGTAAAGATTTATCTGATGCCGTTATCGTAACGACTTCAGTTGATGAGTCTATCATTCCTTACATTGAAGAGGCAGTAGGCTTAATTACTGAAGAGAGCGGTATTACTTCTCCAAGTGCGATTATCGGTCTCGAGAAAGGTATTCCAACAGTTGTAGGCGTGGACAATGCAACTAACGAATTTGAAGAGGGCGCTTTAGTAACGGTAGATGCAAACCAAGGTAAGATCTTCGAAGGTTACGCAAACGTGCTTTAATTTACAGTTAAAGCGTTAGAAGCTATAGGTAAAATGAGAGTAGGACAGGGAATGAATTTATTCCTTGTCCTACTTTTTTTTATGATATAGATAGAATATGGAGTGTACATTTCAAGAACTTATAGTTCGCTTATTTAAGATATAAGAAAGCCTGACCACATGAGTAGATGCGGTCAGGCAACATTAATTTGATAGATATTCAAATTAAAATAGTGTATAGAATCATCTTCTTCGTTTTCTTAGCTCTGTTTTGTTACTTTTTTATAACGTAAGTACATCAAGATTAAGATTATGAACCAAATTGGTGTAATATAGATTCCGATTCTTGTTTCTTGATTGACGAATAAGAGAGCGAAGATGATTAAGAAGAACACGAGTATAATATAACCCATATATTTTCCACCAGGTAATTTATATTTCGCTTTCTTATGACTTTCCGGATTATCATGATGATACTTAATATACGCGAGTGTAATCAGTATCCAGACAATGATAAATAATACAGTAGAAAGTGTTGTAACGTATGTGAACACTAACGTTGAGTTCGGAATAACATAGTTTAAAAATGCTGCGACAAAGAGTAATGCTGATGATACGATAATACCCAAGTGTGGTACACCATTTTTATTCGTGCTTTCAAAAATAGGCGGTGCTTGTTCCTTTTTAGATAAACCGAAGAGCATACGACTATTTGAGAAGATACCACTATTACAAGATGAAGCAGCAGCCGTAAGTACAACAAAGTTAATGATACCTGCAGCAAATGGTATACCGATTAACGCAAATAACTTAACGAAAGGACTATCATCCGGATTGATTTGTGTCCAAGGAATGATTGACATAATAACGGCTAAAGCACCTACGTAGAATACGAGGATACGTAAAGGCACGCTGTTGATTGCTTTCGGAATAATTGTCTTAGGATCTTTCGTCTCACCAGCTGTCACACCGATTAACTCAATACCTACAAATGAGAAGGTTGCCATTTGGAAGGACATCATAAAACCGTTGAGCCCATCTGAGAAGAAACCGTGTTTGTAAATATTTGAGAGTGACGCGTGTCCGAACGGCGTTTTAAACGCAAAAATAATCATTACTATACCGATGACGATTAAAGCAATAATCGTTACTACTTTAATGATAGCGAACCAAAATTCTAACTCACCAAACAACTTAGCACTGAGTAAGTTGAGAAACATCAGGAAGAGTACACAGAATAATGCAGTAACCCAGTTGGGTATTTCTGGGAACCAATAACTCACGTATTTCGCTACTGCTGTAACTTCTGCCATACCTGTGATAACCCAGCTAAGCCAGTAAGTCCATCCAGTGACGAATCCCGCGAAAGGCCCTAAGTAATGTGCAGTTACATCTGCAAAAGACTTAAATCCTGTATTCGCGACTAATATTTCCCCCAAACCTCTCATAAACATGAAGAGCATAAATCCTATGATGATATATGTTAATAGGATAGATGGCCCAGTGAGGTGGATCGTTTGTCCAGCACCTAAGAATAAACCTGTACCGATTGCGCCACCGATGGCAATGAGCTGGACATGGCGGCTACTTAATTCTCGCTGTAATTGTTGTTTTGCCATGATAATTACTCCTTTATTGAATTTCTTTGATCTGTTCATAGCAGCCAAATTAGGTGTGGAACTCAACTACTATGTGTGATCACAAATCAGTGTCATAACTCATCTAGCTGTAAACTAACTTATTGTGATAACACGATCCCCTTTATTAAAAGTGAAGTGAGCGCGTTACTAACTAATAACTACGTGACTTACTTTTTATCAAGTTGATTGAATATTGTGAAAGCGATTTCGGTGTTTCACAACGTTCAATACGAAGGTTACTCTAGTTTGTTGTAGCGGCTAGCGTACACTCACTTATCTTAATAAACCTATTATGATACTTTTTTAAGGATAAGACAATTATTTTTAGTATATAAGTGTAAAACTGCTCTACAATGTTCATATATTGTTATTAACAGTGATAAAGAATTGAAAAGCATAGAAAAATTGATGTGAAAGCGATTTACCATTAAAATATAGATATATCAAACTTCATGATGGATCTACACCATAATGAAATAACACAATAATTTCATATAAGAATGGCATACGTTTAGTTTGACGTAAAAGGGTAAAGTATAAGGAAAGTCGTATGTGTTGAATCAGATAATATCAACTTTATTGTTAGTTATCAGCAACCATACTAAGTTATAAGGTTTCATAATTACATGAATTTCGGTATAATATACGTTGAAATCCATTTCATTATGAAAGAGAAAAGGGGAATTTATCATGGCAGAATTACAAAAAGGCCTAGAAGGGGTTATCGCAGCTGAAACAAAAGTAAGCTCAATCATCGATAGTCAATTAACATATGCGGGCTATGATATTGATGATTTAGCTGAAAATGCAGAATTTGAAGAAATCATCTATTTATTATGGCATTACAAATTGCCTAATAAACAAGAACTTAAAGAACTCAAAGAAAAGTTACATGAGTATATGCCACTCAACGATAGTGTCTATAACCACTTCAAAGAATACGCTGCAGATCATGTTCACCCGATGACTGCTTTAAGAACTTCAGTATCTTACATCGCGCACTTCGATCCAGATGCTGAAGACGAAGGTGAAGACAAGAAATTTGAACGTGCAATCCGCATTCAAGCTAAGATTGCATCACTAGTTACTGCGTTTGCCCGTGTACGTGAAGGTAAAGATCCTGTAATGCCTAACAAAGATTTAAGCTATGCAGGTAACTTCCTTTACATGTTACGTGGTGAAGTGCCTACAGACATCGAAGTTGAAGCATTTAACAAAGCATTAGTATTACATGCTGACCACGAATTAAATGCATCAGCATTCACAGCAAGATGTGCAGTTTCTTCATTATCTGATATGTATTCAGGTATCGTGGCTGCCGTTGGTTCATTAAAAGGACCTTTACACGGTGGTGCAAACGAACGTGTTATGAACATGCTTTCAGATGTGAAGACAGTTGACGCTGTAGATGACTATATTGATGAAAAAATTAAAAATAAAGAAAAAATCATGGGCTTCGGACATCGTGTATACAAAGACGGCGACCCACGTGCGAAATACTTAAAAGAAATGAGTAAGAAGATTACAGAAGAAACAGGTCAAAGCCAACTCTTCGATATCTCTGTGAAGATTGCTGATAAAATGCACGAAGAAAAAGGATTAATTCCTAACGTTGACTTCTATAGTGCAACAGTTTATCACAGCTTAAACATTTCTCACGATTTATTCACACCAATCTTTGCCGTAAGTCGTACTTCAGGTTGGATTGCTCACATGTTAGAACAATATAGAGACAACCGTATCATCAGACCACGTGCTCAATACATTGGTGAAACAAATCGTACTTACTTACCAATTGAAGAACGTGACTAAGTTTTTCAATTGCAGTAAGGCACAATTGACTCAATACTAAAACTAGTAAAAGCGGAGGTTTAACTCATGGCAGGAGACAAAATTGTAAAACAAAAAGATGGTTTAAACGTACCTAACGAACCAATCATTCCATTCATTATCGGTGACGGTATTGGACCAGACATTTGGAAAGCTGCAAGTCGTGTAATCGATGCTGCAGTTGAAAAAGCATACAATGGCGAAAAACGCATCGAATGGAAAGAAGTATTAGCAGGTCAAAAAGCTTATGACGAAACTGGCGAATGGTTACCACAAGAAACGTTAGACACAATTAAAGATTACCTTATCGCAATCAAAGGACCTTTAACTACACCAATCGGTGGTGGTATCCGTTCACTTAACGTTGCATTACGTCAAGAATTAGACTTATTCACTTGCTTACGTCCAGTAAGATGGTTCAAAGGTGTACCTTCACCAGTTAAACGTCCTGAAGATACTGATATGGTTATCTTCCGTGAAAATACTGAAGATATCTACGCAGGTATCGAATACAAAGAAGGAACTCCAGAAGTTAAAAAATTAATCGACTTCTTACAAAATGAAATGGGCGTTTCAAATATCCGTTTCCCTGAAACTTCAGGTATCGGTGTGAAACCTGTTTCTAAAGAAGGTACAGAACGTCTCGTACGTGCTGCAATCAACTACGCTATTGAAAACAACCGCAAATCAGTGACATTAGTACACAAAGGTAACATCATGAAATTCACTGAAGGTGCGTTCAAACAATGGGGTTACGACCTTGCACACAACGAATTTGGCGATAAAGTATTCACTTGGCAACAATACGACGAAATCGTTGAGAAAGACGGTAAAGATGCAGCGAACGAAGCACAAGAAAAAGCTGAAAAAGATGGAAAAATTATCATCAAAGACTCAATTGCTGACATCTTCTTACAACAAATCTTAACTCGTCCAGCTGACCACGACGTAGTAGCAACTATGAACTTAAACGGTGACTACGTTTCAGATGCACTTGCTGCTCAAGTTGGCGGTATCGGAATTGCACCTGGTGCAAACATTAACTATGAAACAGGACACGCGATCTTTGAAGCGACTCATGGTACAGCACCTAAATACGCTGACATGAACAAAGTTAACCCTTCTTCAGAAATCTTAAGTGCTGTACTTATGCTTGAACACTTAGGATGGCAAGAAGCTGCTGATAAGATCACAGAAGCTATTGAAACTACAATTGCTTCTAAAGTAGTAACTTATGACTTTGCACGTTTAATGGAAGGTGCAGAAGAAGTTTCTACTTCAGCATTTGCTGACGAATTAATCAAAAACATTAAATAATTAGTGAAATGTACTCATCTTTAATAGATGGCGAAGAGGTTAGGCAACCATGCGTTGCTTAGCCTCTTTTTTTATAATTCTATAAAGAATCGCCACCCCGAAATCAATGTAAATTTCCATTCTCTCATTAAATTTTTATAATGAATTGTTAAGTTTATGTAAAAGGTATTTTAACCTATTATAATTTAAATTAAACTTGAAGTATAAGCGAGTGAATTCAGTTCTGGAGGTATCCTATGTCTTATAAAGTATTAGTTGTAGATGATGAGCAATCAATCGTAACATTATTAAAGTACAATTTAGAACAAGCAGGCTACATGGTGGATGTGGCTTACGATGGTCATGAGGCATTGAGCAAGCTAGAAACATTTAATCCTGACCTCATTGTTCTTGATGTCATGTTACCTGAGAAAGATGGTATTGAAGTATGTAAGACGATTCGGACAGAGAAGAACCTTGTGCCAATCTTGATGTTAACTGCTAAAGATGATGAGTTTGATCGCGTACTTGGCTTGGAGTTAGGCGCTGATGATTATATGACGAAACCATTTTCACCTAGAGAAGTTGTAGCAAGAGTGAAAGCTATACTAAGACGTTCAGAAATGGTTCAAACTGCTAGCCAAGACGATACAGATGAAGATATTATTATCGGCTCCATACGTATACGCCCTGATTTCTTTGAAGTTTATAAAGATGATGAGTTGTTAGAATTAACACCAAAAGAGTTTGAATTGTTGCTCTATTTAATAGAGCGTCAAGGTCGTGTGATGTCACGTGAACATATGTTGAACTCCGTCTGGAATTATGAGTTTGCAGGTGATTCAAGAATTGTAGATGTACATGTGAGTCACTTACGCGACAAATTGGAAGAGAATCCGAAACAACCGACATTAATTAAGACAGTACGTGGCCTAGGTTATAAATTGGAGCGCCCTAAAGATTAATGCTGAAATTTCATCATAAGCTCCTGCTATTGTTGTGGACTGTCACAGTTGTTAGTTTTATCTTGCTCGGCATTATTGTCACGCATGTAGTAACGCAGGTTGTCTTCGATAGTCAAGAGCGTGAATTAGCGCATGAGAGCGAGCATTATGTCGATCTGTTCAAACACGGCAAGAAAGATCAACTCAAAAATATTATTGAAAATAAAGCATTGACGGTTTCGATTTATAAGCACGGACAAGAGGTTTTTACTGAGAAGGGAAAAGTAGCCACGAATCCAAATATAACTGAGGAAGCGAATCCGACACATTTTATCTATGATCAACACCAAGGGAAACATCGCTTCACCTCATTAAATCATTCAGGAAATTATCGTGTAATCATCAGCGGAGTGGATGATAAAGTGCACGACTTAAGGATTCAGATATGGAAGTATCTTGCGCTTATTGGTGTAGTAGTCATGATTCTGCTATATCTGATCGTACGGTACATACATCGTTCTTATATTCGTCCAATCAATGATGTGACCTATGCGACATCTCTGCTCGTGGAGGGTCATTATCATATTCGAATTCCTGAAAGTAATGTGAAAGAAACGAAAGCGCTCTTCGTGACGACGAATAAATTAGCGCGACAGCTTCAACGACTCAATCATGCTCAGAAGTTGCAAGCACATCGGCTGACGACTACGATAGAGAATATTCCAAGTTCTATCTTGATGATCAATAACCGAGGAGAAGTGGTGGTAGTCAACCAATCGTACTATCATAACTTTAAGCCTACCGCTTCACTGAAAGGGGAGCGTTACTCAACGTGTCTTAACCCTAAATTACAACAATATGTCGCCGAAAGTTTCAAGACTGAAAAGCCGATGTACGAACAAATTAATCTTCAACTGACAGAGGTTCACGACAAATACTTTGACATGGCTTGTGTCCCAGTACACTCTAGCAATCAGAAGTATCTCTATGGCATTATCGTCGTTCTTCACGATATCACGCAGTTGAAGAAATTAGAGAATTTACGTCGAGAATTCGTGGCGAATGTTTCTCATGAGTTAAAGACACCGATTACGTCTATTAAAGGCTTTTCTGAAACTCTGCTTGATGGCGCAACGCAAGACACTGACTCCCTAGAGATGTTCCTCAACATTATTCATAAAGAGTCCGAACGTATAGAATCGCTCGTTTCAGATTTACTAGATCTCTCGCACATTGAACAACAAGCGTCGCTAACGACAGAACGGTTAAACTTGTCTGAATTGACGCTTGAAGCTGTATTGAACTTGAAACATCTTGCGTCGGAGAAAGCGATTCAAATTATTGATGATATTGATGAAGATATCTTTGTGAATGGGCATCGTGACAAACTCATGCAAGTGATTGTGAATCTGATTTCTAATGCGATTAGTTATTCTACTGCAGAAAGCCAAATTCAAGTGAGGTTAACTCGCCTCGCGCATCAATGTTTATTAGAGGTTGAAGACCAAGGGATGGGTATTGCACCCGAAGATCAATCACGTATTTTCGAACGTTTTTACCGTGTTGATAAAGCGCGAAGTCGTGACTCTGGTGGCACAGGTCTCGGCTTGTCGATTACGAAACATATTATTGAAGCGCACGAAGGTCAGATTGAAGTCGACAGTGAGCTGGGCATTGGTTCAACGTTTAAAGTGACTTTAGATTTGAGTGAGTGAGGTAAGGCTTTTATTGATTCAGAACTTGAGGACTGTTTTTGTAAAAGTAGGGTGAGTATAGCTGTTAAAATTAATATTTATCTGACGGGTTCTAAGCCTGTTTTGGAGTGGCAAGTATCTCAGAATAATGGATGCTTGTCACTTTTGTGTATTATAAATATGTTTCAAAATACGCATTCAATCTCACAACCGCTATTGTTACCAAGCGAAATTTCAATACCTCTTATTCGGTACCGCTTCCTATCTTGAAAGAGCCCTTTGTCATATTTATAAGTATTTCCTTAACTCACGCTCCTCCAACTGATCTATTGCTTATAGGTTCGGGTGAACTTCGGTTTATGGTAGAATGGGAGTAAACGAACGTTGGAGGTTACAAGATTGAGTAAATTAGTCTTAGTAGACGGCAATAGTTTAAGTTTCCGTGCTTTCTATGCTTTACCGTTATTACAGAATAAGGCCGGCATACATACGAATGCGATTTATGGTTTCGCGATGTTGTTAGAGAAAATATTAAAAGAAGAGCAACCGGACCATTTCTTAGTTGCATTTGACGCCGGAAAGACCACTTTTAGACATCAAACCTATGGTGATTACAAAGGCGGTAGACAGAAGACGCCTCCTGAATTAAGTGAGCAGTTCCCATACATCCGACAACTTTTAGATGCGTATCAAATCAAACATTACGAACTTGACAATTACGAGGCCGATGACATTATTGGTACGTTGAGTAAAGAAGCCGATCAAGCTGGCATAGATACCATCATCATTACCGGTGACCGAGATCTCACCCAACTTGCGACAGATCGTGTGACGATTTACTACACGAAGAAAGGTGTTACTGACGTCGATCATTATACGCCTGAGTTTATCGCGGAGAAATACAACGGCATTCAACCTAAACAAATTATTGATATGAAGGGTCTGATGGGCGATACTTCAGACAACATTCCTGGTGTGGCAGGTGTAGGTGAGAAGACAGCATTGAAGTTATTAAATCAATTTGAGTCTGTTGAAGGTGTTTATGAACACATTGATGATGTATCAGGTAAAAAGTTAAAAGAAAAGCTTGAGAATGGTAAAGCTGATGCGTTGATGAGTAAACAGTTAGCGACAATTAATGTAAATAGTCCACTCGAAGTTAACTTGAAAGATACACAACTTCCAGAATCCATTGATGAACAAGATAAAATAGAATTGTTCAAGAAATTGGAATTTAATCAGCTCCTTAACAATTTAGATGTTGAATCTGTTGATAGTGGAGATACAGAATTAGATATTGAAGTTCAAACTTTGTTAAACGCTATTGATTTTACTCAACTTGCCTCAGCTACCATCCATTTCGAAATTGATGGCAGCAATTATTTGAAAGATGATATGCTTAAATTTGGTATTTATGCGCAAGATCAACATGTAGTGGTCGATGCTCAAGAAGTTGCGGCGCATGATGCTCTAGTTAAATGGTTGGAAGATCCGAATACTGAGAAAGTGGTTTATGACGCTAAGAAGACCTATGTCGTTGCACACCGATTGGATATTCAGATTGAAGGCATCCGATTTGATGCTATGCTAGCAAGTTACATTATCGACCCATCACGTTCTATTAGTGATGTGAAGTCTGTTGTTGAGCATTATGACCAATATTACGTACCTTCAGAGATACAGGTTTATGGCAAAGGTAAGAAACGTGCGGTGCCTGAAGATGATGTTCTGAACGACTACGTAGGAAAGATTGTTCACAGTATTTCAGAAAGTAAGCCAGAAATGATTGATCAGTTAAGAGCGCATCAACAATGTGAATTACTTAATGATATAGAGTTGCCACTTGCTCGCATCCTTAGTGAAATGGAGGAAACAGGCGTTTATACTGATCGGTCTGACTTAGAAGAGATGGAGCAAGAAATTAAAGAGAAACTTGACGTTTTAGTTCAACAAATTTATGATGCGGCTGGTGAAGAATTTAATGTGAATTCACCTAAGCAATTGGGTGTAGTACTCTTCGAAAAACTTGAACTCCCTGTGATCAAGAAGACGAAGACGGGTTACTCAACAGCTGTAGATGTGCTTGAACAACTCCAAGGTGAACACCCAATTATCGACTACATTCTTGATTATCGTCAGCTTGCGAAACTTCAATCAACTTATGTTGAAGGCTTACAAAAGATGATTAGTAAAGATCAACGTATCCATACGCGTTTTAACCAAACACTTGCTCAAACAGGTCGTCTCTCATCTGTAGATCCTAACTTGCAAAATATTCCTGTACGTTTAGAAGAAGGGAAGCGTATACGTAAAGCATTCAAACCGACACATGAGGACAGTGTCATCTTCTCAGCCGACTATTCACAAATCGAACTACGCGTACTTGCACATATCACAGGTGATGAAAGTATGAAACAAGCCTTTATTCACGATCATGATGTGCATACGGCTACGGCTATGAAAGTGTTTAATGTGGAAGCGGATGAGGTCGACAGTTTAATGCGTCGTCAGGCGAAAGCAGTTAACTTTGGTATCGTTTACGGTATTAGTGACTATGGTCTTAGCCAAAGTCTAGGTATTACGCGT
Source organism: Staphylococcus pettenkoferi (assembly GCF_002902685.1). Lineage (GTDB taxonomy): Bacteria > Bacillota > Bacilli > Staphylococcales > Staphylococcaceae > Staphylococcus > Staphylococcus pettenkoferi. The sequence goes on along the minus strand of NZ_PPRN01000064.1, from coordinate 75,884 downwards.
AAACAAGCGAAGCAATTTATCGATGATTATTTAGATAGCTTCCCAGGCGTGAAAGAATATATGCATAATATTAAAAAAGAAGCTAAAGCGAACGGGTATGTTGAGACATTGCTACACCGTCGCCGTTATTTACCAGATATTTCAAGTCGCAACTTTAATATGAGAAGTTTCGCTGAACGTACAGCAATGAATACACCGATTCAAGGTAGTGCAGCAGATATTATCAAACTCGCGATGGTCAATTACGCGAACGCTATTCAAGATAGTGACTTTAATGCGACGTTATTGCTTCAAGTTCACGACGAACTCATCTTTGAGATTCCAAAGGACGAAGTAGATGCGTTTAGTGAATTTGTTATTGATATTATGGAACATGCATTAGAGCTCGATGTACCATTAAAGGTTGAATCTAGTTATGGTGCAACTTGGTATGATGCGAAGTAGAAAGAAGGTGAGCATATGCCAGAGTTACCAGAAGTCGAACATGTGAAGCGAGGTATCGCGCCTGGTGTAGAAGGTACTACGATTCAAGAGGTACGGTTTTCAGAACAAGTTAAGCTAGGTAAAAGAAATCAGCGTGAAACGATTGTTAAAGGATTGGAACTAGATACCTTTAAAACGTTTACAGAGGGTTATACCATAAATCATATTGAACGTCGTAGTAAGTATATTTACTTTCATCTACAACAGGGTGACGAGACACGTATCATGGTAAGTCATCTCGGTATGACAGGAGGGTACTTCGTAGTTAACGAATTGGATGATATAGGTAATCATAATTATCGTAAACACTGGCACGTCATCTTTCAGTTAGATAATGACAAGATGTTAGTGTATTCGGATATTCGTCGATTCGGTGAAATACGCAACATTCCAGAATTAGCAGCCTATCCACCTTTGTTAGAAATTGCACCAGAACCGTTTAAAGATGAAGCGTTACAACATTATCTTTCTTATTTTAATGAAAGAAAATTTCTTAAAAAGCCTATTAAAGCTATGATTCTTGATCATCGTGTGATTGCTGGATGCGGCAATATCTATGCATGTGAAGCGCTCTTCCGTGCTGGTATTCATCCTGCTCGCAAAGCCAATAGTCTCACGATGCAAGAACGCAAATTATTATTCTATTATATCAGAGAAGTATTAGAAGAAGGAATCCGCTATGGTGGGACAAGCATTTCCGATTATGTTCATTCCGATGGTCGGCGTGGTGAAATGCAGAACCGCTTAAATGTCTATAAGCAAGACACATGTAAAGTTTGCGGAACGCCTATCGAAAGGCAGGTTATTGCGACTAGAAATAGTCATTTCTGCCCAGAATGTCAAAGTTAAAGAAAGAGGGAAAGTATGCCTAAAGTAATTGGACTCACAGGTGGAATTGCGACAGGCAAATCTACCGTTTCAGAACTACTATCAGCTCACGGTTTCAAGATTGTCGATGCTGATATCGCTGCAAGACAAGCAGTCGCGAAAGGTTCACATGGTTTAGAACAAGTCCGCGAAGCCTTTGGTGATGACGCGATCACAGAAGAGGGTGAGATGGACCGTTCTTATGTGGGCGACATTGTTTTTAAGCAACCTGAGAAGAGAGTTGAACTCAATAATATTATTCACCCCATCGTGCGTGAAATTATGGATAAAAAGAAAGCGGAATATGTGGCGCAAGGTCACAATGTGATCATGGATATTCCTTTGTTATTTGAAAATGAACTGCAGGATACAGTGGATGAAGTGTGGTTAGTCTACACCTCTGAAAGTATTCAAATCGATCGTCTTATGGAAAGAAATGATCTTTCTGCTGATGATGCCAAGGCTAGAATTTATAGCCAAATTTCAATCGATAAGAAACGTCGTATGGCTGATCACGTTATCGATAACCGTGATAGCAAATTAGAGTTAAAGCAGAATCTTGAACGCTTGCTACTCGATGAAGGGTATATTAATCAAACACTTGAAGATGACGAGGATGAAGCGTAAGTTTATTGTGAAATCGCACGTCTATGAATAGAATTGAATAAAAGAATAATGTTCTCTTTTGCATCGGATATGTGATAGTTGAACATATGCGAATTAGCTATAGAAATCGCAAATTATGAGGCGTTTCTATAGCTATTTTTTGTTAAAAAGTGGAGAGTGTGAGTGCCTCTCATCTCGGTAGTAAAATAGGGGGGGCATGCGTAGAAAATACCGTGGTTGGGATATAAATGTAATTAAGTTACTAATTGAATATGTATTGAAAGATGATAGTGCTATATGGTTGTTCCCTAATTTACAGACCTCAGCCGACACGTCTATGTAAGCTTTTTCATAAAGTTTTTAGAAACCGCTTTCAAATCAGTAACTTTATGTTATACTAATGTCATAAAGTATAACACATAATTCGAGGGGTGCTTTTTTTATGTCGACAAATATTGCAATTAATGGTATGGGTAGAATTGGCAGAATGGTGCTAAGAATCGCATTAAAAAATGATGATTTAAACGTAGTCGCAATCAACGCGAGCTACCCAGCTGAAACTATTGCGCATTTAATCAAACATGATACGACTCACGGTAAGTTTGATTTAGATGTCGAAGCGACAGATAATGGTATTAAAGTAGAAGGTCATGAAATCAAATTACTTGCTGACCGTAATCCAGCTAACTTGCCTTGGAAAGATCTCAACATTGACATTGTTATTGAAGCAACTGGTGTATTTAACCATGGTGATAAAGCTCAAGCACATATTGATGCTGGCGCTAAAAAAGTCTTACTTACTGGTCCTTCTAAAGGCGGCCATGTTCAAATGCTCGTTAAAGGTGTTAACGATAGCGACTTAGACGTCAACGAATACGATATCTTTAGTAACGCTTCATGTACAACTAACTGTATCGGTCCAGTTGCGAAAGTACTTAACGACCAATTCGGCATCGATAATGGTTTAATGACTACAGTTCACGCGATCACTAATGATCAGAAGAACATCGACAATCCTCATAAAGACTTAAGACGTGCACGTTCATGCAATGAGAGTATCATCCCAACTTCAACTGGTGCTGCGAAAGCATTGAAAGAAGTGTTACCTGAACTTGAAGGTAAATTACATGGTATGGCTTTACGTGTACCAACTAAGAACGTGTCACTCGTTGACTTAGTTGTAGACTTAAACAAAGATGTCACAGTAGATGAAGTCAACCAAGCATTTAAAGACAACGATTTAGGTGGCGTGCTTGCAACAGAAGATGCACCACTCGTTTCTTCAGACTTTAATACAAATCCACATTCAGCAATTGTTGATACACCAAGCACTATGCAAATGGGTCCTCGTAAAGTGAAAGTCATCGCTTGGTACGACAACGAATGGGGTTATTCAAACCGTGTTGTAGACATTGCTGAACAAATTGGCCAAGCGCTTTAATTAAAGTTAAGTCAGTAATTGAACATATTTTATTATTAATATATTTAACCAGTAGGGTAGGTTACCAATAAGTTATAAGTGTGATTGATACAATAAATTGAATGAAGGTTTGTCTCGGATTGAGATTCGTCTCACGAGGCAAGCCTTTTTATTATCTAAGGTAAAATGACTGAGGAGCGTAGCAACTCAAGAATAAATCGCCTTTCACAGCTTCACTCTGTTGATTCAAAGCATCGTCGTAGGCCTTTCTTTAGTCTCATAATTATTTATAGTATAATAATGTATAATCTAGAAGAGAGGATGAATATCGATGAAGTGTCCTAAATGTAGTGCGACCAATTCTCGCGTCGTTGATTCACGTCATGCGGACGATGTCAACGCGATACGTCGTCGTAGAGAATGTGAGAACTGTGGTACGAGATTTACGACGTTTGAACATATCGAGAAACGACCACTCATCGTCGTGAAGAAAGATGGAACAAGAGAACAATTTCTACGCGAAAAGATCTTAAATGGATTAGTACGTTCTTGTGAAAAACGACCCGTTGGTTACCAACAACTTGAGGAAATTACCAACCATGTAGAATGGAAGTTAAGACACGATGGTCATGCAGAAATTTCTTCTAGAGAAATCGGTGAACATGTGATGAACCAACTCATGCATGTCGATCAGGTATCGTATGTACGCTTTGCTTCAGTATACAAAGAATTTAAGGATGTCGATCAATTGTTAGCTTCTATGCAAGGTATCTTGTCGAAAGATGAGCGGAGTGACGATGAATGAATTTAAAGTCTAAAGATTATGGTTTAAGAGCTAAAGATGACTTTCAAATCCTACGCCAATTTCAATTTCATAGTAATCATATGGATATTCTTAACCGACTCTTCACACCTCTCATAGGCTCTAGTAGTACGGGTTTATACATTTATTTAGATCAGTTTAGTGGGCAAGCGTCGCAATCTGAGCTGACACATTATACGATTATGAGTGAACTCAAGATTAATTTATTAGAATTTCGCAAGCAAATGGATGTACTTGAAGCGATAGGACTAGTGAAGACATATGTGCATCATGATACGGCACATTCGCATTTTATCTATGAACTCATTCAGCCACCAACAGGCAAACAGTTCTTTGATGATCCGATGTTATCTGTCTTTCTATATAGTGAAGTTGGGCATAAACGTTACCATCAATTAAAGCGTTTCTTTGCATCTTCTAAGGCGCAAGTTGACTTGAGCCAGTTTACGGAAATTACTCGTAAATATACTGATGTATTTAATATTCCGCATCAACGCGTGCCTGACACAGACATTCAAGTGACAGAAGAACAAACATATCAAGGACTTAATTTGTCAGACGTCGAATTTGACTTTGAAGCGTTGTATGATTTACTACAATCGCATTTTATCAGTAGTAAAATTATAGGCAGTCAGACGAAACAACTCATTACGCAGCTCGCAACACTATATGGACTGACGCCTGAAGCGATGAAGAGTATTATATTAAAATCACTTACAAGCGACCAAGAACTCTCTTTCGAAGAGTTGAGAAAGCACGCGCGGACGTATTACTTGATGGAACATGATCAGCAACTTCCTAACATTCAAGTTAAACAGCCTTCACAAGCCAACACACAGGTGCAAGGAACGGCTAACGACGTAGCAAAAAATGAAGAAGACGAACTTAAACCAGGGTCAGATAGTTGGTTAGAACTGCTCGATAACACGAGTCCTATTGAAATGTTAGCGTCGTGGTCAGAGTCAGAGCCGACTGATCATCAGAAACGAATAGTTGAAGAATTGGTAGAACGTGAAAAGCTTTCTTTCGGCGTAATCAACATCCTCTTGCAATATGTCATGCTGAAAGAAGACATGAAGTTGCCGAAGAATTATATTATGGAAATAGCTTCGAATTGGAAGAAAAAGGGGTATACCACTGCTAAACAGGCTTATCAACAAACCATGCAGCAAGAATCAAAGAAGAAAGAGAAAAAAGCACAACCCCAAAGAAGTTATCGTCCACAATATCAACCTTATTCACGAGAGTTAACGCCTGAATGGCTGAAAAATCGTGAGCAACGTGCGCAACAAAAAGAGGACTCATCCGATGAAGAACACGATGAACAGTTTGAAAAGGAACGTCAAGCATTCCTTCAAGACTTACAACAGACATGGAATGGAGGTAAGAAAGAATGAAGAGTTTAAATGATATATTAGGGAATTCGAAAGATTTAAATCAACGACTTGAAAAGATTAAGAGAGACGTCATTAAAGACCCTGATGTCAAAGCTTTTCTTGAAGCTCACCGCTCAGAAATCACTAATTCTATGATTGTTAGAGATTTAAATATTCTTCAAGAATATAAAGACCAACAGAAACATTATGATGGCCATGCATTTGAAGATTGTCCGAACTTCGTTAAAGGGCATGTACCAGAACTCTATATTGAGAATGGTCATTTCAAGATTAAATACCTTCCATGTCCTTGTAAGATTAAACATGATGAGGCGAAGTTCAAAGCGCATTTAATCACTTCCCATCATATGCAACGTGCGACTTTAGATGCTGAGTTGAAAGATATCTATACGAATCGTCGTGATCGTCTTGATGTTGCCATGGCTGCAAATGATATTTGTAAACGTATTAAGAGTGGAGAGACAGAGTACTTGAAGGGATTATATTTATATGGTCCTTTCGGTACAGGTAAATCATTTATCCTTGGTGCAATGGCGAACCAATTGAAGAGCGAGAATATTCCTTCCACCATGGTCTATCTACCAGAATTTATTCGCACGTTAAAGAGTGGTTTTAATGATAACAGTTTTGAAAAACGACTTAATCAAATCATGAAAGCCAATGTCTTATTCTTAGATGATATCGGCGCAGAAGAAACAACACCATGGGCACGTGATGAAGTGATAGGTCCACTACTTCATTATCGCATGGTTCATGAATTGCCAACGTTCTTCAGTTCAAACTTGAATTTCAAAGAACTTGAACATCACTTCTCACTCACACGTCAAGGCGCGGAAGCAACCAAAGGGGCACGCATCATGGAACGTATTAAATCACTTGCACATCCCTATTTCCTAGAAGGCGTGAATTACAGGGATATTTGAAATTTATAATAGATAGTGTATAATAGGAATAAATCTAAATCGACATGAAACGTCTAAGGATATGATAAGCAAAGCTCTGTTACACAGAGAGTTAGCGGTGCTGAGAGGCTAATTGACATCTTTGTTTGTTACTCCCTTAATGATTGATATTTGTAATGAATATCCGGCTCAAGACCGTTATCTTAAGTAAAGTGAGATATGTGAGTTTATGTACACACTACTTAAACCTACATATCTAATTAGGGTGGTAACACGGCGTCCTCGTCCCTTTATGGGTGAGGGCGTTTTTTATTTGAATCATTATACAAGAACCTAGAATCAAGGCATCTAAGAAATAGAAGCTTGAATAACACTGCGTTTCATGTCGACGAGATCATTAAGTATCAATAGGAGGGTTCTAGATGGAACAGATTAATATTCAATTTCCAGATGGTAATAGTAACGCGTTTGATAAAGGCACAACTACAGAAGATATCGCACGTTCTATTAGTCCTGGATTGAGAAAGAAAGCGGTCGCAGGTAAATTCAACGGACAAATGGTAGACCTTACTCGTCCACTTGAAACAGATGGTGAGATTGAAATCATCACACCGGGAAGTGAAGAAGCGTTAGAGGTACTTCGTCACTCCACAGCACACTTAATGGCGCAAGCATTGAAACGTTTATACGGTGATGTGAAATTTGGTGTAGGTCCTGTCATTGAAGGTGGTTTCTACTACGACTTCGATATGGATGAACGCATTTCTTCAGATGACTTTGAAAAGATTGAAAAGACTATGAAGCAAATTGTGGATGAAAATCATCCTATCGAACGTCAAGTGGTTTCTCGTGATGAAGCGAAAGACTTCTTCAAGGACGATCCTTACAAATTAGAACTAATCGATGCGATTCCGGAAGATGAAAATGTCACACTTTATTCTCAAGGTGAATTCACGGATTTATGCCGAGGCGTGCATGTTCCATCTACATCTAAAATTAAAGAGTTTAAACTTTTATCTACAGCAGGTGCGTACTGGCGTGGAGATAGCAACAATAAAATGCTACAACGTATCTATGGTACTGCGTTCTTCGATAAGAAAGACTTAAAAGCACATCTTCAAATGCTTGAAGAACGTAAAGAGCGTGACCACCGTAAAATCGGTAAAGAAATGGATTTATTCACTAATAACCAACTCGTCGGCGCAGGTTTACCACTATGGTTGCCTAATGGTGCTGTCATCCGTCGCGAAATCGAGCGCTACATTGTAGACAAAGAAACTAGCATGGGTTACGACCACGTTTATACACCTGTCATGGCGAATGTAGATTTATATAAAACTTCAGGTCACTGGGATCATTATCAAGATGACATGTTCCCACCGATGAAACTCGATGAGAACGAAGAGATGGTACTTCGCCCAATGAACTGTCCACATCACATGATGGTTTATGCGAACAAACCACATTCTTATCGTGAATTACCAATCCGTATTGCGGAACTTGGTTTACAACATCGTTACGAAGCAAGTGGTGCAGTTTCAGGTTTACAACGTGTACGTGGCATGACTTTAAATGATGCGCATATCTTCGTACGTCCAGATCAAATTAAAGAAGAATTTAAACGTGTTGTTCAACTTATACTAGATGTGTATGACGACTTTGGTTTTGAAAACTATAGCTTCCGCCTAAGTTATCGTGATCCAGAAGATAAAGAGAAATACTACGATGACGATGATATGTGGAACAAAGCTGAAGCAATGTTGAAAGAAGCGGTAGATGAGTTTGGTTTAGAATATGAAGAAGCGATTGGCGAAGCAGCATTCTACGGCCCTAAACTCGACGTTCAAGTTCAAACTGCAATGGGTAAAGAAGAAACATTATCTACTGCACAACTTGACTTCTTATTACCACAGAAATTCGACTTAACTTACATCGGTAATGATGGGGAAGACCATCGTCCTGTAGTCATTCACCGTGGGGTAGTATCTACTATGGAACGTTTCGTCGCATTCTTAACTGAAGAAACTAAAGGTGCCTTCCCAACATGGTTAGCACCACGTCAAGTTGAAATCATTCCAGTTAATGTCGACTTACATTACGATTATGCGCGTGCTTTACAAGATGAATTGAAATCTCAAGGTGTACGCGTCAATATCGATGACCGTAATGAAAAAATGGGTTATAAAATTCGTGAAGCACAAATGCATAAAGTACCTTACCAAGTTGTCGTAGGAGACAAAGAAGTTGAGAATAATGAAGTCAACGTTCGTGAATATGGTTCTAAAGATCAAGAGACTATGGAGAGAGATGACTTCATTTGGAATTTAGTTGATGAAATTCGTTTGAAAAAACAACGCTAAACTTGAAAAAGGATAAGGTTTACTGTATATTAAAATCTAGTCAGATAGAAATTTGATGAATATTACAATAAGAGTTAGAGGTTGCGACTTCGATGAGTAATTGAGTGTAGGCAGAATGAGGCTGAGGAAACTCAAATGAAAGGCGAAGTCGCCGAAGCGATATCCATCGTCATTCATTGATATCGTTGGGTCAGACATCGAAAGGTGCTGGACTGTCACAATTGTGATGTGCTACCTATAATAAATCTTCAATCGGTTGCATATCCAAAGGGTATGCAACCTTTTTCAATAGGATGATAAATAGAGAAATAACCGAATAGCGAGCACTAGTGAAAGAGAGTAACCTCTAAAGACTAGAAAGGGAGCTTCTATGGAGAAACATTCAAATCAGAACGAAGGGATTCAAAGAGGTCTGAAAGATCGTCATATTTCGATGATTGCGATTGGAGGCTGTATCGGTACAGGGTTATTTATGACCTCAGGTGGTGCGATTCATGATACAGGTGCACTCGGTGCATTATTAGCATACGCCATCATTGGTGCCATGGTCTTCTTCTTAATGACCTCACTTGGTGAAATGGCAACCTACTTACCAGTTTCCGGATCATTCAGCACTTACGCTACACGTTTCGTCGATCCATCACTTGGCTTTGCCTTGGGTTGGAACTACTGGTTTAACTGGGTAATCACCGTCGCTGCAGACGTTACGATCGCTGCTCAAGTCATTCAGTATTGGGCGCCGATGAAAGGATTAGCAGCGTGGGGTTGGAGTTTAATCTTTATCGTGATTATCTTTGCGCTTAACGCATTGTCTGTACGTGTTTATGGTGAAAGTGAATACTGGTTCGCCTTAATTAAAGTAGTCACAGTTATTATCTTTATCATTATCGGTTTACTCACTATCGTGGGTATTATGGGAGGTCACTACGTTGGCTTCGATACATTTACGAAAGGTGACGGACCTATCCTCGGTAATGGGGTGGGCGGCAGTTTACTGTCCATTCTCGGCGTATTCTTAGTCGCTGGTTTCTCATTCCAAGGTACTGAGCTTATCGGTATTACAGCAGGAGAATCTGAGAATCCTGAACGTGCCGTGCCGAAAGCGATTAAACAAGTCTTTTGGCGTATTCTGCTGTTCTATATAATCGCTATTTTCATCATCGGTATGTTGATTCCGTATGATAGTTCAGCGTTAATGGGAGGAGACAGTGATGTTGCGACGTCGCCATTTACTTTAGTGTTTAAAAATGCAGGTCTAGCCTTTGCGGCATCATTCATGAACGCTGTAATCTTGACTTCAGTATTATCAGCTGGTAACTCCGGTATGTATGCATCAACACGTATGCTTTATTCAATGAGTAAAGATCGCCTTGCTTTTCCAATCTTAGGTAAAACGAATAAACACGGCGTACCTTACATCTCACTCATTGCAACAGGAGTGATTGTGCTAGCAATCTTTGGACTCCAACATCTAAATGGTGATGCTTACGAATATATCGTAGCAGCCAGTGGTATGACTGGATTCATCGCATGGGTCGGTATCGCTATCAGTCACTATCGCTTTAGAAAGGCGTTTAATGCACAGAACTATGACAAGTCGAAACTAAAATACCATGCGAAATTATTCCCATTTGGACCGATATTTGCTGGTGTACTCTGTGTCATCGTCATCATTGGTCAAGACGTGGACTTCATCAAGACAGGTCACTTTGATTTAAATCGCTTTATCACGACATACATGGGAATTCCAGTCTTCTTGGTCTTCTTTATTTATCACAAAATACGTTATAAAACGAAGAAGATTCCTTTAGATCAAGTGGATTTACGCCAAGATGTTAAAATGGACGATATTAAACATCATTAAAAATACAATTAAGCATTGACTTATGAAATGAATATTGGTATGATTGTTCATGTTGAATACGAAACGAACCAAGTAGAAGTATCCGCTTCTCACCTGTAGCGACGCGCAAAGCAGTTGGCAGGTCAATAGACATGGACTAATCATGTGATTGAAGAGCGGGTACAGTATACCCGCTCTTTTTACTTGGTGTTACTTTCGTAAAAATAATGGAGGTGTCAACCATAGCAAAAAATCAAACTCAAGTTAACGAACGTATTCGTGCAAAAGAGATTCGTCTAATCGGTCAAAATGGTGACCAAATCGGAGTCAAATCTAAAAAAGAAGCTTTAGATATGGCAGACCGAGTAGGATTAGATGTTGTAGTAGTGGCTCCAAACGCTAAGCCACCTGTTGCAAGAATCATGGACTACGGTAAGTACAAATTCGAGCAACAGAAAAAAGAAAAAGAAATGAAGAAGAAACAAAAAACAATTAACGTTAAAGAATTACGTTTAAGTCCAACTATCGAAGAACACGACTTCCAAACTAAGTTGAAGAATGGACGTAAATTCTTATCTAAAGGCGATAAATGTAAAGTTTCTATTCGTTTCAGAGGACGTGCCATCACTCATAAAGAGATTGGTCAACGCGTTCTTGAGAAATTCGCTGAAGAAACGAAAGATATTGCGACGATCGAACAAAAACCTAAGATGGATGGTCGCCAAATGTTTATCATGTTAGCTCCAAATGCTGACAATGAAAAATAATTTAGGAGGAATTTATCATGCCAAAAATGAAAACACACCGTGGAGCAGCTAAACGTGTTAAAAGAACTGGTTCAGGTAAATTAAAACGTTCTAGAGCTTTCACTTCACACTTATTTGCAAATAAACACACTAAACAAAAACGTAAATTACGTAAAGCGAAATTAGTTCATAAATCAGATATGAAACGCGTAAAACAATTACTAGCTTACAAAAAATAATTTAAAATCAATTATTCGTTCAAGATATTAGAAGGAGGAATTTACTATGCCACGAGTAAAAGGTGGAACAGTAACTAGAAGACGTCGTAAAAAAACGATTAAATTAGCAAAAGGTTACTTTGGTGCGAAACGCACATTATACAAAACAGCTAAACAACAAGTAATGAAATCAGGTCAATATGCTTTCCGTGACCGCCGTCAAAGAAAACGTAACTTCCGTAAATTATGGATTACACGTATCAATGCGGCTGCACGTCAACACGACATCAGCTATTCACGTTTAATGAACGGCTTAAAACAAGCTGGTATCGATATCAACCGTAAAATGCTTGCTGAAATCGCAATTTCTGACGACAAAGCATTCGGTGAATTAGTATCTAAAGCGAAAGAAGCTTTAAAATAATTAACTATCATTCCTTCCAAAGATGGCTTCGCTCCATTTGGAAGGAATTTTTTTACATACTAGAAGTGTTAGCGTGGTTGAAATTCGTTTCAACAAGAGCGTACGGATGATAAGAAATCAAAGGGCACAAACACCAATCACTATATTTACGATTGATATGTGTGCAACGTTTGATAAAATAAAGCCAGATGACAAATGATAAAGGAGATTACTATGTCTAAATTTGATGAGATGATTACAGTCGTACCACGAGACTTAGCCTTCGATAACGAACGCAACCAATTTAATGGATTTTTAAACAAATCAACAGCTCAAGGACAAGAGATCTTTAACGCACTTTCACACTATGAGGTTAAAAGACGCGGTGATATGGAAGAAGATCCCAACTACAAGCAGCTCGTATCATATTGTTTACTTGAGAATCATCAAGGCGAGCTACTCGTTTATAAACGTTTGTCTGGCGGTGGTGAATCACGTCTTCACGGCCAAGGCTCTATTGGCGTAGGTGGTCACATGAACGATGTCCCAGGCGCAGAGTCCATCAACGAAGTCATACGTACGAATGCACAACGTGAGCTTGAAGAAGAAGTGGGGCTATCCCCAGCTAAAAGTCAGAACTTACAATATTTAGGATTTATTAATGATGATACGAATGAAGTCGGAGAGGTCCACTTAGGTGTCGTGTTTAAAATAACTGTTGATAAGAACGATGTTGAAGTTCAAGAGACAGATACCCTTGCGATTGAATGGGTTGAACAAGGTAAGATAGAAGATACGAGCAACTTTGAAACATGGAGTAGCCTGATATTAGAAGCGCTATAAGAGAGGTGGCTCATTATGTCTGATATTATTCCCTTTCCACGAGCGAAGCAGAAGTTAATCAAAGAGATTAAAACAGCTTATTATGACCATTTGTATGAAAATGCTTCAGATTTATTTGAAGAATATGAGCGTTTCTTTGAAATGGATGATTCGCTTGCTGAATTAAAATGCGATATCTTGTACCAACTCGAAAGATATTTAGAGCTACGAGAAGAGGCGATTATTCTGCTTAAACAGGGATTAGGTAGTTATGATGCGCTCATGATTTATTACGTACAAGCATTGAACGGTTTAGGACAGTATTTCGAGGTTGTTAAGGTTATTGATCAAGTGATTGATGAAGTGAGCAACCATCAATCTCGAATGCGTCTCTTTCCATTGAAAGAATATGCTGAATCTCAACTTGAAGCCTATAATCAGCAGGCAGCACAACAGCTCGAAAGCTTTGACCAATTAGCTTTACACGAGCAAGTGCAGACCATTCTAACATTAATTGATTATAGTCAGTTTAATTACAAGTCGAGCGTAGCCAATATAATTGAAACACTTGAGTTAGCACCTAACCTCATCAGTATTATGCTCGAATACTTACGATTAGCGCATTACGAAGAACGTTTAACGGTAGCTAAATACGGGCATGAGAAGACTGTTATACCTGGTGACTTACCTGGAATTGAACATTCTGAGATGAAACAGCAGTTGATTCCTCGGGTGTTGGAATTTGTCGAAGAAGAGGCAGCACAGCTTGTTCGAGAGGCGTATCGCTTATTAACAAACCATGCGATTATGCTCTATCCATTGGATATTTATAGTCTTGGTTCACAAGAAGACTGGATTATCGCGTATCAGAATTACTTTAAATCCATGCTCGGCATGAACGAACTTGATGAACAGAATGATTTAATTCAATTAATTATAGCAATCGATCGAGAGCCTTAACTCGTTGCTAACGAGCGAATAGTAATAATTCTAGTCATTTGTATAGGTTCTAGACCTGTGCTATAATGATGAAGTTGAAAAATTAAAATAGGATTATCATGGAGGTTTTTATACATGACAGCAACTTGGGAAAAAAAGGAAGGTAATCAAGGCGTACTATCTGTTACAGTACCCGCAGAAAAATTTGATAACGCTTTAGATAAAGCTTTCAAAAAAGTAGTTAAACAAATCAATGTACCAGGTTTCCGTAAAGGGAAAGTACCTCGTCAAATCTTCGAACAACGTTTCGGCGTTGAAGCTTTATATCAAGATGCAGCTGACATCGTATTACCTGAAGCTTACGGTGAAGCAATTGAAGAAACAGGTATCAAACCAGTTGATCAACCAGAAATCGAAGTACAACAAATTGAAAAAGGTCAAGACTTCAAATTTGATGCTACAGTAACAGTAGAACCAGAAGTAGAACTTGGTGACTACAAAGGTCTTGAAATTGAAAAACAAGATGCTGACTTAACTGACGAAGAAGTTGACGAAGCCATCAATCAACAACTTAACCAACTTTCAGAAATGGTTGTTAAAGAAGACGGTGCTGTTGAAGAAGGCGATACAGTAAACATCGACTTCGACGGCTATGTTGATGGTGAACAATTCGAAGGTGGCCAAGCGGACAGCTATGACTTAGAAATCGGTTCAGGTTCATTTATCCCTGGGTTCGAAGAGCAATTAGTTGGCGTGAAAGCTGGCGAAGAGAAAGATGTAAACGTGACATTCCCAGAAGAATATCACGCTGAAGAATTATCAGGTAAAGAAGCGACTTTCAAAACGAAAGTAAATGAAATTAAATATAAAGAAGTTCCTGAACTTGATGACGAAATCGCAAACGAACTTGATTCAGATGCTGAAACAGTTGATCAATACAAAGAGAACTTACGTAAACGCTTAGCAGAGCAAAAACAAACTGAAGCTGAAAACGTACAAAAAGAAGAAGCAATCCAAAAAGCATCTGACAATGCTAAGATTGATATTCCAGAAGCAATGGTTAACACTGAGTTAGACCGCATGCTTCAAGAGTTTGGCCAACGTATGCAACAACAAGGTCTTAGCCTTGAAACTTACTTCCAAATCTCAGGTCAAGATGAATCTCAACTTAGAGAACAAATGAAAGACGATGCTGAAGCTCGCGTGCGCACTAACTTAACACTTACAGCAATCGCTGATAAAGAAGATATCGAAGTATCTGAAGAAGATATCGATAAAGAACTTGAAAAAATGAGCGAGCAATTCAACATCTCAGTTGAAGATATTAAGAATACTTTAGGTAATACAGACATCGTGAAAAATGATGTACGTATTCAAAAAGTTATCGACTTACTCGTAGACGAAGCGAAATTAGTCGAACCATCTGAAGACGATAAAGACAACAAAGACGAAGAATAATTTTAATAAAGTAGTAACTAATTTCATAAATTGCAATCAAATATTGCTGTTTTGAAGTGAATAATTTGAGGCCCCAGCATAACTAAAGTTTAAATTTTATGCATGCTGGGGCTTATATTTTTTAACTAACGGGAAAGTTAAGTCTGAAGACTCAAACATAAGGCATTTAACTTGTAGTTACCGTCAGTTGCATATTAAAATTCATTCTAGTATAGTCTTTAGGAAATAGGGGTGTAAATATAATGTTTAAATTCAATGAAGATGAAGAAAACTTAAAGTGTTCTTTCTGTGGAAAGGACCAAGATCAAGTTAAAAAATTAGTTGCTGGTAGCGGCGTTTACATTTGTAATGAGTGTATCGAATTATGCTCTGAAATCGTAGAAGAAGAGCTCTCTCAATCCGCTCCAGAAGGTTTAACTGAATTACCTACTCCTAAAGAAATCATGGATCAGTTAAATGATTATGTCATTGGACAAGAGAAAGCTAAGAAATCCCTAGCAGTTGCGGTCTACAACCACTATAAACGTATTCAACAACTCGGTCCTGATGACGATGATGTTGAGCTTCAAAAGAGTAACGTTGCGTTAATCGGACCTACAGGTAGCGGTAAGACATTACTCGCACAAACATTAGCTAAGACGCTTAACGTGCCTTTCGCTATTGCCGATGCGACGAGCTTAACTGAAGCAGGTTATGTAGGTGATGACGTTGAGAATATCCTCTTACGTTTAATCCAAGCCGCTGATTTCGATGTAGATAAAGCTGAAAAAGGAATTATCTACGTCGACGAAATCGATAAAATTGCACGTAAATCAGAAAATACGTCAATCACACGTGATGTTTCCGGTGAGGGTGTACAACAAGCGTTACTCAAAATTCTTGAAGGTACGAGCGCTAGTGTGCCACCTCAAGGCGGACGTAAGCATCCAAACCAAGAATTGATTCAAATTGATACAACTAATATTCTCTTCATCCTAGGTGGTGCCTTTGACGGTATCGAAGACGTGATTAAACGTCGTCTAGGTGAAAAGGTTATCGGCTTTGCAAGTAGTGAAGCATCTAAATACGATGAAGATGCATTATTAGAACAAATTCGACCAGAGGACTTACAATCTTACGGTTTAATTCCTGAATTCATCGGTCGTGTACCTATTGTTGCTAACCTCGAACAATTAGATGTTGAAGCATTGAAAAATATTTTAACTCAACCTAAGAACGCATTAGTTAAACAATATACGAAGATGCTCGAATTAGATAATGTAGAACTTGAATTTACTGATGAAGCCTTAGCTGCCATTAGTAACAAAGCTATCGAACGTAAGACAGGTGCTCGTGGTTTACGTTCAATCATCGAAGAAGCATTAATTGACATTATGTACGATGTGCCTTCAAGCGATGGTGTAGTGAAAGTCGTTATTACAGAACAAACAATTACAGATGAAACTGAACCAGAACTATATGATAATGAAGGTAATTTAGTTAATAAAGAGCAAACTTCTGCATAGCTAGGTGCTATCGTTGTTAAAGTTTGTATGATAATTGTGTCGCTCATTTGTCTTTATAAGGCAGATGAGCGATTTTTTTGGATTTATGAGTTATGAAGAAGAATTAGGGATGAATAAGGGATTTAGCAATCATCCCATTGAGTATTGCATTTTACTCAATATATATAATGAATAATATGAAACTTTCGTGACAGCACTCGCATCTCCGTTCACAATATAATATAATGAAACAGTTAGTTAAATAGAGAAGAGAGGGTAGCTATGAAGGTTAATCCGAATAAAATCGAACTACTCATCAGTGCAGTAAAGCCAGAGCAATATCCTGAAACAGGGCTAAGTGAGGTGGCATTGAGTGGACGTTCTAATGTGGGGAAATCGACCTTTATCAATAGTATGATAGGTCGCAAGAATATGGCGCGTACGTCTGCTCAGCCAGGTAAGACACAAACACTAAATTTCTATGATATCGACAGTCAGCTTATCTTCGTTGATGTGCCAGGATACGGATATGCCAAAGTGAGTAAGAAGAAGCGCGAAGAGTTTGGCAAGATGATTGAAGCTTATCTCACACAGAGAGAAAGTTTGAAACTCGTAGTACAACTCGTTGATATTCGTCACAAACCGACAGAAGATGATGTGTTGATGTATGATTATCTTAAGCACTTTGAAATACCAACGCTGATTGTGTTGACTAAAGAGGATAAGATTAAAAGAGGCCAAGTACAGAAACAACTTGCTATGGTGAAACGCGAGTTAGAGCTTGAAGAAGGCGATCAAATCATTAGTTATTCATCTATAAAAGGAAATAAGCAACAACAGATTTGGGATGCTATCGAAAGTTATTTATAATTATTCTAATGTGATAACGACTGGTTAATTTAAGAGGTACTATCTCGATCAAATTTCATAGTAGAATGTAGCTAGATTAGAATCGCGAGACATCCTTTTGAATTTATTCGAAATACACCTGGTATCTATAAGTGGGGCTAGTACTCAAATATAGAGCAAAAAGGGCTGTTCGTTCACATTTTATAACTCAACATGTAGTCTTCTGATTCTTACATTAGAATATTTATAATTAAATCAAGCAGAGTGCTTAACTACGGGATAAATTGTGTTATAATGTAGTTATTGTAATATGTATGGAGGGCGTTATAAATGCATTTAATTGCGATAAGTATTAACCATCGCACTGCAGATGTAGCATTGAGAGAGAAAGTTGCCTTCAAAGAAGATAACATACGTTCAGCGAATGTTGATTTGTTTGAAACGAAAGCGATTTTAGAGAATGTCATCTTATCAACATGTAATCGCACGGAAGTATATGTAGTTGCAGACCAAATTCACACTGGACGTTATTACGTTCAACGCTTTTTAGCACGTAATTCTGGTCTTGAAGTGGAAGATATTAAAGCAATTTCAGAAGTTAAAGTGGGGGACGAAGCAGTAAATCATTTATTGCGTGTAACTTCTGGATTAGATTCCATCGTACTTGGTGAGACGCAAATTCTTGGTCAAATGAGAAATGCGTTCTTCATCGCGCAAGAAGAAGATACGACGGGAACGATTTTCAACCACTTATTTAAACAAGCAATTACTTTCGCGAAGAAAGCGCATAATGAGACAGATATTGCGGATAATGCCGTTAGTGTGTCTTATGCGGCTGTTGAATTAGGTAAGAAAATCTTCGGTAAGATTGATAATAAAAAGGCAATCATCATCGGTGCAGGGGAAATGAGTGAACTCTCACTCTTAAATCTTAAAGGTTCAGGTGTTAATGATATTACAATCGTTAACCGTACTGTTTCAAAAGCAGAAACACTTGCAAATAATCATGGTGTTTCTTATGCTTCAATTGATTCATTACCAGCTTTATTAACAGATGCTGATATGGTTATCAGCTCAACAAGTTCAAGTGACTATATTATAACTAATAGTATGATGCAAAGTATTGCATCTCAACGTAAAAATGATTCACTTGTACTCATCGATATTGCGTTGCCACGTGACGTGGAACCCGATATTAACGCAATTACGGATGTCTTTAACTATGATGTAGATGATCTTAAAGGATTAGTAGATGCTAACTTGAGAGAGCGTCAACTTGCTGCGGATGCTATCGCTGCACAAATCCCACAAGAAATTGACGCACATAACGAATGGGTGAATATGCTAGGTGTTGTACCTGTCATTCGTGCTTTACGTAAAAAAGCAATGAACATCCAATCTGAAACTATGGATAGCATAGATAGAAAGTTACCTCATCTTTCAGAACGTGAAAGAAAGGTTATTTCTAAGCACACTAAAAGTATCATTAATCAAATGTTGAAAGATCCTATTAAACAAGCGAAAGAGCTAGGTAATGAGAAGAAAAGTAATGAAAAACTAGAGCTATTCCAAAATATTTTCGATATCGAAGCAGAAGATGCGCTTCCTAAGAAAAAAGAGCGACGCCAAAGTTCTAAACAAGATCTTCGCACTCAAATTCTAAGTTTTGAATAAGCTCAAGCTAATATGGTGATGATATGCAAGATACGTTGTTCATTCGTTTTCATGAACTCATTTTACTCGTTTATTTAATCAGTATTGCTTGTTATTTTTATGATTTTCTAAATAAAAATTATAGAATAAGAAATTTTGGGTTCATCACTTTAGGGATTGTTTGGGTATTACAAACAATCTCTTTGTCTATCTATATCAACATGACGCGACACGTACCGTTAAATAATATCTTTGACGTGTTCTTCGCATTGACATGGCTCATCATTTCAATTTCTATTGTCATAAGCGTCATCAAGCAACTTAACTTCTCGATATTTTTATTCAATATTATCGGGTTTACTTTGCTTGCGCTCAATACATTTCAGCCGACCTACAATCAAACTGAAGGTCAGAAATTAACACTCATCAACGAGTTGCTTATCGTGCACGTCTGCTTCGCGACATTAAGTTATGCTGTGTTTGCATTTGCATTCGTGAATTGCTTGTTGTATTTGATTCAATATCGTAATCTAAAGGAGAAACGATTTACTCAGAAGTATTTCCGTATAGGTAGCGTAGCGACGTTAGAGAAGACAGTGTTCTATAGCTCATTGATAGGTTTCATTCTACTCATTGTCAGCACTATTCTAGGTGCGCAATGGGGCGTGAATTCTTTAGATCATCAATTCGTTATCGACTCTAAGATGATTCTCTCTATCGTTATTATCATCATGTACGGTTTATATCTTCTCTGTAGAGTGAAGCAATTATTGAATAAACAATTGCTAATCTATTTCAACATCGTTCTGTTTGGATTATGTATGGTAAACTTGCTTTTCGCATCCCATATACCGAATTTCCATCAGTGGACGTCATTATAATTAACAATATTTATTTAGGAGGTTGCGCGCGATGCGTAAACTAGTCGTAGGCTCACGACGTAGCAAATTAGCTATGACTCAGAGCCGACAATTTATTGATTCGCTTAAAAAGATAGATCCATCACTAGAGATTGAAATTAAAGAAATTGTGACTAAAGGGGATCAGATCGTTGATAAGCAATTATCCAAAGTAGGTGGTAAGGGCTTATTCGTTAAAGAAATAGAGAACGAATTATACAGCCATGAAATCGATATGGCAATTCATTCCTTAAAAGACGTACCAAGCGTCATTTCAGAAGGATTAACATTAGGCTGTATACCTGATCGTGAGAATCCATTTGATGCCTATGTAGCAAATGACCATGTTGCGCTTGAAGATTTACCAGAAGGAAGTATCGTGGGTACAAGTTCTTTAAGACGCGGTGCGCAAATTAAAGCGAAATATCCTCACGTAGAGATTAAATGGATTCGTGGTAATATTGATACGCGTTTACAGAAATTACAAGATGAAGATTACGACGCGATTATCCTGGCAGCTGCTGGGTTAAAGCGTATGGGTTGGTCAGATGATATTGTCACAAGTTATCTAGACAAAGAAACGCTTGTTCCTGCTATAGGTCAAGGCGCATTAGGAATCGAGTGTCGTTCAGATGACCAAGAACTACTCGATTTATTAAATCAAGTGCACAATCAGAATGTAGCCGATTGTGTCACAGCAGAACGTACTTTCTTAAAGCAAATGGATGGTAGTTGCCAAGTTCCAATCGGTGGATATGCGACGAAAGATGAAGATGGTACGATAGAGTTTACCGGCCTCATCATGTCTACAGATGGTAAAGAACGCTACCAACATACAGCACGCGGTAATGATCCAGTCCAATTAGGTCAAGAAGTAAGTCAAGTATTGAAAGATCAAGGGGCTTACGAAATTATTCGCAAGCTCAACGAAGAATTATAAGAGGATGACGAATATGAATTCAGTTATAGTAATGACACAGACAAGTAATTATAGTCAGGACGGCTTATCTATTATTCACAAACCACTGATTAAGATTGAGCCACTTTCTTTTAATTTAGACTTGTTAAAGTTAAACTATGACTGGATTCTTTTTTCATCTAAAAATGCTGTGAAATACTTTTATCCCTACCTACAACAGACAGCACATCGTCATATTGCCGTCATAGGCAAGAAGACGAAAGCGTACTGCGAAGCACAAGGTATAGCAGTTGATTTCTGTCCCAATGACTATTCACAAGAGGGCTTTCTTGCTGACTTTGAAGCACAAGAGAACGCAAAGATTCTTGTACCTTCAAGTCAAGCTGCTCGACCATTACTCGTCGATACTTTGCGAGATAGAGATTTCGAAGTTACTAAAATTGATCTCTACAAACCTAGTACGTGGTCTACTCATATTACGGATATTGATCAACTATTAGCTCAGAATAAAGTAGACGCTATCACGTTTGCGAGTTCTTCAGCTGTAGATGCTTTCTTCAATCGTTCACAACCTGAAATGACGAAAGCGTTTTCAAACTACTATGCAATAGGACAACAAACTTTGTCTACAATCCAAGAATATGGGGTAGAGGCTAAAGTAGCAGACGAACAAACATTAGATGGATTAATTGAAAAAGTTAAAGAAAGTTGGATGTAAAGTATGAAATTCGATAGACATAGACGTTTACGTAGTTCTAAAACAATGCGTAATATGGTAACTGAAACACGTATCACCAAGGAAGATTTAATCTATCCTATCTTCGTCGTTGAACGTGATAATGTGAAAGAAGAAATTCCATCTATGCCAGGAATTTATCAATTAAGTTTAAACATCTTGGAAGAAGAGTTGAAAGAAGCTTATGACTTAGGAATTAGAGCTATTATGTTCTTCGGCGTACCTAACGAGAAGGATGCGACAGGCTCAGGTGCCTACGATCATAACGGTATCATTCAAGAAGCGACACGTAAGGCAAAGGCGATGTATGATGATTTACTCATCGTTGCAGATACTTGCCTATGTGAATATACAGATCATGGTCACTGTGGTGTCATCAATCACGAGACGAAAGATGTGGACAATGATCAATCATTAACTTATTTAGTTAAAACAGCGATTTCTCAAGTTGAAGCAGGTGCGGATATCATCGCGCCAAGTAATATGATGGACGGCTTCGTTACTGAAATTCGTCAAGGTCTTGACGATGCAGGTTATGAAAATGTACCGATTATGAGTTACGGTATTAAATACGCATCTAGTTTCTTCGGCCCATTCCGTGACGCAGCGGAATCAACACCACAGTTCGGTGATCGCAAGACATATCAAATGGATCCAGCGAACCGTCGTGAAGCGATGCGTGAACTCGAAAGTGACTTGCGTGAAGGTGCAGACATGATGATTGTTAAACCAGCATTGAGTTTCTTAGACATTATTCGCGATGTGCGTAATCATACAAATGTTCCAGTTGTCGCTTACAACGTGAGCGGTGAATATAGCATGACGAAAGCAGCAGCCCTTCAAGGTTGGATTGACGAAGAAGCTGTTGTCATGGAACAAATGATTTCTATGAAGCGTGCAGGTGCTGACTTAATCGTCACTTACTTTGCGAAAGATATTTGTAAATATTTAGATCAACAATAAAGGAGGATTACGATGTCTCGTTACGCTAAATCAGAGCGCGCAATGGAAGAAGCTAAGCCGCTTATGCCAGGAGGCGTAAACAGCCCAGTGCGTGCATTCAACTCTGTAGATACACCAGCGATCTTCATGGATCATGGTGAAGGTTCCCATATCTATGATATTGATGGTAATGAATATATTGATTATGTTTTAAGTTGGGGGCCGCTCATTCTAGGTCATAAAAACCCACGTGTGATTGAGAAGTTACATGAAGCAGTAGATAAAGGTACAAGTTTCGGTTCTTCAACACTGCAAGAGAATAAACTCGCGCAACTCGTTATTGACCGAGTGCCATCTATTGAGAAAGTACGTATGGTTTCTTCTGGTACAGAAGCCACATTGGATACGTTACGTTTGGCTAGAGGTTACACTGGCCGTAACAAGATTATTAAATTTGAAGGTTGTTACCATGGTCACAGTGACTCACTTTTAATCAAAGCAGGATCAGGCGTAGCCACTTTAGGTCTACCTGACTCTCCAGGTGTGCCAGAAGGCATTGCTAAGAATACGATTACGGTTCCATATAATGACCTAGATGCTATTCAAACAGCATTCGAGAACTTTGGAGACGACATTGCTGGGGTCATCGTTGAACCGGTGGCAGGTAATATGGGTGTTGTACCTCCTCAAGAAGGTTTCCTACAAGGCCTACGTGATATTACTCAAGAATATGGTTCACTCTTGATCTTTGACGAGGTCATGACAGGTTTCCGCGTTGGATACAACTGTGCTCAAGGTTACTTTAATGTCACTCCTGACTTAACTTGCTTAGGTAAAGTTATTGGTGGTGGACTTCCAGTAGGTGCCTTTGGTGGTAAAAAAGAAATCATGGATCACATCGCCCCAGTAGGAGATATCTATCAAGCAGGTACACTTTCAGGTAACCCACTTGCGATGACGAGCGGTTATGAAACACTTAGTCAATTGACTCCAGAATCCTATGATCATTTCAATCATTTAGGTGATTTACTTGAAGAAGGTCTCAAAGAAGTGTTCGCAAAACACAATGTGCCAATTACTGTTAACCGTGCAGGTTCTATGATTGGTTACTTCTTAAACGAGGGACCTGTGACTAATTTCGATCAAGCGAATAAGAGTGACTTAGAACTCTTTGGACAAATGTATCGTGAAATGGCCAAAGAAGGTGTCTTCTTACCGCCATCTCAATTCGAAGGTACATTCTTATCTATGGCACATACAGAAGAAGATATTAAGCAAACAATTCAAGCCTTTGATACGGCATTAGGTCGCATTACAAAATAATAGTATAAGTTGATTTTAAGGGAATCGGATGTTGATAGCTTGAAAGTAAAATGATTTATTTTACTTATCACTTTAATCTATCATTATTCGGTTTCCTTATTTTTTATTATTAACAATCGAAATCATAACTTATACTTAGTGTGATTGTGCTAATTTGATAAGTTAGACTTATTTATATTGTATACGTCTCATTGCATTTTTGTTGCTACAGTGCGCGTTTTGTGTCACTTTTAAGGTAACAACAATAAGGGAAGTAGTGATAAGTATGAAACGTAATTGGTTAAATAATCTCATCGTATTACTGCTTGCTATTGTAATCAGTTTACTACTCAAAGCAGTTCATATGTTACTTCCGTTTATGTTCGGCCCGATTATTGCAGCATTGATCTGCGTCAAGCTGTTCAAGATGGAAGTCAAATGGCCATTTTGGATTAGCCAGCTCGGTTTAATCTTGCTCGGTGTACAAATTGGCTCAAGTTTTACCCAACGTGTTATCGGCGATATCAAAGATGATTGGCTTACTGTGGTATTGATATCGGTATTATTACTCGTCATCGCATTGATCGTTTCTATCTTCTTTAAGAAAATAGCTAAAGTGAATACAGAAACCGCTATTTTAAGTGTCATTCCTGGGGCTTTGAGTCAAATGCTACTCATGGCTGAAGAAGATAAGAATGCCAATATCATGGTGGTGAGTTTAACGCAGACATCACGTATCATCTTCGTAGTTATACTTGTTCCATTTATTTCTTATTTCACAAGTACATCAAGTGGACAGAAATCCAGTCAAGGCGCAGTGCAACCTGATTTTACGCAAGCGATTAATCTTCCAAATTTCTTAATACTCGTTGCAGCTATTGCGATCGTATATTTCATCATGGCTAAGATTAACTTTCCGACGAAACAAATGTTAGCGCCTATCGTCGTGTTAATCGCATGGAACTTAATTACAGGCATTACGTTCACTTTGGATAATTATCTCATTGCGGCAGCACAAGTGATGTATATGATTCGCATCGGTATTCAAATTTCGAAACTTGTTGATCAACTGAAGGGACGTATTGCAGTAGCAATTGCTTTCCAAAATATTATGCTTATCCTTGTAGCATTCGTGATGGTTTGCATTATAGGTTATGCCACACATCATCCAATTAACGATCTCTTCCTTGGAGCAGCTCCAGGTGGAATGAGTCAAATCATTCTCGTTGCGATGGAAACTGGGGCAGATGTAGCGATGATTTCGAGCTATAACATCTTCCGTGTATTCTTCATTTTATTCCTCATCGCTCCGTTGATTAATTATTATTTAAAATATCGGGCACGACGTTAGCTGATAGAGGGTAAAAGGAATAATGCAATACGAGAAATTGATTTACACCATAAGGTCAAGTACTAAATTTGAAATTTAAATTAAAGAATAAATGAAGGTGCACCCTAACAGTCATTCACTTTAATAGGGTGCACCTTTATTAAATTATGAGATTGTACGTCTTCCGAAATCGTCTCATGCTAATAGTTCAATCTATGCTTAAACCTTACAATTCTCTTTCAGGTTCAGTTAATCGATTCTTCGGATTATAAGGACAATCGACTAAATGACTATTATATAAACCCGCCGCTTCCAAAAATGAAAACACCGTCACTGGGCCTAAAAATTTGAATCCATAATGCTTTAAATCTTTCGAAAGCTGGGTCGCACGTTCGTCTACAGTAAGACGTTCTGAAGCTGAATGATAGTTCATATTAAGCGGTTGATGATCGACATACGACCATAAAAAATCACTAAAGCTATCATAATCTTGTTCAATTTGTAAATAACCACGTGCTTGCCCGATAATCGCTTCTAATTTCTTACGGTTATGAACAATATTTGGAAAGTCCATTAACTCGTCCACATCTTCATCAGTCATTTCCGCTATTTTCTCAGGGTCGAAGTCATAGAAAGCTTCCTCGTATGCTTCTTTCTTTTTTAAAATCGTTAACCAAGACAAACCGGCATGTTGCGACTCTAAAGCCAGCAACTTAAAGAGTTCAAGGCTGTCATAATGAGGTTGTTCCCAGTAATGATCATGATAGTCAATATATAGCGGATCAGTCGCATTGAAAGCACAAGCGTTCATAAATTTCCCTCCAGTACATTGACTTATTGTGCGTTCCATTATACTATAATTAAAGTAAATATAATAACGTAAGTGGGAAGAGTAACTACGACTTCATATTTCCAGAGAGTATACATGAGCTGAAAGTATACATATGAGTGTAGTGAAGGTAGCCCGATTAAACTTTAGTTGAAAGCGAATGTCGCCACTAGGCTAAAGCGTGAATTGAGCGTTAATCATGCAAACAAGTGCGTAAGTTATTGCGACGATACATCGTGACCTTACGAAGTTAGGTGGTACCACGGAAGATCCGTCCTATTATTAAGTTAATAGAACGGATTTTTTTACGTTAAGGAGGAAATGCTATGGAAATGAAACCTAAATATAATCCACGTGAAGTGGAGCAAGGCCGCTATGAAGAGTGGGTGAATAAAGGCTATTTCAGAGCGGCTGAAGATGATAAGAAAGAAACCTATACGATTGTAATTCCGCCCCCAAATGTTACGGGTAAACTGCATTTAGGCCACGCATGGGATACAACGCTACAGGACATTATTACGCGTATGAAACGTATGCAAGGTTATGACACATTATATTTACCAGGTATGGACCATGCGGGTATCGCGACACAATCTAAAGTTGAAGCGAAATTACGCGAGGAAGGAATTTCTCGTCATGATTTAGGCCGCGAGAAATTTTTAGAAAAAGCCTGGGCCTGGAAAGAAGAATATGCAACATTTATTCGTAAGCAGTGGGCGAAACTCGGCTTAGGTTTAGATTATAGCCGTGAGCGTTTCACTCTAGATGAAGGGCTCAGTAAAGCTGTGCGTAAAGTCTTCGTTGACTTGTACAATAAAGGCATTATTTATCGTGGTGAATACATCATCAACTGGGACCCTGAAGCGCAAACCGCGTTATCTGATATTGAAGTTATTCACGAAGATGTGCAAGGTAAGTTCTATCACTTCAAGTATCCTTACACAGACGGTGATGGCTACATCGAAATTGCGACGACGCGTCCAGAAACGATGCTCGGGGACACAGCAATTGTGGTTAATCCAAATGACGAGCGCTACCAAGACGTGATTGGTAAAACAGTAGTACTGCCAATCGTTAATCGTGAATTGCCTATTCTCGCTGACGAATACGTTGATATGGAGTTCGGTAGTGGGGCGATGAAAGTAACGCCAGCTCATGACCCTAACGACTTCGAAATTGGTAATCGTCACGATCTTGAACGTATTGTCGTGATGGACGAAGCAGGTAAAATGAATGCAGAAGCAGGTAAATACGAGGGCTTAGATCGTTTCGAATGTCGTAAACAACTCGTTGAAGATCTTAAAGCGGAAGACTTAGTGATTGATATCAAAGATCACGAACACTCTGTAGGTCATTCAGAACGTTCTGGTGCGGTTGTTGAACCTTACTTATCAACACAATGGTTCGTGAAGATGAAACCGCTCGCTGAACAAGCTTTAAATAACCAAGATACTGATAATCGTGTAAACTTCGTTCCACCACGTTTTGAAAAAACATTTAATCGTTGGATGGAAGAAATTCGTGATTGGACGATTTCTAGACAACTATGGTGGGGCCACCAAATTCCAGCTTGGTATCATAACGAAACGGGCGAACTTTATGTCGGTATGGATGCACCTGAAGATGCTGAGAACTGGACACAAGACGAAGATGTGCTCGACACATGGTTCTCTAGTGCATTGTGGCCATTCTCAACACTAGGCTGGCCTGATGTTAGTGATGAGGATTTCCAACGCTATTATCCAACAAATGCCTTAGTGACAGGTTACGATATCATCTTCTTCTGGGTTGCACGTATGATCTTCCAAGGTCTTGAGTTTACAGATCATCGCCCATTCAATGATGTGTTACTTCACGGTCTAGTACGAGCAGAAGATGGACGTAAGATGAGTAAATCTCTTGGTAACGGTGTGGATCCTATGGATGTAATCGATGAATATGGTGCAGATAGCTTAAGATACTTCCTAGCTACAGGATCTTCACCAGGTCAAGATTTACGTTATTCCACTGATAAAGTCGAATCAGTTTGGAACTTTATTAACAAGATTTGGAATGCAGCACGCTTCAGTATTATGAATATTGGTGACGACTTTAAAGTAGAAGATGTTGACTTATCAGGCAACTTATCTCTTGCAGACCAATGGATTCTTACTCGCTTAAACGAAACGATTCAAACTGTCACTCATTTAAGCGATAAATATGAATTTGGTGAAGTGGGTCGTGCGCTTTACAACTTTATTTGGGATGAGTTCTGTGACTGGTATATTGAAATGAGTAAAATCCCTATGAACAGTGATGATGAAGAGCAAAAACAAGTGACACGTTCAGTATTAACTTATGTGTTAGATAATACAATGCGCATGCTACATCCATTCATGCCTTTCGTTACTGAACAAATTTGGCAGAACCTCCCACATGTTGGCGAAACAATTGTGACTGCAAGTTGGCCAGAAGTTAAAGATGAGTTGACTTTTACAGAAAGTAAGGAAACAATGGAACAACTTGTAGAAATCATCAAATCTGTACGTCAATCTCGTCAAGAGGTGAATACGCCAATTTCTAAAGCCATTCCAATCTATATCCAAGCTAAAGATGAGAATATCAAATCTACGCTTGAAGCGAATGCAAACTATATTGATCGTTTCTGTCACCCTAGCGAGTTAGTCATTGAAACAACAATTGATATCCCTGAAAAAGCAATGACGTCCGTAACTACGGCAGGGGATGTCGTTCTTCCACTTGAAGGATTAATTGATATGGATAAAGAGATCGCACGTCTTGAGAAAGAATTAGACAAGTGGCAGAAAGAATTAGATCGCGTTAATGGCAAGTTAGCAAACGAGAACTTTGTCAATAAAGCACCAGAGAAGATTATTAACGAAGAGCGTCAGAAGAAAGAGAACTATCAAGATAAATATGATGGTGTGAAACTTAGAATCAAACAATTAAAATCGTAGGAGTCCTTATCATGAATTACCTAGATAGCTTATATTGGATACATGAAAGAACGAAATTTGGCATCAAGCCAGGTGTGAAACGTATGGAGTGGATGTTAGAGCGTTTAGGGCATCCTGAACGTCATATTCGTGGCATCCATGTAGGTGGGACGAACGGTAAAGGTTCAACGGTTGCTTACTTAAGAGCAGCTCTTAATGACAACGGCTACACAGTGGGGACCTTTACTTCTCCATTTATTGAAACCTTTAATGAACGTATTAGTATCGACGGGCAACCCATTGCTGATGACGCCATTGTTGACTTGGTTCAGAAAGTGAAACCTGTAAGTGAAGAGCTAGAACAAGAGACAGAACTCGGTACGGCGACTGAATTTGAAATTATTACCACAATGATGTATCTCTATTTCGGAGAACTTCATCCTGTTGATTTCGTCGTGATTGAAGCAGGACTCGGTGTGAAGAATGATTCAACGAACGTCTTTGATCCAATCTTGACGATTCTAACGAGTGTGGGTCTCGATCACACTGAAATTCTCGGCGATAGTTATACGGACATCGCTAAGGATAAAAGTGCGATCGTCAAACCTCACACGCCCGTGATTTACGCCGTGAAGAACGAAGCAGCTTTAAAAATTATGCGTGATCAAGTTGAACAGCTTGAGGCGAAAGGTATCGAGTTCGATCGTGATATCACAATTGTGTCTGAAGACGACGAATTCACTTATCGCTATAAAGATTATGAACTTGAAACGTTGGCGTTAAATATGGTCGGGGAGCATCAAAAAGAGAATGCTTCACTTGCGATTACCGCTTTGATTGAGTTGAACGAAGCGGGATACGTTAATCTTGATTTTAATAAAATGATTGACGGTATTGAACATGTGCAGTGGACAGGTCGTATTGAGCGTGTTCAAGATGAACCATTGATTATTATCGATGGGGCACATAATCGCGAGAGTGTTGATGCGTTGATTGATACGCTGCAACATTATTATCATATTGAAGATATTGATGTACTCTTCTCAGCAATTAAAGGCAAACCTATCGACGACATGGTCAGTCGACTAAAAGGAATTGCACGTCAGTTTTATGTGACTGATTTTGATTTTCCTAAAGCCTTGCCGAGTGAAGAGATTATAGAAGCGGTTCCAGGCGAGAACAAGCAAATTGTTGAGGATTACGTCAATTTTATTAAAAATTATCAAGATCAGGCCTTGCTCATTACAGGAAGTTTATATTTTATCAGTGAAGTGAAGTCTAAGATCGACTTTGAGGGTTAATAGATAGATCAGCTTCATCATCAACTGAGGTTTGGCAAAAAAATTTTAGTAGTGCTGTTTTCATTTTATTGGATGAAAATGGCACTACTTTTTTATGTTTGGTGAGCAATTAGGCGTATTTTCTATAATTTACTGTGATTTATTGTGTAATTTATAAAAAATATAAATTTGTTATTTAATATTAAGTCGTGCTATAATCGTTCCGAGGAGGTTCGCATGATTTCAGCTTTTATAATGTTACCTATACTGTTCAGTTTCTTGTATCAACTCTCTACTGAAGAACAACTATCGTTCAAATATCTACTTCAACGTTCTACTTGTGACCACTGTCATCAACCTTTAAAATTCTTTAATTTAGTTCCTATACTTAGTTTTTGTGTACAGAGAGGGAGAACCTCATGCTGTGGGGAACGATTATCTGTCTATTACCTTATTGGAGAATGCTCAGCTTTAGCTGGTGCTTTCTTACTTGCTCGGGAACTCCCGATTTCACACTCGCTATTTATCACACTTTTTTTGTTGTTACTCACTTCAGCTATAAGTGATCTCGCAAGCTTAACGATTTCACTCAATCTACTTTTTGTTTTTTTGTTGATGTGTGTCGTATTATTTCATTGTGATTGGCTTCAATTTTTAATAGTACTACTTATTTCTCACTTTTTATTTTTTATCTTTCGTTTCGGTATCGGTTATGGCGATATACTGTTAATCAATTTTCTCGCTTTATTTTTACCTTTTTATTTATTTACTTACATTTTATTATTTACTTTTGTTTTTGCAGGGCTATTTGCGATTATCGTCATCATTTGTGGCTACTACCGCCGACGCCTGATGATTCCACTTGTTCCTTTTATCTTTAGTGCCTTCTGCTTTGTAATGGCTACTTATTCTTATTTATTTGGAGGAGAATTATTATGAAAATCAAAGAACTCGCACCCACTGAAAAACCTCGTGAACGTTTATTACATTACGGGGCAGATAAACTATCACATACTGAATTACTGGCGATACTTTTAAACACAGGTAGAAAGGGTTACTCAAGCGTTGAAATCGCTGGAGAACTGTTGAAACAGACGAAATCTTTAAAGGCGTTAAAACAGTTATCGATTAATGAACTCATGGAAATTAAAGGAATAGGTATGTATAAAGCGATCATACTAAAAGCTGCCTTTGAGCTCGGTGAACGCATGCATTCGGCAGATACTTCTGAGAAATTTCAGATTAAGAGTCCGGAAGACGTGGCTAGATTTGCGATGGGACGCATGCAGCATCTTTCACAAGAACAATTTGTCGTTCTGTACTTGAATGCTAAAAATATTGTGATTAAACAAAAAGAAATCTTTCGCGGTACGCTTACTTCTTCAGTTGTGCATCCTAGAGAAGTGTTTAATGAAGCGGTAAAAATTGCTTGTAACTCTATTGTTGTACTGCACAATCATCCTTCAGGCGACGCAAGACCGTCAACTGAAGACATCGAAACCACGAAACGACTTATTCATTGTGGTGCGCTGTTAGGCATCGAACTCCTTGACCATGTCATCATAGGTGATAATCAGTTTACAAGTTTAGTTGAAGAGGGTTATTTGGAAGGGTAGTGGAAAGAAAATAGTATTATCATGCGTATAATTAAACAAAATAAACAGCCTATTTAAG
Organism: Staphylococcus pettenkoferi; assembly: GCF_002902685.1. Lineage (GTDB taxonomy): Bacteria > Bacillota > Bacilli > Staphylococcales > Staphylococcaceae > Staphylococcus > Staphylococcus pettenkoferi. Next base: position 43,764 of record NZ_PPRN01000064.1, on the reverse strand, counting down.
AATCTATAACTAGTGCTTAAACAGACTGTCGAACCATAAATAATATATAATTATCGAACTGCAATACGTATATCTAATTTAGAAATTGATGGTAATTCTCGGAGATCCACAAGATACCTTGATAAATAAGATATATACACAATGCGAGAATACCCAGCGATATAATGAAACGTAATAAACGTATGCCGATTTTAAATAAGATGATTGCGAGGAAAACAATTAATATAATCGCAAGTACATTCATGTAGTTCACTCCTTTATAATATATTATAATAGTTGAAGACTCGTTGTGCATCGGTCTTGAGCAGTTGTTTATGTCGTGCTTAAGACGGATTTACTTTCATATCGTTTTAGGTATAATGAGTGTAATCATATAGGAGGGTGTCGCATGCGTTTTATCTTTTCAATTATTAAAAACATCATAGCAATTGTGCTTATTATAGCAATTGTTCTTGTCGCTTTAAAATACGCACCCTTCTTAAAAGACAAGGATTGGAACCCTGTGAATCATCATACGCCCTCTATGATTCAGAGTGATAATCCACCAGAACTTCAACACGGTGAACGGTATAGTCTAGAAAAGAATGATATTTTAAATAATGTCCCATTAAGTCAAACTAAAAATGTCTTCAACTGGATAGATAAGAAAGAGTTTATGTCTGTCACTGGCTTTTCTAAGATGGGATATAATGATGAGTTCCTCATCGGCCAGCGAGACGAGCAGTTCATTATGTATAAATTTGGTTCAGATGAGATGCGCGTCTATGCTACTGAAATTGAAATGAAACAAGATTTAAAGCAGCTCGGCCAAGATATTGAGCTCAAACCTGCTTCATGCTTTGAATAGAGTATTTGAAATACGCAATTAAATGCGTTAGCCTAATATTGTATTAAGCTAATAAAGGTTGGTGTCTAAGAATGAGTGAACAATCTAAAGCGAAAAAAGCGGATGAACAAGCAAAAGCTCAAAATTTATTCGCACGTTGGAGAAAAGACGAAACTTTATATAAAGAAGACGAAAAAGATAATGAGAAAGAAGAAACGGATTCAGACAATCAAAATAAAGATGACTAAAATAGCATAATAACGTCTTCGAATATGATTGCAAGGGTTTAGGTTGATGATGAAGTAACTTCAACTTAAACCCTTTCTTTGTATTTATTAATTCGAATCGTCAATCACTCTTCTCAAACTTCACGTAAACTTTAGACTTTGTACTTTATTTAGGAACACCATTTAGATAAAATAAATAAAGAACATTAAATTTCGGGTTATATTAGAGGTGTTTAGGTTGTCAAAGTTTTTCAAGAATAACAAGCTAGTGGTGATATTATGCTCTATCATCGTATTTATCGCCCTTATCGGCTTGTCTATACGTTCGCAGTCGCAATCTTCTGTTGAACAATACATAGGGGACTCATCATCAGCAGGGCAACGTATAGTCAGCTATCCTGTTCAATTTGTGGCAGGCTCAATCGGAAAGGTCTTCTCTGGAGATGAGTCTAAAGCAACTAAAAATAAAATCAAACAGCTCGAGGCTAAAAACGAAAGCCTAGAAGCTGAAAATAAAAAATATAAAAAAGAGTTAGATGTTGAAGATATTTCTAAATATGATCCTATTTCAAGTACTGTTATCGGACGAAATCCAGATCAATGGATGAACACGATCGTCATTAATAAAGGGGCAAAGGATGGCGTCAAAAATAATATGGCTGTCATGACTTCAGAGGGTCTTGTGGGTCGTATTACGAAAGTGAACCAATTCTCTTCACAAGTCGATCTCATCTCTACAAATACACGAAATAATCGTTTATCGGTAAATATTCAACATAAAGACACTAACGTCTTTGGATTAATCGATCATTATGATGATAAGACTGGAGAACTCGTGATTAGTGATATTAATAATAAAGATTCGGTCAAAAAAGGAGATAAGGTCGTTACAAGCGGACTCGCAGATCAGTTGCCTAGTAAGTTGTACATAGGTGAGGTAACGAAAGTGGAGAACGATGGCTACGGCTTAGCGAAACAAGTTCGTGTGAAGACAGGTTCAGAGCTTAGTGATCTTAATCATGTTTACGTGGCTAAACGTGAAGCGAGCTCAGCAGATAGCGAAAGTGGGGATAAGTAATGCGCGCGCTTTATTACTTCTTAATCGGTCTCTTACTTTTCTATATTGACGTCGCTATCAGTTTAGTTATCCCTATGCATATCGGTCACACAAGTATTATTTTCGTCCCACATCTCACGCTCATGTATTTAGTGATGATTTGTATTTATCGCGGTCTCAACGTAACTTTGATATTATCTATCATTATTGGCATCATTACAGATGTGACGATTGGTACGATTTATGGTATCTATCTATTTGGATACTTACTGCTTGTCGTGTTATTTGATCAGCTGTTCAAAGTATTCTATCGCGACAAGTCAATGCTGTTTATTTTGGTGTTACTCAGTACGTTAGGTTTTGAAATATTTTCAGCGATTATTTACGGTGTACTCGGTCTTATCGACTTTAACATTGTGTCGTTTATCTTTTTCCGTATCATACCAACCCTAATTCTCAACTTGATATTGCTGATTATTTTATTTCCGATCTTATACAAGTTTTTCAAAAAAATTCAACGTAAGATTGACAATCTACATGGGTAATGCTAAAATGCAGAAGTTGAGTAGTTTATAGCTACATACAACCGCTCGATTTCAGGTTTAAGTACAAGACTGTCACCTGAAATTGGCGTGACTTAGATTATAGGAGGTGCAAAGTATGTTTGCTATTATCGAAACAGGTGGAAAACAAATCAAAGTAGAAGAAGGTCAAGAAATCTTCGTTGAGAAATTAGATGCTAACGAAGGTGACTCATTCACATTTGATAAAGTCTTATTTGTAGGTGGAGACTCAGTTAAAGTTGGTGCGCCAACAGTTGATGGTGCTTCAGTTACAGCTACAGTTAACAAACAAGGCCGTGGCCGTAAGATCACTGTATTCACTTACAAACGTCGTAAAGACTCTAAACGTAAAAAAGGTCATCGTCAACCGTACACTAAATTAACTATCGACAAAATCAACGCTTAATTATGATTACTGTTGATATTTCTTTGAATGATGAAGGTCAAGTGACGGATGTAGTCATGGATGGTCATGCAGACCACGGCGAATATGGACATGATATCGTGTGTGCCGGTGCTTCTGCAGTCGTGTTCGGCAGTGTGAATGCCATCATGGGCTTAACAGCTGAACAACCTGACATTGATTACGATGATGATGGAGGACACTTCCACGTTCGAAGTGTTGATACGAATAATGAACAAGCTCAATTGATATTACAAGCGATGCTCGTTTCATTACAAACGATTGAAGAAGAATATCATGATAATATAAGATTAAATTATAAGTGAGGTGTAAACCCTATGCTAAAGTTAAATTTACAATTCTTCGCCTCTAAAAAAGGGGTAAGTTCAACAAAAAACGGTCGTGACTCTGAATCTAAACGCCTAGGTGCTAAACGTGCTGACGGTCAATTTGCAACTGCAGGTTCAATCATCTTCCGCCAACGTGGTACTAAAATCCATGCAGGCCAAAACGTTGGTCGTGGTGAAGACGATACTTTATTTGCTAAAATTGATGGCGTTGTTAAATTCGAACGCAAAGGCCGTGACAAGAAACAAGTTTCTGTTTACGCAGCAGCTGAATAATACTTGTCTATGTTAACACCAGTAGGTTTCGACCACTGGTGTTAATTTTTTGTTTTATTTTCTAAGTGCTAAGTTAATGATATAATTGTTAGGATACATTTTAAGAAAAAGAGGTGAGACGATGTTTGTCGATCAAGTAAAGATTCTACTCAAAGCAGGTGATGGTGGTAATGGAATCACTGCCTATCGTCGTGAGAAATATGTACCTTTTGGCGGACCTGCTGGCGGTGACGGCGGTAATGGGGCCTCAGTGGTACTTGAAGTAGACGAAGGTCTGCGCACGTTAATGGATTTCAGATACCAACGTCATTTTAAAGCTAAAAAAGGCGATAATGGCCAAAGTAGTAACATGCATGGTAAAAATGCTGAAGATCTCGTGCTACACGTACCTCCAGGCACAATCGTCAAAGATGTTGAAGATGGAGAAGTATTAGCAGATCTAGTGGAGCATAAACAAAGAGCAGTTATTGCTAAAGGCGGTCGAGGTGGCCGAGGTAACTCACGTTTCGCATCACCCCGCAACCCAGCACCAGACTTTAGTGAAAATGGAGAACCGGGTGAAGAAATTGAAGTTACGCTCGAGCTTAAACTGTTAGCTGATGTAGGTCTCGTTGGATTCCCAAGCGTAGGTAAATCTACATTACTATCCATCGTTTCGAAAGCTAAGCCGAAAGTAGGTAATTATCACTTCACAACAATTAAACCTAATTTAGGTGTAGTATCCACACCTGATCAACGTAGCTTCGTTATGGCAGACTTGCCAGGACTTATCGAAGGTGCATCCGATGGTGTCGGTTTAGGTCATCAATTCTTGAGACACGTAGAACGTACGAAAGTAATTGTTCATATGATTGATATGAGCGGATCAGAAGCACGAGACCCTTACGAAGATTACCAAATCATCAATAAAGAGTTAAAGGCTTATGAACAGCGCTTAGAAGATCGCCCACAAATCGTGGTTGCGAACAAGATGGATTTACCAGAAGCTGAAGATCAATTAGAACTCTTTAAAGAGCAACTTAAGGAAGATGGTCACGAAGATGTGCAAATCATTCCATTATCTACAGTTACGCATTACAATGTTGAGCAACTCTTGTTTGCGATTGCGGATAAACTTGAAGAAGTGAAAGATATTGACTTCTACAAGACAGAAGAAGATCTCGGTGTAAACCGTGTGCTTTATAAACATACACCAAGTCAAGATCACTTTACGATTACACGTGATGATGATGGTGCTTATGTGGTTCAAGGTAAAGCCATTGAACGTACATTCAAGATGACTGACTTTAACAGTGATCCTGCAGTACGACGCTTTGCTAGACAAATGCGTTCTATGGGTATTGACGAAGCTTTACGTGAACGTGGTTGTGAAAACGGTGATATCGTTAGAATTCTAGGTGGAGAATTTGAATTTGTCGAATAGAGGTGGCGTAAATGAACAATAAGGATTATAAAAAGTTCTTTCTCATTCGAGAAGATGTGCTGCCAGAATCTGTAGTGAAAACTTTAAAAATTAAAGAAGCACTCAAACAGGATCCGGATATGTCGATTTTTGAAGCAGTGAAACAATTTGATTTATCCAGAAGTGCATTCTATAAATATCGTGACACGATTTTCCCAGTCGAAGAAAAGATGCAGACGACGAAAGAATTCACACTTATCCTATATGTGAATGATGTCGTAGGTATGTTAGCAAACGTGTTAAACAAATTATCCACTTGGCATCTATCGGTACTGACTATCCATCAAAGTATTCCGATGAAAAATCGAGCGACGATTACGCTTTCGCTCGACGCGACGGATACAGACCTTGAACTTGATGATGTTGTCGATTTATTGAAAGAAATCGATAATGTGACCAAAGTTGAACTTATTAGTATGACGATTTAAGAGGAAGTGTAATTGTGTACGCATATATTAAAGGAACATTAACGCAGCTCTTTCCTACTCATGTAGTAGTTGAAGCACAGGGCGGAGTAGGTTACGAAATCCAGACGCCTAATTCATATCGCTTTCAACGTCATTTAGATCAAGAAGTGACGATCTATACCTCACTCATTGTACGTGAAGATTCTCAGTTGCTATATGGTTTCCACGATGAAGAAGAGAAATCGATGTTTTTAAGTTTAATCAAAGTGACAGGTATAGGTCCGAAATCTGCACTTGCCATCTTAGCAAGTAGTTCACCTAATGACGTGAAGCGCGCGATTGAGAACGAGAATGATGCCTATTTAACTCAATTTCCAGGTATCGGTAAAAAGACAGCGAGACAAATTGTGCTTGATTTAAAAGGAAAAGTTGAAATCACAGATGAAAGTCAAATGGACTTATTACAACCAACTGCATCTCAAGATGAATCACAAAGTATTGTCAAAGAAGCGTTACTTGCTTTAGAAGCTTTAGGTTATTCAAAACGTGAACTTAAGAAAGTTGAGAAAAAATTAGTGGCTGAGACACCTGATAGTGTAGATGACGCTGTGCGCCAAGGCTTACAAATGCTCGTATCTTAAAACGTTTCTTGTGAGATAGAAAGGAGGTACCTCAGTGGACGACAGAATGGTCGATCAATATATGCATAACGAAGAATCTTCGTTCGAGTTATCCTTACGTCCAACACGATTACGACAGTACATCGGACAGAACTCGATTAAATCGAATTTAGAAGTATTCATTAAAGCCGCTAAATTAAGAGAAGAACCATTGGATCACGTCCTACTATTCGGACCACCTGGGCTCGGAAAGACGACGCTCTCTAATATCATCGCAAATGAAATGGATGTCAATATCCGTACAATTTCGGGTCCTTCAATTGAAAGACCTGGCGATCTGGCAGCTATTTTATCTGGCTTACAACCTGGTGATGTATTGTTTATTGACGAAATTCATCGTCTCAGTAGCGTGGTCGAAGAAGTGCTTTATCCTGCTATGGAGGATTTCTTCTTAGATATTGTGATTGGCAAAGGTGAAGAAGCACGAAGTATTCGTATTGATCTCCCGCCTTTTACCCTTGTCGGAGCAACGACACGTGCAGGTAGTTTAACTGCGCCGTTAAGAGATCGTTTCGGTGTCCATCTACGCCTTGAATACTATCGTGAAGAAGAATTGAAAGAAATCATTACTCGCACTGCTGAAGTATTAGATACTGCAATAGATGAGGAAAGTGCACTCGAGTTAGCTAAACGTAGCCGCGGTACACCACGTGTAGCGAACCGCTTATTAAAACGTGTTAGAGATTTCCAACAAGTGAACGAGGATGATCAAATCTATATCGAAACGACAAAGAAAGCGTTGAATTTACTCCAAGTAGACGATCATGGATTAGACTATATCGATCACAAGATGCTCAATTGTATTATCGATCAATATAACGGTGGGCCTGTAGGATTAGACACGATAGCAGTTTCTATCGGCGAAGAACGCATTACTATTGAAGATGTGTATGAGCCTTTCCTTATTCAGAAAGGCTTTATTGAACGTACGCCACGGGGACGTCGTGCGACAGCATTAGCTTATAAGCATTTTCAAAAAGGAGAAAAGAGGGACCAAAGTGAATATTGAGGAATTTGACTATGACTTGCCAGAATCGCTCATTGCTCAAACACCATTAAAGCATCGTGACCAAAGTCGCTTGCTCGTCATGGGTAGAGAATCTGGGAAGACGACACATCAACACTTTGCGGATGTGATTGACTATTTCAAAGAGGGCGATACTTTAGTACTCAACGATACACGAGTGATGCCTGCGCGTCTATTCGGTATCAAGGAAGAAACTGGAGCTAAAGTGGAAATGCTGATGTTAACGCATCTTGAGGACAATGATTGGGAAGTCTTATTAAAGCCAGCTAAGCGCATTAAAGTCGGTCAGCGTTTGTCGTTTGGTGAAGGTAAGATCGTGGCTGAATGTATTGAGGAACTTGATCAAGGCGGTCGGATCATGCGTCTTCATTATGAAGGTATCTTACAAGAGCGTTTAGACGAACTCGGTGAAATGCCTTTGCCACCTTACATTAAAGAACGTTTAGATGACCCTGATCGTTATCAGACAGTGTATGCTAAGGAAAGTGGTTCTGCTGCAGCACCCACAGCTGGCTTACACTTCACTGATGAGTTACTCGAAGTAATTAGAGCGAAAGGTATTCGCATTGTCTTTATCACGCTCCATGTAGGACTAGGTACATTCCGTCCAGTCAGTGTAGACAATATTGACGATCATGAAATGCATAGTGAATACTATCAAATCTCAGAAGATACCGCACAACTTCTTAATAAAACGCGACGTGAAGGTGGCCGTATCATTTCTGTAGGAACAACTACAACGCGCACTTTAGAAACGGTGAGATCTCAACACGATCAATTTGTAGCGGCGAGTGGTTGGACAGATATTTTTATTTATCCTGGCTATGAGTTTAAAGCGATTGATGGTCTCATTACGAATTTCCATTTACCGAAATCGACTTTAGTCATGCTCGTCTCAGCTTTTAGTACGAGAGAGAACGTACTTAACGCATATCGTGAAGCCGTAGAACGCCAGTATCGTTTCTTCAGTTTCGGCGACGCAATGTTAATTATTTAATAGGGAGGAACAGTCATGCCTGCTGTTACATACGAACATATCAAGACTTGTAAACAATCAGGTGCACGTCTAGGCATCGTTCACACTCCACACGGCTCATTTGAAACACCCATGTTTATGCCTGTGGGAACGAAAGCTACCGTTAAAACGATGAGTCCTGAAGAGTTGCATCAAATGGAGGCTAAGATTATCTTGGGGAACACCTATCATTTGTGGTTGCAACCCGGAAATGATATTATCAGAAAGAGTGGGGGACTACATCAATTTATGAATTGGGATGGTCCCATCCTTACAGATTCAGGTGGTTATCAGGTCTTTAGTTTGAGTAATTTAAGACAAATTTCTGAAGAGGGTGTCGCATTTCGTCACCATAAAAACGGGTCTAAACTATTCTTGAGCCCTGAGAAATCTATGGCAATACAGAATGATTTAGGTTCCGATATTATGATGGCCTTTGATGAATGTCCACCCATGCCAGCTGAATATCAATATGTTATGGATTCAATCGAACGTACGTCGCGTTGGGCGAAGCGTTGTTTAGAAGCGCATCAACGACCAGAGGACCAAGCATTGTTTGGTATTATACAAGGTGGCGAGTACAAAGACTTACGTAAGCAAAGTGCTGAAGAACTCGTTGCACTTGATTTCCCAGGCTATGCGATTGGAGGACTATCAGTTGGTGAGCCGAAGCCGACAATGTACGAGATGGTTGAGTATACCGAACAATTTATGCCATTTGATAAACCACGCTATTTAATGGGAGTAGGCTCTCCAGATGCATTAATTGAGTGTAGTATTCGTGGTATGGATATGTTCGATTGCGTGCTACCAACACGTATAGCGCGTAACGGTACTTGTATGACTTCTAACGGACGTCTCGTCATTAAGAATGCCAAGTACAAAGATGATTTAGGACCGCTTGATTCAAACTGTGATTGCTATACTTGTCGTAATTATAGTCGTGCTTACATCAGACATTTAGTAAAAGCAGAAGAAACATTCGGAATCCGTCTTACTACTTATCATAATTTACATTTTCTTCTCAAATTGATGGAGCAAATTCGACAAGCGATTAGAGAAGATCGACTATTAGATTTCAAAGAAGAATTCTTTGAACAATATGGTCTCAATGTAGATAACCCTAAAAACTTTTAATAATACTGAGGAGGAATATAACAATGGGTTCAGTAATGGGTCTTATCATTCCTATTATTCTATTAATCGTCTTAGTTGTGTTTATGATTATTCCACAACAACGAAGAGCGAAGAAACATCGTGAAATGGTGCAACAATTAAGTGAAGGTCAAAAAGTAACTACAATTGGTGGCATTAAAGGAACTGTTCACTCTGTTGATGAAACAACAGTCGTGCTCAAGTTACACAAAGGCACAGAAATTACTATGGAAAAACCTGCAATCAAGCAAGTGGATCCGTCTTAATTATACAAATATTGATCAATAAAGGAGTTAATTAACTGTGCAAATTATAATTATCGTTGTACTCTTCCTTGTGATGTATTTGTTCATGGTACGTCCACAACAGAAGAGACAGAAACAACATCGTGAAATGTTAAAACAACTCGAGTCAGGTCAACATGTGACTACTTTAGGTGGTATCAAAGCGAAAGTACGTAGCGTTGATGACAATGTTGTCGTTCTCGTGTTAAACGATAAAGGCGAAGAACTCGCTATAGAGAAACAAGCGATCAAACAAATTGATCCATCATAATTAATCACTATGACATAACGTCATGGAATGAGGAAGGGTTCAAGATGTACTGGACAGTATCAACTTGAATCCTTTTTTTAATCTATTGAGAAAGGTTAAAAGTGGAATCTTACTATTCGTATAGATATTTAGTGACTTCAACTGAACAAAGATACATAATAGATTGTGAAATACTTTGATAGTTTGGATTATAAATGTTGTATGTTATTATAAGTAGGTCATAGACAAAGAGAAAGACCGATAATAGCTTGAACTAACGCATACGTATCAAGTATGATTAAGACATTAGTTAACAATGAGGTGTTCATGTGAAGAAAGGAAGTAGAATAGCTGCGTTTATACTGTTAGTCGTATTATTATTCGCTGGTATGGGACTTACATATAAGAGCGTAGTTAAAAACGTAAACTTAGGTCTAGACTTGCAAGGGGGATTCGAAGTCCTCTATCAAGTTAACCCACTAGACAAAGGTGATAAGATTGACGATAAAGCGGTTAAATCCACATCTAAAACGTTGGAGAACCGTGTCAACTCTCTCGGTGTATCCGAGCCGAAGATTCAAGTAGAGGATAAGAACCGTATTCGTGTACAACTTGCTGGTATCAAGAACCAATCGCAAGCACGAGACATCCTCTCTTCTAAAGCGAAACTCACTGTACGTGACGCTGATGATAACGTCAAACTTACAGGTAAAGACTTGAAACAAGGGACAGCGAAACAAGAATTTAAACAAAACACAAACTCACCAACCGTTACTTTCAAAGTGAAAGATTCTGATAAGTTCAGAAAGGTTACGGAAGAAATCTCTAAGAAAAAAGAGAATGTCATGGTCGTTTGGTTAGACTATGAAAAAGGCGATTCTTACCATAAAGAGTCTAAGAAAGAACAAGAAGGTAAGAAACCGAAGTACGTTTCTGCAGCCAATGTAGATCAACCAATCAACAGTGATAGTGTTGAAATTTCTGGTGGCTTCAATGGTAAGGAAGGCGTAGAACGTGCAAAACAAATTGCTGACTTACTCAATGCAGGTTCACTTCCAGTCGACTTGAAAGAAATTTACTCTAACTCAGTCGGCGCACAATTTGGTCAAGATGCGTTGAACAAGACACTCTTTGCATCTCTTGTTGGTGTTGCAGTAGTGTACTTATTTATGCTTGGCTTCTACAGACTTCCAGGTTTAGTCGCTAACATCGCATTAACTGCATATATCTATTTAACTCTCGTCGCTTTCAACTTTATTTCTGGTGTGCTCACATTGCCAGGTATCGCAGCCCTCGTGCTCGGTGTAGGTATGGCAGTGGACGCCAACATTATCATGTACGAGCGTATTAAAGATGAATTGAAAGTCGGACGAACATTGAAACAGGCTTATAAGAAAGCGAATAAGAGCTCGTTCTTAACGATTGTCGATGCCAACTTAACAACGGTCATCGCTGCTGCTGTACTATTCTTCTTCGGGGAAAGTTCAGTTAAAGGTTTCGCAACGTTACTCTTACTCGGTATCTTGATGATCTTCGTGACTGCTGTATTCTTATCAAGAATTCTAATGTCATTACTGATTTCTTCAAACTACTTCAAGAAATCATACTGGCTATTCGGTGTGTCTAAGAAAGATCGCCACGATATTAACGAAGGTAAAGATGTTCATGATCTCAAGACGCCTTATGAACGTCTGGACTTTATGAAATTAGCGAAACCACTATTAACACTAAGTGTGCTTATCGTTATCGTCGGTGCAGTCATTCTCTTCATCTTTAGATTGAACTTAGGTATCGACTTCTCAAGTGGTACACGTGTGGACTTCACTACAGATAACAAAGTGAAACAAGATAAAGTCACTGAGACATTTGATAAAGCGAATTACAAGCCAGATCAAATCTCAATTGGCGAAAGTGGTAAAAATGTTACCGTGCAATTCAAAGATGACTTAAATAAAAACCAAGTTTCTAAACTGAAAAATATGGTTCATGATAAATTCGGCCATGATCCAACAGTCAATACTGTTTCACCACTCATTGGTCAAGAGTTAGCTAAGAACGCGATGAAAGCTCTCGCACTCGCTTCGATCGGTATCATTATTTACGTTACACTACGTTTCGAGTGGCGCATGGGTCTTTCCGCAATTCTCGCTTTACTCCACGACGTCTTTATCATGGTTGCGGTATTCAGTATCTTTAGATTAGAAGTAGATATCACATTTATCGCAGCCGTCTTAACGATTGTCGGTTATTCAATCAACGATACTATCGTTACCTTTGACCGTGTACGTGAGAACTTGCAGAAAGTGAAAGTCATTCGCGAGCCTGAACAAATTGACGACATCGTCAATAGATCAATTAGACAAACCATGACACGTTCTATTAACACAGTGCTCACTGTAGTCGTTGTGGTTATCGCATTACTCATCTTTGGTGCAACAAGTATCTTTAACTTCTCACTCGCATTACTCATCGGCTTAGTTTCAGGTGTGATTTCATCTGTATTCATCGCCGTACCTCTTTGGGGTATTATGAAAAAACGCGAGTTGAAGAAAAATAATGGTAAACTTGTCGTTCACAAAGAGAAAAAATCAAATGATGAAAAGATTTTAGTATAATCTTTGATATCGAGTCCGTAGACAACTTCGTCTACGGGCTTTTTTGGTTTCTATGGTAGAACTTATTTTTGAACGTAATCATACTTTCATACATGGATTCTATCCATTAATGAGGTAGGCAATATATTTAAGACATTACTAGCGTACTGTAATATATATTCGGAAATCATAGGGACTACAGGAACCTCGAGTACACATTGAAAATTTATTTTAAGCTTAGTTTTTATAGATCTCAGAAGATCATCTCTATTAACATCCCAGGCGCATTCTCTTTGAAATATCGTTTGAACGAAGAAGAGATACTTTTTATTTACGCGGTTGTCTTGTATAATGACTTGTGGAAATGAGGGCGTAAAAATGATTAAACCGAAATACAATTGGCTTTTATCAGAAACGAACGACAATCAAATTACTGACGACATCGCACAACAATTTAAATTGACTCCTATCATGAAACAAGTGTTAGAAAGTAAAGCAATCACTACAGCAGAAGAGATTGAACGCTTGCTCAAAGGACAATTTGTTCATGATCCTGAAACAATGAGTGATATGACTAAAGCGGTCGAACGGATTAATCAAGCGCTGGATCGCAATGAAACCATCCTCGTTTATGGGGATTATGATGCTGATGGGGTAACCTCAACAACCATTCTTGTAAAAACACTGAGAGAATTAGGTGCTCACGTCGGTTGGTACATACCTAACCGTTTCTCTGAAGGTTATGGACCTAACGAATTAGCTTTCCAGAATGCAGTTGATGAAGGTGTCTCACTGATCATTACAGTCGATAATGGTATTCAAGGTCATCACGAAATTAAACTCGTACAAGACCAAGGTGTTGACGTTATTGTGACTGACCATCACGAAATAGGGCCCACGTTACCAGAAGCATATGCCATAGTACATCCGATGCATCCAGATTACGATTATCCATTTAAATACTTATGTGGTGCTGGTGTAGCTTATAAACTGGCACAAACATTATTAGAGCATCCTCCTAGCTATTTCAAAGCTTTAGTAGCAATAGGAACAATTGCAGACTTGGTTTCGATGACGGATGAGAATCGAACTTTAGTCAAAGAAGGTCTAGCAGTTCTCAATGAACATCTTCCGGTTCCTATCAAAGCTTTGTTGCAACAAGCGGGTTTCGATCAAACGATCACAGAAGAAACGATAGGTTTTATTATCGGGCCGCGTTTAAATGCGGTAGGGCGATTAGAAGATGCGAGTCTTGCTGCTGAGTTATTGATGACAGATGAAATGGAAGAAGCTCAATTTTTAGCTGAGCAAGTTGAATATTTTAATAATGAACGTAAAGATATCGTGCAAGCTATTGCTGATCAAGCTATGGCAATGGCGCAAGAGCAAGTTGAACAAGGCTCGAAGTTCTTATTGTTAGCCCAACAAGATTGGCATGAGGGCGTGTTAGGGATCGTCGCTTCTCGTGTAGTGGAAACCTATCATCTACCGACGTTAATCTTAAATATCGATGAAGCTCAGAATCATGCGAAAGGTTCTGCTCGCAGTATTGATCAAGTCTCTATGTTTGAAATCTTGAGCGAACAATCCGATTTGATTACGAAATTTGGCGGTCATCACATGGCAGCGGGTATGACTTTACCGATTGAGAATATTGAACCTTTACATCAAGCACTAGATCAAACAATGCAAGCTTTAGCTAAACAAGTCTCACTCGTTCCAACGAAGAAAGTCGATGTTGAGATAGCAGAATCTGATATTTCGGTTAATAATATAAGAGATTTACAGAAACTACGTCCATTCGGTACCGATTTTGCTATGCCGTGCTTTAAACTGAGTGATATTAACGTGATTCAAGCGAAAGGCATCGGTCAAGAGAAACGTCATTTAAAGCTGACGCTTGGCGCAGATCGTCTTCAAGCGCTTTACTGGCAGCATGGCCAGTTAGCATCGGAACTCGGTGAAAGCCAACCACTTGATTTAATTGGTACGCTTGAAATTAATGAGTGGAACGGTCATCAATCTCCACAATTGATGATTCAAGATTTAGCAAGCAATCAATTACAAATCTTGGATTATCGTAGTAAAAACAAGCATATTTCTTTTGAAAATAGTAATGAAGTCGCCTATATCATTCGAAGTGAGCAAGATAAACCTTCAGAACACCATTACTACTATGGTGAAACGTTCCAACAGCCTTATGAGAAATATGTATTGATGGAGTTGCCAGAAACGCTATCAGCGATGCAAAAAACATTGAAACAGATTAATAATGCACAAATTTATTTAGTTTTAACGCACCAGCATTCTGTGTACTTTGAAGGTATTCCGAAGATAGAAAGTTTTAAAGCTTGCTATAAAGCGATTTATCAAAAAGGAAATTTAAATTTAGCGTCTGAAGGCATGCAATTATGTGAGTACTTGAGAATCAAACCCGATCATCTGAAATTTATTTTACGCGTCTTCTACGACTTGAATTTTATCAAAAATGAAGAAGACCTCATCGTGATTAACCCTGATTCAACAACGAAGGCAATTGACTCAAGCTCACTATACCAAGCACGTCAGTCTCGAATTGAAGTAGAACAATTGCTTCTATATGAAGATTTTAATAAACTAAAAAGCTGGATTAAAGCAGAAATGAACAATAATTAGGAGGCAAATCTTATGGATTTAAAAAGATACGTATCAGAGGTGCCAGATTGGCCACAACCAGGGGTAAGCTTTAAAGATATCACGACGATAATGGACAATGGTGAAGCATTTGGTTATGCTACAGATCAAATCGTCCAATATGCGAAAGAGCGTGACGTAGATGTGGTCGTTGGACCTGAAGCTCGCGGGTTTATCATCGGTTGTCCTGTCGCTTACTCTATGGGCATTGGATTTGCTCCTGTTCGTAAGGAAGGCAAGTTACCACGTAAAGTCATCCGTTATGAATACGAACTCGAATATGGCACGAATGTCTTAACGATGCATGAGGATGCGATCAAACCTGGTCAACGTGTCCTTATCACTGATGATTTACTTGCTACTGGTGGTACGATTGAGGCGGCGATTGGCTTAGTCGAGAAACTTGGTGGCATCGTCGTGGGTATCGCTTTCTTAATTGAACTCAAGTATTTAAATGGTATTGAGCGCATTAAAGACTATGACGTTTATCGTTTAATTTCATATGATGAATAAGCGCATCTGCGTCATTCATTGAATTCCATACGTATAATAAGCACTCGCTTTAAGGTAGACTCATTCTACTTTGGAGCGAGTTTGTTTTAGCTTGTCAGGGTAAAAGGGAGGTTAAACACTCATAATGGTTCCTGTTCGCTAATGTATTTTAACTTCTCAATCTATCTTGTAATTGAAGTGATTTATTTCTGTGAAAAGTTGTAGTATGATAGAACTAATATTCTATTGAACGAGGACAGTTGACGTGAAGCCAGTCTGGTAAGTTACAATATAGAATAAATGACGTACAATAAGGAATTTCAGTAATAAGGTATAGGGGTGTCTAACTTGAATAACGAATATCCATACAGCGTAGACGAAGTATTATCCAAAGCGAAATCGTATCTTTCTCCAGATGATTACGAATATGTACTTAAAAGTTATCATATCGCTTACGAAGCTCATGAAGGCCAGTTCCGTAAAAATGGCTTGCCTTTCATTATGCATCCCATCCAGGTAGCAGGAATACTGACTGAAATGCGCTTAGACGGTCCAACTATTGTTGCTGGCTTTCTTCATGATGTCATCGAGGATACACCTTATACCTTCGACGATGTGAAAAATATCTTTAACGAAGAAGTCGCAGTCATAGTTGAAGGCGTGACAAAGCTAAAAAAGGTCAAATATCGTTCGAAAGAAGAACAACAAGCTGAAAATCACCGCAAATTATTTATCGCATTAGCTAAAGATGTGCGCGTGATCTTAGTTAAACTTGCAGACCGCTTACATAACGTGCGTACTTTGAAAGCTATGCCGCGTGATAAACAAGTCCGTATTTCAAAGGAAACGCTAGAAATTTACGCGCCATTAGCACATCGTCTTGGTATCAATACGATCAAGTGGGAACTCGAAGATACTGCATTACGCTATATAGATAGTGTACAATATTTCAGAATAGTTAATTTAATGAAGAAAAAGCGGAGTGAGCGTGAAGCTTATATCGAGCATGCGATTGATCACATCAATTCAGAAATGCAACAAATGAATATTCAAGGCGAAATCAATGGTCGTCCGAAACATATTTATAGCATTTACCGTAAAATGGTGAAGCAGAAGAAACAATTCGATCAAATATTCGACTTACTTGCTATTCGTATCATCGTGAACAGTATTAATGATTGTTATGCAGTATTAGGCTTGGTTCATACATTGTGGAAACCGATGCCAGGTCGTTTCAAAGACTATATCGCTATGCCTAAACAGAATATGTATCAATCACTCCATACTACTGTGGTAGGACCGAACGGCGATCCACTAGAAATTCAAATTCGTACCTACGAAATGCATGAAATTGCTGAGCACGGGGTAGCTGCACACTGGGCTTATAAAGAAGGTAAGAAAGTGAATAGCAAGACCCAAGACTTCCAGAATAAACTCAATTGGTTAAAGGAACTTGCTGAAACAGACAAGACGACTTCAGATGCTCAAGAATTTATGGAATCCCTTAAATTCGACTTACAAAGTGATAAAGTGTATGCTTTTACGCCTCAAAGTGATGTCATCGAGCTACCTTATGGTGCAGTCCCTATTGATTTCGCTTATGCTATCCATAGCGAAGTAGGGAATAAGATGATCGGCGCGAAAGTCAATGGCAAGATTGAACCGATTGATTACGTGTTACAGACCGGCGATATCGTTGAAATTAGAACGAGTAAACATTCTTATGGGCCGAGCCGTGACTGGTTGAAAATCGTAAAATCCTCCAGTGCTAAAAGTAAGATCCGAAGCTTCTTCAAAAAGCAAGATCGCTCATCTAACATTGAAAAAGGTAAATTCATGGTCGAAGCTGAAATAAGAGATCAGGGCTATAGAGTCGAAGATATTTTAACTGAAGAAAATATCGAAGTTGTGAACGAAAAATATAATTTCTCTAACAGTGATGATTTATTTGCCGCGGTTGGATTTGGTGGCGTGACTGCTTTACAAATCGTCAATAAGTTATCTGAAAAACAACGGGTACTCGACAAACAGAAAGCTTTAAATGACCCTCAAGAAGTTAGCAAAACGGTGCCGATTAAAGATAGTATTACGACAGAAAGTGGTGTGTATGTTGAAGGTTTAGACAACGTACTCATCAAACTTTCTAAATGTTGTAATCCGATTCCTGGCGATGATATTGTAGGCTATATCACTAAGGGACATGGTATCAAAGTTCACCGTTCTGACTGTCCAAATATCAGAAACGAACAAGAGCGTTTAATTGATGTAGAATGGGTGAAATCAAAAGATGCTATGCAACGTTACCAAGTCGACTTAGAGATTTCAGCATATGATCGTAACGGACTACTTAACGAAGTTTTACAGGCAGTTAACTCAACGACGAGTCATCTCGTCAAAGTCTCAGGTAAATCTGATGTCGAGAAGAATGCAACTATTAACTTAAGCGTGATGGTTAAGAACGTCAACGAAGTCTTCAAAGTTGTAGAGAAGATTAAGCAACTCGGTGACGTGTATACAGTGTCACGTGTGTGGAATTAGAGGTGTGATATAAAGATGAAAGTAGTAGTACAACGTGTGAAACATGCGAGTGTCTCAAATGACTCAATACACAATGAGATTCAACAAGGATATTGTCTACTCGTAGGTCTCGGCAAAGCATCTACACAAGCAGACGTAGAAGCAATAGCCAAAAAAATAGCGCATGCACGCTTATTTGAAGACGATAATGGGAAACTTAACTTAAACATTCAGCAAGTTGAAGGTGAAATCTTATCTATTTCGCAATTCACGTTATATGCAGATGTGAAAAAAGGGAATCGCCCTGGTTTCTCTAACGCTATGCCGCCAGACGAGGCTACAGAGATGTATCAGAAGTTTAACCAAGCGTTAGAAAGTTATGGGATTACCGTTAAGACAGGCGAATTCGGAACAGACATGTTAGTGGATATCGCTAATGATGGCCCTGTAACGGTTATTTATGAAAGTCAGGACGGTAAGATTCTATGACAGGAGTACGTAGATGGCTGAGTAAACATCGAATGTGGAATCTGCCCACACTCATTGCCTTAGTACTTTTTCTAATCTTCGTCATCTTCTTATTTATGGTGATGAATCACAACGATGAGAATAGTAGTACGATTTATGTGACGCAAGATGCTGAGTTACGCACTGGTCCGAATGCTGCTTACCCAGAACTTTATCCCGTGCATAAAGGTGATAACTTTCATAAAATAGGTAAATCTGGTAAATGGATTCAAGTTGAATCGCATAATAAGAAAGAAAAGGGTTGGATCGCCGGTTGGCATACGAATCTAGATATTAAGAAAGATGTCACTGCGAGCAAAGATTCTTTAAAAGGTAAGACGATTGTCCTCGACCCTGGTCACGGTGGTAGTGATCAGGGCGCTTCAAGTCGTACTCAAAAAAAGAGCTTAGAGAAAGTTTATACCCTTAAAACAGCTAAGGAGTTAAAGTCACTACTTACGCGTGAAGGCGCACATGTTAAAATGACGCGTGAAGACGACTCATACGTCTCTTTGAGTGACCGCAATTTAAAAGGTGATGCGTATATCAGTATACATAATGACTCACTCGATTCGACGAAAGCCAACGGAGGCACAGTCTACTGGTATCGTGATAGTCAAGAAAGTTTAGCCGAGACGTTGAATCAAAGCATTCAGAAAAAAGCCTTGCTTAGTAATCGAGGAGCCAAGCAAGAGAATTTCCAAGTATTAAGACAAACCAATCAGCCTGCAGTATTACTAGAATTAGGCTACATTAGTAATCCCACTGACGAAGATATGATTACTGATAAGTTACATCGTCATGTTGTAGAAGAAGCAGTCGTTGATGGACTAAAAATATATTTTAGTAACTAATACTTGCAAACAACCACGAAAGCCTTTAATATATAGATTGAATCTAATAGTATTGACCGTTAATATTCTTGATAACTACATGTGAAAGAGGTAAAGTTCTTTGATGCGATGAACGTAGATGTTGACATTGCTTTTTAATCGAAGAACTTGTAGAGACGTCATTCATAGCTGAAAGAAGACGCTGAGTAACTTGTAGGTGGAACACAAGAAGAGGTACTTTACGAGAGTAAAGCGCGTGACGTCCGATAAACGTCGAGAGTGGGTTATATGTCAAATGTAACCAATGAGGGTGGCAACACGGAAATTCGTCCCTTGTGTGATTAATGGTATCACGCAAGGGCTTTTTTAATGTAGAAGAGGAGAGATTCTATGATTAATATACCAAGAGGTACGCAAGATATACTTCCTGGAGAAACGAAGAAATGGCAATTTATCGAATCCAGACTTGAAAAATTAATGAAGCTGTATAACTATCAAGAGATTCGCACACCTATCTTTGAGAGTACAGATCTCTTTGCCAGAGGTGTTGGCGATTCCACTGATGTTGTACAGAAAGAAATGTACAATTTTAAAGATAAAGGTGATCGCGACCTTACTTTGAGACCAGAAGGTACAGCTGCCGTAGTGAGATCTTATATAGAGAAGAAAATGCAGGGGCAAGCGAATCAACCCGTGAAACTTTATTATGTAGGGCCCATGTTCCGTTATGAACGCAAACAAAAGGGCCGTTATCGTCAGTTCACTCAATTCGGTGTTGAAGCGATCGGCTCAGAAGATCCAAGCATTGATGCCGAAGTACTAGCTATGGTCGTACATATATACGAATCATTCGGCTTAAAAAATCTAAAACTAGTCATCAATAGTATTGGTGATATTGATTCTCGTCAAGAATATAATCAAGCATTAGTGAAACACTTTGAACCTGTAATCGACGACTTCTGCCAAGATTGTCAATCAAGACTACACACTAACCCTATGCGTATTCTGGATTGTAAGGTGGATCGCGATAAAGAAGCAGTGAAGACTGCACCGCGAATCACAGATTATCTCAATGACGAGTCTCAAGCGTACTACAACCAAGTGAAAGCTCACTTAGATGACTTGAATATTCGCTACGAAGAAGATCCTAACCTTGTTCGTGGTTTAGATTATTACACGCATACGGCTTTCGAATTGATGATTGACGATCCTGATTACGATGGTGCGATCACTACACTTTGTGGTGGCGGTCGCTACAATGGACTACTACAATTACTTGATGGACCAGATCAAACAGGTATCGGCTTCGCACTAAGTATTGAACGCTTGTTAATGGCATTGGAACAAGAGGGCATCGAGCTCGTTGACGAAGAACCTCTAGATCTCTTCGTCGTGACAATGGGTGATGAAGCTGATCGTTATGCTGTACGCTTGCTCAATGATTTAAGAAAGCAAGGTATCAGTGTCGATAAAGATTATTTAAATCGTAAAATCAAAGCACAGATGAAACAAGCTGATCGACTGAATGCCCGTTACACTGTCGTCATCGGAGATCAAGAATTAGAACAACAACGCATTGCAATTAAAGATATGCAATCAGGTGAATCTGAAGAAATAGCTTTAAATCAAATCGCTGAATTTTTTACTAAATAAGGAGTAGATAGAATGTCTAAACGTACAACATATTGTGGTTTAATCACAGAAGAATATTTAGAACAAGAGGTAACATTGAAAGGGTGGGTACACAACCGTCGTGACCTTGGTGGTCTCATTTTCGTAGATTTAAGAGACCGTGAAGGCCATGTTCAAATCGTCTTCAACCCTTCATTCTCTGAAGAAGCCCTTCAAGTGGCTGAAACAGTTCGTTCAGAGTATGTCGTAGAAGTTCAAGGTGTAGTTAAAAAGCGTGACCCTGAAACAGTCAACCCTAAAATCAAAACAGGTAACGTAGAAGTACAAGTTTCTAACATTGAAATCATCAATAAATCTCAAACGCCACCATTTGCGATTAACGAAGAGAACATTAATGTAGACGAAAACGTACGTCTGAAATATCGTTACCTTGACTTACGTCGTCAAGAACTCGCACAAACTTTCAAAATGCGTCATCAAACAACTAAATCAATTCGTGAATATTTAGATGGTGCTCGATTCTATGACGTTGAAACACCAGTATTAACGAAATCAACTCCAGAAGGTGCACGTGACTATCTCGTTCCATCTCGTGTTCATGAAGGTGAATTCTACGCCTTACCACAATCACCACAAATCTTTAAGCAATTATTAATGATCAGTGGTTTCGACAAATACTATCAAATCGTTAAATGTTTCCGTGACGAAGACCTACGTGCGGACCGTCAACCTGAGTTCACTCAAGTCGATATCGAAATGAGTTTCGTAGACCAAGAAGACGTGATTGAAATGGGAGAAGAACTTCTTCAAAAAATCGTCAAAGATGTGAAAGGCGTTGAACTTGAAGGTGCATTCCCACGTATGACTTACGCTGAAGCGATGTCACGTTACGGTTCTGACAAACCGGATACACGTTTCGGTATGGAACTCATTGACGTATCTGAACTCGGTGAAACAATGGACTTTAAAGTATTTAGCAATGCTGTAAACAGTGGCGGTCAAGTTAAAGCGATCGTCGTGGAAGATGCTGCAGACAAATATACACGTAAAGATATTGATAAACTCATGGAATTTGTGAATATCTACGGTGCTAAAGGTCTCGCATGGGTTAAAGTTACAGACGATGGTCTCAACGGTCCGATTGCGCGTTTCTTTGAAGAAGAACACGTGTCACGCCTAAGCGAATTAACTCAAGCGAAATCTGGCGACATCGTCTTCTTCGTCGCAGATTCAGTTAAAGTAGTAGCACAAAGTTTAGGTGCTTTACGTCTGAAACTTGCGCGTGAACTCGATCTTATCGATGAATCTAAATTAAACTTCTTATGGGTAACAGATTGGCCACTTCTTGAATATGATGAAGATGCTAAACGTTACGTAGCCGCTCACCACCCATTCACTTCACCGAAAGAAGAAGATATTGCTAAATTAGATTCTGAACCTGAAAATGCACAAGCAAATGCATATGACATTGTGCTTAACGGTTATGAACTCGGCGGAGGTTCAATCAGAATTCATAACGAAGACTTGCAAGCTAAAATGTTTGAAGTACTTGGATTTACTGAAGAACAAGCGAGAGAACAATTTGGTTTCTTACTCGATGCATTCAAATATGGTGCGCCTCCACACGGTGGTATTGCACTTGGCTTAGACCGCCTCGTAATGTTACTTACAGGTCGCACTAACTTAAGAGATACAATTGCCTTCCCTAAAACAGCATCAGCAACATGTCTCTTAACTGACGCTCCAAGCGAAGTGTCTGATAAACAATTAGACGAATTATCACTACGCATTAAACATTAATTTAAGATTACTAGGCAGTGTGTCCAATCTTGAGTTAATTAATTTCAATGCGCCAGTCAATGTGGTACTATTAAACCATAGAGATAGAACCTGTTGTGTTCGAAAGTTTGCTTTTTATTTGGGCCTAACACTCTTTGATCCGGGAGCCCAATAGGTTTTCTTGCGGCGCACATGCCTCGTTCTGAGGACTTGCAAACCAAGAAACAGGGCACCCACCTGTACTTAGCAGGCCGAATGATCAAGCTTTTTACAACTACGGCACGAACGGATTCTATCATGCGCAAGGCGTTCGCCTTGCGTATTTTTTTGATTTTAATAACAGAAGTTGGTAGGAATAGGAGTTAGTTTGAACATGAAACATCAATTTTCACGTAATGAACTTGCATATGGTTCAGAAGGTATTGAGAGATTACATGACAAGACTGTCGTCGTACTAGGTGTAGGTGGTGTAGGTTCTTTCGCAGCTGAAGCACTCGCACGTACAAACATTGGTCATATTATTTTGATTGATAAAGACGATGTCGATATCACAAACGTCAATCGTCAGCTTCATGCGCTCACAACAACCATCGGTCAGAGTAAAGTTTCTTTAATGGAAGAACGAATTAAACTCATCAATCCAAATTGCAAAGTCACATCATTACATATGTTCTATACTGAAGAAACGTACGAAGATTTATTTAATAATTATGATATCGATTACTTTGTAGACGCCAGCGATACAATTATGTATAAAGTGCATTTAATGAAGGAGTGCTTGAAACGCAATATTAAAGTCATTTCAAGCATGGGAGCAGCAAATAAAACGGATCCTACGAGATTTGAGATTGCTGACATTTCTGAAACACATACTGATCCTATCGCGCGTATCATTAGACGTAAATTACAAAAGGATGGGATTAAAAAGGGTGTACCAGTCGTATTTTCTGACGAAAGTCCAATCGTTATTCGTGAAGATGTTAAAGAAGTCGTAGGCGACGCGAATGCTGCGACAAGAAAAGGGCAGATGCCTCCATCTTCAAATGCTTTCGTACCGAGTACAGTAGGACTTATCTGCGCAAGTTACGTGGTTAATGATATTCTGAAAGATTTTCCAGTAACCCGAATTAAAGATAAAGGACAATAATCACATAACTATTTGTGAATAATGAAGAAACTTAGAAATACGATATAAACTATCTTGTATCTAGATCAAATAAGGGTCGCTTTCCCATCAAAGAGAAAGTGACCCTTATATTTGTACTTTTTAATCACGTTAGAGTTTAGAAGCTTAATGCGTTTTTAACTTCTTTAACTGCCTCTGCAGAAGCTTTCAACTGTGTTTGTTCCTCTTCACTCAAATCTAATTCAACGATCTGCTCTACACCATTTGTACCTAAAATCGTTGGTACCCCTAAGTAAATGTCATTGAAACCATATTCGCCTTCAAGTAAGGCAATACTTGGAAGTAAACGATGTTGATCCTTTAAGATCGCTTCTATCATATTGTAAATCGCCGCAGCAGGAGCGTAATATGCTGAACCATTTCCTAATAATCCTACTATCTCAGCGCCACCTTTACGTGTACGCTCAACGATCGCATCAAGTTTATCTTTAGCAATCAATTCTGTCACTGGCACACCATTTACATTTGTAGATTGTACGAGTGGCACCATCGTATCACCGTGTCCGCCAAGAACTAGACCACGAACATCTTTCACAGAAACACCTAACTCTTGAGCGATAAATGTTTGATAGCGCGCAGTGTCGAGCACACCTGATTGACCAATGACGCGAGATTTAGGGAAACCAGATGTTTTATATACAGTATAAGTCATCGCGTCGACTGGGTTAGTTAACACGATAATCGTACAGTCTGGAGAATATTTAACAATTTGTTGCGTAACCTCTTTCATGACTTTCTCGTTCGTTTGAACTAAATCATCACGACTCATACCTGGCTTACGAGCAATACCTGCAGTGATAACTACGATATCTGAATCTTTCGTCTTCTCGTAATCTGAACTTGCCGTTACATTGACATCAAAGCCAAAGATCGGACTACTTTCTAACATATCTAATGCTTTACCTTTAACCGGATCTTCGACTTGAGGAATATCGACGAGTACGACATCCGCTAATTCGTGTGTCGCAGTAATAAATCCGAGTGTTGCTCCCGTATTACCGCCACCAATAATTGATACTTTTTTCTGCTCATGTGTGTTCACACCCTTTAAGTTGTTGAATATATCTTTTACAACTTTATTATACCATAGGTTGTAGTGCGTAAGGGCTTTCTTATGTGTAAAATACATTGGTTGATTCCTTTCATAAAAGGGGAGGATGAACGACGCCAATTTTATAATTCGTGTATTGTAAAATTAGGAAAGCAACGCTTAGATATCAAATAGAGATAAGCGCCTGGAACAAAATTAAAACTTATTTATTTTCAATGTTAAAACTCTCGCTTGCTTGGGAGAAGCACAGAAATCTATGATTTCGTAGTGCTTCCCCCGTAAGGAGAGCTAGGGTTCATAAGAATTGAACATCTTATGAATCCAGATCTCTACTGCGTAGGACCACACTCAACTAATTCTTTTCGCTCAAAGAGCTCGAAGAATGGATTTTCGTTGTGGTCTAGTTCCATCAAGCGTCTCGAGTACACATTGAAAATTTACTCAAGAATTTATTTTAAGATTACTTTTTATTTATCTCAAAAGTTAAATTCCATTAATGTCCCAGGCTCATAGAACTAACATAGTATTGAACTGTCACAACTTTTTCTGAGCAGCAAGAATATTATCATGTACTGATTTAAACTGTTGTTCACTTTTCGAAGTCGTCTTAGGTTCATAGTAAATTCGATTTTTTAGCTTATCTGGAAGGTATTGTTGCGCAACAAAGCCACCTTCATGATTGTGTGGATATTGATAGCCTATCGCGCGTCCTAACTTCTTAGCACCACTATAATGTCCATCTCTTAAATGATCTGGAATTTGTCCCGCTTGGCCTTTTCTAATATCACTTAGTGCTGCATCTATCGAAGTAATTGCGGAGTTCGACTTCGGAGACAACGACAACTCAATAACCGCTTGACTGAGAGGAATTCGAGCTTCTGGAAATCCGAGACGTTCAGCAGATTCAATCGCAGCCAAAGTGCGCTGACCAGCACCTGGAGAAGCTAACCCCACATCTTCGTAACTAATCACGAGCAAACGACGCACAATCGTAGGGAGATCGCCAGCTTCGATTAAACGAGCAAGATAATGAAGTGCTGCGTTAACATCGCTACCACGAATAGATTTTTGGAAGGCACTCATCACGTCGTAATGCATATCTCCATCTTTATCGCTTAGAAACGCTCCACGTTGTAAACAGTCTTCGGCATCTCGTAATGTAATATGACGCAAATCATCCTGAGAAACATCACTACTTAAGACAGCGAGTTCTAAAGCGTTTAACGCACTGCGCACATCACCTTGACTTTGCGTAGCGAAATACGTCATCGCTTCGTCATCAACTTTAACGTTGTATTTGCCTAATCCACGTGTCTCATCATGCAATGCCCGTTCTAAAGCACGATAGATATCATCCTCATCGAGAGGATAGAGTTCAAAGATTTGTGCACGCGAACGAATCGCCGGGTTGATCGCATGATACGGATTGGAAGTCGTCGCTCCAATAAGTACGATTTTACCGTTCTCGAGATGAGGAAGTAAGAAATCTTGTTTCGCTTTATCTAGTCGATGAATTTCATCCAAGAGTAAGATGACTTGGCCTGACATCTTGGCTTCATCAACAATCATTTGCATGTCCTTCTTCGTGTTCGTTACCGCATTTAACTGTCTAAATTTATATTCCGTACTTCCCGCAATTGCCTTGGCGATACTCGTCTTTCCTATACCTGGAGGCCCATAGAAGATCATGGATGATAATTGACGCGTCTTGACCATTCGTCTTATAATACCTTTTTCTCCAACAAGATGCTGTTGCGAAATGATTTCGTCAATATTGTTCGGACGCATTCTGGAAGCTAATGGTTCGTTTGCCACGTTATTCACACCTTTCTCGCTATGATTTTAACATACTCTAGGGGAGTTGAAGATGATTTTAAGTTCAGCTATGTAGAGTAAAATTAACCGTATGACCTAGAGTTCAGTTTAATTTTTTTATTTATTTTATAACACAAACAGACACTTACAGTTGATAAATGTTATAATACGTTTGAGATGATACAATAGATTGCAACAGTATTCGAACTAAGTGAGGTAATAAAATGAAGATATCAACAAAAGGCAGATATGGATTAACACTCATGATTTCCCTTGCTAAGAAAGAAGGCCAAGGTTGTGTTTCTCTAAAAACTATCGCAGAAGAGAATCAATTAAGTGATTTGTATCTAGAACAATTAGTCGGACCATTGCGTAACGCGGGATTAATTCGCAGTGTGAGAGGAGCGAAAGGCGGCTATCAACTTCGTGTCCCTGCTGAAGAAATTAAAGCAGGTGACATTATTCGCTTACTTGAAGGTCCGATTACATTCGTCGAAAGCATTGAATCAGAACCACCAGCACAAAAGCAATTGTGGATCCGTATGCGTGATGCCGTGAGAGAAGTTCTAGATAACACAACATTAAAGTATTTAGCAGAGTATAAAGAAACAAACAATTTAGATGGCTATATGTTCTATATTTAAGAAATAGTAGCTAGATAAGTCCTTAAACAAAACTAATAATTCACATGAGAACAACATTAATCGCTAAGAAATCCTATTTTTTACAAATCAAGATGTTTAGATCTGAAAGATAGGGGTATAAAAGAATTACACCAACGAAGGAGGACATCGCAATGGCAGACGAAAGTAAATTCGAACAAGCTAAAGGTAACATCAAAGAAACAGTAGGTAACGCTACAGACAACAAAGACTTAGAGAATTCTGGTAAAGAGGATAAAGCTTCAGGCAAAGCTAAAGAATTCGTGGAAAACGCGAAAGATAAAGCAACTGAAGTGATTGATAAATTCACTAAGTAATGTACTAATCGAAAGGAGTTATCTATAATGAGTGAAAATTTCTTAGATAAAGCCAAAGATGCAGCTAAAAACGTATCAGACACTTTAAAGAAAACGGACAATGATAAAGCGAAAGAAGTAAGCGATAAAATTGATTCCGTTACAGGTGAAGATAAAAAAGACGACAAAAAAGACAAGAAAGATAAATAATCTTTCAAACGTCTAAACGTTTTAAGAAGTGGTTATATCATTGCTTCTTCTTACATTAAAAACCGTCAATTTCTGTTGAGTCGTAACTCAGGAAATTGACGGTTTTTGTGTTTAAAGTGAATAAAGCCACTTCATTTCGTTCACACATATACTATTATTTGTCATCTTTACTATTAAAGATATTCATTAAGCGCTCATACGACTCATGTTGTGCTTCTTGGTCATAGATATAGCTAACTGCCATAAGTTCGTCAACTTCTCCATAAGTCGCTTCAAACTCCTCAAATTTCTGTTTAACCGTTTCTTCAGAACCGATAAGTGATTGTGCTAAACGCTGTTTCGCCATTTCATACTCTCTCGGAGTGAGTAGGCCTTGTAAATCATCTGTAGGTGGTTGAACCGGTTGCATACGACCGCGCACGATGCTAATCATCGTTTGTGCTTGTGTCGTAGCTAAGTACTCTGCGCGCTCGTCAGTCTCTGCAACGATTGCATTCAGACACACGATAACATAGGGTTCTGCGAGATGCTCGGAAGGTTCAAAGAGCTCTTTATAAATTTCAATTGCTTCTTTCATCTGTTGTGGCGCAAAGTGTCCCGCGAAGACATACGGCAAACCTTTGCGCGCTGCAAGATGTGCAGAGTCGGTAGAAGAACCTAGAATATATAAAGGCACATTTTTACCTACAGCAGGATAAGCTCTAACATACGCTTGTTGATTTGCAGGGCCGAAATACGTTTCTAACTGTTCGACTTCTTCAGGAAATTCGTACACGCCGTTGTGCTGATCACGACGTAAAGCACTAGCTGTCATCATATCTGTACCCGGTGCACGTCCTAAACCTAAGTCAACGCGATCTGGGAACATCGTCTCCATCGTACCAAATTGTTCAGCTACGATAAGTGGCGCATGGTTCGGTAACATGATACCGCCAGAACCTACACGCATTGAAGATGTATGTTCTAGAATATGTTGAATCAGTAATACTGTCGCCGAACTGACAAGATTAGGCGCATTGTGATGTTCCGCTATCCAATAGCGTTCATAATTAAGCGATTCAAGATGTTGGCCTAGAGACACCATATCATTAATTGCGTCGCGATCTGTTTGACCTTGACGAATAGGCACTAAGTTTAAAGCGGATAGTTTCATATTTTTCAATTGATATCCTCCTCATTTAAATGCATATACATATTTTAACAATTCCCCAATAACTCAGATATTAACTTGCTCAAGTTAGAGCATTTTACCTATACACACGGTAGATATTACAATAATGACTAAAACAGGCCGGTAGAAATTTAAGTATAGAGGTGCTATTATAGTAGCGTTAAGAATATAGATTGGAGTGTCTTAAACATGGGAATTTATCTTGATTACGCTGCTACAACTCCAGTAAAGCCAAATGTTGTTGAAGCGATGATGGATATTTATCAGAATCATTATGGTAATCCGTCTTCTATCCATAATATAGGTAGAGATGCACGTAAGTATTTAGATGACGCACGTCGTACAGTAGCGGAGAAGTTAGGCGCACAACCTAACGAGGTCATCTTTACGAGTGGTGCCACTGAATCTAATAATACTGCAATCAAAGGGCTCGCTTATGCGAATCGACATAAAGGGAATCATCTTATTACAACGAAGATTGAACACCATTCTGTTCTGCATGTGTTTGAGCAACTCGAGAAAGAAGGATTCAAGGTCACGTATTTAGACGTGAATGAGGAAGGTCTTGTTGATTTACAACAACTTGAATCTGCTTTAACTGAAGAGACGATTCTCGTATCAATCATGTTTGTAAACAACGAAGTAGGAACAGTTCAGCCAATGTTTGATATTGACCATTTACTTCAAGACAGAGATATTTATTTCCATGTGGATGCTGTACAAGCGATAGGGCATTTACCCGTCGACTTTCACGAGCTAGACATCGATACGATGAGTTTGACTGCTCATAAGTTTGGTGGACCTAAAGGCGTCGGCGCTTTATTAGTTAAAAATGGCACGGACATTCAGTTTAGCCAACTTGGCGGGGAACAAGAAGTTAAACGTCGTGCAGGTACGGAGAATATTCCACAAATTGTCGGACTCAGTGAAGCAATAAAAACGGCTACGGACGAATTAGATGACAATAATCTACATTTGATGAATTTAAAAAATCAATTTTTAGTTGCTTTACAAGATCGTGCGATTCCATTTGAACTCAATGGTTCTATGGTTGAAACAACAGGGCACATCGTCAATTTATACTTCCCATTTATTGATGTAGAAACGTTGCTTACCTTATTAGATTTAGCGAATATTTATGTTTCTTCAGGTTCAGCTTGTACTGCAGGTTCAACTGATCCTTCCCATGTCATCTCAGCCATGTATGATAAAGAACGCGCATTCCACTCTATCCGATTCAGTTTTAGCGAAATGACGACTGAACGTGAAATTAAACAAGTCGTAGCAGAACTTCACAAGATTTATCATAAGTTTAAAAAGGAGGAAGTCTAGTTGGACAACAGCGATATTAGAGTAGTCGTAGGGATGTCAGGCGGTGTCGATAGCTCCGTGACGGCCTACTTACTTAAAGAACAGGGCTATGATGTCATCGGTATTTTTATGAAAAACTGGGATGACACAGATGAAAATGGCGTGTGTACAGCTACAGAAGATTACAACGATGTCATCGCCGTTTGTAACCAAATTGGTATCCCTTATTACGCGGTAAACTTTGAACAACAATATTGGGATAAAGTCTTCACGTATTTCTTAGATGAATACAAAAAAGGACGTACACCGAATCCAGATGTGATGTGTAATAAAGAAATTAAGTTTAAAGCTTTCCTAGAACATGCATTAAACTTGGGTGCAGATTATGTCGCAACTGGTCATTATGCCCGTATACGCCGTCATGATGACGGTCATGTAGAAATGCTTCGTGGTGTAGATAATAATAAAGATCAAACGTATTTCTTAAACCAACTTTCTCAGGAGCAGTTGGCAAACGTAATGTTCCCAATCGGTGATATTGAGAAATCTAAAGTACGCGAAATTGCTGAAGAACAGAACTTAGCTACAGCGAAGAAGAAAGATTCTACAGGAATTTGCTTTATCGGAGAACGTAATTTCAAAGAATTCCTATCTAATTACTTGCCAGCTCAATCAGGTGAAATGCAAACACTCGATGGCGAAGTGAAAGGCCAACATTCTGGATTAATGTATTATACTATCGGTCAACGTCACGGTTTAGGTATCGGCGGAGACGGCGATCCATGGTTCGTTGTAGGTAAGAACTTAGAAGACAATGTGTTATATGTCGGCCAAAGTTTTGATAACGATGCGCTTTACAGTGATTATCTCATCGCTTCTGACGTGTCTTTCGTCAATCCAGTCGACCTTGAGAACGGCTTCCACTGTACTGCCAAGTTTAGATACCGTCAGAAAGATACAGGGGTCTTTGTACAACGTGAATCTGACGACAGTATTCGCGTGACTTTCGACCAACCTGTGCGTGCAATTACCCCAGGACAAGCGGTAGTATTGTACGACGGTGAAGTTTGTCTCGGCGGTGCTACTATTGATGATGTTTATAAAAATAGTGGTCAGTTAGATTATGTAGTTTAAGAAGTTAAGTTAAAAACGTACTTAATATTTTAAAATTTGGGTTCGAAAAGGTAAGGTTCATAATACTTTTTCGAACCTTAATCTTTGAATTGCGGAGACAGGACTACGAAATCAAAGATTTCTGTCCTGCTCTCCCTTTCTTTTTATGAAATTGTTATTGTAGAATAGAACCAAAGACCTAATGAAATGAGGTAGTGTTTGTGGAACAAGAAAAGATTTATGAACTTATAAAAAAAGGTGAAATAGAACAAGCTTTACAAGCGCTATTTAATAATATCGAACGTAATCCTAAAGAAATAGAGAACTACATTAATGCTGGTATTCTCATCGCTGAAACTGGGGAAGTAGAAAAAGCAGAAAAATTTTTCCAGCGTGCACTCGTACTTGACCCTGAGAATGCTGCAGTATTTTACAATCTTGCTAATGTTTACTACAACGAAGGGCGTTTTAACGAAGCGATTAAGTTATATCAACAAGCACTTCAATCTCCTAAAGTACACCAAGTGGATACCAACTATATGATTGGCATGTCATTTAATCAGCTTGGCGCACATAAGGAAGCAATGCCATATCTCATGCGTGCAGCTGAATTAGATGACGAAGGAGACGTTGAAGTTCAGTTTCAATATGGACTCGTCCTCTGTCACTTGGAATTGTATGAGCAAGCAGTTACTCAACTCCAACACGTGCTTGAACTAGACGAGAAACATGTGGATGCGCTTTACAATCTTGGACTCGCACAGTATATGCTCACTGAAGATAAAGCGCTCGCTATGGATTACTTCCAACGTGCAGTTAACATCAATCCTGAGCATCACATGAGTCAACATGCACTACAAACCTTTGAACAACTTTAAAGAGAAAGGAGGGCGACTTGAATGGCTGACGATACTTTATTTAACTATTCGATGCTTAAAGGCACGATTGACGCAATCTTATTTCAGAATAAGGACAATTTCTATACGGTATTGAAAGTGGAAACGATTGAGACGAATGAAGATTTAGATGATCTCGCTACTGTCGTCGGCTTCTTCCCGGATATCGTTGAGGGTGATGTTTATACCTTTAAGGGGCAAGTCGTCTCTCATCCCAAGTATGGTAAGCAACTCAAGGCAGATACCTTTGAGAAAGAGTTGCCACAAACGAAAGAAGCCATCGTGAGTTATCTTTCAAGTGAATTGTTTAAAGGTGTAGGTAAAAAGACCGCACAGAATATCGTTAATACGTTAGGTGAAACAGCTATTACTGATATTCTTGACGATGCTTCAGTCTTAGACAAGGTTTCAGGCTTATCTAAGAAGAAACGTAAACAAATTGCTGAACAAATTCAAGCTAATCAAGAAACAGAACGTATTATTGTGCGTTTACATGATTTAGGCTTTGGACCTAAACTTGCTATGACGATTTATCAAACTTACTTAGATGAAACATTAGCAATCATAGAGAAAGAACCCTATCGCCTGGTATATGACGTTAAAGGGATTGGTTTTAACAAAGCTGACACACTCGCACGTAAGATGGGTATCGCTTATGACGATGATGAGCGTCTCAAAGCAGGAATTCTCTACGTGCTGGAGGAATCTTGTATCAAGCAAGGTCATACATATTTGCCTAAGACAAGAGTTTATGACGAAGCGATAGATATGTTGACTGATCCTCAAGAGGCCGAAATTACTCCCGACCACATTAGTAAAATGGTTCAAGAACTCGTAGAAGAAAATAAAATGATTCAACAGGAAGAGGAATTAGCTGTACCGAGCTTATACTATTCCGAGCTTAAGAGTAGCCAAAACCTTTACCGAAATTACTCTTACACGCAAAAGCTCGAACAC
Source organism: Staphylococcus pettenkoferi (assembly GCF_002902685.1). Classification (GTDB taxonomy): domain Bacteria; phylum Bacillota; class Bacilli; order Staphylococcales; family Staphylococcaceae; genus Staphylococcus; species Staphylococcus pettenkoferi. The sequence continues at coordinate 10,090 of NZ_PPRN01000064.1, read as the reverse complement.
TTCGAACAATCTGATTTACAAATGCACATTGGTGAAATTGAAGAACGCCAAGGCGTGAGTTATGCGAAATCTCAAAAGGAAGCTCTAGAAACAGCAATCAATTCTAAAGTGATGCTACTCACTGGTGGTCCAGGGACAGGTAAGACGACAGTTATCAAAGGAATAGTGGAACTTTATGCAGAGATACATGATCTGTCATTAGACTATGATGACTATCAAGAAGATGATTATCCTATCGTTCTAGCTGCGCCAACAGGTCGAGCATCGAAACGCCTTGCTGAAGCGACGCAACTTGAAGCGATGACAATTCACCGCTTGATAGGTTGGAATCAAGATACACAGCCTGAAGACATTCTAGATAATGAGATCAATGCAAGCTTAATCATTATTGATGAAATGTCGATGGTGGATACATGGTTATTCCATCAGTTTATGGATGCTGTGCCACTCGATGCGCAAATCATCTTCGTAGGTGATGAAGATCAGCTTCCGTCAGTAGGACCTGGCCAAGTATTTAAAGATCTCATTGATTCTCAAGCAATTCCTCGCGTGAATCTAACAGAGGTTTACCGTCAACAAGATGGCTCAAGTATCATTGAGTTGGCGCACCGTATCAAATTAGGTCAACAAATCGATATAACGCAGAAGTTTCATGACCGTAATTTTATCCAATGTGGTACGGAACAAATTCCAAATATCGTTGAGAAAGTCGCGCAAAGTGCTGTACGAAAAGGTTATGATATGAGCGACATTCAAGTGCTCGCACCGATGTATAAAGGCTCAGCAGGAATTCGTAGATTAAATGCTGTGCTACAAGATATTCTCAATCCGAAATCTGATGATAAGCGTGAAATCGCGTTCGGGGACGTTAGTTTCCGTAAAGGAGATAAGGTCTTACAGTTAGTCAATCGACCTAACGATAATATCTTCAATGGTGATATCGGCGTCATCGTTGGTGTCTTCTGGGCGAAAGAGAACGAACTCGATAAGGATATTATTATCGTCGATTTTGAAGGTAACGAAATTATCTTTACGAAACAAGATTTCTTAGAGCTTACACACGCGTATTGTACTTCGATTCATAAATCACAAGGCTCTGAATTTCCTATCGTCATTATGCCTATGGTGAAACAATATTATCGCATGTTACAACGTCCAATCCTTTATACTGGACTTACACGTGCGAAACAATCCCTTGTGCTATTAGGTGACCCTGAAGCTTTCCATATTGGATTGACTACTCAAGGACAAACACGGTTGACCCAACTACGCCACATCGTGCAATCGTACTTTAATATCACTACAGAAACGGATGAGAATGAATCAGACGCTCCAGATCAAGCGTCACAAACAGCGACAGAAAGTGCAGCAGCTGATTCCACGCAACAAGAGGCTGAATCTTTTCAGAAAGACTCATCATCTGTCGTACTTACCGAAGAAACGATCTACCAAATCGATCCGATGATTAACATGGGCCAAGTCACACCTTACGATTTCGTGAAACAGTGATTGACTTTAAAGTCGAAAGCCCATACAATAGTATTAAATTCATAAAGACGAGTAAATCATGTTAGGCATACAGAGATGTATCGTTGGGTGAGAGATACAGCTAACATGTTTGAACGCTACTTTATGTCAGAGTGAATAACGATTATTGAGTGATAAATTGACTGTTGAGTTATGATAGCTAGCGAAACGTCAATTTATAACTAGGGTGGTACCGCGAAACGTTCGTCCCTTGTGGATGAGCGTTTTTTTCGTGCTAAGAGAAATATTATAGGTTGAAGCGGTATTATCTATAATCTTAAAGATGATTAGAGTAAAATGGAGGATTGAATATGAAGCATTTAAAAGCGAGTGAAATACGTCAGAAATTTATAGATTTCTTTAAAGAACATGACCATATGGTCGAACCGTCTGCGCCACTGATCCCTATCGATGATGATTCATTGCTTTGGATAAACTCTGGTGTTGCAACGTTAAAAAAATATTTTGATGGTCGTGAAATCCCACGTAAACCACGTATCGTGAACTCTCAAAAAGCGATTCGTACAAATGATATCGAGAATGTTGGTTTTACAGCACGTCACCATACGTTCTTCGAAATGCTCGGTAACTTCTCTATCGGTGATTATTTCAAAAAAGAAGCGATTGAATTTGCATGGGAATTTCTAACAAGCGATGACTGGATGGGTATGGAGCCAGAGCGACTTTATGTAACGATCCATCCTGAAGATACAGAAGCGTACCGTTTATGGAATGAAGATATCGGTTTAGAAGAAAGCCGTATTATCCGTATCGAAGGTAACTTCTGGGACATTGGTGAAGGACCATCTGGACCGAATACAGAGATCTTCTATGATCGCGGCGAAGAGTATGGTCAAGATGATCCAGCTGAAGAAATGTATCCAGGTGGCGAGAATGAACGTTACTTAGAAGTATGGAACCTCGTATTTAGTGAGTTCAATCACAATAAAGATCATACGTATACACCACTTCCTAACCAAAACATTGATACTGGTATGGGTCTCGAGCGTATGGCATCTATTTCACAAGATGTCCGCACAAACTATGAAACAGATTTGTTTATGCCAATTATTCATGAAGTAGAGTCTATTTCTGGTAAAAAATACTTAACTCAGGAAGACTACGATGTTGCATTTAAAGTTATCGCTGATCATATAAGAACTATCTCATTTGCGATTGCTGATGGTGCATTACCTGCTAACGAAGGTCGCGGCTACGTATTGCGTCGTCTGTTACGTCGTGCTGTACGTTTCAGCCAATCACTGGATATTCACGAACCATTTATGTATCGCTTAGTGGATATCGTGGCAGACATTATGGAACCTTACTATCCAAACGTGAAAGAGAAAGCTAATTTTATCAAACGCGTAGTGAAATCAGAAGAACAACGATTCCACGAAACATTGGTAGAAGGTATGTCTATCCTTAACAATCTCATTGCTAAAGCGAAAGGCCAGACGAATGAAATTAGTGGGGAAGATGCATTCAAACTGTATGATACTTATGGTTTCCCTATTGAGTTAACAGAAGAGATGGCTGCGCAGGAAGATCTCTCTGTGGATATGGCTGGCTTCGAAACTGAAATGAGTAAGCAACGTGAACGTGCACGTCAAGCTCGTCAATCTTCAGAATCTATGCAAGTACAAAGTGAAGTTTTGAAGAATATTACGACTGACAGTACTTTCGTAGGTTACGATGTGATGGATAAAGTCACAACCATTACGGATATCATTGCAAATGGTGAACAAGTGGAAGAGGCAGAAGCGGGTGACACAATCTATTTCATCCTCTCAGAAACACCTTTCTATGCTGTGAGCGGGGGTCAAGTAGCTGACCACGGTACGATTAGTAATGAGAATTTCGAAATTCAAGTCACTGAAGTGATTAAAGCACCAAATGGACAGAACTTACACACTGGTGAAGTCCAATTCGGTACAGTTAAATCCGGAGCAGAAGTCTCAGCATCAGTTAATCATAAAGAACGTCGTGCAATTCAGAAGAACCACAGTGCGACTCACTTACTTCATGCAGCCTTAAAAGAAGTGCTAGGCGATCATGTTAACCAAGCAGGTTCACTCGTTGCTCCAGATCGTATGCGTTTCGACTTCTCTCACTTCGGACCGATGAAAGAAGAAGAGATAGAACAAGTTGAACGTCGTGTGAACGAAGAAATTTGGAATAGTATTGAAGTAAGTATTCAAAAAATGCCAATTGAAGAAGCCAAAGAAATGGGTGCAATGGCGCTCTTCGGTGAAAAATACGGCGATATCGTGCGTGTTGTCAACATGGCACCATTCTCTATTGAACTTTGTGGCGGTATTCACGTTTCGAACACAGCTGAAATCGGCCTGTTTAAAATCGTAAGTGAATCAGGTACAGGTGCAGGTGTACGCCGTATCGAAGCGCTCACAGGTCAAGCAGCATTCTTGTATCTAGAAGATATTCAATCTCAATTCAATACGATCAAAGGTCAAGTAAAAGCGAAGTCAGATGACCAAGTCGTAAATAAAGTGACGCAATTAATCGACGAAGAAAAATCATTAAATAAACGTGTAGATCAACTCAACAAAGAAATCACTTCATTGAAGATGGGTGATATCACTGAACAAGTAGAAGACATTAATGGATTTAAAGTGTTAGCTACTGAAGTAGAAGTACCTAATCCTAAAGCGATTCGTGAAACAATGGATGACTTCAAATCTAAATTACAAGATACGATTATCATTTTAGTCAGCAATGTGAACGGTAAAGTTTCATTAATTGCTACAGTGCCTAAATCACTAACAGATCAAGTGAAAGCTGGCGATATCATCAAAGAAATGGCACCTGTTGTAGGCGGTAAAGGTGGCGGCCGTCCTGATATGGCTCAAGGTGGCGGCAGCGAACCTGAGAACATAACAGAATCTTTACGTTTTATTAAAAATTATATTAAATCTCTATAACTCAACATCTGAGTAGTGTAGAATGAGAGTGTGTTCAATTCTATACTAACTGGGAGGCGTGTCTTAAAATGGAAAACTTCGACAAAACGATGAAATTTAGTTATGATGATATCCCGAAAGAAGATGTCAAGTCCGTGCTACAGAATGTCTATACCACGCTTGAAGAACGTGGTTACAATCCTGTAAATCAAATCGTAGGTTATCTCTTATCTGGAGATCCTGCTTATATTCCACGTCACAATGAAGCGAGAAATCAGATTCGCCGCATCGACCGCGACGATATTATGGAAGAACTCGTATCAAACTATCTTAAAGCGCACTCAGAAGTTTAACGATGCTCAAGCATAAGATTATTGGTTTAGACGTAGGAAGTAAGACAGTAGGTGTAGCTATTAGCGACTTGATGGGTTGGACTGCCCAAGGTTTAGATACACTCCGCATAGACGAAGAGAATGGCGATTTAGGTATTGAAAAGTTAGTAGACATTATTGATAAAGAAAAAGTGGGGACCGTTATCATCGGTCTCCCTAAGAATATGAATAATTCAATTGGATTTAGAGGTGAAGCTTCGTTAAACTACAAAGAGACGTTGCAAGAAAGACGCCCTGATCTTGAAATTAAGACTTGGGATGAACGCTTAAGTACTATGGCAGCGGAACGCTCTTTATTAGAAGCTGATCTCTCTAGACAGAAACGAAAAAAAGTGATTGATAAGATGGCCGCAGTATTTATTCTGCAAGGCTATTTGGATTCTATACAATAACAAAGGAGCATAATCATGGCAGAGCATAATGAAGCTGAATTACACGTAAATAATAATGAAGAGTTATTAACACTTTACGATGAAGAGGGCAACGAAGTACTTTACCGCAAAGTACTTGAGTTCTATCACCCAGAATTCAAGAAAGAATATGTCATCCTCGCTGAAGAAGGTGCTGAGTCAGATGATGACGATATGGTTGAACTTGTTCCAATGATTAACGAACCAGATGAAGATGGTGAAGGTGGCAAATTCTTACCAGTCGAATCTGATGAAGAATGGGACATGATTGAAGAAATCGTAAATACTGAAATGAACGACGAAGAATAATTATATTCTTCTAGTACTATCATTCGATGAAGTGCGAAATAGTCCTAGCTGTTAGCTTATGTCATTGACACATAAGTAGGTGCTAGGGCTATTTTCTGTTATCATTCTAAGCTCACTGATTGAGCTAATCTGCACAGATCATATGAATTACTTGATATTAGAGATAACTTCGACTACGACTGAAGAACAGAGACTTAATATTTTTATTAAAATGTGGTAGAATGTGTTGAGTTAAATTCAACTCCATTTTAAAAAGTCAAAGGGCGGACGTAATGCGTACAACGTCCTAAACTATGGAGGAGTAACTAAGGGAGAGACGATATGGACAAGAATCAAGAATATCTCTTAGAATTAATGCAGCATAATAATAATGATATTGAAAGTTTGCGTACATATGCCGAAGAGAATCGCGTCCCTATTGTCGACAAGATGAGCTTAGAAGCGATTAAGCAGGTGTTGAGACTCAAACAACCTCGACACATATTAGAGCTTGGTACTGCTATCGGTTATAGTGCAATGCAGTTTGCCTCTGTGTCATCCGATATACATATTACGACGATTGAGCGTGATACAGAGATGCAATCGCGGGCTTCTAAAAATATTGAGCATTTCGGTTATCAACAACAGATAACGATGATTAAAGGGGATGCACGCGAACAATTTGAAGCGCTTAAAGATAATACATTTGATGTTATATTTATCGACGCAGCGAAAGCTCAAACGCAACGCTTCTTCGAAACCTATGAGCCATTGTTAAAGCTTGGCGGGGTTGTGATCACTGATAATATTCTCTATCACGATTTCGTTGCCGACATCGACATGGTGCATTCTCGAAATGTAAGACAAATGGTGAAGAAGCTGCAGAAATACAACGATTGGCTGGTTCAACATCCACGATACGAGACAAACTTTCTTAATATTGATGACGGAGTAGCAATTTCCGTAAAAAAGGAGAATTGAAATGACTGAATTACTGGTCACACCCAAGTCCATTTCACACATTGAAACATTGATAGAGAAGGGCGCAGATGCCTTTGTAATAGGAGAACAGAAATTCGGCTTACGTTTAGCAGGCGAGTTTAATCGTGATCAGCTCGTTGAGGCCGTTCAATTAATTCATGAACATGGTAAAAAAGCCTACGTGGCAGTGAATGGTATATTCCATAACTATCATTTACGCGCGTTAGAAGATTACATCTCATTTCTTCATGAAGTCAGAGTGGATCGCATCATTTTCGGTGATCCAGCAGTTGTGATGTATGTGAAACAACAGGAAGATCCCATTCCATTGAATTGGGATGCCGAAACCCTTGTAACCAATTATTTTCAATGTAATTATTGGGGAGAAAAGGGGGCGAAACGTGCCGTCTTAGCGCGTGAGCTAAACTTAGAGGAAATCCTTAACATTAAAGAACATGCGAATGTTGAAATTGAAGTACAAGTTCATGGTATGACTTGTATGTTCCAATCTAAACGTATGTTACTCGGTAATTATTATACATTCCAAGACCGTCAGATGAAGATACAACGTCAGAACGATGATAAAGATTTATTACTTTATGATGAAGAACGTGATAATTTATATCCTGTCTATGAAGATTACAATGGTACCCATATTATGTCGCCAAATGATATGTGTCTAATCGAAGAATTAGATCCATTACTTGAGGCAGACATCGATGCGATAAAAATAGACGGCTTGTTACATACAGAAGAGTATATCAACGTATGTACTGAGCAATATCGTGAAGCTATCGATTTATTTAACGAAGATCCTGAAGCCTATGAAGATGAGAAATTTATGCTTGTTGACCCTATTGAAGACATTCAACCTGATCATCGCCCATTCGATGAAGGATTCTTATTCAAACAAACTGTTTATTAAAGGAGGATGCATGCTGTGAAAGTATTAGAAGAAGTGCAACCTGATGCTAAGCCTCGCATGAAGAAACCTGAATTGCTTGCACCAGCAGGTAATCTTGAGAAATTAAAGATCGCAGTGCATTATGGTGCCGATGCAGTCTTTCTAGGTGGCCAAGAATATGGACTACGCTCAAATGCCGATAATTTCACAATGGCAGAAATTCAAGAGGGCGTTGAGTTCGCGAAACGTTACGGTGCAAAGATTTATGTAACAACGAATATTATTGCACATGATGAGAATATGGAAGGTTTAGATGACTATCTGTCAGCACTAGAAGCCACAGGTGCGACAGGTATCATCGTAGCTGATCCACTTGTTATTGAAACATGTAAAAAGGTAGCGCCACGTTTAGAAATTCATCTTTCTACGCAACAATCATTATCTAACTATAAGGCTGTCGAATTCTGGAAAGAAGAAGGCTTAGATCGTGTCGTATTAGCGCGTGAAACTGGCGCAGAAGAAATGCGTGAAATGAAAGATAAAGTCGATATCGAAATTGAGGCCTTTATCCATGGTGCAATGTGTATCGCTTATTCTGGACGCTGTACGTTGAGCAACCATATGACTGCCCGCGATTCAAACCGTGGTGGTTGTTGCCAAAGTTGTCGTTGGGATTACGATCTTTTACAAATCGAAGACGACGGTGAGTTAGATTTACTCTATAAAGACGGTAACGTCACACCGTTTGCAATGAGTCCGAAAGACTTGAAACTGATAGAATCAATCCCTAATATGATGGATATAGGTATAGACTCTTTAAAAATAGAAGGGCGCATGAAGTCGATTCATTATATCGCGACAGTCGTTTCAGTCTATCGTAAAGTGATAGATGCCTACGCAGCTGATCCAGAACACTTCCAAATTCAACCTGAATGGTTGGTCGAGCTAGATAAATGTGCGAACCGTGATACTGCACCAGCCTTTTTCGAAGGTACACCTGGTTACGAAGAGCAGATGTTTGGTGCAGAGCAGAATAAGAAAGCGGCATATGATTTCTGTGGTCTGGTCTTAGATTATGACGAAGACTCTCATATTGCGACCATTCAACAACGTAATCATTTTAAACCTGGTCAAGAAATCGAATTCTTCGGACCTGAAATTGATACCTTTAGACAAGTGGTTGACGCGATATATGACGAAGAAGGCAATGAACTTGATGCCGCTCGTCACCCACTTCAAATCGTTCAAATCAAAGTGGACCAACCGCTTTATAAGAATAATATGATGAGAAAGGAACTCAAACGATGAGTGGTACTACGATTATAGGTATAGCCGGTGGATCAGGTTCTGGTAAGACAAGTGTAACGAGTGAAATCATGTCCTTACTTGAAGGATATAGTATTGCACTCATCGCTCAAGATTATTATTATAAAGATCAATCTCATTTAAGCTTTGAAGAGCGTTTAGAAACGAACTACGATCATCCATTCGCGTTTGATAACGATTTACTAATCAGTAATCTACAATCTCTAAAGGACGGTCAAACAGTAGAGATACCTACGTATGATTACACAAATCATACTCGAAGTGATGTTACAATCACTTTTGAACCCAAAGATGTAATTATTGTTGAAGGTATCTTTGCTTTGGAAAATCAAACATTACGTGAGATGATGGATGTTAAAGTATACGTAGATACTGACGCTGATTTGCGCATTCTCCGAAGATTGATGCGTGACACAGCTGAACGTGGGCGAACGATGGAATCCGTCATTACACAATATTTAAATGTCGTACGTCCAATGCACAATCAATTTATTGAACCAACTAAGAAATATGCTGATTTAATTATTCCTGAAGGCGGCAGTAATAAAGTCGCTATCGATATTTTAACAACTAAGATTAAATCACTTATACGTAAACAATAGAACAGTTAGAAAAGGAAGATGACAATATGGAAAACCAAAAACAATATCCTATGACCCAAGAAGGTTATGACAAACTTGAAAAAGAATTAGAAGAATTAAAGACGGTTAAACGCCCAGAAGTTGTAGAAAAGATTAAAGTGGCGCGTTCTTTCGGTGACCTTTCAGAGAACTCTGAGTATGATGCAGCAAAAGACGAACAAGGTTTCATCGAACAAGATATCCAACGTATTGAGAATATGATTCGTAATGCTTTAATCATTGAAGATACGGGTGACAACAATGTCGTTCAAATCGGTAAGACCGTTACATTCGTTGAACTACCAGGTGATGAAGAAGAAAGTTATCAAATCGTTGGTTCTGCAGAATCAGACGCTTTCAACGGCAAGATTTCTAACGAATCACCTATGGCTCAAAGCTTGATTGGTAAACATCTTAACGATGAAGTTCGTGTGCCTCTACCAAATGGTGCAGAAATGAACGTTAAGATTGTAGACATTAAATAATTCTATATTTCAGCGTACTTCCCAAACGAATTCGTCTCCGTTTGGGAAGTTTTTCTATTTTATGGTAAAAATAATTCTAGTCGAAAAACTCTGAATTTGGTAAATTTAGAGTTATAACAAAATAATAGCGTTTAATTCATAGTGAGAAAGTGAAATTAAGAACTATCGCGTTCATCCGTACGCTCGTCTTACTTTTAGCAAAATAGAAAAATGAAAAAGGGCTAAAATAATTAAAC
>NZ_PPRN01000063.1 GCF_002902685.1 Staphylococcus pettenkoferi | reverse complement strand
TTATAATATATAATAAAGTTAATACTATAAGAACAAATATAAAGGTAATTATAACTGCCCAGCCTCTCCACTTATTTTTGAAATCTAAATGTTCTTGTAAAGATTTATTTAAGACTTTAGCTTCACTATACTCGTCTTGAGCAGTTGCGCGATCCTCAAACGCATTGTCTCTATTTTCTTCTTCTTCGGGATTCAATGCTTCTTCGCTAGATACATCGTTTAATTTTTTACTTATATCTTCAGACGTATTATCCATTAGAATCAACTCTCAATTTATTCAATTGTCTTCTAGCAAATGGTCTAGTTACATTAAAAACTTTGGAAACTCTTGAAACTAACTTGCCAAATTCTTCATCATCATATTCATTAATAGATTTAGGTAAAGAATTACTAATAAATTCTAATGGTAATAAAAGTTGAGCGGCAAATTCATTTGCTTCTGTTTCTCTCTCATTTGTTGTGTCTTCACTAGAATTATCACGATACAATATATTCACGTCTTCTTTATTTAATTTTTTATTAGGATAATTCCAATGCAAAATAATATGACCAAGTTCATGGGCCATAGTAAATCTTCTACGACCTTCTACATGATTAACATTTACTACAATTTCTGGTTTACCATCATCGTTAACTAGACTATATCCGCTGATACTACTCGGTTCATCAAAAAGACTCATATTACTATATAAAACTTTAATACCGTAATTTTCGATTACTTTTTCTAGATCATTAATTATATCAACAATATTAAATTCTTTATTACTTTCACAAAAATCATTCGTGCGTTTTCTTATTTTTTGAGGAATCATCATAAACACCTCTCTAGAATTATACAAATATAGTTTATCATAAAATAAGAAAAGAGACAGATACCGAAGTACCTGCCTTGTGTAGCATAATGTAGTACGTAACTACATTATAACATATTATTTTATTGAACCCCACAATGTGCCTACACCGTGATGTGGTGGTGCTACACCATTCCACGTTCTAATAGGCAAGTAATAGCGCTTACTCTTCCATGTATATCCTATCCACACATGACCATCTTGCAGCATCACTTCATCGTAATCGCAATAGCCACCTGGTTGGAAGTTATAAGCTACTGGACAACTTCTGAATGGTCCAGTTGTACGTGCGATGATTGGTTGATTACCATTCACAAATCTCGCTTTTTCCTTCATATAATAAGTACCATAGTTATTCTTTTTCCATGCGCCTGCAACAGTCGATTTAGTATTACTAGCCGAGCTAGTAGATTTTTTAACTGTAGCAACTGGCACTTTACCGTCCATGTATGATCTAATCTGCTTGATAAAGTAATCTTTAAGTTGTAGTTGTTTAGCTTTAGGTAATAGACCTTGCGTTACTGGGTCATGACCTGTGTGTAACTTAGCTGAACGGTGTGGACAACTTGTGGATGAAAATTCAACATGTAATCTAACCGTATTACGATTAGCAGGTAATCCCCATTTTTTGAGCATTCTCGCAGATTCTTGGAAAGCAGTTTGTTCGTTAGCTAAAAATACCTTATCGCTAGCGCCAATAGATTGACATATCTCAATGCCATATCCATTTTTATTACCTATCGCATTAGCCGTATGCCAACCAATACGTGATTCTGGTAGCGCTTGCCATACCGTATTGCCACTAATATAACTGTGCGCTATACCCGCCTCCAAACGTGATTCTGGTGCGTTTACTAGTCCGTTATGATAATTTTCAGCAGTTGCATTCATGCTACCAGCATCATTGTGCAACACAATAAATTTAGGCTTATAACCACGATTAGGTAAGCGATACCCTTTCACTTCATCTCTGATGTATTTCAAAGATTTCATCTTACGTTTCTTAGGTGTTGTCTTTTTCTTCGTAACTGTCGGTGATTGAACACTTTTTGTAATATTAGCTTTCTTATAGAATGGGCGAATGAACCACATTGGAAATTCATATCCATGTGTACGGCGTGTAGCAACTTCAGTCTTACTAAGGCCACCACCAACCCAATTCTGTTCGATGACAGTTATTGCGTTTAAAGTTGCAGATATAACAATAGCGACATGACCGTATCCCCCGCCAAATGTTCTAGGGAATACAACCACGTCGCCAGGTTTTGCTAAAAAGCTTTGCGTATTATTGTAAACATGCGCTTCATTTGTAAAGTCGTTTTGGAAAGGAATATCAGCCGCTCCTGTGCCTCTTAATCCATGTCCAAACAGTTTAGCCCAATAGACATTGGCTAAATCAAAACACTGCCCGTAATATATTTTATTTAATGCCTTTCCATGCACTCATTTCTTAATGCACTTGTATAACATTAAATAGTTTCTATAAAAAGAAACCTCATGCTTTCACATGAGACTAGACTATATCATCATTTTCAAAGCATAATAAATAGACGTATGGGCATTCGATTTATAAACCAAACACGCCATACGTCTCAAATGGTAAGGGCTAAGATACCAATCTAAAAACTCAACAAACTATATATATCAGGGGTGGGGAGTTATATATGTTTCAATATACTAACTATCCGCATTTAATATATCATATTCTATCCTTAAACATCAATACCTTAAAAATGTCTTGCGCTGTCCGTCAATTGACGATACTTAGTCGTTGAACGTTCCTACACTGTTACCATGTAGGCTTCGCTGCTGATTGCCATATGCGATAGCACTTAGGTTTCCCAGCAATTCACAAGATTTTATATGGGCTATGCAGTTGTTAACCCATAAGCACCGTCGAAGTCCCAACCCTTACCTTCTAATGATTTAATATATGCGACTGCTTCTTTTTGTGTTAATTTAGCGACCATCTTCTTCACTCTCCTTTAATACTTCATCATCGTGGTAACGACTAGCACCACGTGGTAATTCTTCATCATATTCATATTCTGCAACATCGAAAGCAACTTCGTCACTATCATCAGTAAATGGCTGTGATGTGTCGAATTCTTGAGGAGTCAATTCTTTCCGTTCTGGTGTAATAGCATCATCACTAACCACTTTCTGATATTCAACTGGATCAATATTTTCATCACGTGGCTTTGTGTAAGTCTGTGCAATACCACTATCTTTTAACCTTTTCGTAGTAGGATCTTGTATCACTCCAAATGTGACTAATACAGCTAATAACCCATTGACACCATCGCTAATTTGTTCCAGTTGTTCTGTATAGTTTAACCCTAATGCTTGCGTTATATTGTTAACAAAAAGGAGTATCGCCGAAACGATAGCTACCCAAAATGATTTCTTCTTAAAACGTACTTTCCAATTTATACCTTTCATTTAAGAACCTCCAAATAAAATAAAAAGCCGACACATATGTGCCGACTTATTTAAAGAAGATGTTTCCTACTAAAGAGATAAGTGGGACTAATACAACCCCTGCAAATCCCAACCAGTAACCGATAACTTCTCTATTTCCTTTTGCTTCTGCTTCTACAGTTCCTCGTAGATCTTTAATTTCTTTTTCATGATCTTTTGTTGCGTATTCTAAATCAGTAACTCTAGTGCCTACCGTTGCTAATGATTCACTCATTTTTTCTAAGTGTTTTTCTGACCTAGCTTGTGACTCGAACGATTTTTCTTGTAGCAATGTCTGTCTATCTATTTTATTCAACAAACCATTAAAGTTGTCTGTGTGTTTCTTATCCACTTCGTTTATGCGTTCGTTTATCTTGCCTCTTGATCTTTCCCACTCGTGTCTTAATACGTATTTATTTTCGTCCATAAATACCTAAACCACCTAAAAAGCCGACAAAGCCAAGCCATGCTGTGATAGCGATCAATTGTGCTGGAGTTATCCAATTAAGTGCATTATATACAGCTGCCGACGACATTAAGAAGTGTATGATAGAGCTCCCTAGGCCACCTATTAACATAAAATAATTCGAAACATTATTCACAGATCGTTTGCCGAAAAATAAACTTGAGAGAATTAGACAAGTACCGAAAATAAGCAGTAACAAACCCCATATCCAAATAGACATAACGTCATTTAACGCTTGGTAAAAAGCACTTTCTTCGATTACTCTTTCGGGGCTTATGAACCAGTAGAAGCCTCGTATATCTACAAAAACGCCTAACCCAATTAAAGATAATGTGGCTAGTTTATCGCGTATTGTAAACTGTTCATTCATGTGTTCACCTACTTCCATCTAGATAAAAAACCACAAGCCTAAGCCTGTGGTTCTTCTGGATATTCTTCACCAGTAATTTTTTTGTATTCTTCTTTTGTCAATGCGTCTAACTCCACATAAGTTTTAATATCCTCGTTTGTGTAGCAGTTAATGTCGTAAAAATATTTGATTGAATCGAAACCTGGATACATATTAATTACTTCCTTTCATTTTTGTGATTTCAAGCATCGCTTTAGCTTGTTTCATTTCCATATCTTTTAAACGCTGTTCTTTTGTTGTTAATTCTTTCATTGTTTGCGCTTGGATAATCTCGTTCTGTTTCAAACGCTCTTCTTTTTTTACAAGTTCCAATGATAAAGCAGCTTGTTCTTTTTGAGATTTCATTAGCTGATTAGCTGTTTTAGTCACTTGCATTTGTGCTTTCGCCAACGTTTTTTCACTAGCGTTAGGTTCATACGACGCTTTTTCTTCTTCTTCATCTTTTTCAACAGAACGGTTATATTTCCACTCATCATAACTGATACCTTGCCATTTTCCGTTTTTATAAGAAATTGGCTCGTACAGTTCACTTGGTGGCATTTCTTCGGTATATTTATCTTCATCATAAACAAAACGCTCGATACCTGATTCTTCATCTATTATTGACTGAATAAGTTTAGGTGCGCCGTTTGCTTTGTCAAAAATCTGTTTAAACATTTACTCCCCTCCTTATATAATCCAATTGTCTTGGTAGATAATGTAATCTGTACTATTATAACTATCGCCATTATAAAGATGAAATTCTATATCCCCGCCAGAAATAATAACCTTAGGTGGTGTCTTATATGTGGTTGATACGCCTAATGAATATATCTTATTAGGTACAAATTCAGACGGGATTGTAGCTACTACATTTTTTTCGTTTGCAAGATTTTCGACGCCTAAACGGATATATACTTGTTTAAAATTACCATTATCAATAACTCGATAAGACGGTTCGAAGTCTGGGATTGATGATTTTTTATAGCCATTTTTGATTCTAAGAGGTAGCCAACCAGTGTCGGTTTGGTCGTTACCTACTTTCTTCCACCCAGAGTCTCTATCGCCGTCTGTGTGAATCAATCTGAAATATTTTTCAGAGTTGAAAGTAGAAGTAAGTTCTATTTCTTTGCGTCCTCTTCCTGCCTCCCATACTTTAATTTGTACATAACTGTTATCTAATGGAATTCCTTGTCCTGTTGCATCATCATCTGAAACCGTTTCATATAACCCTGAAGGGAGTTGTGTTACATCTTCTATAGTACCTTTTGAATAATATTTTATAGTCCCGTCATCTTCGGTGAGTTTATATTTCTGCCAATCATCCGTTTCTTCCGTCGTAACCACGTTGTTTTGCTTAATGCTTTCTAAAACTTTATCACTTGCTTCATTAACTTCGTTTATCTTCTCTTGTGTTTCATCATTTAATTTAGTTGAATACTCGTCAACGATTGACTGTATGTCCAATATGGCTTGGTTTGCTTGTTGTTGGACAGATGCATTTGTTGTATTTGCAATGTCTTCTAACTCACTGATTGAGTCGTTCTTAATCTTAGTTATATCTGCTTTACCATCAGCCACCGCGTTTTCCACTTCATCGACAAGTGTTTTGATGTCTCCTATATCGTCTTCCATTTCTTTTGTACGTTGCTTAATTTCCTCGCGTAGTTGGTCAAACATTCTGATGTATTCTACTTTAGTGAATGATGAAACTTTATTAATCAAAGCATCTGCAACTTGGAAAGTAAACTCACCTAACACTGCAGTTTGATTGTTATTTGGATTATCTGTGACGTTATTGGCTGCTACGTAAATTTGACCAGTGACTTGTGTTGATGTACTTGCTTGCAGGAAATCTTTATCTAAGGTGATTTGCGCAATGCCATTCATACCGTCGACCACATTCAATTTATCCACTGTTGATACACTGCCATTGCTGGATTCAAAATAACCATGCACTTCAACATTTTCATTACTGATAAGCAAAGGCCCGTTATCATTATAAATTTGAAATTGCAATGTAGCTGTGTTCTCGTCTAAATTATAAAAGCCAATTCCTAAGTCAGAAATCGGCTTTAAATAAGGTTCATTTTTAGCTTGATACTTTGCTATTTTATTCAATTCCATTAATTAGCACCTTCTAACTTCTCAATTCTGTTTCTTAGCGCTTCGTTTTCCTGTGACAACTGTTGTACCGATTTAACAAGCGGTGCGATAATTTCTGAATATCCTACACTGTAAACATCTTCTCCACCTGTATATTTAGGATTGTCGATGCCTCCAAAATCATAACCTTTATCAGTTAATGCTTCTAAATCTTGAGCGATAAATCCATGATGGTAGCGATTTGAATTGCTGTTGTTATATTTATAATCGACTGGTTTTAATTTATTGATGAAATCTAACCCAAGACGTGTTTCTCTAATGCTGTTTTTATCGCGTCTGTCAGAACGTTGTTGTATTTCTTTGTGTGCGTAAACAGTAGAATCTGATGAACCTAATTGCACTTGGTTATTGCCAAGCGCGTGAGCGTTAGAACCAATACTCGTTGTATTTTTGTAATCCCCAACTGGCCCGGAAGTATATCCTATTGCGGTGTTGTTTTTACCTTTAACAACTTCTCGCAAAGCGTTTGAACCTACACCGACATTTTCTTGACCTTTTGTTAATCCCGGTAAAGATGACGCACCAATACCGATGTTATGATTACCTTCAACAAAACGACCAGCATATGAACCTACCATTACAGAATAACTGGAATTTTTACCATCTTGCATAGCTTGTGTGCCGACTGCTGTATTACGATAACCGTAAGTGTAGGTACTATCTGTATTTTTGTTCTTATCGTCTTTGAAGAAATGCATAGCACCGTATCCGACAGCTGTATTATTGCTGGCGTGTAATGTTTGTTGTAAGTTATTGGCACCAACAGCCACATTATCTTGACCTGTTAAATTGTTAACTGATGCGTATGAACCAAAGGCGGTATTTCTATAACCTAATAAGTTATCACGTAACGAACGGTTACCAACAGAAGTATTCTCATTACCTTTAACTGTATGAGCTTGTGAGTTATAACCAACAGCTACGTTACCAACGCCTTTCATCATATGAACTAAAGCATTACGTCCTACACCTACGTTATTAATGTAGTCGCTATCACTATAACTGTATAAATCAGTGTTAGGGTGGTATTCAGTTCCTAAATATTGCCAAACATCCGACCATCTAGGTAAGAAATAGCTATTTACAAAGTTTTTGTTCCCTTTGTCTTTCCAGAAATCGTGCAATGTTTCAATCGCGTTATTTACTCCGCCCCACTTCAAAGCATTAGCACCGACGGCCGTATTACGTTGCCCGAATTTACCTTGACCTAATGCGTCTGAACCGAAAGCGTCATTAGAATAGCTTTCTACCATGTTAGACATTGCACCTTTACCGAATGCGGTTAATCTTCGACCTTTGGTATTGTCTCTAAACACCGCATATCCGACACCAGTATTAGAATAACTTTCTTTAGTCTGATTACGACCGGCTTGTTGACCGGCTACCCAACTGTAATAACGTTCTTTATTGTTGGTGTTATAATCAACATTAACAGGTTGAGCGGTTTTGTTATCTAACGGGACGATTTCATTTTTAACCTTTAAATCTCCGTAACCGAAGAATAAACCTTCTGGAAACTCACGTGTTAAATAAGTACCCTCAGGTACAAAATAAACTTGCTTAGCTTTGAATTTGCTAAACAAGTCTGTGTTATCTGTCTTGCCATCGCCAATAGCACCAACAGATTTGATATTAATATAATAACTAAATGTCTCCATGATTTTGTCTACTTCTTCATCAATACGTTGATCTAATACCTGTAGATCATATTTGATTCTGTCTGACAATAAAGAGAAGTTTGTTCCGTCAATTGCCGTTCTGGAATCACGCAATTCTTGTATGCCGTCTCCATTATGCCCCAGAACCAAGTTAATAATTAACTTGCGTAAGTAATGTAATTCAACATCTACATTACCTTTTCTGTATTGGATGTTTTTAGCGTTATGGGCATATCTGGCATTATGTTTATGTTTATCAATAACTTCGTCAATATCATGTACTTTTTCAAGCAACCATTTAAAATTGTGAATTGACTTTTCTCTATACTCCTGCCCTAACTCAATAGGTAGGTTAGTGTAATACATTTAATCACCCTTTCTATTCTATCCAAGTGAATTGTTGATATAACCAAATATCTTTTTGTGGCTTATTTTTATCGGTACCTGCTAAATAAACACTAATGCCTCCTGACTTATTGACAGATACTCTGATAGGAGAGCTGTTGCCATCAGTTGTTGCATAAAAGTTTTGGTTTACTGTAATAAAACCAGTTGGCATTTGTGCGATTTGAATGTTATGGGGAACATTCTCGATATTTAAACGTATCGACTTCATATGAATTGTTCCAAACCTTATTTCTCTGATAGCAGTGTCGAAACCGTTCGCGCCACCTTTAGTATTCTTTTTTATACTTGGTAAAAACGGAACATCTACCCAACCTGTATCGCCGACTACAGTGTCTTTAAATTTCATCAACTCATCAATGTTAGAATCAACTTTTTTGGAATTGTTTTGAACATTTCCGATGTCCTTTTGTAGTGACGCAATACTGTTTTCTAAATCGTCTAAATCAATACCTTGCACTGCACTTTTATGTGTCGCTGCATAGTATTTTTCTTGGCCTTCGTCTAAGGCATATTTAATCTCCAAAGACTATCACTCCTCATCTATTAGTACACTGCCGATGGAATCAGAAGCTACTCTAGTAATAACTGGTGTCGGATCTTTAGGCGTGTTGTTATTTAATCTATTCATTCGTTTAATATTGCGTGTAATTTGTTGTTGCATTTTGATAAAGTCACTAGATGAATTAGTAAACTCAATTTCCATGCTTTTATGGACGAATGGATGAGAAACTGACATCTTAATCACTTTTAAATCAGTATTGAAATTGAGTGGTTTGTGAACGAATCTAACTTTGCTATTTTCTTCGTAGTCATTAAAGCCTAAATAGTTAGTCGAAACTTCAACAACAGGTTCATCATTCAATGTCTCTTTAAGTTTGCTTTTAAGCTCTTTTTTATCTGTAATCTTGTCATCAAATAATGTACTTGCTTCTTTGTGTCCAAATTCTTTGTAGTTAGGTGATTTATACTCGGCAAATGTATGATAAATATCGTCGCCCTCTAATTTAGCGGTAAGATTTAAAACTGTTGATTTTTCAGTGCCTACATACATTCTTGGATTAGATTTTTTATAATCAACACCTTTAATACCGCCTTTAAAGATTGCTTTAAATGTATGGTCGCCTTTTTCTAAATTAGATGCTAAAATGATTTTTTCAGTTTCGGAGTTTTTACTGTAGCACTCATAATCATCAATATGTTTGTCGTCTACATATACCGACATCACACCGCCTTTAGACATCTTTTTAAGTGTCCATTCAAGCGTTTCTTTCCCCCACTTACACGTAAACGTTTTACTAAATGAGGCGTTAGTTTCTTCGGTATACCAAGTACCTTCTTTCGTAAACTTACCACTGTAACTAAGTTCTTTAGGTTTGATAGGATTGTAGTTTTTAGTTTCTGCCTTTGTTTTCTTCTTACCGTAGCCTTGAATGTATGTTTTTAGCTCTGTTGTTTTAGTCGTTACATTGATTTCATCGTTGTTGTACTTATAGATGATAGGATTATCAGATTGCTTGTAATAACTTGCTTCATCATAGATGTATATTGTTTTGTTATCAGCAAAGTAAATATAATCAAACATATCTACACCATCTATTAGGTACTCAAGTCCGTTTTTACCACCTAATTCATTAATAGGAATACGTTTGTTGAAGTCTCCAATGATTCTGAAGTCAAAACCGATTTTATTATCTGCAAAACCGTATTTTAGATATTCATATAAAGAATAAGTAGGTATCTCTTTTCCATTATCATCTGTATCTTCACTTGGTGTTTCTGAACTTGGACCTTCAGTAGCATCGTCTTTACTAATGTTTTGTGCGTTACTTTCTAACCACGGAATAGGGTCGAATGCTACACCGTTTTGTCTCATTTCGTAATGCAAATGAGGTCCTGTACTCTGACCCGTGTTACCAGATTCACCTAAATAGTCACCGGGAACGACATTTTTAGTGCCAGTCCATGCGAGTTTACTCATGTGTCCATAAATAACTTCTAAACCTTTTCCGTTGTTAATCCATACGTGATCACCAAAGCCATTACCGTTATTAGGTATCGCCGTCGCTTTACCTGTCACAGTAGAATACAAAGGCTCATAAACATAGTTAAGGTCAACACCAAAGTGTTTACCACCAAAAGGATAGTAAGGATTAGAACCTGTTGGGTCAAACGGATAATTGACGCCTTTAGATAAATCAATCCAACTGCCGTCAAACTCTACAGAGCCACCACCGTTAGCAGTATATTTATTTAAATATTCTTTGGCGTAATCAACGCGTCGTTGTTCCATTACAGGTGTATCTGCACTACGCTCGAAAAAGCGATGAAAATTTAGAGCCGCTTCAGTAACGTTTTTAGATGACTTTAATTTCTTATAAGCGTTACTTTCCGTTGTCTGTAATTCTTTCCAAGCAAAATCAAATTGTAATTGTGCATCTGTCCATGATTTTCTATGTTGGTCTGCGTATTGGTATAAATTGAATTTACGGTCATCCCATTGGAATAGCCCTTTACCACCTAAATTACGATTACCAACAACTTGTTCTGCCGCAGGGTTCATAGCAGATTCTGCTTCAGCATTACCTAACATACCTGCAACTTGGTAAGGTGTTAATCCTTTTTTAATAAAGTAATTCCAAAGTTGGTCAGAAACACTATTACCTTTGACGGTAAGACCTCCACCTGTTGTTGATTTGTTTTTATTCTCAAGTGTTTTCGAAGATTCGTCACTTGTATCTATATCTTCATCTGTGAGTTTTTTAGGCACGTAATGATCTTGAAATTCCATAAAAACATGTTTAGCTTCTACTTCGTTGATGATATTTGCGCCGTTATAGTGAATAGATGTCGATTTGATAACATATTCTTGACCTTTCCACTCTAATATAGCTTCATTCAGTAAATTATCGAATATATCTTCATTTATCGTCGTTTTATACGCGGTAAGTGAAATAGAACGTTCATTATTACGCTCATACTCATATTTAAAAGAATCATAGTCATAATCAACTAGAGTTTCGGCAAATGTACCCTTTTTATTTTTTAAAACTAAGTCTTTCAATATGTCCACCTACCTATAAATAAAGTTGAATATCCATTCGGTTTGTACTTTTCTTAAATGTTCTCCAGTAATCACGATTTGGTTATATCCAGGCGCTAATGTTATCCATTCGTAGTTTGTGTACTTGCCCACACGTTGTTTTCTGTCTAAAAACGGATGCACGCCATTAATCACTAGCTCATTAGCATAATTTAAAGGTTCTTTGTACTCAAAAACGTCACCTGTCGTCTTATTCGTTATCTTTAATCCTTTAGGTGCCGTAGCATGTATGATGAGTTTGAAGTTATGACGCATGATTGGATTAACTGTGTCGCTTGAACCATTGAAGATTCTAAAAGCAGTATGATCGTGTGCATAATGGACGTCAGACGTTGCTAACGTACCTGATTCGAATTGCCAACGCCCGTTATCTAAACTAAATTTACTTGTGTCATCAAGTGATTCTGAATAGCCTTTATATACAACAAAATCTACTTTGAAAGTTGCAAACGAATTCGTTAAATCTTCATTTTCATTGCTCTCACAATAAACGGCGTATTTCTTACCTGGCATATCCGAATGCCAAACATAAAATGGTTCACGTCTAAACAACAACGCTCTTAATCTTTGTTTTAAAAGCCGTAAATCTTTCTTATCTTCGCCTTTAAAAGAAAAGTTTAATATCAAATGAAAAGGACCGAACGTTGTCGGTCCTAGTAGCACTCCGTCAGTGCCTTTGATTTCTAATGTGTTTGTCTGTACTTCTACACCTTCTTCTATGAAGTCTAAAAACTTTAAATTAGGTATATCAGTTAGAGTTTCGTTTAAATTCTCGTTAAATAACTTGACTTCTTTATCCAATTTTAGAAAGCACCTCCTAGGTTATACGCCATCATTTCAGCACGTTTACCTTGTGCTTTACTTATATCTTGCTCGCTCACGCCTGTAGGTTTCTGCTCTAAACGTTGGTTACTAGCTACAAGTTGTGTCAGTAGTTCAACTTGCCTTTGTGTAGCTTCTAACTGCCTAGCCATAACATTCATCATTTCGTTGTCGTTATTGTTACTAGTAGAAGGTGTGCGCATTTGATTAGGGCGTTTATTTTTCTTGTTGCCCTCTATTCTTTGTGATGCGATAGCGAGCAATTTCATAGCGTCAGATTGTCTACTTGGGTCTGTAGGTATTAAAAACTCTGGATGACCATCTTCAGCTAAATTATATAAACCAGATGAATTGATTAATCCACCAGTGGCATATCCATGTCCCTTACCGACAACGCTTAACATGCCACCCTTACCATATCTAGCTTTAGCGTATCTCATACCAGCGATAAGGTTATCCAAACCATTCCATATGTTTCCGTGACCTTTAGCTTTATAAGCGTTAAAAGTACCAGGCTTGACTTGTACAAGACCTTTTGCTCGACCATCAGCTAATCCATCAGTGCCACCTAAAGCTTTAGGATTGCCACCTGATTCTGTTTGGATTTGTTTAGCCCAAGCATTAACGTAAGCTTTAGAAGTAGGTAATCCAGCTATTTTAAGCGCTTTTTTAATATCGCCATTCCATTTACCTGACTTACCACCGCCGCCATCATTAGCTTTTAACCATTTCAATGGGTCAATCGGCTTTCCATTTTTCTGAACTTCAAAGTGTAAGTGAGGACCAGAAGAGCGACCAGAGTTACCAGATACACCTAAATAGTCGCCTGGTTTTACATTTTTACTCCCACTGAATGCGTGTTTGCTCATGTGACCGTAGATAACTTTCGTGTTGCCTTTAACAATATCAACCATGTTACCGAAACCGCCGTTCCAACCTTTACGAGCTGTGGCTTTACCAGCTAGAACCGAATATAGTTTGTCATAAACATAGTTGATGTCTACACCCATATGAGGACCTGCAAAAGGATAACCTGGCGCTCTGCCGTTAGGGCTGAATGGGAAGTTAATACCTTTAGAAAGGTCTATATATCCCCCATCACCTTCTGCAGCATCTGCCATCCATGATGTAAATGTGTCTATAGCAGCCTTTTTAAGTTTTCCGAACATACCTTTCATCATGCTATAAGGTAGCTCTGCTGCTTTTTTAATACCAAAACCATCAAGGTTTAATCCGACACCTTCAAGGACTTTGTCGAGTAATTTTCCTGGTTTTTCAATCCAGTCCATTACATCGCCAATTTTATCTTCCATCCATTTTTTACCTTTAGCAGCCATTTCAAGCGATTTATTAACAACAGCTTTACCGCCTTCTACAACTTTCCCTGTCGCTGCCTTTGTTCCAGCTTTTGTACCTTCCCAAACATCACCAAAGATGTTATCGCCTTTCTTTTTCTTCTTAGGTTTTTTATTAGATAAAGTACCACTAGCAAACTTAGGCAATGTACCATTAGCAAACGCTGGACTATTGCTTAACATTGAATGAGTTTGAGCACCATTCATAACTGATGAGCCTTTAGGTAAAAATGCTGTTGTATCTCTGTTAGGTGTGAGCGCCATTTTACCGTTAGGATATTTAATAGCTTCATGTCTGAAGCCACCAGGTCCATTTCCGCGTCCTTTATCTCCTACAGTGGCGAATGTATCACGGTTTACTTTACCATTTGTTACTATATTTTGTGTATGAGTGGACTCTGTACCAGTGTGTAATTCAACTTTAGGTAAGTCTTTCATACCGAGTTTTTTACCAACCCAGTTTACACCTTTGATTAATCCGTTTAATCCTTTTTCTACTCCACTGATCATGCCTTTGAAGAAACCTTTGATTTTTCCTGTAACTGATTTGATGACGTTACCCATTTTGTCCATGACACCAGTTACTTTATTTTTCATTGCGGTAACTAGGCTGATCGTGCCGCTTTTAATACCTTTCCATTTCTTACTCATGAAACTGCCGACGGAATTCATCGTTTTGTGTGTTCCTTTAGACAAAGAACCCCAAGCGCCTTTGACACCAGACCACGTGCCTTTAGCTTTTTTTACTGTGTTAGATTTGATGCTCGACCACTTAGAACTCATGAAACTACCTACTGCCTTGAATGTTTTCGTAGTGCCTTTTTTAAGGTTGTTCCATGCATTTTTAACGCCGGACCATAAAGCTTTAGCTCGTTTTACGACGCTATTTTTAATGTTGGTCCATACTTTCAGCGCAAAGTTTTTAACCGCATTGAATATCGCAGTTGCACCTTTTTTAAGCGCGTTGAATGCAGCTTTAACTCCATTCCAAAGTCCTTTAGCTCGTTTTATAACACCGTTTTTAATAGCATTCCAAACTTTAATAGAGAAATTCTTAACAGCGTTAAATATAGTGGTTACGGTATTTTTTATTCCTTTGAATATATTAACAATGCCATTTCTTAACCCTCTGACAATGTTGAGTATACCGTTTTTAATAGCATTCCAAACTTTGATAGAGAAAGATTTGATAGCATTGAATACAGCCAATACAATTCTTTTCACTAAATTAAAATTGGCTCTGACTTGCGCTACATAGGCTTTAATTATTGCGATTACGCCATTTTTAAGTAACGCCCATATTTTAATAGCTGCAGCTTTCATTCCGTTCCATAAAGCAGATAATACGTTTTTTAATGCTTGTATAGGATGTTGAACAGCAAATTTAATGGCATTCCATATTGTCACAGCACTTGTTTTAATGCCATTCCATATAGCAATTGCGGAATTTTTAATGGCGTTCCAAATATTAATGATGTAAGGTTTGATAAATCCGAAAACAGATATTGCAGCGTTTTTAATTGCATTCCATGCAGTTATTACAGCATTTCTGAATGTGCTATTTGTTTTCCAAAGGTAAATGATAACACCTACTAGCGCAGTGATCACAGTGATAACAATTCCTATTGGTCCGGTCATAAATTTAATCGCTAGACCTAACCCTTTTGTGGCTAATGCCGCTGCTTTAGTTACACCAGTCCAAACAGTCATAGCCGCCGCTGCAATTTTAGATTTAATTGACTGTATTGTTTGAGAAGTAGATAATGCGGCCATCGCATACCTATATCCATTCGCTATACCGCGAGCGGTAGCAGTAACACCATTCCATACAGCTTGCGATGCAGCCGATATCTTAGCTGCAGCATTATGTTTAATAAAGAATTTTATTAAACCAGATATTCCACTAAACATACCACCAATAGTACTAGCCATCTTGCCGAATATAGTTAAAACTGGTCCCATCGTTACTAATGTGATGCCTAGCCATTTAACAATGCCGCCTAACGTTTTTTGAGTGGATCCATCTAAACTTTGCCACCATTTTATGATTGACTGTATACCACCAGCTATTTTAGAAAAGGCGTTGCCTAATTGCTCGCCAGTATCTTTAGCCCATTTTTGAGCCGAGGGTGATTGGAGTAATTTCTCAAATTCTCTCAAACCGTCTTTAGACTGTTCGAACACACCGCTTAATAGGTTTTCACCTAATATACCTATATAAGCTTTTGTGTTTTGAACCATACCTTTCCACGATTTAGCATACGATTTGGCCATGCCACCAGCAAAGTCATCCATAACAGTCATGAAATCTTCAGATGTTACTTTACCTTCTGTAACCATTTTTCTGAATTCTTCTTGTGATACACCTAAGTGTTTAGACATAGCCATTGCAAATCCTGGCATACCTTCTTCAATCATATTCAACTCTTCTGTCATGAGTTTCCCTTGACCTTGAACACGGTTGAAAATCATTGCCATATCTCCAACTGGTCTGTTAGCACCAACTGCAGCATCACCGACTAATTTGATATAATGTTGTAAGTCTTTGCCTTCTTTTACACCTGCTGCCAATGCACCAGCTGCGATGTCAGTACCTTCTGCCATTGTAGTCATGCCGCCTTCGATAGCTTTCGCTACTTGGTCGGTAATCGAACCAACTTCTTTAGTTGAATAACCTAGTCCTTCGAGTTTAGCTTTAGCGCTATCTAAGCCGACAAGTCTATCAAAACCTAGTTTAGCTGTAATACCAGCCATAGCAGTTCCAGCAGCTAATGCTGGTTTAGTAATTTTACTTGACAGTGAACTGCCTACATCTTGTGCTTTTTGCCCTACACCTTGCATGCTACTTCCTATTTTTTTAAACGAATTGCTTAGCCGACCAGCCATAGAAAAGTTTTCTTTATAATACTTATTTAAACGACCATATTCGTCTTTCATAGCATTTATAGCGTTAGCTTGTTTGTTATACTCTGTTTGCAATCTAACAGCTTTAGCACTGTTTGCGCCTTGTGATTGTGCTACTTCTTTATATTGCTTTTCTAGTTCATCTAAATTTGATGTACCAACTTTAATAGCTCTGTCGAGATCATTCATTCTTTCTTTATAAGAAGACGCACTCTTTTCACCATATTTAAAGTTATTGCTAGATAATTTCAAACTAGAGTTCAAAGCCCTAAACTCACGCTTAATGGCAGCTAGCGTTTTACTAACTCCCATGTCACGCATGGAAAGGTCAATCTGCAACCCTTTTATTCTTTCTGCCATCACTCCACCTCCTTGCTTGTAAGATGTATTACATAAATGCGTCGATCATACTGTTAGTCTTCTTGACGTTTTTCTGATTGCTTTCGTCAACTAACTCCATGAAGAAAGCAAAAGGCATGTCTAAAATATCGTTAATATCCTTCCCACCTTCTTTCATCATTTGCAGCATGAGTTTCTTCATGTTTTCTTTATGTTCCTTGTATGAAATGGATTTTAGATGATTCGCGCTAGTTCCTTTTTTCTTTCTTCGTCCATTTGTCCCTGTGCGATAAATTCGATTTGACCTTGTAATTCTTCTACTGCATCGGGTGCATGTAATCTGTCTAGTAAGTCATCTTTAGTGAATTGGTTGTTGTAGATGTCTACGACCATATCTAACATTTGGTCAATGTTTTCTTGTGCGGAAGTATTTTCATCTGATGCGCCATCCATTAAATCCGCAGCATCATAGATTTTACGGAATGGAATTTGAGTTGGAGTAATGAATGTATCGTATTTTGCATTGCCTTCTGAATCTGTTACTGCGTTACCTTTTTTGTCTACTTGTACTAATTTAATAAAATTACGTTTAGCCATTTATAATTTCTCCTTTAATTTTGGTTTTTATTTGCAAATAAAAAGAGGGCATATAGCCCTCAAGTAGAATTATTCTTGTGATTCGTCTGAATCATTTTGTGGTTGATTAACCGTTACTTTAGTTGTTGCTTTTTTATTACCATCTTCAGTAGTGACAGTAATGTTAGCTTGTCCAGGTGCTACGCCAGTAACGTGTCCATTTTGATTTACGGTTGCTACATCTTCGTTTGATGAAGCTAAACTAATAGATTTATTTGTAGCCGTAGACGGCGTTACTGTTGCTTTTAATACACCTTCTTCGCCAACATTAAGTGACATTGTTGTCGGTTCGACTGTCACGCCACTTACTGCGATAGGTTTCGTTTTAAAACCAGGAACTTTCACTTTTTCAGACTCGCCGTTTTCATTTTTACGAGTGACTGTATATGTTCCTGCTTTATAACTTGTATTGGCATTTAAGCCATCGATAGTGACTATTGCTTGTCCGTCTGTGTACTCTGCACTTTTGACAAGCTCATCACCTTTATACACATTAAGTGTTTCTGCCATTCGTACTCACCTCGTTTCATTTTGCCCCTATTCTGCTGAAATAGTCGCAGATGAATCATCTGTTTCTACTTCAACATTTTGGGGATTGTTAGGGCGTTTCTGTTTCTTCTGCATTATCGTCAGAAGTATTTTCTGAATCATCTTCTGCTTTACCATCAAAGATTGCAGACCAAATAGCATCCTTCATAACAGATGTGCCTTTAGCATCGTGACCTAATAACATAGCTTTTTCTTCTTCAAAGCCTTTAACTGGTGCTTGCATAAATTCTGCAGTAGTAGAGTCAGAACTGAATTCTACACCATCTTCTTTTGTATTACCTTCTAATTCAGGGAATGTGAATAATCCTTTAGGTAGTCCAACGTATTCACGTGAACCATCTTCCATAGTTTTAGCGAACATAACAGCTACATATGGAGGCGTATCGTTACCAACTGATACAATGCCATCTTCTGATTTTTCTAAGCCAAATAACGCCACTCTGTCCTCTAATGGTAGTTTGTGGAAACCAGCTTCTACTTCGATTGTTCCGTTAGCCACTGCCATTTCTGCTACTTGGTTATCACCGTATGCTTTTTCAATGTCTTGGTCCTTAGATACTGAAATTTCTTGCAAATATTTAATACGTTCTGGGTCTGTGACAGCTTGTACATCTTCGCCATGTACTTTGTAATAAAACTCTGTTAATCCTGTAAATGAACGGTAGCTTTTCTCTGCCATATTAAAACACTCCTATAAATTAAAATATTGTTTACCTTCAAACCGTTTAGCTTGTCGGTAGATATTGAATTCCTTGATATATTCGGGTTTCATGGAAGATGCTTCACCAAATCCCAATACTTCCCACATCATTCTTTGCAATAAAAAAACGAGCCTATCTGATAGAACTCGACCGTTTACGCCTTGCTTTTGTTTTACAAATACATCTATTTGATAAAAGTATTCGTAGGTGAGATTATCATTGTCGCCGAAATCAGAAGGTTTAGGTGTGTCTAATGGATCTATAACAATCACTGCATCTTTGATTTCTTGTGCGTTGGGATAATCGAAGAACTTTATATTGTTCTTAGGAACATACTCCATAATTTCTTTGTTATCTATAATCGCTTGGTATATCTTCATTGTGATGTCGTCCAATAAGTTACACCCTCCTTTTCACTTCGTCTTTAAGAATATCGAAATACTTACCTTCGTTATTCCTAATTGTATTTTCAATAACACCTTTGCCTCGTGTATTGACCCATTTACCTGCACGGTCATAGTGTCCGTATTCATTAAGATGGATAATACGGTATCTTTCAGTAGCGCCTTGCCAATTTATTTTTGCATTTGTAAAACCTACATCGTTATTCGGGCCATATAAATTAGTTTCATAAACTGATAAACCTGTATCAGAAAAAGAGGACATTTCAGACTTTAGTCTCTTAACCATGAAGTCCCCACCTTTTTTTACAGCTTTTTTTCTAGTGTTTATTTGTGCCGATGTTCCGTAAAGTTTATCTAGTTCCCTTAAAACATCATTCATGCCATTAACTTTTAAACTCATTGCTCTTCACCTACAACTTTGACGTAACCTTTTGTTTTCGCAGGCGACACATTTTTGATATTAAAAAACAACCCTGCATACATACCGTTATGAACTTCAAATATTTGGTTCACAGTCGGTACAAATTGAGGTTGTGCATCTCTAATATTTAATGTGACGGAGCGTTTACTCACTTCTAAATTGTTGAGTTGTACGTCTTTTTGTGTTGGCTCATACATATCTGCAAAGCAACTGTAGACGTTTTGCAACTCGCCCATGCCCGCTTCTGGTCCCTCATCTAAATCTGTGTAGAAACTAATACGATAATCTAAACTATTCAGATTCAAGTAATCGTCTCCGTTTCCATTTAACTAAATCTGTTCTTAACGTTTGAATAAGTGACATAGATGAGGCGGGTACGTCATATGATTGTTCATTACTCGTGATTGAACGATTATCGTTGTGTTGCGCGACAATATTTAACACTGCTAAATTAAATAACGCATTATCTTCGAAAAATGCTTGGTCTTCATCTGCTAACGATACGGCAGCCTTAACTTCATTGATCGCACTGGGTACATAGACGTTCATGATTAAGTCATCATCGAAGTCATGGTCTACACGTATCGCTTTCTTAACAGAATCTTTGTCGTTAATATCAAACAACTAATCACCCCTATTCTGCCGTAATAGATACAGACTTAGCGTTTGCATTAACTACGACATTTTGGGGCGTGTTAGGGCGTTTCAGTAGCCGCATCGTCTTCGAATGTTACGAAATAGCCTGCGTTAGCGTCGGCTTGTTTAACGTCGAAACGGAATGCGCCCATAAGGTATTTACCGTAAATGTCGTTGTCAATCCATTGAACTGAAATGTCTGTGCGGTCTGCGAATAATACGGCACGTTCTAAGTCACCAACAAAGGCAACTGCATCGCCGTTTTTACCTAATAAGTCATCACGTACTACTGTTACGTTCATACCTAATACAGTGTTGCCAGCAGTGTTGATAATGCTGTCTTGTAGTAAGTAACGTCCATTGCCATCTTTAAGTGTGTCTAGTTTTTGATAGAAGCTTTGAGTACAAACAATACGACGGTTGTATCCAGGATCTAATTGAACGTTAGTGATTGCTTTTAAGTCATCAACATCAGAAACAGTAGTAGGGTTGAATTGTTTTAATACGTCACCAATTTTTTCGTTGAGTGTATTCACTTTTTGTTCTTGGATGTTATCTTGAACGATTTGAGTTAAGTTAGCGATTGAATCGTCAAGCGCTTCTTGAGAAATCGGAATAGCACCACGATAAGTCGCTACTTCCCACGCAACCGTTTCGAACTTAGGCTTTGCAAGTTCAGGGTTCTTTTCGAGTTCTTCAACAGTGTGGAATTTATCATCTGCACGTTTTAAGATTGGATATTTACCACTTGCAGTTGAAACAGATGTTTTAGTAACAAGTTCAGATAAATCTTGTACTGTTTTAACTTCCTTTTCTGGAATGTACTTGATTTCTTCTGGAATCGTTACACCAACGTCATCTGATTTAACGTTGTCACGTTTAGCTCCTTTTGATTTCATGTACTCTTCAAAACCTTGAATTTTAAGATCTTGTTCTGGGTTCTTTTGTAATTTTGCCATGCGTTTTCCTCCTTGTTTTTGTTTCTTTTTCTTCTCTTCTTCAAGCTCTTCTTCAGTCGGTTCTTCAACCTTTTCGATTGATTTGTCTTCATCAGATTCGCTTTCAGAAGCATCGTCAGAGTCTTTTTCTTCATCCTCTTTGACTTCTTTCGGTTGCTCCTGTTCAGGCGCATCCTTTACGTCTGATTCAGATTCAGTTGTGTCTTCAGATGTTGGTTTTTCTGGTTTATCTTCGGCCACGTCTGATTCCTCCTCATCTTGATTTGGTGCGATCTCATCGATTTCTTTAGAAAGAGACTCTAGTTCTTCCAAAGACTTTTTCTGTTCATCGATGTCTGCTTTGAGCTTGCGCGCAGTTTCTAAATCGCCTTTATTAACTGCGTCTTGTGCTTGGTTAATTAAGTCTTGAAGTTCTTTCTTCAAGTCGTTAAAGCCAGCCATTTAATCACTCCTTTTCTAAAATTAGGTATAAAAAATAGCCTTACGTGTCTAAACGAAGGCTGTCTAACTGTAATGAGATTTTCAGACTTTCCAATTCTTTAAAACGTTCTAAAGATTTGGTACGTTGACCAACTTCAACGGATGTATCTTTGTAAGCAGGGATAGTCACAATACTCACTTCAATGAGTTGGTCGATTTGATGAATGGTTTGCACGTATTCGCCGTCTTCATTCGACCACGTTCGTGCCGATTCATCATTAGGCAGTGTGTAGAAGAAACTGCACTGATTAACGTTACCTGCTTTAATGTTTTCGTAAATGTCACGGGCGTAACTTGTATTAGGCAAGTGACACTTAAAGTAAAGCCCTTTCTCATCTACTGTAAGCTCTAATGTCTCTGCTTGTGTACGACCGATGACGTAGTTGAAGTCGTGATTAATTAAACATTTCACATCGCTCACATCCACGCCATCTAACGCATCAGGCGAAACAATTTCTTTAAAACCACCTAAATCATCACTCATTGAGTTAAATAATATGGCATATCCCTCAATGACCATGTCTTGTTGTCCAGTGTCAACGTTACTGTTAGTCATTCTCATCACCCCCTTTAAGGGCGTCTATATCGCTATTTTGTTTGTTGATTTTAGCTTGTTGATAATCTTTAAGCGCAGACAATGGCGCACGGTTAAGGTCGACAAGTGGTTCGTCACCGTTATCGATCGGTTGGTAACCAAATGTGCTACGTGCTTCATCTGTTGAGATAATCCCTTTACTGTGCAATTCAGATATACGATTGAGTTGCAATTCTGGATCAATATCAATTAAGCGTGATGAATCGAATTCTAATTCATAATCACTACCAATTGTTTTGAATATCTTCGTCTCAAGCTCAGCAATCATCATCTTAAAGATTGGATCTAATGTACTTTGTAGATACTCTAAATTGGCTTGTGTGATTGATGTATTAACCGTTTCGATACCGAGTTTAGAAACAGGTAGACCGAACGCTTTAGCAACTTGTGATGTACTGAATTTGTAACTATTTAAGAAGTTCAAGACTTCTGTTGGAATTTGGAGTCGTGAAAATTCCATCGTGTCATCTAAAGCAACTAAACCACCATTATTTGCTAATTGACTTTCAGAAAAGTTCTTTTTAAGCTCTTTCAACTGTTCGGCGTTAATCTGACCTTTTTTATACTTGAGTACCGATGTCGATGTTCCACCATTATCAAAGAAATTACGTAAGAACGATTTACTTCCTTGCGATATACCAATCTCGTGCATGAGCGCATACAACGGACTGTAGCCTGTATATCCGTCTAACGTGATGTATCTGAAGTGTAGTATATCGTCGCCCGTTTTACGCTCTGTGTTGCCGTGAGCGTCTTCTGAGACGTTATACATCACTTCCCCGTTCACTTCTTCCAATCCTACCAAATCATTATGTAGGAAGTAGAAACTTGTAGGGAAACCATTTTTATCACGTACAATTTCAACAAACGACTGACCGTTCAAAAGCATATTAGCGATGATAATGAACTTAAAGTGCCAACCAGGCAACTGACCGTCTGGATTATCATTAAACAATTTAAGAATATCATCCATAACAACGTTCGATTCATGACCTTTAACTTTTAAACGTGTACTTGCAATATCAGCAGAGATGATACGTGTTGCCGTAAATACGTCACTGTTACGCAATGCATTAATACCTGTAAAACTTGCGTGCATCCCATGTTCTTGCCAATACAAGATACGTTCTAGGTCACGGTTCATTCGTTGTTCTTTTGTGTTAAAGCCTAAATCAAGTAATGGCATTATTTATCCCTCCTTTCCGCCGAAGAGTCATCGGTATAGAGTTGATTAAGTAAATAAGCGACACCCACCAATACGACACCGATAAAGATGAAAGCAACGGGCTTCCAGAAGATAAATAAGCCATAAAAAATACTCGCAATCCCTAATATAAATACGATAGCGAGCAACAAGGCGTATAGTATTTTGTTCACTTTATACACCTCCTTAAATAAACAGTGGCATGTTAACATCTGCATTCCATTCGTGTTCACACGCTTCTACATAAGCAAAAATTGTACTCATTAATGGATCTATCTTCTCACGATTCATTCGTTTTTCTATCATGATTGAGTCGTTTGTATCTTTAGCGACCGCATTCTTAATTGCTATATCTAGCAATGGATTGTAAGCATGTTTAATATCGCCATTGATTACGTTAAGTCTAAAGCTCATGTTTGGATTAGATAGTGTTTGCGGTCCTTGTCTTATTTCAATTAAGTCATAATATAAGTGCCATTCCCTACGTTCTATTTCTGCTAGAACACCATGTATAGCATAAGGGTCGTAACAGATTGCTTGTACTTCTAAATTGTGGCTTTGAACATAGTCATCAATGTAATCAAGCACTTGATCTGTGTTAATAATACCGCTTGATAAGTCTGTAATCGTGCAAAAGCCGTCATTAGCAAGTTGGCGATAATCGATATAGTCGCGCTCTATCTTCGCTTGTAAACCGCCTTTAGTACCAACGAATGAATGACTATCCACGTAGTATTGTTGGTTCTCTTCGTCCATATGGATGAATGATACGGCAGTTAAGTCATCGGCTCGTGATAAGTCAAGACCGATATAAACTTTAGTACCGTTAATATCAAAGTCAGTTTCATTCTTTTTCCAGTCGTTAAAGTCAAGGTAAGACTCTTCTGATGCTTGCAACCAGTAGTTAAAGTTCTTAACTAAGATTTTAAACATCGAGCTTTTCTCTGTACCTTCCTTAACACGTTTTTCAAGAAATGATTCAATCTGTTCACGTAAGTCATCCGACTCGTTTATTAACGGATTAGACTTCGCCCACATCTTTTTATCTTGCCATTCCTCTTCTGAATCTTGTTCAAAGATAATCGCTAGATACTCGTCGTCTCTATACTCTTCATGTAAGATTTTACGAGCGTACGGCAACTCATCGACATACATAGGCGCATTTAAGTTAAAACCTGCTGTTGAAATGATAAAGATAAGTGATTGAAGTAAGTTCCCTTGTCCAGATTCGATAAGCTCTAACATCTCATCGGTCTTTGCAGCATGATACTCATCAATAACAGCCATGAATGGTTCGAAACCGTCAACGCCGCCAGTATCACGAGATAATGGCATGATGTAAGACCCGTCTTTTAAGTTATTGATTTGTTCACGAACTTTCTTCACATCTTTCTTAACTTCGGGTACTCGTGTGGTAAATGACTGCAATTGTTTAGATACCATGTTAAACACGATGCTCGCTTGTTTCTTGTCATTCGCCGCACAATACATCTGACGCCCTTCTGTAGGCTCGTTATCGAATAGAAAGGCGTATAGCACTAAACCTGCAACCATAAGCGATTTACCCTGTTTACGTGCCATTGAGATGTAAGCCTTTCTAAAGCGCAAGTAATCATTTTCATTAAACCAACCACGCACCATAGAAATGATGAATTTCTGGAACAGCCCAAGTTTATGAACTTTACCTTTGGTGTCGGGTAATATCTCGATAAACTTAATTACTTTGTTGGCTCTCTTAGGCTTATAGACGTACGGGAAGGTCTCATCTGATGTAATCCTTTGAATGTCTTTTAAATGGCGTATACAGGCGTTCACAGTGTCCTTACAAGCGACGTATGTGCCAGATAAAACCATGACGCAGTATTTATAAGCATCATCTTTATATTTTTCTGGTATATCAAGCAGTTGTTCATACATATCAGGTATTTTTACGCTAGTCATCGGCATCAACTCCGAACTGGTCGTATACCGATTGTTTTTGTTCACTCTCTGACGGTACGACTAGACGCATACGACTATCAATCGTTAAACCTAGTTTGTTACAAACCGATTTAAGCTCTTTATGGCAATCCATATAAACCATATATGGACCTGAACGCACATTACGGTCAGGGTCGTAAGTACCTACTTCTTGCATTTGTTCATATGCTTTAGTTTGAATGCCTACAAGTTGGCAGTAGTTCTTAACTAGGGTTAAATCTAGGTTAGAAATCGGTAGTTGTTCAAGTAAAGGTACGATTCTTAACCACTCTTGCTGTCCGATGTCGTCTAAATCGTCGGGGATATCGGCTAATTCGATTGGATCATACGCATTTAAGCTATTTTCACGTTTAGCCGCTTCTTCTAATTCTGCTTTAGTACGATGCCCTTTCTTCGCAATGTTAAATTTGCTTGGTCTGCCCATTATAATCACCTCCATTACGTTTTTGGGATAAAATTTATTGGGAATTCGGTCGTAAAAAAGGCGGGCTCGTTAAAATCGTGTAAAAAGTAACCACCCGGTTTTTCTTCGCCCCGCAAAAAATATTTTCCAAAAATAAATTCTTAAAAAATTATTTGCTGTGAATTTTATTGTGGCAGCTAAAACACACCACCTCCAAATTATCCATATCCAGTCTTTTCGACCAATCCCGTTTCAATTCAACCTTATGGTGAACAATTAAATCTTTGTCATTTACAACACCATCAGCCAAGCACTGTTGACACAAGTAGTTATCACGTAATAACACTTGTTTACGTAGCTTACGCCACTGTGTGCTTTGGTAGAACGCTGTATAATCCCTGTTGTGCCTGTTGTACCTAACCTCTTGGTTATACCTTTTGGTATTGGCTTTCCTATACTCTTCCAACTCGCTTTGCTTATACTTTCTGTTTCCTAATCTTACTTTAGTTTCGAATTTCATTTTCAGTTTCAACTTCTTTCAAATCGAAAACAATTCAAACAATAAAATTAAAAAGATAAAAACAAAAAGACAAAACGAAATTCTAAAATAGAAAATCATTTTGTCTTTTCACATTTGCAAATCAATCATAAAACTTTATTTACTTTTATCATTTGAATTCTTCTAATCAAATCTTCTAATTAATTCTTAACTTGATAATCTCTTTTGAAATAACAAACAACTTCTAAATCAAACTGAACAATCAATCTGAAATAGAAGTTGTCATTAATACAGAAAGGAAATCATAGAATGAATCACTCAATACGAAACGATAATGTTGTCACATTCAGAGACGTTAACTTATCGATCGTAAGCTTAACCCTTTGGCTAGGTTCATAAGTGTGTACCTTAAACACTAGCCATCAATTGATATGGCTTACAATGAGGGGACTATCAAGTATGCCAAGGATTAATAGCGTATGCTTTAACATGTGTGCTATCAATCCCTTATAGGCAAAAGCCTATACTACCATAATAAGCTATTGACAAGGCGCACATCTACAAACCGAAAAGTGCGGTTAAAAATCTATCCACCCAATACGCTTAGCTGTTTCTTGCATAACATTGTTACGTATTCTAATGACCGCGTATCTACTAATAATTTTGTCATCTTTACGTTGCTTAGTTAACTCATGAGCGATGTCTTCCCATTCATAGATAAGTTCATCTTTACCCCAATATCTAT
Organism: Staphylococcus pettenkoferi; assembly: GCF_002902685.1. Classification (GTDB taxonomy): domain Bacteria; phylum Bacillota; class Bacilli; order Staphylococcales; family Staphylococcaceae; genus Staphylococcus; species Staphylococcus pettenkoferi. The sequence continues at coordinate 1,876 of NZ_PPRN01000063.1, read as the reverse complement.
ACTCAATGATTGCCTTTTGTTCAGATGTAGCTTTGTTATAGACATCTTCTACGGCTTTAATGGTCGCTTGTAGATTGCGATACTTATCATCTTTATGCAACTTGATAACTTCATTTTCAACCGGACTGCTAGGAAGATTAGGTTTTCCTCCACCAATATTTGTATCCTGAGGTTGATATAAAAGTTCATATCTCCTGTATGCAAGTTGAACTTTCAACTCATCATATTTTCGAAAAAACTGTTCAAGCTTTGGAATATCTTCTTTTCCTAAGTTCATACGAATCCTCCGATATTTCATTGATTAATATGTTTTTCAATAGCATGACGTATATCTTTATCTGCAATCAACCGATTAAATATATAATGATGTCTATCAAGTTCATTACGCATTCTAATATTAGATAACAAGGTATATAATGCTACAAGCGCCATCACAATCGTTAATATTATCCACAAACTTATACACACCTTTCATTAAAGTAGTCCATCTTCTACATCATATTTCGTTTCGTTATCCATGATGTATCTATAAAGTTCGTTTAAGTCATCTTGATTGCTATCTGTAAACTCTTTCGGTGGTCGCTCTACATCATCGTTAGATTGCAAACGTACGATTAAATCTGTGACTACATGTTTAGTTAATTCGTACGTCACTATCATTCCTAATATTGTTAATGTTCTTTTTATTAAACCCATCTATATTCTTCATCTCACTTTCATTCTCTACTTCTACTAATTCAAACTCCTCATTCTCTCTAGTTTTAACCACGTCTTTGAATACTTCTCCAGTGTCATGAGTGATTGTTTTAATTAGATATTGTGTCACTTCCTTAGCACTTCCTTTATACGTTCTACTATGTCTTTATTCTCCTGTGCTTCCGTATGCTCCTCTGTTACTTTCATTTTCAAACTCCTTAACTTCTTTGGGTGTAGGATATACAACTGGTGCTACAACTAACTGAGCTAGTCTTTCACCTTTTTCTACTGTGATGTCTTCATCGCCTATATTGTCTGTGATGATACCTATTTCTTTATGATACGTTTTATCTATAGTTCCTAATGCTACACGTAACTTCGTTTTAAGTGATTTGCCCGATCTAGGTCTTACTTGTCCCTCATACCCATAAGGCAGATTAATTGCTATATCTGTTTTAACTGCCTTAGTTGTATGCGCTGGAATATTAACTGTTTCTGATACATATAAATCTAATCCACTATCTGTTGGGTTTGCTCTTTTCGGTGTAACTGCGTCTTTTGATAACTTTTTGAATTCTAATGTGTTCATTTATTCTTCCTCCTCCAAATCATCCACAAAGTGTACCAAGCTAATATATCGCCACTCTGACGGATTAGCCTCAGCTTTAACCCTAATGTGTTCAACTAACGCTTGATACATATGCTTATACTTTCTAAGTTCCTTTATATCGTTAATTAAGCTATCCCGCTCTTCTTTAAATTGATTACGTTGTTTTTTAACTTTCTTTAACCTTGCATCCATAACACTAACGTGAAATTGCGTTTCGCTATTCATAACTATCTCCCCACCAAATATTTAATCTACTCATTCCACCATCTCTCCATCTTTCCAAAGTAGTGTTAAGGAGTGATCATCGTTCAGGATATAGAACGCTTTAGATAATTCATCTTCCATTAGATTTATCGATTTGTTTTCATGATGATAAAAATTTTCTCTCTCAGCCACACGGGCACATTCAATAAGATGCGGAACAACAGTTTTCTCATTTATCTCTTTTTCAACTTCGACTGAAAATGTCTGTGATTTAGTTATAAAGTAACTTTTTAAATGGAATGCTCCATTGCCATCAAAATATACTTCATCAGCATAACGTTCCCCGCCATAAAAATATTTATTTTT
>NZ_PPRN01000062.1 GCF_002902685.1 Staphylococcus pettenkoferi | reverse complement strand
GAATGCATTTACGGTTTATATAAAAAGAACCGCAGGTCTCTTCAGATCTACGGATTTTCGCCATGCCATGAAATCAGTCATATGTTAGCCAGTTAAACAAACGCTGACATGATAAAATGGTGATTAGCTATACTTTTTCTAACTTTGCAACAGAACCTTTTCTCATATAAATGGGCGCTTTATAGCGTCCTCTTTTTTAGTCCCAATCAATGATGACAACAAAACCGATATTGACATAGTAAAATAAATGAACTATCCTAAAAAGAAAAGAATAATATGTCTAGCATTTTTTTAATTACTATTGAAAAAATGAAAGACTCAATATTTTAGAGTAATAAATATTCTATTTGATTAATAGTTTTAATAGGGCTCGTGGTGTATATACACTACGAGCCCTGTTTTTTAAGGAGTTTTTAAAGTATGTTTATTGTGAAAGTATTTTTAATTATACTGTCGATTTTATTTTTCAGCAGTGTAATACTCAATATAGTCAGACCGTACAATTTTTACATAAGAATACATATAATAATTTCATTTTTACCAATATTAGCGTCGATACTATTATTAGTCTTTCTAAAAAATGAAGTCATTTATGGCCCATTTGTTTTTAATACATTATCGTGTCTGCTATCAGTATTCATTTATATATTGGGCTTTATAATTCAAAAATTTTCCGTGAGATACCTTTTAGGTGATGAAAATTATAAAAGTTACTTTTTCTTTTTCACCAATATATCTATTTTTGCTTCTTTAGCTTGGTTTTCCAAAGATTTAAGAATAATGGTTATATGCTGGGGTATAACTTTGCTATGTCTGCTATTGCTCATTCGAAGAAATACTTTTTGGGGAGTAACAGGGAAAGTTGCTAAAACAACTTTTTATGCTTTTTTAGGATCGTGGATTTCTTTTTTATTAGCGATTCTATTAATTTATATATATACACATAATTGGACTATATCATTAACTGATTTTGAAAGTTTGCCACACATAGTAAAATTTTTAATCAATGTATTGTTAGTGATTACAGTTGCTGTACCTGCTGGACAATTTCCATTTCAAAAGTGGTTAATTGAAACAGCTGTTACACCAACGCCAGTCTCGGCAATTATGCATGCCGGTATTGTTAATGCGGGGGGAGTCATATTAAGTCGTTTTTCTTATATTTTTACAAATGACGTATCAATAGCCATACTTTTAATTATGGCTAGTTTAACCGTTTTAATAGGTTCAGGAATAAGTCGAGTTCATGTTGATTATAAAAGGCAATTAATAGGTTCAACAATGAGCCAAATGGGTTTTATGCTTATTCAGTGTTGTATGGGAGCTTATTTGTCGGCAATTATCCACCTTATGCTACATGGGATTTTTAAGGCTACTTTATTTTTACAATCTGGATCTGTATTGAACAATATGTCAGAACCTACATTAAAAAATTTCAAATATTCTTATCGTCTAATAGTAATAGGGAAAGGAGTAGCTACAATTGTGGCTTTAGTTTTTTTTATAAATAATCATTTCAATATATATTCTATTATAGTCTCTGTTATAATATATTCTTCGATTTCAATTGCCTGGAGACAGCTTGTTGCTTTTGGAGTAGGGTATTTAGGGAAAATATTAGGTCTTCTCACTATTATTATTACAGTTTTAACTTATATCTTTACTCATGAAATGTTTATACGAATTTTATATGCAATGCACTTTCCAATGAACCCTCCCTCCTTATTTAATGTAATCCTTGTAGCATTTATATTTATGCTAGGTAGTCTATTTAACATTTGGATATCATTAAAACCACAGTCTCCGCTAGTATGTAAAATTTACTTGCGACTAATTAATATTGGTGAGGCGAGTGAAAGAGCAATAGACAAACATCCAAGGTATTTAAATAAATACTAGAAAGGAAAATTTGATGGATAACATTACAAATATACAACGATCAATTAAACTAGCAAGTAAAATTATTATGCCACTGTCCCCTATTCAAACATTTGCTGCCGTAAATCCATGGGATAAATTAGAGGATAATACATTCGAACAAGTAGCAAGAAAATTTAAAAATAGCTTTAATATAGACATTTATCCTAATAAAAAAATAATTAAAGAAGCAGTAGATAAAAGTGAAATAGATCAACAAATTTTCAAGGAAAAAGCATGGGATTATTATAAAAAATATAAAGCAGATATTCCGCTAAGTGAATCTAAAGCTTTTTTTGAAAAATATTTAGAATGTGAAACTGAACAAGCGATTGATAAGTCTGAAAACAATTATATAAAAAATACTGTTAAAAAATTATATGACAAGGGCAACACTTTGTCGAAACCAAGTGAATATTATATTGATGATACCAATCTAGAAGATATACTAGACCATGAAATGATTAAGTGGAGTAAACTTTATTTAGACAATGCTCAAGCCTCTTGGGCTATGCCTGGTAAAGAAAATGATTTTTTCATAACATGGAAAAATTTAGCGCTGCATGATTCCTTATTTACTAAAAATCACAAAAAGATCATTAAAAACTTACCGAATGATGCTGTTAATGCTTTAAATGAGATGTTATTAAAATTAGAAATATCCGAAGCAGAATACACCGAGTATTTTGAAAGACATTTACTTTCTTTACCTGGTTGGGCGGGGATTATGTTATGGTATTCTGAAAAAAATAAAAATAATAAATATTTACTGACTGAATATTTAGCAACTCGTATTTCTTTAAAATATATACTGCTACAGTCAAAGTCTGTTAGAGAAAAAAAAGACAATAGTGTCTTAGAAGATAAAAGTAAACTAGTTAAAAAATGGTTTGATTATAACATCTTATCTTTAGAGCAATGGAAAGATATGTCGTTAGTCAATAGAAAAAAATATTGTGATTTTGCAGTACATTTCGATAATTTATTTATCCACAAGATTTATTTAGAGGCTTGGGAAGAGACTTATATAAAGAACCTAGAAAAAGAAATAATAAATAATTATAAAAACAATTCAGAATTTAATACAAAATGTCAACTTGCATTTTGTATTGATGTACGTTCTGAACCATTTCGTCGTCATATCGAAAAAAATGATTTTATTGAAACTATTGGAGTGGCTGGTTTTTTTGGATTGCCTATTCAAAAAAAGACACTTAAAAAGCCACACATTCACAATTCACTACCTGTAATGATAAAACCGAAACATCAAATAGTAGAAGTAGAAGAAGCTAATAATGCCAATAATAATCACTACTTTGAAAAAAATAGATATGTCAATTCGTTATTATATACATTTAAGTTAATGAAAAATAATGTATTCCCTAGTTTATTATTACCTGAATTAAGTGGTCCTTTTTTAGGCTTTAGTTCGATAGTTAAAAGTATTTTTCCTCAAAAAACAACTGACTTATCAAATAAATTAAAAAGAGAACATTTAGAGTATTCAAATACACAATTGACAATTAATAAAATTGAATCGAAATCAGAACTACCTATAGGGTTTACAGAATCTGAAAAATTATATTATGCATTTACAGCTCTAAAAACTATGGGATTAACTAAAAACTTTGCGCCATTAGTCGTATTATGTGGACATAGTAGTAAATCTGAGAATAATCCTCATCAATCGTCACTACAATGTGGGGCTTGTGGAGGGGCAGCTAGTGGTTTTAATGCAAAACTTTTAGCAATGCTATGTAATTTGCCAGAAGTCAGAAATATGCTTGTTGAGAAAGGAATATGTATTCCTGAGGAAACATTTTTTGCAGCTGGTGAGCATATTACATCGACAGATGATTTTGAATGGATATATATCCCAGAGTTATCTCAAAGTGCTGATGAGTCACTCAATTTTCTTAAAACTCTATTACCCGAAGTGAAAAAACAAGTATCTGAAGAAAGACTAAAAAAATTACCGAAAGTAGACCACTTTATAAATGATAGTCTTCCAGAATCTAGAACAAAAGATTGGAGTGAAATAAGACCGGAATGGGGATTGGCTAAAAATGCTTCTTTTATAATAGGCGACAGAACTTTAACAAAAAATGCCGATTTAGAATCAAGAGCATTTTTGCATAACTATAATTGGCGAACGGATCCAAATCTTAAAGTATTAAATAGTATCATTTCTGGTCCAGCATTAGTAGCTCAATGGATTAATTTACAATACTATGCTTCAACTGTAGTTCCACATATTTATGGTAGTGGCAACAAAATTACCCAAACTATCACTTCAGGACTAGGAGTAATGCAAGGAAATGCAAGTGACTTATTTGTCGGGCTTCCTTGGCAGTCAGTGATGAACTCAGATAGTAGTGTATATCATTCACCTATCAGGTTGCATATTATTATCCAAGCACCAAACAAGCATGTTCAGAAGCTATTGGAAATTAATAACGATTTCAAACGTAAAGTTCAAAACAACTGGGTAAAACTTATTAGTATTAATGAGAGTAATGAATGGATAAAATGGTAAAATTACAAGGGAGGGTGTATAAGATGGAAGTTAATAATAAGGTTTTGATTATAACAGATATGAATCAATATAATGAAAAATTAGAAAAGCTGAAAAGTAAATTTGGACGTGATAATATCATAAATATTAAAATAGATAATTTAAACATTATAGAACCATTTGATGAAATCATGCGTTCTATAATCATCTCTGTATACACATTTAATATTGAAACTATATACTTTTTAGAAAACAACTCTCAAATTTCGTATAGTATACCTGATATGCCCTATCTTCCTATAATAGACTATCATTTCAAAAACTGCTCACCTGAATTATTTACAAATTCTTTAAAAGAGTGGTATTTTGGAAATAATATAGAGAATTCTGTAGCAATTGTAAAAAATCATCCGTTGTTACCAAAAGGAATGGACATTATAATAAAATAAAACATAAAATGAGAGTAGGAAAATCTTATGAAAAAATCCAAAGGCATGTATGAATCAGAAATCAGTAAAGCTATAACTCATTGGGAAAAAGAATATTTAGGAAGAGGATCTTTGGCTGTTAAGACAGATATTTTAAGAAATATGATTATAGTAACTTTAAGAGGGGTGTTGACTCCAGCAGAGTATAAAATATCCAAACAACAAAATGGTGTACTAGAAACAAAAAAATTAAGAACTACTCTTGTAGAATCAGGAGTGGCAGAGCTTAAGCAAATTATAAAAGATATTACTAATGAATCAGTCGTAAGCTTTCATACTGATTTAAGTACGAATACAGGAGAAAGAATTATGATTTTTAAGTTAGATATTAACTTTGATGAAAATTTTTAGTTAATATCCACTAAATAACTATTTAGAGGTTCTGTTGCAAAGTTAGAAAAAGTATAGCTAATCACCATTTTATCATGTCAGCGTTTGTTTAACTGTCTAACATATGACTGATTTCATGGCATGGCGAAAATCCGTAGATCTGAAGAGACCTGCGGTTCTTTTTATATAGACCGTAAATGCATTC
>NZ_PPRN01000061.1 GCF_002902685.1 Staphylococcus pettenkoferi | reverse complement strand
AGATGTGTATAAGAGACAGGATTTATTGTTATATAGCGAAATTCTAATAGGTATTTCACAATTACCTATATTTGTACCTAAGGAGGAATATAAGGGATGAAATTAATTAATATATTTTTTAAGATACTAATTACTTCATTTAGTATCTTAGGAAAACAAAGTGGCGTTTATCCATGTGGAGGTTGGTGGGATGAACCTGAAGTTCCAAAAGAAATAACTGATCTGCATAAATAATCTATTAGTTAGAAAGTGTGTAAATAATGGATTTATTAAATTCTATCTTTTTACCTGTCTATCAAATGGTTATGCTATTCGTTATAATAGCTATTATTGGTAATATCAGGTATAGAACAAAAGATTTGGTCATCCTATTATTTATATTAATAGGGTGCATGATTTTTTATTTCATAATCGGTCAATTTTCCATAATTATTTTGTCGTTGAGTGTAATAGTGTATGGTTATTATAAAAAACGTTTAGTAGGTATTATTATCGCTATATTAAGTTATCTATTATCATTCATAATGAATTTCTTTACAATACTTACTATGGGAATATTTAGAGAGTACAGTCCTTTCAATTTGATTGATAATCTCATATATTCAGTTATTCATACGATATTCATATTAATACTAGCTTACTTATTCAATAAATTATTAAACATATTAAACAAATCTATTTTGTCTTTAAGTAAACTATATTTAATTTTGATTTCGTTATCATTACTTGCTGCTTTTGTAGTATTATATATGTATGTACCTAAAAACTTTATACCTTTCCCTGATTTTAAGTTTCTAGCAGGTATTTATATAATATTTACTTTAATATTTGTCTTTTTATTAATCACTATATCTTATAGTATAATCCGCGAAGTACAATACAAAAGAAACATGAAAGAAGTACAAAACTACTACGAATACACGCTTAAAATTGAAAAAATCAACAATGAGATGCGCAAATTCCGCCATGATTATGTGAATATCCTCTCAACGATGTCTGAATTTATTCGTGAGGATGATATGGAAGGTTTGCGCAAATATTTTAATGAAGAAATCGTACCTATGCAAGACAATATGCAGGCGAAATCGATTAAGATCAACGGCCTTGAGAATTTTTACGTGCGTGAAATTAAAGGTCTTCTTACGACGAAGATTCTTCAAGCGCAAGAGAAAAATATCAGAATCAGTATAGAAGTGCCTGATATTATTGAAAAGATTAATCTTCAAACGATCGACCTCTCCCGCATGATTGGCATCATCTTAGACAACGCGATTGAGGCGTCTGAACATCTTAAAGATGAGCCGCTCATCAGAGTTGGTTTTATTCAAGAGAGTGAATCTGTTACATTTATAGTAATGAATAAATGTCAACCGGACATGCCACGTGTGCACACGCTCTTTGAAGAGAATTTCTCTACCAAAGGAGACAATCGTGGTTTAGGTTTATCTACATTGAAAGAAATTGCTGAAGATAATGAGAATGTACTTCTTGATACAACGATTGAAAACGGCTTTTTCATTCAAAAAGTAGAAATATTAGACTTCGAGCCTTAAGGATGTGACGAGATTTGAAAATATTCATTTGTGAAGATGATATTAAGCAACGAGAAAGTATTGAATCCATCATTAATAACTATATTATGATCGAGGAGAAACCGATGAAAGTTGAGATGTCTACGGATGATCCTTATGCAGTACTTGAGCGTTCTAAAGAAATTAACGACATCGGTTGTTATTTTTTAGATATTCAACTAGAAGCGGACATGAACGGAATTAAGCTCGCGAGTGAAATTCGTAAACATGACCCTGTAGGCAATATCATTTTCGTAACGAGTCATAGTGAGCTCACTTATCTCACTTTCGTTTACAAAGTTTCCGCAATGGACTTTATTTTCAAAGATGAGCCAAATGAGTTACAGAAGCGTATCATTGATTGTCTGGAAACATCTGAAGCACGTCTTAAACTGCTCAGTAAAGAGAGTAATGTTGAGACGATCGAGTTGAAACGTGGTAGCAACTCCGCCTATGTACAATACGACGACGTGATGTTCTTTGAATCATCTTCCAAATCCCATCGACTTATCGCTCATTTAGATAATCGACAAATTGAATTCTACGGCAACCTGAAAGAACTGAGTCAGCTGGATGACCGCTTCTTTAGATGTCACAACAGCTTTGTTGTTAATCGACATAATATCGAGTCGATCGATTCGAAGTCACGGACAGTTTATTTTAAAAATGGTGAAGAGTGCTATGCCTCTGTCCGTAACGTGAAAAAGATATAATTACTTATTTACACACGAAAGCACCGCCCTACTCATGGGACGGTGCCTTTTTGGTGTGAAAAGAAAAATAACGGCTAGTGACTCCCTTCACCAACCGTTAAAATGTACACCCCTTATTCTTCTCTCGTTAATCCCTTTTCAACGTCCTCCCATTCGGGAATACTACTAATCGCGCCATATTGTGTCGTCACTACGCTCGCAACATAGTTACTAAAGCGCAACATGTCTTCGCCTTTCATTTTAAGCAAATCAGAAAGTGACTGCTTATCTTCTTCTAACAAGCGGGCAATAAATGCTCCGATAAAGGCATCTCCTGCTCCTGTCGTATCAATTGGTTGTACTTTAAAGCCGCCATGACTCAATTCCGTACCGTCAGCTAGATAGAGAGTCGCCCCTTCGGCACCTTTCGTATAAACGACCGCTTCTACTTGTCCTTGGAAAAGCCAGTCAATTGCTTCTCTTTCATTACTTTTACCTGTCACGAATTCAAGTTCCTCATCAGAAATCTTCACGACATGTGCCTGAGGAATAAACTGACGAATCGCCTGCTGACACGCCTCTGGACTTTCCCACAACGGCAAACGCACATTCGGATCAAACACGACCGTTCCACCTTTACGATGAAAAGTCTCAATCAATGCTTGATGTGCCTCTCGCATCTCACTCTCAACCAAGTCGACAGAACAGAAATGCATAATATCGTCTTCATGTACATCCAAAGTTTCAATATTGGCTTTATCGTACAACATGTCCGCTGATGGTTTACGATAGAACGAGAAATCGCGCTCCCCACTTGCAGTTAAGCTTACAAACGCAAGTGCAGTCATCGCTTCAGATGTTCGCAACACGTGCTTCGTTCCCACGCCAATCTCATCTAGCGTGCTTACGATTAAGTCACCAAAGGCATCTTCACCGAGTTGCGTCACCATTTCAGCATGACCATCTAACTTCGCTACTGTAGCCGCTACGTTACAAGGCGCACCTCCTACTTGGCGTGTGAAGCCTTCGACGTCTTTCAATAATATATCTGTTTGATTAGGGATAAAGTCAATCAACGCTTCCCCTATCGCAAATAAACGACGCATTATACATTCTCCTCTAAGTCATATTTCGTGAATTTCAAGTACACTTGTCCAGATTCTGTCGATGCTTTGATACCTGTCGCTTCTGAATCAGGGAAGATACGTGAAGTCAGTACGCGTTCGCCATCATTACAGAAGATTTCAATGCTTGAAGTATCTACAAAGATTTGAAGTTGCTTTAACGGCGTATCGAGAACAGTACTCCGTGTCGTGCCATCTACAGGTTCTGGCAGTGGACCGCTTTCAGAGCGATCTAACGTCAATTGTTGCGTCCGCGTATTATACGTTATCAATGTCGATTGTGTCTTAGAGGCACGCAATTCGAAATAGAGTTCTGTCGCCTCATTTTCCAAAATATCTATAATGAGTTCATACTGCTTGCCCTCGTATGGCTGCAACTTGCGATTAAATTTATTCGCATAGCCGAGTGCCGTTTCCTCATTGGTACGCAACTTCTGCAAATTCACAATCGGGCGTTGCTTTAACTTGCCATCCTCAATATGTAATGTGCGTGGGACTGTGAGACAATGCGCCCATTCATCTTCATCAGTTGGATAAGCCGTATCTGGCAAGCCCATCCAGCCTATCAAGACGCGTTCGCCATCTTCACTCGTAAACGTCTGTGGTGCGTAAAAGTCAAAGCCGTGATCAAGTTCTAAGAAATCGCCATGGTTAAACTCCAATTGTTCAATATCAAATTGACCGATTAAATAACCTGATTGGTATATATTACGATAGCGTTCGCCATCACTTTCAATACCTTGAGGACAGAACATAACGAAATCATGCCCGTCTAGTTCAAAGTAATCAGGACATTCCCACATATAGCCAAACGCATCGAGACGTGTGTGCACTTCTCCATGAAACTCCCACTTAACAATGTCTGTTGATTTATACAGGAGCAAGCGTCCAGCTTCATCTTCAGTTTGTGCACCTATAATAGCATAATAAGTATCCCCACGTTGAAAGACTTTAGGATCTCTAAAGTGTTGCGTATAGCCTTCAGGTGAACCAGCAATCACCGGTTTAGGGAATTTCGTCAACGTCCCATCGTCTTCCATTTTAGCAATCAACTGAGAGGACGTACGTGTCCAATCCTCATCCCGATGGTTACCTGTATACATGTAATACAAACGTCCTTGATACTCAAAGGCACTGCCACTATAAACGCCGTGACTATCATATTCCGTATCAGGTTTCAGAATCACGCCGTGCGGTTCAAAGTGCACGAGGTCACGACTACGGTAGTTAAACCAATATTTCAAGCCATGCACCGCGCCGAGTGGGAACCACTGATGAGAGATGTAGTACTCGCCATCGTAGTAAATCAACCCGTTTGGATCGTTCAACAGTCCCGTTTCAGGTTGAATGTGGAAAGTTTGGCGATACGGCGACTCCGCCACTTGTTCTTTCATCGCTTCTAGTGTGACTGGACTCACCGCTTCCATAGGTTGATATCGTTCTTCTCTCGTCCACGCTTTCATATCCGTTCCTCCTGTTACTTACTCATTAACTTATTCTAACATGGATAACCGCTCGTTTGGTATCGGTTCCACTTATTGATTCTTTATGATTCTCTTTCTGTAAAAAACACATCAATCATCTGTGGCGACTGAATTGATTGTTGATTGAGTGCTTTGAAAAGTTGTGCAATCGCCACTTTGCCTGCTTCACGATATTTATATTTCACTGTGTGAATCGGTGGCGACACAAGTTCAGTCATCGGATCTCCACCAAATCCAATCATTGTCGGCCAAGGATGTGGTATTTGATATTGGCTACAGTATTTGTAGACAGCCAAGGCAATAGCATCCGTAGCGCCGACTATCGTGTCATAGTGTGTGATTGAATGTTGTTGAAAACGTGCTGTGATATCTTCCAATGCTTCACGATAATTAAATGACGTTAATGTGAAGTTAGGCTGAATATTGTAATGGCTTAAAGCGTTGAGCATGCTCTTTTTACGCAACACACCTACTGCATAATCTTCTTCTGTCACGCCGAAAAATTGAACTTGAGGTGATTGCGATGTAGTGTCTGTCCCTGATTTTGACGTACTATGCTCCATCGTCTGTTGACCTATGTAGTCACCTACGAGTTGCCCAGCACGGTAGTCATCATGAACGACGCAATTGAAGCCGTCTTTACTCTGGCCAACGATCACGACAGGAACGCCCAACTGTCCAATAAGCTCTTGAAGTTCTTCAGTAATGTCCGTCGCCATAAAGATGATGCCGTCCACCTTACTACGTTGAAACATCTTTAAGGCCTCGATTTCCAAATTCTTATCCAAATTAGTGAAATTGAGTAAGAGCTGGCAATCATGCTCATCACAGGCCTCTTTCACACCACTAATCGTCTCATCCACCGCGTGAGAATTCATACGAGGAATTATAGCCCCTATCAAATTCGTGCGACGCGCTCTCAAGCTTTGCGCAAACTGGTTAGGCTGGTAATTCGTTTCTTGAATAATTTGATCTAATAACTGTTTCGTTTGTTCGCTCACTGAACCATTATTCAGATATCGCGATACCGTACTTTTAGACACGCCTGCCATCTTCGCTATATCTGTAATATTCTTCATATCTAAGACCTCTCAACACCCTTGTCATTTGCGATTTCAATCCATATTTTACCACACAGCTTGAAGTGAACCTACTCTTTAATGGGAATTAACTCGAGATTGTTATCGTCTATTTCGCGATTAGTAAAATGCCTTTCCGCCACAATAAGAAAATGCCGCTTCAATCATCACGAAAGAAGCGGCATATCTTATATTTATTAAGCTTTCTGAACTGTAATCGTCCATGAAGCGTCATCAAGTTGTTCGTAATTCGTTACTGGATAGCCTTGTTCTGCTGCCCAGTTTGGAATCGCTTCAGTGGCTTGTGTGCAGTCGAAGTCGATCTTCAATTCATCTCCTGAATCTAATGTTTCCATCTTCTTCTGTGCTTCGATGAGCGGGAATGGGCAGACCATACCTACTGTACCTAATTCATGTACCATACTTATACCTCCTGTATATTAGGTCGTTTGTGTTTGATGAGTTTTAACTTGCGCTGATTGTGATTGAGTCGCTTTCTTCGCTTGTTTCATTGGTTTAACGAACATGAAATAACTCATAAACCAAGTTCCGAGAATCATTGATGCGAGTGCAACCCAGCCTTTCCATGAGAACATTGCTGTTTCTACAAGACCATTACCGATTGAGCAACCGCCAGCTACTGAAGCACCGAAGCCCATGCATACACCGCCGATTACGCTATTACGGATTGTCTTCTTATCTGGTAAACGCCATTTGAATTCACGAGAACCACGTGCGGCGATATAAGAACCGATAAAGATACCTAAGACGAGCATTACGCCCCAGTCGATGAGTTTAAGATCGCCTGTCACTAAGAATTGTAAAATGTTCGCTGAAGGTGTTGTAATTCCTAGCCCATGCATACGCCCTGTCATTTCACTTAAAGGCCATGCGAGTAAAGCCACTAAACCAACACCGATTGCAGCTACAAATGGGTGATAGCGTTTTTCGAATAAGAGATGTCTAAGACCTGTGTATTTTTGTTTTAATTTCGGTACTGCAATTTTAGGTTTTGGTTTGCGTAGTGTTTTTACCACAAAGAATAGCGTGATCAATGTCAACGCAATAACCCAAACCCAGTTCGGAATACCTGTCGTATCGGCCATACTTGTACGGTATTGTGTAGGCTGATTGACGCGTCCCATCACAGGTTGAAGAATACCGAATTTTGTCACTGCTGAAGTGAAACCGTAAGCGACGAGTGCGACCCAACTTCCGATGAGACCTTCTCCTGCACGATACCAAGTTCCTGTTGCACAACCTCCTGCGAGAACGATACCGATACCAAAGATAAATGAACCAATAATTGTGCCAATGAGTGGATAAGATTCATGAGGCACTTTCACGACGCCAAATGCAGATAATGTAAATAGTCCAATACTTTGAACTGCAATGGCGATTAATAACGCGTAGAACATCTTGTTGTTCTTCTGGACATACATGTCACGGAATCCACCAGCGAGACAGAATCTCGTACGCTGCATAATAAATCCGAGTAGTATACCAACGATAATCCCTGTTAAGATCAACCAGTTCATAACTTCACTCCCTATTTCCGATAAAACTAATATGATTAATAACAATAATAATACTATAATATTACTATTTCAAGACTTCTGTCTAACATTATTTTTGATATTTTTCGTGTTTGAGATAAAAGTACAGATGTATACTATTAAAACGAGTATCAACCTTACTTCAGCGCGTAAAAAAGAGCGGAACGCCTCTAAAAGTTCCGCTCTTTAAAAATACCTTTGCGTTGGTATTACTAACATGTACCTTTTAACTATAGCTACATCGTCATAAATCTTAAATTAACGATCTAATTGGTCAATGTTCTCAATTGTCTTCACTGAACCGCCGTCGATAGTAACGACGATACTGAAGTTGTTTGTTGTATCTGAATCGTAAACAAGATCATCGCCCTCGTGATCGTCTGGGTCGTAATACTTATCGATGTAGTCACTCTTGCTGACATTGTGAGGTGCAATCGCAACTTGTTCAACTTCATCGTCATCATTGTAGTAAACGGCTAAATCATGATACTGCTTGAAGACGTGGTCGCGTCCATCGACTTCACCTTCTGGATGACCAAGTTTCTTCTCAACTTGCTCTCTCGTCATACCATTATTGATACCGTTGTAACCTTGTTTAGATGCTGCTTTCATATAGTTGTGATCAAATTCATCACTGAATACATCAACCTTTGCTGCATCCGGATCAGTTGGATTATCTGCTGGGTCGTCATCTTTGTCTTTATCACTAGAACTATTATCAGAATCACTAGACTTCGATTTGTTTGAGTCTTTCTTAGATGCGTGTTGTGACTGCTTGTGATCGTCTGATTTATTTGTATAGTGATCATAAAGTTTATAGGCACCAAAGATGAGCGCTGCAAGAATCGCTAAGAAGATGATTGTTGAAATCACGATCCACACTTTAGAGCCACCTCGTTTGTCTGGCTCTTGTTGATATGTATGTGGTGTTTGACGTGTTTGTTGATGTGCCCCATGAGATTGGGAAGCCGAAGATTGTGTAGTTTGGCGTGCATGATCTTGGTTACTGCCTTGATTATGTCGTTGTTGTGTAGATGTTTGTTGAGAAGCATGTTGTTGAGATTGTGTTTGCTCCTTATCTTGATTTTGTGATGTTTGTTGAGAAGCATTTGCATTTCTGAGTGGTGCGCCACAATTCACACAGAACTTTTGATTTTCTGAGTTTTTATGGCCGCAATTGGTACAGAAGACCATTGTTATACATACCCCTTTCAATCGTATTACGAAAAATGTGACATTTATTTTTATAGCTAATAAAAATAGGATAATAACAGAATGTAGTAATCATTATCCCATTCTCACTAGCTTTAATCTTAACTTTGGTAATTCTTCATAAAGAATAGTAATGACTGCAATTCGATACCTAAATCAATTTGATGAACTTGCACAGATTCTGGCGTCTCAATGCGTGCAGGTGAGAAATTCAGTATCCCCTTGACCCCTGCTTCCACCAATTGATTGGCGACATTCTGAGCAGCAGATTCAGGTGTCGTCAGAATCACTACATCTATCGCTTCATGCGCCAAAGTCTCTTGCAGTTGATCCATATGTTTTACAGCAACACTACCGATTTGTTTGCCGATAATCTCATCTCGAATATCAAACGCCTCAGTAATCGTCATTTCATCATGGATAGAGAAGTTATACGTGAGCAAGGCTTTCCCAAGGTTACCGACACCGACGAGAGCAATCTTAATATCTTGGTTCTCGTTAATTTCATTTTTAAAAAAGTTTAACAAACTATCGATGTTATAACCATAGCCTTTCTTGCCTAACTCTCCGAAGTAGGAAAAATCACGACGTATCGTTGCTGAATCTATATTTAGACCCTCGCTAATGGTCTTAGAATTAACTCGATCAATTCCCTTTGCTTTCAAGGTATTGACGAATCTATAATATAAAGGTAAACGCTTTAAAGTAGCGCGAGGAATCTTATCGCTATGAATAGCCATTTGGGCTTCCTCCTCAATATGAGTCTTCTATCAATAGAACTATTACTCTTAGATACTAATTAGCTAATGGAACGAGCCTAGGGTAAGTTAATGAGTATGCAATTTTCAATGTTTTGACTCTCGCTTGCATATGGGTCCACACTCAACTAATTTTTCGCTCAGAGAGCTCAAAAAATGGATTTTCGTTGTGGTCTAGCTCCATCATGCGTCTCGAGTCGACATTGAAAATATTTTCTAATCGCTCATTTTATCTATTATTATCTTAAGCTGATACACTTTATTATATCTTAGACTCATCGCTCCATAATAGCTATTTATTTGTAGTCGTCAATTAACATCTAGTTATCGACAATCTAAAAAATATTATACCTTAATACTTTATGAAAATAAACAACTCTTATTTTATCCAAAACCTTAATAATGTAAAATATGAAAGTGAGTGAGGTGCAAAGCAGAATGATTCTATTACAACTCAACCATATTACTAAATCATTCGACGGCGAAGACATCTTTAATGATGTCAATTTCGAAGTAAAAAGCGGCGAGCGCATCGGTATCGTTGGACGAAACGGCGCCGGTAAATCCACACTAATGAAGATAATTGCTGGCGTAGAGGATTATGACTCAGGTCACATTTCCAAAGTGAAAGACTTGAAACTCGGTTACCTCACCCAACAAATGACGCTCGATACAGAACAGACGGTCTTCGAAGCCATGTCGCAACCGTTTGAATATATCATTTCATTAGAAGAGCGTATGCGTGAAGAAACAGAGTGGCTCGCCCAACACGCAGACGACTACGAAAGTTCAGAGTACCAAGAACATATTGCGACTTACGAGAAACTCTCTAACGACTTTGAACAACGTGAAGGCTATCAATATCAGAGTAAGATCAAGACTGTGCTACACGGTTTGTCCTTTACGGAGGCAGATTTCGACCGCCCTATCAACGACTTTAGCGGTGGTCAGAAGACGCGGCTCTCTCTGGCTCAAATGTTACTGAGCGAACCTGATTTGCTACTTCTTGACGAGCCGACCAACCATTTGGATATGGAGACGACGGAGTGGCTCGAGCAATATCTCAACTTCTTTAATGGCGCGATCGTTATTATCAGTCACGACCGTTACTTTTTAGATAAAATTGTCAAACAAATCTACGACGTCTCACTAGGTGAAGTGCGTCACTACCATGGGAATTACAAACAATTTATTGAGCAACGTGACAAATATTACGAAAAGCGCATGCAAGAATATGAAGCACAACAAGCAGAGATTAAACGTTTAGAAGACTTTGTAGATAAGAATATTGCCAGAGCTTCTACGAGTGGGATGGCTAAAAGTCGTCGCAAAACCCTTGAAAAGATTGAAAAAATCGATAAGCCGATGCTCGATGCGCGGAGTGCTAACATCCAATTCGACTTTGATCGCAATACGGGTAACGATGTCTTTCATATACGTTCGCTTGAAATTGGTTATGATCAACAACCGATTACTCAACCGATTAATTTAGAGGTCTTTAAAGGCGATCACATTGCAGTTATTGGACCGAATGGAATTGGTAAATCAACGCTTATCAAGACCATTGCCAATCAACAACAAGCACTAGGCGGAGAAATTACGACTGGCGCGAACCTTCGCATCGGATACTATGACCAAAAACAAGCAGAATTTAAATCGAATAAGACGATTCTTGATTACGTTTGGGATCAATACCCTACTATGCCAGAGAAAGATATTCGTGCGGTACTTGGCCGTTTCCTCTTTGTACAAGAAGAAGTTAAGAAAGTCATCAACGACTTGTCTGGTGGCGAGAAAGCGCGTTTACAACTTGCGCTCTTAATGCTTGAACGTAATAACGTGCTTATCTTAGACGAGCCGACGAACCATTTAGATATCGATTCTAAGGAAATGTTGGAACAAGCGTTAAGTGGATTTGAAGGAACGATTATCTTCGTCTCCCACGACCGTTACTTTATCGATCAACTCGCGAATAAGGTCTTCGATCTAGACACTTCAGGCGGTTCGCTCTATCTTGGTGACTATCAATACTATGTTGAAAAGTTAGAAGAAAAGGAAGCGTTAGCTGAACACCGTAAGCAAGGTTCAGCATCATCAGAACCCCAAGAGACTGCCGCTACCTCTAATACTTATCAAGATCAGAAACAGCGTCGCAAAGAGCAACGTCAAATCGAACGCCAAATTAATGAGTATGAAGAGACGATTACCAAATGTGAGACAGAAATTGAACTTTTAGATGAACAACTTACCCAACCCGATATTTTTAGCGATCCTGAAAAAGCAGCTGAAATAGCCGAACAAAAATCACAAATCGAACACACGTTAGAAGAAGCGATGATATATTGGGAAGAATTACAAGAAAAATTGGATTAATCCTCACATAGTAGAAAGCTGAGATAGTAAAATTATGCACTGTCTCAGCTTCTTTTTTTACATTTTCTACTATTAGTTATACACACTCAAAACCCTTTAATGATACATATCCACAAAGTTATCCCAATTATCCACAAGTAATATGTAACTATTTTATCGTTCTTATCCATAACTTACTCACTCTCATACACAACTTCATACATAAGTTATCCACAAGTTGTGCACTTTATGTTGATAAGTACGCACGTTCCCTATTGACATTTCTTCGAATTCGCGTCTCGTTTCTTTATTGGAAACTTGATTGTATTTGTAATTCATCTTTGTCATACTTTAACTATCGATTAGACTCAAGAAATAGAAAGGATGTTTACTGTGTCCGCATTATTGTGGATTTATCTCGCGATTCTCATCGCACTGATTATCCTTGCGATCGTTGCGCAAATGACGATTAAAGCGATTGAGACATTGCATCTTAAGAACGCTATTCAAACGCTTTGGAACCGCAAAGCACCTCTCGAATCATTTATTCGACCTAATCATCTTTACGATCATCTCTACCTCAAACATCTTAAGCAAGATTCCCACCAAGATAATCAATACATCGATGATAAGACGTGGTCAGACTTAGATTTGGATGAATTATTCCAACAACTCAACTTTAACTTTTCCGCAATTGGCGAAATGCGACTGTTTGCCACGTTACGCGGAATGTACGCTATTGAAGACGAACAACTTATTGAAACATTCAAGAAACATCGCAGTTTTCGAGAATTTGTTTCTCTGAAGCTCGCACAAATCGGTAAATCTGTGTATCCCAAATATCCTGACGAAATTCAAACTATTCCTCGTCAGACGTTACATATGCTGAGTCCTATCTTTCCATTTATTGGACTCATCGTTATCCCATTTTCCGTTCCATTGGGAGGATTTATCGCAATTGCCGCATTGATTTATAATGTCTTTCTTTCTAGTAAGTTAAAGAAGAGTTTCGAAGACGAACTTAATTCCATGTATTATACGTCGAATGTGTTAAAACGCGCCCGTGCCATTTCCTTACACGACGAAGCACCACAGTTAGATGTTAACTTTAGTCATTTTAAAACGGCACGTTACCTCAGTGGTATTGTAGGTTCTGCCAGTGGTGCAGATGAAGCGGCTATGCTATCAAATGTTATCAAGAGCATGTTTAATCTCGACTATGTGCTCTTCCACCTGATTCAACAAAGCTTCAAAGAACACGAAGATGAAGTGTTGGCATGTTATGACTATATCGGTATGATGGACAATCATTATTCCATCGCACTATGGCGTGAAACGTTGGATACTCAAGTTAAACCAGAAACTACAGACCAACCAACTATTGATTTCGATGGTATTATTCATCCGCTACTTCCAGATGCTGTGCCAAATGATCTTAATATTCAACAGCACATTTTACTGACAGGTTCTAATGCATCAGGTAAATCCACCTTTATGAAAGCTGTAGCCATCAACTTGATTCTGGCTCAGTATACGAACACGGCACTAGCTGATCGTTTCGTCTACAAACCAGGTCATATTTACACATCAATGGCCAACCAGGATGATGTGATGTCAGGTGACAGTTACTTCATGGCAGAAATTAAATCCGTCCGTCGCTTGTTCAATTTGCCAAGTGACCACTTCAACTACTGCTTTATCGATGAAATCTTTAAAGGAACGAACACGACTGAACGTGTCGCAGCTTCGGACTCAGTGCTTGCCTATCTCGCTGCATATGACAACTATCGTATACTAGCGGCTACGCATGATATTGAGCTAGCAGAGTGGCTCCAGCAACAATATGCGAACTACCATTTCAACGAAGATATTCAAGATGACAAGATTCACTTTGACTATAAGATTAAAAAAGGTAAAGCAAATACTCGCAATGCCATCGAATTGTTGAGAATTACAAACTTCCCAGAACGTGTATATTCAGATGCCAAAGCCAATACAAAGAAACTCGAAGAATCATAAATTACAGAATAAAAAATCCGGAGATGATATGAGAATTGAAATTCCCATCATCTTCGGATTTTATTTGTTATAGAGAGTAGACTAAGAAACATATTAAAGTTAATTTGGCGTAATTAGAAAAAGGGAAGATGTAGATTTATTCACTTCTCTTCTTCTCGAAAAGTAATTAGTTGATTAAATGCGAATAAGGTATTAAATCGAACTAATTCACTATTAAAATATTTTTCAATGTGGACTCGAGACGCATGAGGGATCAAGGACACAGCGAAAATCCATTCTTTAAGCTCTTTGAGCGAAAAGAATTAGTTGAGCGTGCCCCCCCTTTGCAAGCGAGAGTAAAACATTGAAAATAAAATATTAACATAATCTTTTAAATCGAATTATTTATATACCTCTATTCCGCATTAATCATCCACGTTACACCAAAAGGATCATTAAAGATACCATATAATTTCGACCAAGCCGTCTCACCTAACGGAATTGACGCTTCGCAGCCGCCTTCAATAGCTCGGCCATAGAAATCAATTGCGCGTTGACGATCTGCTTCATCATCATAATCAAACGTCAATGAGACGGTTGCACCGCTGTTATCAATCTTGCGATGCTTGTAAGTATCACTGCAATAGAACGTCTCACCCATAATGTCAAACGACGCATGCATCGTGAAATCATCATCTACTTTGTAGTCATCAGGCATATCTTGAAAGCGCGCATCATCGCCGCCGACACGACGTATATTTGTCGCTCCAAGATGTTTTTCATAGAAATTCAAAGCTGCTAAGCTATTTCGGAAGTTAAAGTATTGAATTGCACGCATAACAGTCTAGCTCCTTTCTTCGTATTAGTCTGTTATACCCTTTCAGTGCTTTAACTATGCCTGTACTACAAATCGCTATTCACCGACTTCTTCAATATCAATACTACTACGTCCATTGAGCGCCATGTCTGCGCGCACATCATCATGATAGAGATAATACGCAACTGCCCCAATCATCGCAGCATTATCTGTACAGAGTTTCGGACTTGGTATCGACAGTTGAATCTCGTGTTCCTCACATGCTCGTGTCATTTCACGTCTCAGACCACGGTTACTTGCTACGCCACCTGCGACAATCAGATGCTTCACATCATATGTTTCACACGCTTGAATTGCCTTTCCAACAAGTACTTCGACCACACTGTTTTGGAAACTTGTTGCGATATTTGCAGCATTCACTGTCTCGCCTTTTTGTTTTAAATTATGTTGTTTATTGATGACAGCACTTTTTAAACCACTAAAGCTGAAGTCAAAGCTATCCTTCTCTAGCCACACACGAGGAAAGTCATACGTATCTTCACCTTCTGCAGCAAGTTGATCCACTTTAGGACCGCCTGGATAACCGAGACCAATCGTACGCGCTACTTTATCATACGCCTCACCTACTGCATCATCACGCGTTTCTCCTACGACTTCGAAAGAGAGATGGTCTTTCATGTAGATGAGTTCTGTATGACCACCAGATACGATGAGCGCCATTAATGGGAAAGTTAGTGGCTCTTCTAAATGATTAGCGTAAATATGTCCTGCGATATGATGTACAGGAATCAATGGTTTATCGTATGCAAAGGCTAACGCTTTCGCTGCATTGATGCCCACGAGCAAGGCACCGATGAGACCTGGCCCTTCTGTCACTGCCACTGCGTCGATATCTTCCATCGTCACTTGTGCATCTTCTAGCGCGGTGTCGATGGTTGGTATGATACCTTCGACGTGATGTCGGCTCGCTACTTCAGGTACCACACCTCCAAAGCGTTTGTGACTGTCGATTTGGCTCAATACTGTATTAGATAAAATGCGCTGGCCATCTGCAATGACACTCACACTTGTCTCATCACAACTAGATTCAATACTTAATATTAACGTTTCTTTAGTCATTTAATTTCACCCACATCACCATAGCATCTTCACCTTCACCGTAATAATTTTTCCTTTTACCACCATACTGAAAGCCTAAGTTCTCATAAACATGTTGTGCCACGTGATTGTCCACTCGAACTTCTAAACTCATGGTGTCACATTTCGTCTGCGTATAGTGCATCGCATACTTCAACAGCAACTGACCTAAACCGTAACCACGATAATCGTGCTGAATCGCAACAGTCGTAATTTGAGCTTGATCAATCACTATCCATATTCCGATATAGCCAATGATTCGCTGATCATATTCCATCACAAAATAATGCGCGAAGTTATTCTTCAATATCTCATGATAGAAAGCATCAATCGTCCACGAACTATCGTTAAAGCTTTCTCGTTCTAGATCAAACACTTGGGGCACATCGTCGGCACACATTAAGCGAATATTTAACTCTTGTTCTGTTGGTTTTGCCAATTGCGTTCCGCCTCAGAAAGTTTTAAATAATTAGGAGTAAAGGTTGTGATATCGACCGGAGAAGTGATTAAGCGTGTCATGACCTTCGCATGAGGCAATTGTGCATCCACTTTACCTTGTAAATGGTCATGCAACTTCTCAGCATCTTGACCTACAAATAGGGGCTGTGCACCGCGGTCCTCTAAATAAGTAAGTAAATCTTGAATTGTAATATATTGCTCTGGCATCGTTTCTACAAGCTCGCCACGTTCATAACGATAAACACCTGCATAGACCGCTTCTCTACGCGCATCAAAGATCGGGACGATGTCATCTTTGCATGTACTATCGATTGTGGCTGCTAATGCTTTGAGCGAGGAGACACCATACAATTCGGCATCGAGACTATAGGCTAACGTCTTAGCGACCGTGACACCAATGCGTAGACCTGTGTAAGAACCTGGTCCTTGTGCCACGACGATTGCATCCACTTCGTTCTTTGTGAATGAAGCGGATTCAAATAGTTTCTCAACCGCCGGCATCAACTGTGCTGAGTGATTGCGTTTCTCATTACTATTGATTTCAGCCTCAACTTTATCGTCTTTAACGAGTGCGACTGATAATGGTTGATTCGACGTATCAATCAGTAAGTAGTTCATCTTCGAGTGCCTCCTTCATCTTCTGATATCTGTCCCCACTAGCTTTTAAAGTTAATTCGCGCGTTTCTTCCCCTGTGACAGCTAAATTGATAGTTAGATGTTCTGCAGGAAGTAAATCTTGAATAAATTCACTCCATTCAATGACAGTAACGGCGTGATCTTCAAAGTATTCTTCAAAGCCTAAATCTTCTTCACTATCTTCAAGACGATAGCAATCCATATGATGAAATTTGAGCGTCGTTCCTTTATACGATTTGATAATGTTGAACGTCGGCGAATTGATGTTACGCTTCACGCCTAATTGCTTACCTATTAACTGACTTAGCGTCGTCTTACCTGCCCCTAAATCTCCATTGAGTAATATAAGATCACCGGCTTGTAAACGAGCTGTTAAAGTTTTCGCAAAGTGTGCTAGATCTTGTAAATTGTTTATCTTAATCATAACGAGTCTCCTACACGATTTAATCTCAAGCGTTGATTATCTAAACGATATTAGTTTCAGTTTACCATAGACTTCTATACGCTTTACATAGATTAGAACCACTCTATTTTAACAAATTTCACTGGATATGACTGCTACACGATTTAACCTGTGGGAAGAACTTTTTTACGTAATTAAAAGAAAATTCTAAAATAGTTATTGACAACGCTTTAGACTTATAGTAAATTTGATTTAACAATTTTTAGACTATTAGTAAAAATCTTACAACCATTCAGCGAAAGGAGTATAGTAAAATGGCTAACTTTACAACCCATAACCCAATCACAACTGAAAATATTTTAGTCATTTTATTATGCTAAGGGCTGGAGCATTAGATTCACACTAGTGCTTAAGTCCTATTCGAGTTGAATGGGACTTTCCAGCGTCCCAATCATTACATTGGGACGCTTTTTTATTTTTCATTTACGGGGGGAATTGAAATGAGAAGTGACACAATCAAACGAGGAGATCATCAAGCGCCGGCGCGAAGTTTACTTCATGCCACCGGAGCTCTTGAACAACCAACAGATATGAACAAGCCATTCGTCGCGATATGTAATTCATACATAGATATCGTTCCAGGTCATGTCCATCTGAGAGAGCTTGCCGATATCGCCAAGGAAGCGATTAGAGAAGCTGGAGCGATCCCATTCGAATTCAATACTATCGGTGTCGATGATGGTATTGCGATGGGACACATCGGAATGCGTTATTCCTTACCGTCTCGAGAAATTATCGCAGACGCGGCAGAAACTGTCATCAACGCACATTGGTTTGATGGTGTCTTCTACATTCCGAACTGTGACAAGATTACACCGGGCATGTTACTCGCAGCAGTTCGCACGAATGTACCCGCCGTCTTCTGTTCAGGAGGTCCAATGAAAGCAGGCTTATCCGCACAAGGTAAAGCACTTACTTTATCGTCCATGTTCGAAGCAGTTGGTGCTTTCAAAGATGGTTCAATCTCGAAAGAAGAATTTTTAGACATGGAACAGAATGCCTGCCCTACTTGCGGTTCTTGTTCTGGAATGTTTACGGCGAACTCTATGAACTGCTTGATGGAAATTCTAGGACTCGCGCTTCCATACAACGGTACAGCTCTTGCAGTCAGCGACCAACGTCGTGAGATGATTCGCCAAGCTGCTTTCCGTTTAGTAGACAATATTAAAAAAGATATTAAACCACGTGACATCGTGACGAAAGAAGCGATTGATGATGCCTTCGTTTTAGATATGGCAATGGGGGGATCAACGAATACCGTACTTCATACGTTAGCCATCGCGAACGAAGCGGGCATCGACTACGATTTGACACGCATCAACGAAATCGCGAAGAAGACGCCTTATCTTTCTAAAATCGCACCAAGTTCTTCTTACTCTATGCATGATGTACATGAAGCGGGTGGTGTACCTGCCATCATCAACGAGTTAATGAAGAAAGAAGGCGTGCTTCATCCAAATCGCATCACTGTCACAGGACAAACAATTAGAGAGAATAACGAAAACAAAGAAATCACTAATGATAAAGTCATCCGTCATTTAGACAATCCTTACGATAAAGAAGGTGGCTTATCCGTACTTTACGGTAACCTTGCTCCTAAAGGTGCCGTCATCAAAGTTGGTGGTGTTGACCCTTCAATCAAAGTCTTCAAAGGTAAAGCGATTTGTTTCGATTCACACAATGAAGCAGTTGAAGCGATTGACAATCACACAGTAAGAGAAGGGCACGTCGTAGTCATTCGTTACGAAGGTCCTAAAGGTGGTCCGGGAATGCCAGAGATGTTATCCCCTACTTCATCTATTGTAGGACGTGGCTTAGGTAAAGACGTTGCACTCATTACAGATGGTCGCTTCTCAGGTGCCACACGAGGCATTGCAGTCGGACACATTTCACCAGAAGCTGCTTCCGGTGGCCCAATTGGTCTTTTACGTGACGGAGACGAAATTACAATCGATTTAACGAATCGCACATTAGATGTAGATGTCGATACGGAAACTTTAGAAGCACGTAAGCAAGAATTGAAACCTTTTAAAGCTAAGGTTAAAAGTGGTTATCTTGCTCGCTATACCGCACTCGTTACTAGTGCTAACACTGGCGGTATCATGCAAGTACCCGAAGAACTATTATAAGGAGTGATCCCACATGTCAAACCAAACTGAAACAATGAATAACGAAGCAACAGAAGAACTCGAAAGTGTCGATGGATCAGGTACGCAAGCACCTTATGATTTGGAGAAAGAAGAAGTGAAAGAAATGAACACAGGTTCAGCACTTCTCGTCGAAGCATTAGCGAAAGAAGATGTCGACTTTATCTTCGGTTATCCAGGCGGTGCTGTACTTCCGCTTTATGATACGTTCTATGATGGCGCAATCAAGCATATCCTCGCCCGCCACGAGCAAGGTGCAGCCCATGCAGCTGAAGGTTACGCGAAAGTATCTGGCAAACCAGGTGTTGTCGTTGTAACGAGTGGTCCAGGAGCTACAAACGCTATCACTGGTATCGCTGATGCGTACAGTGATTCAATCCCACTCGTAGTCTTTACAGGACAAGTTGCAACACCAGTGATCGGTAAGGATGCGTTCCAAGAAGCGGACTTACTATCAATGACGACGCCAATTACGAAACATAACTATCAAGTTAAAAATGTAGATGATATTCCTAAGATCATCCACGAAGCATTCCATATCGCTAATACAGGTCGTAAAGGACCAGTAGTCATCGACTTCCCTAAAGATATGGGCGTATTAACGACACATAAACAACCGACTAAAGAGTTAGACTTACCAGGTTACCAAGTCAATCTCGAGCCGAGTCATGATGATGTACAGAAATTGCGAGATTACTTAAAGACAGCAAAGCGTCCTCTCGTACTCGCAGGCGCTGGTGTGCATCATGCTGAAGCCAACGAGCTATTGACTGAATTCGTTAATCGACATCAATTACCAGTAGTAAACACGTTGCTCGGTCTGGGTTCTCTACCTGCCGATTATCCACTCTTCTTAGGTATGGGCGGTATGCACGGCTCTTACGCCAGCAACATGGCGATCCAAGAATGTGACTTGTTAATCAACTTCGGTAGCCGCTTCGATGACCGCTTAGCAAGTAAACCTGATAATTTTGCTAAAAATGCGAAAATTGTGCATGTTGATATCGATCCATCTGAAATCGATAAGATCATCAAGACGGATCTCGGCATCGTAGCTGACGTCAAAGCGACTTTAGAACAACTGCTCGAATTCGATAGTTACGCAGTGAAGCACGAAGAATGGAATGAACGTGTACAAGCGAATAAAGCAGCACAGCCGTTTAATCATGGCGAAGAAGATCCGCATTTTATCAAACCACAACGGACAATTGAGTATATCGGAGAAATCACGAATGGTGATGCAATCGTGACAACGGATGTAGGACAACATCAAATGTGGGTCGCACAGTTCTATCCGTTCAAGAAACTCAATCAACTCGTAACGAGTGGTGGTCTTGGAACGATGGGCTACGGTATCCCAGCAGCGATCGGAGCGAAACTTGCTCATCCTGACCAAACAGTAGTCGCTTTCGTTGGCGATGGCGGTTTCCAAATGACGAACCAAGAGATGGCGATCCTTGAAGAGTATGGCATCGACATCAAGATCGTGTTGATCAACAACGGTACATTAGGCATGGTTAAGCAATGGCAAGATAAATTCTTTAATCAACGTTTCTCACACTCAGTATTCAATGACCAACCGGATTTCATCAAATTGTCTGAAGCATACAGAGTGAAGAGTTATCTCATCGAGGATCCGAATCGTTTAGAAGAACAACTTGATGAAGCTTTCCAACATGACGGTCCAGCGATGATTGAAGTACGCATTTCCCCTATCTAACCTGTGCACCCAATGGTTCCTAGTGGTAAAGCCAATGATGAAATGGAGGGTCTACTATGAGACGTACATTTAGAACGAAAGTGAGAGACAAAGCGGGTACACTCAACCGTTTAACGAGTATCTTCGTACGTCGCCAATTTAATATCGTCAACCTCTCAGCAGTTCCAACGCTTGAGCCAGGTATTACCGATATTACATTTGTGGCCGAAATTCCAGATACGGATACGTTACGTACGTTGATGCAACAGCTAGAGAAACAAATCAATATTATCAGCGTTGAGGATATTACTGATACGAACACGTACAACCGTGAACTCGTATTAGTCAAAGTGAAGACACCTGAAGATGACGCACAATTGTACAAGATTATTAAACCTTATGATGCGCTAGTGTCCATCTTACATGCGGAAGACACTTATACTTATCTTCAAGCTTCCGGTCCACGTTATACATTGGACAACTTGTTAGATGACCTATCATCACTAGAACTTGTACAAGTAGCTCGTACAGGTTCAGCAGGTATTATTTAATTTAATTCGAACAATACTTATTTTACTAAAATTAACTTACTGGAGGAATTTCTAATGACAACAGTTTATTATGACAAAGATGTAACGAAAGACGCTTTACAAGGTAAAAAGATTGCGATTATCGGATATGGTTCACAAGGCCATGCCCATGCACAGAACTTAAAGGACAACGGTTATGATGTCATCATCGGTATCCGTCCTGGTAAATCACATGATAAAGCGAAAGAAGACGGTTTCGACGTTTATACTGTAGACGAAGCGGCGAAACAAGCAGATGTCATCATGATCTTATTGCCAGATGAAATTCAAGGTCAAGTTTATGACAACGAAATCAAACCTCATTTAGAGAAAAATAACGCTTTAGCCTTTGCACATGGTTTCAACATTCATTTCAACGTAATTCAACCACCTGAAGATGTAGATGTGTTCTTAGTAGCACCTAAAGGCCCAGGCCATCTCGTGCGTCGTACATTCGTTGAAGGTAGTGCAGTTCCTTCCCTGTTCGCAGTTGAACAAGACGCAAGTGGCGAAGCGCGAGACTTAGCATTGAGCTACGCGAAAGGTATCGGTGCAACAAGAGCGGGTGTCATCGAAACATCTTATAAAGAAGAGACTGAAACAGACCTCTTTGGTGAACAAGCTGTACTTTGTGGTGGTGTAACACACTTAATCCAAGCTGGTTTCGAAACGTTAGTAGAAGCAGGTTATCAACCAGAAATCGCTTATTTCGAAGTGTTACATGAAATGAAACTCATCGTTGACTTGATGTACGAAGGCGGTATGGAGAACATGCGTTACTCTATCTCCAATACAGCAGAGTTCGGTGATTACGTGTCAGGTCCACGTGTCATCACTCCAGAAGTTAAAAATAATATGAAAGACGTCTTAACTGATATTCAACAAGGTAACTTCAGTGATCGCTTCATCAAAGACAATGAAAATAACTTCGAAGAATTCATGAAATTACGTAAAGAACAACACGGTCATCAAATCGAAGCAGTTGGACGTGAACTCAGAGAATTAATGCCATTCATCAAATCGAAAAAAATTGAACAATAATTGACAGTAATACTGTCAGAGGTAAGAAGTGGTGTCGGTCGATCAATGATACAGGCCGGCTCCCCCTCTTACTTTTATAATCCCAGTAATTAAGCTGATTCAAAAGAAAGAATATTCGTAATTTTACAATAAATGATAGTTCTTAACTGATTATTAAGGGTAGCTTCAGCAGTTTGCTGCCACTGATCTATTTCATAATAAAGGAGATGTTTAACATGACTGCAACACCTGCAACTGATCATATTCAAATCTTTGATACAACGCTAAGAGATGGAGAACAAACACCGGGCGTCAGTTTCTCATTCGACGAACGTATTAAGATCGCGAAACAGTTAGAGAAATGGGGCGTCGATATTATCGAAGCGGGATTCCCTGCCTCTAGTACAGGAAGTTTCGAATCTGTAAAGGCTATTGCTGAGACATTAACAGACACAGCCGTCTGTGGTCTTGCAAGATGTGTGAAGAAAGATATCGATGCGGTTTACGAAGCAACGAAACCAGCTGCGATGCCACGGATTCATGTCTTCGTAGCAACGAGCCCGATCCACTTAGAATCTAAATTGAAGATGACGCAAGAAGAAGTGCTCGCTTCTATTAAAGAACATGTCGCTTATGCGAGAGAATACTTTGATGTCGTTCAATTCTCACCTGAAGACGCGACACGGACTGAGCTCCCCTTCTTGATTGAATGTGTACAGGCTGCAGTTGATGCAGGGGCGAGCGTTATTAATATTCCAGATACAGTAGGCTTTGCTTATCCTTCTGAGTATGGAGCTATTTTTAAAAAGCTCAGAGAAGAGATTCGTACAGATCGAGAAATTGTCTACAGTGCTCACTGTCACGATGATTTAGGTTTGGCTGTCGCAAACAGTATGGCTGCGATTGAAAATGGCGCGAACCGTATTGAAGGTACGATTAACGGTATCGGTGAACGCGCAGGTAATACAGCACTTGAGGAAGTCGCACTCGGTCTTCACGTAAGACAAGACCACTATGGTACGACGACACGCATTCAACTTCAAGAGACGAAACAAACGTCAGACCTCATCTCTCGCTATGCAGGTATTCGTGTACCTAAGAACAAAGCGATTGTCGGCCAGAACGCATTCAGTCACGAATCTGGTATTCACCAAGATGGCGTGTTGAAGAATCCTGAAACATACGAAATTATGACACCTCAACTCGTCGGTGTCCAAAGTACTGAATTGCCGCTCGGTAAACTCTCAGGTAAACATGCCTTTAGTGAAAAGCTCAGTGCGCTAGGCTATGATATTGACCCAGAAGAACAAAAAGTCCTCTTCAAACAATTTAAGTCCGTAGCTGATAAGAAGAAATCGGTAACTGATCGTGATATTCACGCCTTGATTCAAGGTACAGAGCATGAACAGAATGCGATGTTCCAAGTATCTCAACTTCAAGTTCAATTCGTTTCAAACGGCCTTCAAAGCGCTGTCGTCGTCATTAAAGATCGTGATGGACATACGTATCAAGATTCAAGCATCGGTACAGGATCCATTGTTGCAGTCTACAACGCGGTAGACCGTATCTTTAACGAAGAAACAGAATTGCTTGATTACACGATTGATTCGGTAACTGAAGGTACAGATTCACAAGCAGAGGTTCGAGTTCAACTAAAAGTGAATGGTTATACAGTAACAGGTATCGGTATCGACCATGACGTGCTCTTTGCTTCAGCTAAAGCATATGTTGAGGCACATGCTAAATATGCAAGTGAGCAAGCGCAGAAAGAAGGCGTTGAAGCATGACTTATCGCATTGTAGCTCTACCTGGTGATGGAATTGGACCAGAAATTATGCAAGGCGCCCTTCACATACTCGAACAAGTCTCACATCGTTTTAACTTTGACTATACCGCTGAATCTCATGATTTCGGCGGTGTAGCCATCGACAACCACGGGACACCGCTTCCTGATTCAACTTTTAAGGCATGTGAATCAGCTGATGCGATATTACTTGGTGCTGTGGGAGGCCCTCAGTGGACAGATCCAAATAACCGACCTGAACAAGGTTTATTGGATTTGCGTCAGAAGCTCAATTTATTCGCAAATATTCGCCCGACTACAGTAACAGACGGCACGAGTCACCTTTCCCCTATTAAAGAGGAACGCGTAAAGGGAACGGATTTCGTCATTGTACGTGAACTTACAAGTGGGATTTATTTTGGACAGCCCAAAAGCTGGGATGAGCATCAAGCATTAGATTCACTCACTTATACACGTGAGGAGATTGAGCGCATTGCACGCGTCGCTTTCGATCTCGCGCAATCACGTAATCATAAGTTAACATCTGTCGATAAAGAGAATGTCTTAGCATCTAGTAAACTGTGGCGGAAAGTGATTAACGAAGTCGCTCAAGACTATCCAGACGTAGAAGTTGAACATCTTCTCGTAGATGCTTGTGCGATGCATTTAATTACGAATCCAACACGCTTCGACGTTATCGTTACTGAAAATTTATTTGGCGATATCTTGAGCGATGAAGCTTCTGTAATGCCAGGTGCACTGGGTCTGTCACCATCCGCAAGTTTCAGCTCAGAAGGACCACGTCTCTATGAACCGATTCATGGTTCAGCACCGGATATTGCCAATCAAGATAAAGCCAATCCATTCGGAATGTTGCTCTCTTTAGCTATGTGTTTACGTGAAAGCTTTAATCAAGAAGAAGCGGCATCCCATCTTGAACACACGATTTATGATTTAGTTCGACAAGAGAAGACCACAGCGGATTTAGGTGGTCAGTACAAGACATCAGAAGTCATTCAATTTGTAGCCAATCAGATTTAATAAAGGAGGAGCACTCATATGGGACAAACACTTTTTGACAAAGTATGGAACAAACATGTACTTGCCGGTAAAGAAGGAGATCCGCAGTTATTATACATCGATCTACATCTCATCCATGAGGTGACTTCTCCTCAAGCTTTCGAAGGTTTGAGACTACAGAATCGCCAATTGAGAAGACCTGACCTCACATTTGCGACGTTGGATCATAACGTGCCTACAGTCGATATTTACAACATTAAAGATGAGATTGCGAACAAGCAGATCACGACATTACAACAGAACGCGAAAGACTTTGGCGTCCACATCTTTGATATGGGTTCTGATGAACAAGGCATCGTGCATATGGTTGGGCCTGAAACAGGATTGACTCAACCTGGAAAGACGATTGTCTGTGGTGATTCACACACGGCGACACACGGGGCGTTTGGCGCCATCGCTTTCGGTATTGGTACGAGCGAGGTTGAACATGTCTTTGCGACGCAGACATTGTGGCAAACGAAGCCCAAGAATTTGAAGATTAACGTGACTGGCCAGTTACCTCCTGGTGTGTATGCGAAAGATATTATTCTACACCTTATCAATCAACATGGTGTCGATTTCGGTACAGGTTACGCCCTTGAATTTGCAGGTGAAACGATTGAGCGTCTGTCTATGGAAGCGCGCATGACAATTTGTAATATGGCGATTGAAGCAGGTGCGAAATATGGAATGATGGCACCTGACAAGACCACTTTCGAATATGTGAAAGGACGTCCATATGCGACGAACTTCGATTATGACATCGATGAGTGGCGTGAACTCTATACCGATGAGGATGCGCAGTTTGATAAAGAGATTCATCTCGATGTCACAGACCTTGAACCTCAAATTACTTGGGGCACGAGTCCTGAGATGGGCGTTAGCTTTAATACGCCTTTCCCTGAGATTGAAAGCGTCAATGACGAGCGCGCATACAACTATATGGGACTTCAACCGGGTCAGAAAGCAGAAGATATTGACCTGGGTTATGTCTTCCTTGGTTCTTGTACAAATGCGAGACTTTCAGACCTTGTAGAAGCGAGTCACATCGTCAAAGGTCAGCAGGTACACCCTAATATTACGGCGATTGTCGTACCTGGTTCACGTACAGTGAAACATGAAGCGGAAGCACTTGGTTTGGATCGAATCTTTAAGGAGGCAGGCTTTGAATGGCGCGAACCTGGTTGTTCCATGTGCTTAGGTATGAATCCTGACCAAGTTCCAGCTGGCGTTCATTGTGCTTCAACGAGTAACCGTAACTTTGAGGGTCGCCAAGGTAAAGGTGCACGTACGCATCTCGTCTCTCCTGCGATGGCAGCCGCTGCAGCAATTAAAGGTAAATTTGTCGATGTGAGAAAGGTGGTCGTTTAAATGGATATTCAACCGATTACAACTTATACAGGTAAAATTGTTCCTCTATTTCACGACAACATTGATACCGATCAAATTATTCCGAAAGTACATTTGAAACGTATTTCAAAGACAGGCTTTGGCCCTTTCGCTTTTGATGAGTGGCGCTACTTAGAAGACGGTTCAGACAATCCTGACTTCAATCCGAATAAGCCTCAATATGAAGGCGCCTCTATTCTGATTACGGGTGACAATTTCGGATGTGGGTCTAGCCGTGAACACGCAGCATGGGAGCTCAAAGATTACGGATTCAATATTATTATTGCAGGGAGCTTTAGTGACATTTTTTACATGAACTGTACAAAGAATGCGATGCTGCCGATTGTACTAGATCAGGAAGCACGTGAACATCTTGCTCAGTTCGAAGAAATTACAGTCGATTTACCTGAACAAACTGTTTCATCTCCTGAGCAGACTTTCCATTTTACTATAGATGAAACGTGGAAGAATAAATTGGTAAATGGACTCGATGATATCGCAGTGACATTGCAATATGAAGACGAAATTGCAGCTTATGAACAGGCAAAAGCAAAAACTTACAATAACTAAGTAAAAAGGTGTGCATAGTATGACAGTTGAAACAACAGTACAAGCGAAAGATATAGATGAAGCTTTCTTACAATTGAAGGACGTAGTGAAGGAAACACCCTTACAGAAAGATCACTACCTTTCTTTAAAGTATAACTGTAATGTTTATTTAAAGCGCGAAGACTTACAGTGGGTGCGTTCATTCAAATTACGTGGTGCCTATAATGCGATTATGGCACTTTCAGATGAAGAACGTCAGCGAGGTATTACGTGTGCAAGCGCCGGTAATCACGCTCAAGGTGTTGCTTTCACTGCAAGCAAACTCAACCTTAAAGCAACCATCTTTATGCCGGTAACGACTCCTCTACAGAAGATTGACCAAGTCAAATTCTTCGGCGGAGAAAGCACAGAAGTCGTCTTAACCGGTGACACGTTCGATGACTGCTTGAAAGAAGCTTTGGAATATACAGATCGTTACGATAAGAATTTTATCGATCCTTTTAATAATATCTACACAATAGCTGGTCAAGGCACGGTTGCGAAAGAGACACTTGAACAAGCGAAAGCGGATGACACGAAGTTTGACTATCTCTTTGCAGCAATCGGCGGTGGTGGTCTCATTTCTGGTATCGGTACGTACTTTAAAGCACAATCTCCAGATACGAAGATCATCGGTGTTGAACCCGCTGGTGCGAGCAGTATGTACGAATCAGTTGTTCAGCAAAGCCAGATCGTGACGTTACCTCATATCGATAAATTTGTCGATGGAGCTTCCGTTGCGCGTGTAGGTGAAATTACTTTCGATATTGCTAAAAAAGTTGTCGATGATTATTTGCAAGTGGACGAAGGTCAAGTTTGTTCAACCATCCTAGATATGTACACCAAACAAGCAATTATCGCTGAACCCGCTGGCGCTTTAAGTGTCTCAGCTTTAGAGCAGTATAAAGATGAGATTAAAGGTAAAACGGTTGTGTGTGTCATCAGCGGCGGTAACAACGATATCAATCGTATGAAAGAAATCGAAGAACG
The DNA here is from genome assembly GCF_002902685.1 of Staphylococcus pettenkoferi. Classification (GTDB taxonomy): domain Bacteria; phylum Bacillota; class Bacilli; order Staphylococcales; family Staphylococcaceae; genus Staphylococcus; species Staphylococcus pettenkoferi. The sequence continues at coordinate 996 of NZ_PPRN01000061.1, read as the reverse complement.
TTCATTACTCTTTGAAGAAATGAAACATTACTTTATCCTTAATTTCTCCCAACGCCCAGGTGTCTTGAGAGAATTCGTTAACGACGTATTAGGCCCTCGTGATGACATCACTAAGTTCGAATACCTTAAGAAATCGTCCCAGAATACAGGTACGGTAATCATTGGTATTCAACTGAGTGATCACAACGACTTAAGTCAGTTAAAACAAAACGTACACGACTTCGATCCACATAATATTTATATCAATGAGAATAAGATGCTCTATTCTTTACTCATATAATGTTAGAAGCGATTGGTACACTTTGAGGTGCATCAATCGCTTATTTCTATGATAGATACAAAAATGATTGGCCAAAGTGAGATGACTATTCCATCTACTTCGACCAATCATTCTAATATGTGCACAATATTATTTTCCACTTTGTTTAATATATGAGAACACTCGATATGAATCGAGGTTCTGCTTAGCAAATTACCCCTTTGCTGTATCCCATAGTTAGTAAACTAACACATATGTGAGATTTATCACGTAAAACTCCGTAACTGTCTATTTACGTGCCTGAGTGTCATGTATTTCTTCGTTTATGTAGTAAAAATTCTTATGTATATTAGTTATACTAGTTAATTTGAAACCTAGTTTACTGGCTAATATTTAGTTGTTAATTTTATTTACTTCGAATAGTTTTTTGAAGAAGTTAAGCTCCTTTCTGGTATAAAAAAAAGAACCCTTTCGGGCTCAAGTGATCGTTGGCAAACGCTCGCATCTTTCGTCAGCTTATAAAACAACTTGCTCATTTACACTTGTAAAATCCCTTCATTGTTTCATTGCGCTTCCTTAGCTACCAAGCGTTTTCATTCAATCCCTCTATATATACGAAAAAAGAGACCTTTTCAGGTCTCTTTTAATAATTGCCTGGCAACGTCCTACTCTTGCGGAACGTAAGTCCGACTACCATCGGCGCTAAGGAGCTTAACTTCTGTGTTCGGCATGGGAAC
>NZ_PPRN01000060.1 GCF_002902685.1 Staphylococcus pettenkoferi | reverse complement strand
CTTCCATATTGTGGAGAAGTATAAGAAAATAATTATATATAGATTACTCTAGCTCTGTGTACGATTCAAACAGGCAACACAGGGCCTCCCAGTCATTTTATACAAAGGAAAAAATTAAATTTAAAAACGATAAATGAAGATCAATCGTTATCAATATATAATAGAAATATTGTAGAGCGAGAACGGGAAATCGCGTTATACATAGAAATTACGTTGAGAAGACGAGTAGGAGGATATAAGCAAATGGTAAGGTATATCGATGGTAAATTATTTGCGAAGATGATTGAACAAGGAGCGAAAAATTTATCAAACAATGTAAACTTAATCGACTCATTAAACGTCTATCCAGTTCCTGATGGTGACACTGGAACGAATATGAACTTGACTATGACATCAGGGAATGAGGCTGTCTCTAATCAAGCGTCTTCTCACATTGGACAAGTAGGACAAGTCTTCGCGAAAGGCTTACTCATGGGCGCGCGTGGTAATTCAGGAGTGATTCTTTCACAAATCTTTCGCGGGTTCTGCCAACGTATTGAGCAAGATGCTGAAATTGACGTGCCACTGCTTGCTAAAGCGTTACAAGCAAGTGTAGAAACGGCATATCAAGCTATCGTGAAACCAGTGGAAGGTACGATTCTCACAGTTGCTAAAGACACTGCAGAGAAAGCGATGGCAGTTGCGGATAGCCATGAGGAGATGGAGACATTCTTCCAGACAATCATTGAAGCGGCTAACCAATCATTAGAGAACACGCCGAATTTGCTCCCAGTGTTGAAAGAAGTCGGTGTCGTTGATAGCGGAGGTAAGGGCTTAGTTACCGTGTTGGAAGGTTTCTTAGCAGCCCTTAAAGGTGAGACGATTGAAGCACGTACTTCTAGTGTCTCTGAAAATGTTGCAGATGTAGATCTTGAAGCAGAAGCACATGATTTTCATGGCGTGATGAATACTGAAGACATCCAATACGGCTATTGTACAGAAGTGATGGCGCGTTTTGACGACGCAGGTAAAACATTCGATGAACAGCAATTTAGAGAAGATATGAGCGCGTTTGGTGACTCATTGCTCGTGATTAATGATGACGAGATTGTTAAAGTTCATGTACATTCGGAAAAACCTGGAGACGTTTTTAATTACGTACAACAATACGGTGAGCTCATTAAGTTAAAAGTTGAAAATATGCGCGAACAACATCGTGAAGTCGTGAAGAAAGAGCAAAATCAACAAGGTAATCAAGAAGACATCGCACAAGTAGAAACTGCAATCATCGCTATTTCAATGGGCGAAGGAATTTCCGAACTCTTTAAGTCGATGGGTGCCACTCATATTATTAGTGGTGGTCAAACGATGAATCCATCCACCGAAGATATCGTGAAAGTGATCGAGCAGTCAGGTTGTGAACGTGCGATGATCCTACCAAACAATAAGAACATCATCTTAGCGAGTGAACAAGCTGCAGAGATGGTTCAAGCTGAGACCGTAGTTATTCCTACACGCTCAGTACCACAAGGCATCACTGCATTGTTTAATTTGGATCACGATGCTGAACTCTCTGAGAATAAAGAAGTGATGACGGAGGCTTTAGAAGCAGTCGTGTCTGGTGCAGTGACGACGGCGGTTCGAGATACACAAGTCGATGGCGTAACGATTAATGAGAATGATTATATCGGCTTAATGAATGATAAAATTGTAACGAGCGATGCGCAACTTACTGAAACATTGCATGGCTTGATGGAACAGATGGTCACTGATGACAGTGAAATCATTACGTTGATCTCAGGTCAGGATGCGAATGCGGAAGAAACGGAAGCATTGATAGAGTGGATTGAAGCGCAGTATCCTGAAGTTGAAATTGATGAACATGACGGACAACAACCGGTTTATCCGTATTTATTTGCAGTGGAATAACATTGAAAATGAGGTCGCGTTAATTTGGTAAAGCCTTAGAATTCAATTGCAGTAAATTTAATTCCACTATTCATCAGTCATTACAGATCAAATATTAGTGTAACGAGGATAGGACTTGGATTAACATTCAGGTTCATTATCCTCGTTTTTTAATATAATAATGAACTAAATACCTAAATATTCATTGTCCAATCACATTAAATACATATACTCTAAAATACTGATATGACAG
>NZ_PPRN01000006.1 GCF_002902685.1 Staphylococcus pettenkoferi | reverse complement strand
AGATGTGTATAAGAGACAGGTCCTACTCTGCAATATATTACAAAAGATTATTGTCATGTAAGGGTGCATAAGCCTAACACGATAAACTCTAATAATGTTCTTATTGAGTCAAATTTAGATAATTTAAAGTTAGTTTATCCTTATAAGTTTGAACAGATCTCATTAGCATGGTCTGAATTTAGTGAATCATTACTTAAGTAGATTTTTTAACCAGCCGCGTTGCCAAACTTGCAACGTGGCCTTTTTACATACTCAAGAAACGTAAATAAAACGCATTCATTTTACTGAAAATATAGTATAATAATCGCAAAGGATCATACTTTGATTGGGCCACGAAAATATAATACTTTTACTGAAAAGAGATGAGTGAATGAATAAAAAATATATTGTGTCTGGACTCCTCGTCACATCACTACTGCTCGCGGCTTGTGGAAATGATGGCAGTTCAGATAGTAAAGGTCAACACGGTTCGAAGTCAACTAACAACGAGAAGCACGAGAGTCATCACAACGAGAAACATCATGAGAAAAAGAACGTGCATCGCTTTGCGAAGAAGAAAGACAACAGTAACTCAAGTTCTAATTCGCATCAAGAGAATACACAATCGGCTGAGTATTATGCTAAAGTGTGGCTGACAGTATTTGGGCCATCAGATGTTGTTGAGTTCATGCACAGTGACGTTTCCGGTAATAAGATGAATCCGTTCGATGATGTGGATAGCGCATCTTATCCAGACGGTATGCAGCTCATCGTAGCGACTCCACGAGCACGAGGAATTATCCATTATACGAACAACAATGATGGAACGATAACTGTTTATGGTGTGCCGAATCACTTCCAAGATCGCCGTTGGATGGACGATGACTATAGTAGAAAGGAATCACAACGTATTCTGAATAACGGTGAAGTGTTTAAATTGAAGCATCCTTCGCAAGCGCAAATTGATAAGTATGCGGCGTTGTTCACTAATCTGAAGGGTAATGATGGTTATGGTCATTACAAAGCGAAAGATAATGATTCGTCAGATAGTGATACGAAAGTGACGCGTAGTAATGTGATAGATAAAGTAGAGGACTATGAAGGCCATGCTTTAAATACCGATAAGTACATTTTCAAAGAGCCTGAAAAGACTGATGGTGATAATTGGGGCTTCTCATATACGGATAAAGCAGGGAACTTGCGTGGTTCGTATATTATTGATGAAGATGGCAATGTGACGAAATATAATGAGGATGGAGAAGAAATTTAAAGTAAAGGGGATGGGAAGATGAAAGTGAGAACGCTCGTATGTTGTGGGCTGATTTCGGCGACGATATTGTCAGGTTGCGGGTTCAATCATTCAAATGATGAGGATTCTGACACGGCTTCTCACGCTAAGAAGACGGAGAAGCATAGCTCACAGTCGAAGTCAGACCATACATCTAAGGACGATCATGCGACATCTCATGGTAAAAGTGAAAATCATCAAGCGGATTATGATGATAAAGCGCTCATTGCAATGACGCTTCATGCGCGCAATGTCGATCGTTATATGATTACGGCGAAAGAGTTAAAAAGAGGTAAATATGAGTTGCAATATCAAGGGTTAAAAGGTAAGGATAAATATAAATCGATTTCTGAGTTGCAACTACACAAAGCTAATATCGAACATACGCCAGATGGTATGAAAGTGTATGTCGTGCAGCCTAATAAGGGACCTTATCGCTCATATATCGCAGTCAGTCAGAAAGAAATTATCTTATTTGGTAGTCAGAGTCCGTTTAAATTTGAAGATATGCATAAGGGCGGAATAAAATTTAATACCAAGCGTATCGTCCATAAATACCATAAAGCGAAAGATTTAGATGAAATGAAAGATAAGATTAATATTTCTGACCAACCAGAGTGATAGGTCATCGAAAGCAGTGGAAGGTTTAAAGGAAAGATGCTCGCAAGTAACGACTGAGAAGATTTGTAAACAACTTAAAGATAAGTTTAAAAAGCGCAACTCTAAGCTAGTGATAACTTTGAGTTGCGCTTCTTCTTTATAACTTTTTGTTAATCTTTTAGTAGCATTAAAAAATATTTTCGCTAAGATAATAGGGTGTGTACTTAGGCATACTTATTTAAGGCTTTGAGTTCTTCTGATAAAGTACTTACTATACATGCAGGCATAGTATCATCAACATGTTTGAATTGAATGTCATCATCTAGTTTATTATTAATCGAATCAATTACTTCATTAATATTTTGTTTAGAAAGTTTTTTATTATGCCTTTTCGTAGTGTAGTCTTGATATTTATTTAAATCGATTTTAGATATATTAGAACGTTGGTTTTTAGGTACGACGTATCCGTGGTCTTGCTTATAAGCAAAAAATCTAAGTTGAGTTGTTGGCATTTCTTCATTTGTAAGTAAATCTTCTAACATAGATGCGTGCTTTTCACCTAAAATTTCATCATATTCTAAATTAAATTCATCTAGTTCGATAGCAACATTACTAGTCAGCATTTCACCTAAATATAAGTATTGTTCTAAATGTTTCGTGTAAGTAGATTCATCTATGTTTTTAACATTACCAATTTGATTTATATTTTTCATGAAATCGTGATTGACTTCATAGATTTCGGTAAGGATATGATCAAGTTTTTTATAGTCTTTATTCTTTAAATCATTTTTATCAATGTTGTTTTAATACTCTTTATAGTATTTTTCAAGATCTTTCTGATGCTTTTTATCAATAGCTATTACCTCTTTATAAGAGGAGGGAACGTCTTGATTGTTTACAGCCAACTGACTTATAAACCTTTTCGCAGTTGTTGGATAATCAGATTTCTTTTTAATAGGTAATTCGCAGCCGGTAAGAATGATTAAAGTTGTAAGCATCAAAATAGCTATCAGTTTGAAATTTTTGTACATGATATTTACCTCGTTTGAAATCATTTTGGTTTCGTTTTATTTTTGAGCCATTGTTATTATCGTAGGGAGTCGGAAAGATTATTTACCCTGCGCTTCTGCTTGCTTTAATTTTTCTTTATATTCATCTTGATACTCAAACATTTCATCTTCAGCACCAATTGCGGTATAAAGATGTGAATTGACACTGTCTTTAACGTGAGCTATTTTAGAATCTTTATCTAAATGTTTATTTATCTTATCGATTGCTTTGTTCGTTCTATCTGCAGACTTTGTCTCAACAGATTTATCAGTAACAACTTTACTATAACGATCTAAACTCATTTTTGGTAGTTGTTTCAATTGATCTTTAGTTGCCTCTTTGCCTTCACCTTGACGTCCGATAAAGTTGGCCATTGTATTCTGTGGATTATTATTGCCATCGGTAATAATTGTGCTTATATAATCTGATGTCTTTTTATCAAATAAGTCTTCAAAATCAAGAGACTCGTATTTCCCTCCGATGATTAACATTGTGAAATCATAATAGTAGTATTCTTGTAACATTAACTTTCTAATGATTTTTGGATCTAATCCTTTAATGTCACGCAGTTTACTTTCATAATCATGGTTCGCTTTATCGACTTGATAAATATCTTTAATAAATTGATCTATTTGTTTATTTTCAGTATCTTTAATTGGATATTTACCCATACCATCCTTATATTTCTTGTAAGCTTTCTTTAGTTCTTTATCTCGACGTCTAAAGTCCTTGTTATCACCATCAGGGTCATCGATTTTAATATTACTTGCATGGGCACCTCTATACATATCTTCAAAGAATGTTTTAGCGTGCTCACGATAGTCTTTTTCGATTTTTTGTTGCTTTTTCTTATCAGCTTTCTTCTTCGCTTCTTGTTTCTTCTCCTCTTTCACCTTGTCTTCGTGACTTTGACAACCTGTGAGTAATAGAGTTGAGCAAAGTAATGTTGAACCGAGTAACTGTAACTTCTTCATAATATAACCTCCTGTAGAATCTTCGATGTGCTGTGCAATGCTTGTAGATTTATGCTAAGACGAGATACGTTCGCATGCACTTTTAATATTATAAGATATGAATATTCAGTAAAATCACTGTTATGTATATGTAATGACCCACTATCACAATGCATCACACAATTCACACTGACATAGGTTACGATATCACACCCTATTCATGAATGAAATAGTAAATTTATTATAAATTAACTTATCTTTTAACGAAGCGAACCATTAAGCATTCGGTTTTTGAGACTCGCCCTATTTATAAAAGGGTAGATTAAAAATATGGCTATATTGCAGTTCAAGGTATTTTACTTGAAGATGATTTATCCTATAGTATTAACGTAAGATGATTCAACAAATTAGACATACATAAAGGGGTTGTAGATCTATGGTTATATCGATTATCATCTTGTTATTTGCCTCGTTCTTCTTCTCGGGAAGTGAGACGGCGTTAACGGCGGCAAATCGCATGAAGATTCAGACGGCTGCGAATGAGGGTGACTCTAAAGCTCAGAAACTCGTGAATCTGCTGAATAAGCCGAGTGAATTTATAACGACGATTCTCATCGGAAATAATATCGCGAATATCATTCTTCCTACGTTGGTAACGATTCTTGCTGTGCGACTTGGCCTCAATGTAGGTATTGCAACAGCAGTGACGACGGTGGCAATTATCATCATCTCTGAAGTAATTCCGAAGTCTGTCGCGGCGACATATCCTGATCGCATTGCGCGCTTGGTCTTCACACCAATCCAGTTTTTCGTCATTATTTTTAAACCCATAACGAAGATCTTGAACGCGTTAACAGATGGTATCAATCGTTTACTTTCAAGAGGCGAAACGACGTCTCAACATTATTCTAAGGAAGAAATTCGTCAGATGGTGACCATTGCGGGTAGTGAAGGTGCTTTTAACGAGATGGAAAGAAATCGTATTCAAGGTGTGATGGACTTTGGCAAACTAAAGATTACGGATATCAATACGACACCACGAATTAATGTGACAGCCTTTTCCAAAGAGGCGAGTTACGAAGAAGTTTATGACACGGTCATTTCACATCCTTATACACGCTATCCAGTGTATGATGGCGATATCGACAATATTGTCGGCATCTTTCACTCGAAGTATTTGCTCGCTTGGAGCCGTAATTTAGATAAGCAGTTGCTGGACTATACATCTCAACCCCTATTTGTGAATGAACATAACCGAGCTGAATGGGCTTTGCGTAAAATGACAATCACGCGCAAGCATCTCGCTATCGTTCTTGATGAATATGGTGGAACTGAAGCTATCTTGTCACATGAAGATTTAATTGAAGATATGCTTGGTATGGAAATTGAAGATGAAATGGATGAAGAGGAACAACGTAAATTAGAGCGTAACGTTAAGTCGTTTCAAAGAATGAAGAAATAGAAAGAGGGCGTAATGATGAAACTTCAAACGCGTATCACGGAACAATGTGGAATTAAATATCCGATTATTCAAGCCGGTATGGCAGGGAGTACGACACCTGAGCTTGTCGCCACTGTAAGCAATAGTGGTGGTTTAGGTATGATTGGTGCAGGTTATATGACGCCAGAACAGCTTAGTCAAGAGATTATCGAAATTCAAGAACTGACGGATTTGCCGTTCGCAGTGAATTTATTTGTGCCATCAGATGCGATTTATGATCCAGATGAAGTTGAAGAGATGCAAGAACATTTGGCACCGTTACGTGAACGTTACCAAGTGAGTGAACCTGAAGTGGATATGGATGCAGAAGAACGCAATTTCAACAGCGCAATTGAGTTAATGATTGAGAAACAGGTGCCTGTGGTGGCTTTCACGTTCGGTATTCCGTCACAGTCCACGATTCAACGTTTGAAAGAATCAGGTGCGACGCTAGTAGGTACTGCGACGACGGTAGAAGAAGCGGAAGCGCTAGAAAGTGCAGGAATGGATGCGATCGTAGCGCAAGGAAGTGAAGCAGGTGGCCACCGCGGTTCGTTTACCGTAGATGAAGCAGACCAACCGCCATTGATTGGTACGATGTCATTAGTCCCGCAAGTGGTAAATGCAGTCAACGTGCCCGTTATTGCTGCGGGTGGTATGATGGACGGTCGTGGTCTGGTGGCGAGTTTAGCCCTTGGCGCAGAAGCGACGCAATTCGGTACAGCTTTTTTAACTACTGAAGAGAGTGGGGCTTCAGCGCTTAAAAAGCAAGCGATACTCGACAGCAATGAAACACAACCTACGATTACGAATGTCTATAGTGGTAAGTTTGCGCGAGGTATTCGCAATCGCTTTATCTCTCACTTCGCTGACTATCAAGGTGAAATACCTGAATATCCAATTCAGAACCAATTGACGACTGCGATTCGTAAGACAGCTGCACGAGAGGGCGATGCAGAGTATACGCATCTATGGAGTGGTCAATCTCCACGTTTAGCACGCACGATTTCTGCAGCTGAGTTAGTACGACAAATTGTGCAAGAAGCGGAAACAATACTTCAGTCATAGTAGAATATATTAATTATTGAGGACCCTGAGAAGCATGGAGCGTATTTCTACGCAGACTCAGGGTCTTATTTATTCGCTTTTATCCACCTTTTAAGAATTTGTAAAAGCGAATGAATTCAATGAATGGGGTATACGAGATGTGGTATCATGAATGTGGTGATAGTTTATGATTGAAATTGGACTTACAGGTTGGGGCGATCATGATTCATTATATGAAGATGTGCAACGTTCCACGGACAAATTAAAGACTTATGCCAGTCATTTTTCTGTAGTGGAATTAGATGCTACATATTACGCGATACAACCTGAAAGAAATATTAATAAATGGATTAAAGAAACGCCTGAGCGGTTTAAGTTTGTGGTGAAAAGCCATCAAGCGCTGACACTACATGCAGATTATCAAGAGTTTGCAGAGTCGAGACAGGCGTTATTTGATGATTTCAAGAAGATGCTTCAACCTTTGCAGCAACATCAGAAGTTGGCAATGGTGCTCGTTCAATTTCCACCATGGTTTGACTGTAATGCGCGCAATATCCAATATATTCGCTACGTCAGAGAACAACTGAAAGACTATCCGATGTGTGTGGAGTTTCGTCATCAATCGTGGTTTACACCGCAATTTAAAGAAGAGACGTTGTCGTTTCTTACTCAGAACCACATCATCCATTCTGTTTGTGACGAGCCACAAGTCGGTCAAGGAAGTGTGCCTCTCGTCAACCGAGTGACGAGTGATGTCGCGCTCGTACGCTATCATGGCCGTAATACGAGTGGTTGGACGAAACAAGATATGAGTGATCAAACATGGCGTGACGTGCGTTATTTATATAACTATAGTCAGGAAGAACTTGAAGATTTGGCACAGAAAGTGAAGATCTTAGAACAGAAGACATCTAAAGTCTATGTCGTATTTAACAACAATTCGGGTGGACATGCTGCTCAGAATGCTCAGACTTATCAAGAGATACTCGGCATTGAATATGAAGGGTTAGCACCACAACAATTAAAACTTTTCTGAGGAGCGATTTAGATGCTAACAATTATTTGTTTGATATTAATTGGTGCTCTATCAGCGATACTGGGTTCGTTAGTCGGTATCGGTGGTGGTTTGATTATAGTGCCAACCTTAATCTATTTAGGGGTAGAACATGACTTACTGCAAGGCATCACACCCCAGATTGCGATAGGAACATCTTCTGTCATACTCATTGTGACAGGCTTGTCATCAACCTTTGGCTATATGAAATCGAAACAAGTTGATTTCAAAAATGGTTCAATCTTTCTATTTGGACTCTTACCAGGGTCGCTCATTGGTTCAGTATTAAGCCGTTTCTTAACTTTAAATTCATTCGATTTATACTTCGGTATATTCCTAATATTAGTTGCTGTATTGTTGATTATCAGAAATAAAATTAAGCCGATTCAATTGTTTAATAAAGAGAAGTATCGTCGTTCGTATACGGATAACGAAGGTGTAACGTATCATTACAACGTGCCGCCCCTTTTCGCCTTCGTAGCAACATTATTTATCGGAATTCTCACTGGCTTATTTGGTATTGGTGGCGGCGCTTTGATGACACCGTTAATGCTTATCGTTTTCCGTTTTCCACCACACGTGGCAGTCGGTACGAGTATGTTAATGATCTTCTTCTCAAGCTTGATGAGCTCACTAGGCCACATGGTACAAGGACATGTCGCTTGGGGTTACTCACTTGTCTTGATTATTTCAAGTATCATCGGTGCTCAAATAGGTGTGAGAATTAACCGTACCATTAAGTCTGATACGGTCGTACTCTTGCTTAGAACAGTATTACTGATTATGGGTGTTTATTTAATTATCAAATCATTTTTATAAAAAGGAGGGAATGAGAGATGAAGCTCACGATTTATCATACGAATGATATTCACAGTCATCTTCACGAGTATGCGCGCATTGATGCTTATATGAAAGAACATCGGCCTCAGCTTACGCATCCCTCTCTCTATTTAGATATAGGAGATCACGTCGATCTCTCCTTGCCTGTAACAGAAGCAACGGCAGGTTTGAAGAACGTGGAGTTACTGAATAATGCACAATGCGATCTTGCTACGATAGGGAACAATGAGGGCATGACGATTTCTCATGAGGCCTTGAATCATCTATATGATGATGCGAATTTCCCTGTGACGTGTGCAAACGTGTTTGACGAAGAAGGGAAGTTGCCTCGTAACATGGTGTCTTCACATATCCAAACTGTGGAAGATGTCGATATTCTCTTCGTTGCAGCGACGGCACCATTCACGCCATTCTATCGTGCGTTAGACTGGGTAGTTACAGATCCGCTTGAAGCGATTAAAGATGAAATTCATTCCTATGAAGGCCAGTATGATATCTTAATCGTGATGAGTCACGTCGGTATCTTCTTCGATGAGCAATTATGCCAAGAGTTAGCTGAGATTGATTTGATTCTTGGCAGTCACACGCATCATTACTTTGAGCATGGTGAAGAGCAGAATGGTGTATTAATGGCTGCTGCTGGTAAGTATGGTCATTTCCTAGGTGAAGTGACGCTTGATATTGAGCAACGTCAAGTAGTGGGTAAAAGTGCGATCTTGCATCCGCTCGATACCTTGCCAGAAGTCGAAACGAACTTCATTCAAGAAGGACAACGTTTGATGGATACACCTGTACTCGACCATCCGATGTATTTACCACGTACGACGAATCGAATTTCTAAGACTGCTTATATGCTTGCGGAAAGTCTGCAAGAATTTACTCATACAGAAGGTAGTATTATTAATGCAGGATTAATTGTCACTGAAATTAATAAAGATCGAGTGACAGAATACGACATTCATCAAATGCTGCCACACCCAATTAATGCGGTCCGCGTGCGTTTGAAAGGTGACACATTAAAATCCATTATTGATAAGAGTCAGAAACAAGAATATCTTAATGAACATGCGCAAGGACTCGGTTTCCGTGGAGATATCTTTGGTGGCTACGTGCTTTACAATATCGGCTTTATCGAATCGGAAGGTCGTTATTTCATTGGAGAGCGTGAGGTTTATGATGAAGAAACATACTCGCTGGGCACGGTTGATATGTACACTTTCGGTCGTTACTTCCCGATGCTGAAAGGCGAAGCGATTGAGTATATCATGCCAGAATTTCTGCGAGACATTTTCAAGATGAAATTGACAGAAGTAGCTGAAGACGTTGAGTAATATGATGTTTGAGTGGCTTTGACTGAGCAGCGTAAAAGTGAATAAGATTTGAACGATAGCGAGAAATTGTTAAAGTCAAGGTCGCTAATGCGTTTTCATTTATACTTATTTTCGTTATAATAGATAGGAGAACTATACAGGAGGGTGTTCGTTGCTATGGCTACAAAAAATGAGGAAATCCTACGTAAGCCGGATTGGTTAAAGATTAAACTTAACACGAACGAGAACTACACTGGTTTGAAAAAAATGATGCGCGAAAAAAACTTACACACAGTGTGTGAAGAAGCGAAATGTCCTAATATTCATGAATGTTGGGGTGCACGTCGTACAGCAACATTTATGATTCTCGGTGCGGTATGTACACGTGCGTGTCGTTTCTGTGCGGTTAAGACAGGTTTACCTAACGAGTTAGACTTAAACGAGCCTGAACGTGTGGCAGAATCTGTTGAATTAATGAACTTGAAACACGTGGTTATCACAGCGGTTGCTCGTGACGACTTACGCGACCAAGGTTCAAACGTTTATGCAGAAACAGTACGTAAAGTAAGAGCGCGTAATCCATATACAACGATTGAAATTCTTCCATCAGATATGGGTGGGGACTACGAAGCACTTGAAACATTAATGGCTTCTAGACCTGATATTCTTAACCACAACATCGAAACAGTACGTCGTTTAACTCCAAGAGTTCGTGCGCGTGCGACATACGACAGAACGTTAGAATTCTTAAGACGTTCTAAAGAATTACAACCAGACATCCCTACTAAATCTAGTTTCATGCTTGGCTTAGGTGAAACATACGAAGAAATCTACGAAACTATGGATGACTTACGTGCCAATGATGTAGACATCTTAACTATTGGTCAATACTTACAACCTTCACGTAAACACTTGAAAGTTGAAAAATACTACACACCTTTAGAGTTTGGTAAGTTGAGAAAGGTTGCTCTTGAAAAAGGCTTCAAACACTGCCAAGCAGGTCCATTAGTACGTAGTTCTTACCACGCTGACGAACAAGTTAACGAAGCAGCTAAAGAAAAACAACGTATGGGTGAAGAACAACTCAGTGCTGAAACAAATCAATAAGTCGCACAGGAATCAAGGGTAGGACATAGAATCAAAAGCGTATCATATAATGACTACAACCAGTTTATATATAGATGAATAGTATTAAAGAGTTTAGGACATTGTCTAACAATAAATAATGAGATGGTAATAACTTCTAATTTAGTTAAATTTAAAGTCAATTTTCAATGTCGACTCGAGACGCATGATGGAACAAGACCACAATGAAAATCCATTCCTAGAGCTCTCTGAGCGAGAGGAATTAGTTGAGTGTGGTCCCATATGCAAGCGAGAGTCCTCACATTGAAAAATAAATCCATCTTATATATGTCCTGAACTCGTTATTTTAATAAAGAGGAAGAGGTTGAGACAATCGTGTTGAGAACTGATGTGAGATCGAGACGGCATTCTAAATTACTTGCGTCACATCCACATGGAAATGAGTTCTTTAAACTCGTGAGCAATGAGTATTTACGAGTAGCACAGTGAGGTCTCTACCTCTTTTTATAACTTTTAGGACTTAAGAGAAACTGGAAATACATAAAGGATTGAGCAAAGTTTATGATTAATATTGATGATAAATACTTTGAACTAATTGAAGATTATCGTGAAGCTTTCAATGAGGAGCAATTTGCGAAAAGATATTCTGAAATTCTGGATAAATATGATTATGTGGTAGGAGATATCGGTTACGAACAACTGAGATTAAAAGGCTTCTATAAAGATGCCAATAAAAAAGTGGATATGAGTAAACGTTTCTCTACAATTCAGGATTATTTGTTGGAGTATTGTAATTTCGGCTGCCCTTACTTTGTGTTACGACGTATTCCACGTCAGGAGTTGAAACGCTTGTTAGAGCAAAAAGAAACGCATGAACAAGATGTAGATGTATGGGATGATAAATTGAAAGACGTTAAGATTAAGCCTACCATTCAAGATACTGAGAAGTGATAGGGTGGTTGTAAAGGTCATTTAAATCTTTAAGCCCATAGAAAAGCGGGGTAATGGAATCAAATGAATTTCATTGCCCCGTTTTTAAGAAAAATATAATTAAAAAATGTTACATGAATAACAAAAAAATTACTGAATCACTTCATTCAAATAACTTTGAATTTCTTCGCCTTCTGCTTCATTGACGCCTAACGCATAAGCGACATAGCCTTCTTCTTCTAAATCATCCGAGCCGATGAGTCCATAGCGATTATTCTGCATATTTAACACAATCGTCTTACCGTAATGGCGGTCTGTTTGAATTAACATTAAGTCATAGCGACTTTCTTCTCCTACGAAGCCGACAAATTGGACTTGTGCTGGCTCGTTATCATCATATAAATACATATCTATCATTATCTCGTCCTCACTTTCGTAAAAAGTGTGTACATTCATTTTACAATCATAACTATCAATAGAGATAGCGAACTTGGTATCTATTGTAACACGTGCCTTAAGCCTTGTTGATAAGAAATCATTACTCACAATTGGCGTGTATGAATGCGGGTTCAAAATTATGGTATCATGAAAGTAAGTGTGAAGATAAAGTAGTAGATTCAAACTACGAAACTATTTAAGAGGTGAATACCATGTACTTTGTAAATAAACAGAAACTTGAAGATAAATTAAATTATTTACAACAACTTACTGAAGATTATCCGGAGAATAAAGCGAATCGCTATGCCTTTGAACGTATAGCGCAAATGTTGATTGAATCTGCAGTGGATATCGGAAATATGATTATTGACGGCTTTATCTTGCGAGATCCCGGAAATTATCAAGATGTAATTGATATATTAGAGCTTGAAGGTGTCATTTCTAAAGATACGCAACAGGTGGTTAATGAAACAGTGGCTAACCGTAAGCAATTCGTGCACCGCTACGATGAACTCGATACAGAAGCGTTAGTGCCGCTATTCGATCGTGCAGTGCCTGTATATCAAACTTTCGTCAAAGAAGTTCTACAGTTTTTAGAGAATGAGAATGTACCTATTACTGCTTTTGGAAAATAAAGGAGTGAACAGAAGATGAAGCAATATCAAGGTTATTTAATCGATTTAGATGGAACGATGTATCAAGGTAACCAAAAAATTGATGGTGCAGCAGAATTTATTCATTATCTCAATGAACATGAAATTCCACATCTATTCGTGACCAATAATTCTACGAAAGAACCCGAACAAGTGGCAGATAAACTCCATACGATGGGTGTAGAGGCGAACAGTAACGAAGTGGTGACCTCTGCGCTTGCAACTGCAGAATTTATCGCGGATAAAGATCCAGGTGCCACAGTCTATATGCTGGGTGGAAGTGGTCTTCGTACAGCATTGACTGAACACGGATTAAAGTTGAAAGATGACGAGTTCGTCGATTACGTCGTGATTGGATTGGACGAAGCGGTGACGTACGACAAATTAGCTACAGCGACCTTAGCAGTAAGAAATGGTGCGAAGTTTATTTCAACCAATAAAGATGTCTCAATTCCGAAAGAACGTGGCTTCATGCCAGGTAACGGGGCGATTACGAGTGTGGTTTCTGTTTCTACAGGCGTAGATCCGATCTTCATCGGTAAACCTGAGCCCATAATTATGAACAAAGCGTTAGATATTCTTGCTTTAGATAAAAAGAATGTGGCAATGATTGGCGATTTATACGATACGGATATCCTATCTGGCATTAATATTGATATCGACACGATTCACGTTCAAACAGGCGTGACAACGAAAGAAGAACTCGCTGAGAAAGATATTCCACCGACTTATACGTTCGCTGATTTAAATGAAGTGATCGCTGAACTCGAAGGAGCGGATTAAGTTGACTAAGATTGTAGTATCACGACAAATTCCAAATCAATTTATACGTCAGCTTGAGCAATTGGGCGAAGTCATCATGTGGGAAGAAAGTTATGAACCTATGCCACGTGAGCGCTTTTTACAAGAGTTGAAAGATGCGACGGCATGTTTCATTACTTTAAGTGAGCGTATCGATCAAGAGGTGTTTGAAGCAGCACCTCATTTGCAAGTCATCGCTAACATGGCAGTAGGGTACGACAACATTGATTTAGATTTAGCACGCCAGTATGGTGTGACAATCACGAATACACCAGACGTCTTAACTGAAACGACGGCTGAACTCGGTCTAACGTTATTACTTACTGTAGCGAGACGTGTGGTAGAAGCTGAGCACTACGTACAGAATGGCGAATGGCAAAGTTGGGGGCCATATCTATTAGCTGGCAAAGACTTGCATGGATCGACAGTAGGTATCTTTGGTATGGGTGCTATCGGTAAAGCATTCGCACGACGTTTGCAAGGTTTCAACACGACTGTCTTGTATCATAATCGTTCTCGTCACAAAGATGCTGAAACGGAGTTGAATGCGCAATACGTTGATTTCGATACGTTGTTACAGGAATCAGATTACGTCGTGTGTACGGCGCCTTTGACCGATGCGACGCGAGATCAATTTGACGCCACTGCCTTTAGTAAAATGAAAAACGACGCTATCTTTATCAATATTGGACGTGGCGCGATAGTGGATGAAGAAGCGCTTGTGAAGGCATTGAAAGAGGGAGAAATTGGTGGATGTGGTCTGGATGTATTACGCCAAGAGCCGATTAACATGGACCATCCTATCCTTGAACTGCCTCAAGCTGTCGTCTTGCCTCATATCGGTAGTGCATCTGAACAGACGCGCAATGACATGATTCAGCTCTGTATCGATAACATCCGTGGTGTCTTAACTGAGGGCCGAGCGGTCACTGAAGTTAAAAGTTAAGGTAGAACACAAAGAAACCGACACGTGTAGAGTAACGTGCCGGTTTCATCTCTTTATATTAAAATACTTGTTCTACTTCAACGACGCCCGGTACTTCTTCGTGTAAAGCACGTTCAATACCTGCTTTAAGCGTAATTGTTGAACTTGGGCATGTCCCGCAAGCACCGTGTAATTGCAATTTGACAATACCATCTTCTACATCGACGAGTGAACAATCCCCGCCATCACGTAATAAGAAAGGACGTAACTTCTCAATCACTTCTGCGACTTGATCGAACATCGTTGCGTTTTCTGTAGGCATGCGAAATGCCTCCTTTCAAGTATATTATTTCATCTTCTCGTTATTACTTTATTATAATAGATATGGACGAAAAAATCTATCATCTAAAACAAAGGGAGAGGCTTATGAATAAAGTTAGTGTAGTTGTTTACGGCGCAGATGTTGTATGTGCAAGCTGTGTAAATGCGCCAACTTCTAAGAATACGTATGATTGGTTACAACCATTATTACAACGTAAATATCCTGATATTCAGTTTGAATTTACGTATATTGATATTGAGCACGATACAGAGAATCTATCTGATCATGATCAGCACTATATTGAGCAAATTCAAGATGAGGAATTATTCTATCCGCTAGTGACGATGAATGATGAATACGTTGCGGATGGTTATATTCAATTGAAAGATATTAAGCGTTTCATGAAAGCGCGCTTTCCAGAGGCAGCACAAGAAGATTAAGTACTTAATTGGTTGATCGTGTTAGGAACTCTAAGTAAAATGTGAGGGTGTTTCATTTTCAATGTTATGATGCTCGTAGTTTAATATGTAACTATTACTTTAAAAATAAATATTTGAATAGTTAAAGCGGTCTAGGGCAAATCCTAGACCGCTTTTATAGTCATTAACCATTATGATATTTGTAAAGCCAGAGCACACCTGATTTTAAAATAGACGCGAGACGACCCGTAACAGTACGGTCCATAATATAAGCGAAGCCTTGTTTTTCGCCTAATGAACCTAAGAAACCTTGGATTTTAATCTCAGACATCTTCTCAGGTAATGGTTTACCTTGCCATTGTAATTTCATGACATCCGCGATTTGATCACCTTGCGCTTCAGCAAGCTGTGCACTTGGTGCGTGTGGTAATTCCGCACAATCACCTACGACGTAAACATTTTTATAAGTTGGAATTTGATGATATTGGTTCAGAATGACACGACCACTTTTACTAATATCAACAGGTAAGTTACGAACGATGTCCACCGGTTGAATACCCGCTGTCCAAACGACGAGGTCTACATCTTCAGGGATATCATTGTTGAAAATACGACCATCTTCTACACGGTTAATATTAGAATTTGGAACGACTGTTACATCATTCTTCTTGAACCATTTCTCTATGTAACGACTAAGTTTCTCTGGGAAACGTGGTAAGATACGCTCACCGCGATCGTAGAGATAGATATCTAAATCACTGCGACTTTCACGAAGTTCACTCGCGAGTTCAATACCGCTCAAGCCAGCACCTACGATACCAACTTTAGCGCCATTTGGTAACTCACTGATGTGGTGGAAAGTCTCTCTAGATTTAGACAACGTTTGAATACTAAACGTATGCTCTTCTGCACCGGGCACATTGTGATATTTGTCTTCACAACCCAAGCCAATAACGAGTTCGTCATAGTCAATCTTAGTATTGCCGACTGAAACGATTTGATCGTCTAAATCGATTTCCGTGATTTCTCCATAAACCGTATTGATTCGTGGAGAATCTGGGAAGTTCATTCGAATATCTTTATCCGATTTCGTACCTGCTGCTAACTCGTAGAACTCTGGCTTCAGACTATGATACGGCATGCGGTCAACGAGTGTCAGTGAATAGTCCTTAGGTAGGGCATTAGGTAAGATATGCGACATGATACGCATATTCCCATAGCCACCACCGAGTAGTACAAGATTTTTCATGTTCAATACCCCTTTAATCAGAAATTAGATTGTTGTAGATACATCATGTTCAAAGTCTATCGTTAGTCGCTTCCACACTAGACGCTATCTTAGTTCGACAGTATAAATGTTGTGAATCGAGACAAGTCGTTCTAGGATATATGTCGTTGAAGCGGCACAATGACTTTAATGTAGCCCCACACTATCCATGATGTATTACGCGTTATATGTAGTTGATAAGAGACCCTTTGCTTGCTCTTACCGTGTTGGAACGATATGAAATCATACATAGTTTATTATATGCTTTTTAATGTGCTACTACAAATAACTTTATAGGCAATGACTTAATTTTGCAATCGCTTTCTTAACTATTGTGAAAGGGCTTTAGCACTTTTTAGGGAATTGTTGAAAAATTTTTTAGTAGAAATCAGCTTGTGGGCAATCCAGGGGTGTGTTTGTTATAATAAAATAACTGAATCTATAAAGAAGGTGAAATATGTTTCCACTTGTAGAATTTTGTGTATCAAACATGGCCAAAGGCGGAGACTATGTTTATAACAAGTTAGAAGAAGATCCTGAAGTAGATGTTCTAGAGTATGGCTGCCTTCAAAACTGTGGTATTTGTTCGAGTGGATTATATGCCTTAGTCGATGGCGAAGTTGTCGAAGGGAACACGCCAGATGAATTACTTTCAAACATCTACAAGCATATAGAAGAACAACAAGAAGCTTGGGCAATGTTCTAATGCTTCTTGTATAGATAAGTCATATACGAATGTACTTTATCTTGCTTTAAGTGTAATAACAGTCATTAGCGAGTTTCAAAGTGTAGTGCTTAATAAATCATCATCTACGTGAAGTGCAAGGAAGTCGCGATTTTATTACCTCGTAAATGAGTAATGAAAGATTATGAAAAAATTAAAAATGGCTATAAATCAACAGCAAGACACGCGTAGAAAAGCCTGCCGATGAAGTGATTTTACGATCACGTAAATAAACAAGGATATTTGTTTTACGTTAAAATAACGAATGATAAGAGGTAATAAAGAGACAAGATTTAACGAGGAGATAAGAAGACTGAAGCAGCGATTTTACTATAGGTAAATGAGCAATGAAGGATTATTATCGACAAAGTTAAAACTTATTTATTTATTACCAAAGG
The DNA here is from genome assembly GCF_002902685.1 of Staphylococcus pettenkoferi. Classification (GTDB taxonomy): domain Bacteria; phylum Bacillota; class Bacilli; order Staphylococcales; family Staphylococcaceae; genus Staphylococcus; species Staphylococcus pettenkoferi. The sequence goes on along the minus strand of NZ_PPRN01000006.1, from coordinate 83,400 downwards.
AGGAGAAAATATGAGTACAGTGACATTGACAAAATCCGCAGCCTACGAAGTCAAAGACATGCTCCAACAAAACGACATGCCTGATGGCTACCTTAAAATCAAAGTTGATGGCGGTGGCTGCACTGGCTTAACATATGGTATGTCTGCAGAAGAGGAACCGGGTGAGAACGACGAAGTACTTGAATTCTACGGTTTGAAAGTACTCGTTGATAATTACGATAAACCTGTGCTTGAAGGCACAACTATTGATTTCAAACAATCCTTGATGGGTGGCGGATTCCAAATTGACAATCCAAATGCCATCGCTTCATGTGGTTGCGGCAGTTCATTCAAGACTGCGAAAGTTTCAGGCACACCTGAAGAGTGCTAAATAGTAGTGGACCGATATATGTGTTAAGGTGTAAGGAGAAAGCCTTTTCATGTATATCGGTTCATTTTATCACTGATATTGTGAAATTTCGCACACATCCCCGATAAGTGCTTGAAATGATACTATAAAAACTATAAGATTATATATGGATGAAAAATGTCTTTTTTATGAATTGTTTGTGAAAACTCGGGTAAAATACAGTGTGATGATTAATAAATTGTGACAAAGGCATCATAGTTTGATGTAAGATGAAAGGTGTTATGTAGCATAGCAACTCAGTCAATTGCTTTGTCACAGTTAACGTATAACGTCTTCATGCTGTCATTTAAAAAGACGTATAAATAAAAAATAATTATGAAAGCTTAGGTGAATAAAATGGCTCAATCTCGTAAAAAAGTATTAGTTTTAGGTGCTGGTTACGCAGGCTTACAAACTGTAACTAAATTACAAAAGCAACTCTCTAAAGAAGACGCAGAAATTACATTAATCAACAAAAATGATTACCACTATGAAGCAACTTGGCTACATGAAGCTTCAGCAGGTACTTTAAGCTACGAAGATGCACTTTACCCAGTTGAAAGTGTATTAGACAAAGATAAAGTTAACTTCGTCAAAGCAGAAGTTAAGAAGATCGATCGCAATGCGCAAAAAGTTGAAACTGACGCTGGCGTATTCGACTACGATATCTTAGTCGTTGGTTTAGGTTTCGAAAGCGAAACATTTGGTATCGACGGCATGAAAGAACATGCTTTCCAAATTGAAAATATCTTAACTTCACGTAAATTATCTCGTCACATCGAAGATAAATTTGCTAACTATGCTTCTTCTAAAGAGAAAGATGATAAAGACATCGCTATCTTAGTTGGTGGTGCAGGATTCACTGGTATCGAATTCTTAGGTGAATTAACTGAACGTATTCCTGAATTATGTAACAAATACGGCGTAGAACAAAGCCGTGTTCACATCACTTGTGTTGAAGCTGCACCTAAGATGCTTCCACAATTCTCTGATGAATTAGTGAACCACGCAGTAAGCTTCTTAGAAGACAAAGGCGTTGAATTCAAGATTGCGACACCTATCGTTGCTGCTAACGAAAAAGGTTTCGTAGTTGAAGTTGACGGTAAGAAAGAACAATTAGAAGCTAACACTGTCGTATGGGCAGCAGGTGTTCGCGGTAACCACATCATGGACGACGCATTCGATGGCGTTAAACGTGGTCGTATCGTAAACAACCAAGACTTAACTATCAAAGGTCATGACGAAATCTTCGTTATCGGTGACTGCTCTGCATTCATCCCAGAAGGTGAAGAACGTCCATTACCAACTACAGCTCAAATCGCTATGCAACAAGGTGAAAACGTTGCTCAAAGCATTTACAACATCTTACACGGCGAACCAACAGTACCATTCAACTACGTAGACCGTGGTACAGTTTGCTCACTTGGTTCACATGACGGTGTAGGTGTCGTTTACGGCAGAGACATTAAAGGTAAAAAAGCTGCATTTATGAAGAAAGTCATCGATACACGTGCAGTATTCAAATTAGGTGGCGTAGGCTTAGCATTCAAAAAAGGTAAATTCTAATAAATCAAAGCTTAATCGCAAGAGGGGCCTGTCATAATGATAGGCTCCTTATTTTTATCAAGAAAGATTTAAAGGGGAAGTATACAAGATGGAAGCACAATTCGTCTCAACACAGGACAAAGCGGAACAAGTTCTTATCGTGGGTTTACCTGCACATCTCAATCAATTAGATGAGATAACAGTCGACGGGCAAGATATAAAGTCAGATTTAGATGAGCTCAAGCACCAACAAATTGTAGGAACGACTGTAGGCCAAATTGGTTCAACATTCTATCAATTTAATGGTCAACCTCATCGTCTTATCACAGTTGGGCTCAGTAATCTCAAAGATTTAACAACGCAAGATTACTTGAAAGCATTCGGTAATTTATTTCAGTACTTACAATCAGAGCGTATTACTCAAGCGTCCCTGTTACTAGAGTCATTCGATAATAAATATTACGAGTCACGTCCCATCGTGGAACTCATCGGTCTTCAAAGTGAACGCGCGACGTATCGCTTTGATAATTACAAATCGGATAAGTCAGCGCCATACAATTTAACGCTAAACATCCATACTGAACAGCATGACGTTGCGAATGAACTTGAAACAGGACAAATCATCGGGGAAGGCATCAATGTTGCTCGTGATTTCAGCAATATGCCACCAAATATATTGACACCTGCTTATTATGCAGAACAGATTAGCCAACATTTTACTTATAAAAGTGTAGAGGTCGACGTCAAAGATGGGTCACAACTGCAACAAGAAGGTTTCGGACTCATTCACGCGGTCGGCAAAGGTTCAGTTAACCCGCCACATCTCGTTACGATGACGTATCAAGGTGGCGCACAAGATCAAGATCCTATCGCACTCGTTGGTAAAGGTGTCACATACGACTCAGGTGGTTACTCTATCAAATCGAAGTTAGGCATGCAGACGATGAAATTTGATATGTGTGGTTCAGCCAATGTCGTGGCGATGATTTCAATTGCCGAGCGTTTACAATTGCCTATTAATCTAGTAGGTGTTGTCGCACTCGCAGAGAACATGATTAGTGAGCAAGCGATGAAACCAGATGATGTCTTTACTGCGCTAAGTGGTGAAACAGTCGAAGTGTTAAACAGTGACGCAGAAGGTCGACTCGTCTTAGGCGATGCAGTCTTCTACGCTAATCAGTTCCAACCGCGCTATATCCTCGATTTCGCGACATTGACAGGTGCAGCAGTGGCAGCACTTGGGGACGATAAAGCAGCAGCCCTACGTAATCAGAGTACAGCACCGCTAGAAGAAATTCTGGCAATCGCTTTAGAGGACGGCGATCCTACATTCGAATTGCCAATCACTCAAGCAGAGAAGGACAAGATACGTCGTTCAGCTGTAGCCGATCTCGTCAATCATACGAATGGCCACGGTAAAGCGCTATTCGCGGCTAGCTTTATTTCGCATTTCGCAGGTAATACGCCGCATATGCATTTCGATATTGCAGGGCCAGCGACGCGTAATACTAAGAACTATAATGGTCCAGCTGGTCCCACAGGTTTCCTTGTGACAACGATTGTGAATTGGTTACGTCAACAAGGTTAAGTGTCGTGGATTTGTGCTCGTAAAAGGGCTTCTAGATAGTCGTTGTAGAATGATTCACTCATTATATAGTTTAATTAAAGATTGAAAGCTCGCTCATCATAATCGATGTTATATCTGAACGCGATGTCGATGAAGCGGGCTTTTTGATGTGCTCGTGGAGATAAGGCAAATCGTATATCACCACGCATTCTCGCAAATATTCTGAAATAATGTTGACATATGAGAAGCGAATTGATAGTATTACACCTATAACGCTTTAGTTCGATAATGTATTAAAGGGAGTGGATGTCAATATGGTTAATGCTGTAGTTGTTGCAGTTATTTTAATGGTTGTCCTGTGTTTATGCAGGTTGAACGTTGTAATTAGTTTATTTATCAGTGCATTAGTCGGTGGACTCGTTGCGGGAATGTCAATTGAGGACATCGTCACAGTGTTTGGTAAAAATATTGTCGATGGTGCAGAGGTCGCTTTGAGCTATGCCTTGCTCGGAGGATTTGCCGCTCTGATTTCATATAGCGGTATTACTGACTATCTCGTCAATAAGATTATTAAAGGGATACGCGCAGAGAATAGTAAATTCTCGCGTGTTACAGTCAAGTTAATTATTACAGTGGTGCTCTTAGCACTCAGTATCATGAGTCAGAACTTGATTCCCGTCCATATTGCATTCATTCCTATCGTGGTTCCGCCACTCATCAGTTTATTTAACGAACTGAATATGGATAGACGTCAAATTGCTTTAATTATCGGTTTCGGTCTATGTTTTCCTTATATTCTGTTGCCGTATGGTTTTGGTCAAATCTTCCACCAAATTATTACGAAAGGGTTTGCGAAAGCAGGTCACTCCATCGATATTAACTTAGTCTGGAAGGCGATGATTATCCCGTCTCTAGGTTATATCGTAGGTTTAATCCTCGGCTTATTCTATTACCGTAAACCACGTAAATACATTCAGAAGAAAGATTTAGATGAAATAGATGACATCGAGATCAAGCCTTATGTGCTAGGTGTGACGATCGTAGCGATTATCGCGACTTTTCTCGTACAAACCTTTACAGATTCAATGATCTTCGGCGCGTTAGCCGGGGTACTCATCTTCTTTATCTCACGTGCTTACAAATGGTCTGAGTTGGATAAAAAGTTCGTCGATGGGATTCAAATCATGGCCTACATTGGCGTAGTCATTCTCAGTGCGAACGGCTTTGCAGGTGTGATGAATAAAACGGGTGATATTTCATCACTTGTACATAGTTTAAGTACGATAGCAGGGGATAATAAATTATTGAGCATCATTGTGATGTATATTATCGGACTCGTCGTTACATTAGGTATTGGATCATCTTTCGCGACGATTCCTATCATCGCAACGTTATTTATTCCTTTAGGTGAGTCACTTGGCTTAAGTACAATGGCACTGATTGCTGTTATCGGTACAGCGAGTGCGCTCGGTGATTCTGGTTCGCCGGCGAGCGATTCAACACTCGGACCGACAGCTGGACTTGATGTAGATGGCCAGCACGATCACATTCGAGATACATGTATACCTAACTTTGTATTCTATAACGTACCTTTAATCATCTTTGGTACAATTGCAGCAATGGTACTGTAAATTTTAAGAAAAGAGGCGTTGAAGATGACGAATATGTTAGAAACTTTAGGGATGAAGATAGAGAAAGAATCCCACGGGCATATCATCGTATCTATGCCTGTGACAGACAAGGTGAAACAACCCTTTGGCTACTTACACGGAGGGGCGAATCTTGCTTTAGGAGAGACAGCATGTTCAATCGGTGCAGCGCATATTGTAGATACGGAACGTTACATTCCGCTTGGTTTAGAAATGAACGCAAATCATATAAGTTCTACTACTGAGGGCGTCGTATATGCAGAAGCGACTATCGTTCACGAAGGTAAGACGACGCAAGTGTGGAATATTGATATCAAAGATGATACGGATCGTTTAATCAGTGTGATGAGAGGTACGATTGCGATTAAACAACGCAAAAGATAACAAACATCAATCGTATATAACAAGCGCCATTCTATCGAATTCAAGATAGAATGGCGCTTTTTCAATAATGAATACCACTTAGCAAATACCAACACGCATTATAATTTTTTATACACTTTTACAGCTATCAAAGCGATGAATCCAACTAGAATACAACCTAGAATTCCCAGTATCACTCTGAAGCTCCCGCTAAAAAAATGAGATGATTCCTCAACTTTCACACTCGGAATATGTTCTTTTCCGATAAATTGACGGTCGTATTTCACATATACATGTTGATCTTTGGATACTTTCAAATGATATTTACTTTTATCTTTAGGTACAACATCGTATAAATCTTTCTTCACATCGTACTTCTTACCGTCAATAGTATGCTCACCTTTAGAGATGACTTTGCGATACGCGTACTTGTGGAAAGCTTCTTGTGTAATAGCATTCGCGATTTTATGACGCGCGTGCTCTGATTGGTCACTCGGATAAGGTTGCACATTGAAGATATTGGCATTCACACGGAGATGATCACGCTTCGTCGTCAAGACTAAGTTATATCCTTCTTTACTTGTACCTGTCTTCAGTCCGTCAACACCCTTCATTTGTTGAGATTGATGGGGGAGAGACAGATTCGTATTATGTAGTTTCTGATGATATTGCGTATCATCTTTTAACTTTGTGATATGCAATACTTCTGGATGTTCGCGCAACAGATGATTTGTGAGTAACGCCATGTCATGGGCGGTAGTATGAGATGTACTTTCATTTTTATAACCTTTAGGCTCATAGGGTTGAACTAAATGGTTATCCGCACCACTAGGGTTAGTAAAATGTGTGTGGTTCATGCCCAGAGCCTTGGCTTTAGCATTCATTCTATCTGTAAATTGTGAGACATCCCCATCGATATGTTCTGCTAATACTAAGGTTGCTGCGTTACTTGAGTTTAAAGTTGCCTGTTTTAATAGTTGTTCCACCGTGTAGGTTTGTCCTTTTTTGAGTGGAAAAGTAGTGAGATTGGGCAGTTCAGACATCTTTTGATATCTGGAAGTAATATTGACTTTATCATTCAAATCCACTTTTTTATCTTTGATGTCATCATAAACTACTAACATGGTCATTAATTTGGTAGTAGAGGCAGGCTCCACTTTTTTATCTTTATTATAGTCATAAAGTATTTGTCCATCCTCTGTGGTCACAACCATACCTTTAGGATTAAACGTTTTATCGAGTTGTACATGTTCTTCTTTCGACTCATCGACAGGCGTTTTTGCCGATACCGAGTTGAAATTAACACTCAAATTACATAAGAAAAATACCATTATAAGTAACGATAATTTTTTCATTGTAGGCTCCTCTTTGTGTAGTTTCTATATGCATGTCATTATATTATCAAAAAAGAGTCCTTTAGTTAAATTAAATTAGTGGTATCGATTAACTTTGTTTTGAAAAAATGTTATTTGAATAAAAAGAAAGTACCCCGTTTTTCACTAATGTACGGTTAGAAAACCACATCTGCTTTTAGTCATCCTTTTACAAAATAAATGCTACGACGATAAAGCAGAAGCACGTTGGAATGCTTGACCAATACGCTGTGCAGCCTCGCGTCCACCCATAATATTACGCGCGAAAGGACCTAACTCTAAATCTGCTAACGCGCCGCTGACGAAAAGGGTAGGCAGCCACTCCAGGTCAGTTGAAGTATGTGGCAAACCGCATTGTGCAACAGGTGCGCCATACTCTATTACGAGATGTTGGAGAAAGGGTGCGTTGAGTACTGCCTTCTCGAATCCTGTAGCTAAGAGAATGTGGTCATAAGGCAAGCTCCCGTTCGGAGTAACAATGTGATGATCTGCTAATCTTAAGTGTTCATTGATGTGAATATGTAACCGGCCTTTGCTTTCTGCTTTCTTCAACTTCAAAAACAGTTCACGTGGCATTGATCCACGATGACGTTCTTGTTGATTTACTCTGTGGCGTTCGTTCAATGATAGCTTTTTGAAATGTGACATGTATTTAGGGCCGAGCCAACCTGGATCTGCATCGAAATCATTCACAGAGATGGGCTTGTTGAGCCAGAGATGTATCGGTGACCGAGATGCTTCGTTCAACAGACGCAGTGTAAGGTGTGCTGCACTCACACCACTACCAATGATGTGCGAAGTAGATTCGGCATCGATGTCATCGAGGTCGAATACGTGGTTAACATCAGGTTGATTGAGGTAGTCTTTCGGAATATAGGGTTGATTCGTACTCCCACTTGCGATGATGACGTAGTGGCTTTCAAGTATACGCTGATCTTCCAATGTGAGCTGCCATCTATTCTTCATAGGGGCAAGGCGTTGTACGGCACCTTTGAAATGACTTTCATTCAATCCGTATTTATGAATCAGGTAGTGCGTATGATCTAAGAACATCGCACGTTGTGGGCGCTGATACCGTCCATAATGTGATTCTGTATACTGATGTGCTTTCGCATAGCGATTGAGGTGGAAAGGGTCAGGATGAACGTGATGAACACAAGGTGAGCGTAAGAAAGGCATTTCTAAACGCTCAGTAAATTTATGAAATTGCGCACATAAATTGTCATGAGGATCGATGAGTCTTAAATCTTTAGCACTTAGTCCCAGTTCACGTAACTTAATCGCAATAGTTACCGCCTGTATTCCGCCCCCGATAATCGTCCACTGTTTCATAGGAAGACCTCCTGTCTTATAAATCGTAATTATTTTGATTTGTAAAATATACCACACATTTTTTAAAAGGACAAATTGAAACAGCATGTCTAAAAGTGGCGAGATAGGGTCAACGCGCAATTGACCCTTTATGCAAATCAAAAAGGGGTGGGGAGGCAAGGATAAGATCAACAATCCATCACAATACAAAAAGCTCGCAGACGGAATCAATCCATCTACGAGCTTCAACTATTAATCTTCGTGACCTTCAATACCTTTGCGTATCTCGTCACGTTTCGTACGATCAGTGTACGGTGTTTTCAATTTATAAGCTGATTGGATAATCAAGTGACTAGATAAAGGGCCAGTTATCAAGATAAATAGGATACCGATAATCAACTGCATGTTGACGGATCCTTCTTTTCCAATAAAGAAGATAAACACGCCAGTAAGCATGAGCATGGCTCCTAATGTCGCTGCTTTACCTGCAGCATGAGCGCGTGAATATACGTCATCGAGTCGCACGATACCTAATGCGGCTAGGGCACTAATAATCGCGCCGAGAACGACTAAGATTAAAGCAACACTAATGAGTATCGTCTTGATCATGCTCAATCACCTTACCTTTATCCATATATTTCGCAAAGACAGCAGTACCTAAGAATGCGAGTATACCTATGAGTAGGATGACGACAACCATGTATTGAACGCCGATTAACATACTAAATAATGCGACGACGGCCATGAGTTGTAGACCTACTGCGTCAATTGCAACGACGCGGTCAGCGAGGGAGGGGCCCAAGATGACGCGAATGAGCATCGCGAGCATGGACAAGACGACGATAACTAATGCGATAATAATAATAACTTTGTAACTCATCGTTCACCCACCTCTCTAACGACTTTCTCAAGTGAGGATTTAATTCCCTCGATTTCTTCTTCTTTCTCACCAAAATCAATGGCGTGAATATAAATTTTCGTGCGATCATCACTTAAACCTACCACAATCGTCCCTGGTGTCAATGTGATGAGATTGGATAGTAGCACGACTTGCCAATCTGTTTTTAAATCTGTGTTATAAGTGAAAAATGCTGGTTCGTTCTTTAATGACGGCTGCAAGACGATGCGTATCACATCGATATTGGCTTTGATTAGCTCAATGAGAAAGACCCATATGAGCTTAATCACTTTATATAACGTGATGATATAGAATCGACCAGGCAAGACACTGCGTAATAGATAAACGAGTAACAAACCGAGTATAAATCCTAGGAGGAAGTTATTGACTGTGTAACTACCTGTGACTAACAACCAGAATAACGAGAGTAATAAATTAATAACCACTTGTACTGCCATAATTACTTATCCCCCAATACACTATCGATATAGACGCTTGGATCATAGAATGATGAGGCCGCTTCTTTAACCACTGGATAGAGCACATCAGCCGATAACGCAAATACGACTGTGCAAACGACGGCAACAATGGCTACCGTTAATAAGCCTCTATAACTTAATTTCGGATTGTACTCGTAACCGTGTGATTCACCAAAGAATCCTTTTAAGAAAATGCGAATCACTGAATAAAGTACGACGAGACTTGAAAGTAACACGACGATACCGCTAACGTAGAAGCCTTTCTCGAAAGTCGCTTGAACGATGTAATATTTACCGTAGAAACCACTGAGCGGTGGAATACCAGCAAGACTTAACGCGGCGATAAAGAATGTCCAACCTAGCACGGGATAGTGTTTGATCAACCCACCGTAACGTTTCAAATCATGCGTTTTAGTAATCTTAGCCATAATACCAATCAAGAAGAAGAGGGAAGCTTTCACAAGCATGTCGTGAATCGTATAGTAAATGGCTCCCATCATACCAGATTGGTTCATCATAGCTACACCTACGAGAATGACGCCGACTGCAATCATGATGTTGTAGAGAATAATCTTCTTCGTATCATAAAAGCTCACTGCGCCGACACAACCGAAGATAATCGTCAATAGTGCTAAGAATAGAATGAGGTAGTACGCAAAGCTTGAAGTATCGTTAAAGAATAAACTACTTGTTCGAGCAATTGCGTAGACACCTACTTTCGTTAACAACGCACCGAAGAACGCAATGATTGCGACAGGTGGAGCATAATAAGCTCCAGGTAACCAAACATACATTGGGAAGGCCCCGGCTTTCGTTGCAAAGACGAAAATGAACATGATGTAGACTATATTTAACAAGCCGCTTTGTTGTGCGGATAGGTGATTTAACTTTTCACTAATATCTGCAAGGTTGAGCGTTCCTACTACTGAGTAAAGAATACCAACTGCGATGACGAAGAACGCTGAACTAGTGACGTTGATTAAGACGTATTTAATCGTCTCGCTGAGTTGAACTTTGGTACCTCCAATGACGAGTAGGATGTAAGATGCGATGAGGAACACTTCAAAGAAGACGAATAAGTTAAAGATATCGCCTGTAATAAAGGCTCCAACGACACCTGTGATCATAAACATAATTGAGAAATAGTAATAGTATGTTTCACGTTCAATCCCTACAGATTTGTAAGAATATAGAATGATAAGCAATGTCACGATTAAACTTGTAATGACGAGTAGGGCACTGAACAAGTCTTGAACGAATACGATACTGTAGGGTGCTTTCCATGAACCTAACTCGAGCTTAATCGGACCATTTCGCCATACATTGATAAAGTTAATAATCGCAAAGATTAATGTAATGAATGTCCCAATAAAAGCGACATAGCGTTTAACAATGGGTCGTTTACCAATAAATATGAGTAGGAGTGCGGTGAATATCGGTATGATTAGTAAACTGACGAGTAAGTTACTCGTGATCATCATCGTACACTCCTTTCATTGATTCAAGATTGTCTGTTCCGAGTTCTTTATAGCTACGAAATGCTAGAACAAGGAAGAATGCAGTCACGGCGAACGAAATAACGATAGCGGTTAAGATGAGTGCTTGTGGAATTGGATCCACGTAAGCTTTCGCACCATGTTCGTAAATGGGCACGCCACCTTTTTTCAAACCACCCATGGTAATTAAGAATAAGTTTGCGGTATGTGTTTGTAACGTTGTGCCGATAATGATGCGTATGATGCTCTTAGATAGAATCAAGTACACGCTCATGGCTGTAAGGATGCCACAAACAAAGATCATTAATATTTCCATCACTCATTCTCCCCAATCGTTAAGATAATCGTCATGACTGTTCCAACGACTGCTAACATGACGCCGAGGTCAAAGAATGTCGCAGTGTGTAGGCCCATGGGTTCTAATACGCCTAATGGAATGTCGAAAGGCTTGTGTGTGAAGAAATTTTTATTGAAAAACCAACTTGCCATAGGTGTGGCAGCACAGAAACACAAACCGATACCGATGAGAATCTTGAAATCCCAAGGATAAATCTTACGCATCGTCTTCACGTCGAAAGCGACAGCGATGATTACCAGCGCACTTGATAGGATGAGACCCCCAACGAAACCGCCTCCTGGAGTATAGTGGCCAGCGAGGAAGAGGGAAATCCCAAACATCACGATAAGGAAGAAGATGAGAATGGCAGAATATTGAAAGATAATATTCTTCTTAGGTTTATGAGATTGTTTATTCATTCTCATGACCTCCTTTCGTTTGACGTTGATGTTTCGCTTTCAACTTAATCATCGTATACACACCGAGCCCAGCAATACCGAGCACTGAAGATTCGAATAATGTATCGGTACCACGGAAGTCGACTAAGATGACGTTAACGATATTTTTACCATGAGCAAGATCGTGAACGTGCGCTTTGTAGAAAGCACCGATAGAGTCAAAGTGACGGTTACCATAAGCAATCAAGCCCAGGATGGTCACTACGGCACCTGTCAGAATTGAGATGATTGCATTGGTTGACTTGAACGTTCGTGACTCATTGTGACGGTTTAAGTTCGGTAGGTGGTAGAAACAGAGCAAGAACAAGGCTGTAGAAATCGTTTCTACTACGAATTGTGTTAATGCTAAGTCAGGCGCGTTAAAGAAGATAAAGAATATCGCGACTGAGTAACCCACCGCACTTGCCATGATGATACTGAACAAGCGTGAACGCGCAAAGAGTATCATCGTAGACGCTGTTAAGATAATTACCACGATGACGAGCTCATACGGGCGTACGGCGCTGACATCTTTAAAGTTCAGTGTAAATGGCGATACGAAAAGCGTCACTGCTGCAATAACTATGAGTGAACCTAAGATCCATAAGAGGTTCGTACGCGTATAGCCAGTCACATAGCTGTTCGTAAAGTTTGCTGAGTAGTTCGGAATATATTTACCTAAACTGTCGTACCATTGATTAAACGTCAACGCTTTAGGTTGAGCTTGTAGTATTTTAACCCAATAAGCAAACGTCAAGATGAGCAGAATACCTACGATGTAAATCACAAGCGTTGAGAAGAACGCCGGTGTAAAGCCGTGGAAGAACTTGAATTCTGCAGTAATACCACTTGAATGTGTAATCGCGTTCGCAGCGGGTTCAATCAATGATGACGTCAACAAGTTCGGTGCGAAACCGAAGACGATGACTAGTACTGCCAAGATAATTGGCGAGATTAACATCAATGGTGATGCTTCATGTGCTTTCTTAGGTAACGCTTCCGGTTGATGTTTGCCTAAGAAGATTTGGCCGATAAAACGTACCGCATAAACGAACGTAAAGATACTACCAACGATCGCAATGATAGGTAAGAGTATGCCTAAAGTATTGAGGCTAAAGATATTCGCTTGTGTTACATGGAGCATGCTTTCAATAAAGCTTTCTTTAGATAAGAAACCATTAAACGGCGGAATACCTGCCATACTTAAAGCCGTGATAATCGTTAAAGTAAATGAAATCGGCATAATTGTCATGAGACCGCCGAGTTTCTTCACATCACGTGTACCTGTGCTGTGATCGATAGCACCTGTAATCATGAACAATGCACCTTTGAATGTCGCATGGTTAATGAGGTGGAAGACAGCTGCTGTGTATGCTGCAACGTACAATGTACTATCTGAACCGTTGAAATGATAACTTACCGCACCAATACCGAGCATCGCCATGATCATACCGAGTTGAGAGACGGTTGAAAAGGCGAGAATACCCTTTAAATCATGTTGCTTTGTGGCATTGAGTGATGCCCAGAATAACGTAATTAATCCGATGAGTGATACAGTCCAAATCCACCCTTCAGATATTGCAAAAATCGGGGTCATTCGTGCGATGAGATAAAGTCCTGCTTTAACCATCGTAGCGGAGTGCAAGTAAGCACTCACGGGTGTAGGTGCTTCCATAGCATCAGGTAACCAAATATAGAATGGTACTTGCGCTGATTTCGTGATTGCTCCGATGATGATGAGTACCATTGCTAGAATAAAGAATGGACTTTGCTGAATATCATCTGCTTTTTCCACTAAACTATGTATACTTGTCGTATTACCTGCTAGCGAAATCAAGATGAGCCCACCAAGTAGGGCAAGTCCACCTAATACAGTAATGATTAATGATTTTTGAGCACCATAAATCGATTTCTGCTTCGTTCTCCAAAATGAGATTAGTAAGAAACTGGAGAATGAAGTTAACTCCCAGAATAGATAAAGAATAATCACATTATCGGAGAGAACTACACCGAGCATGGCTCCCATAAACAAGAGCAAGTAACAATAGAAGTTGCCGAGTTGTTCACTTTTATCTAAATAGCCGATAGAGTAAAGCACAACCAGACTTCCGATTCCTGTAATGAGTAAACTAAATAACAGTCCTAACCCATCCACATGCAAGTCGTAGTTCATACCGAAGCGCGGCATCCAGTTTAAATGTGCTAACACATTATCTCCTGAAGATGTGCGCGAAATGTACGTTAAGAAATAAATAAATAAGACGACCGGTATTGGTAAGACGAACCAACCGAGATGGAGTCGTTTATGAAACCGGTAAATGATTGGTATGATAACAGCAAATATCAAAGGTAGTAAGACTGCTATATGTAACCAACTCATTCTATTCCCTCCTTCAATATCTCTGTCATATCAAATTACGCGTTTAAAACTCATGAATAGTTTGAAATCTTCATGGTAAAGCAATATAAATGCCAACAGTAATCTGACGATGAAGTGTTATAGATATATTATACAATAATGCCTGAATTAAGAAAAACCAGGCTCTAAATCAACATTCAATTCATTACATAAATGAATTATATCGTCACATAATGTGCACTAAGCTATTTAAATTCGCACTTATATTGAATCGTATAATCTTCCTTTAAGTTATCTAATTTCTCTAATGATAAGCGCGCGTGCTCAGTATCACGTGCTTTCAGTTTATCTTCCAAAGCTGTAAGCGCTCGTTGTAATGACTCTTCGTAAGGAAGCGGTTCTTCGTCGAATGGTTTAAGTTGTGAAGGACTCGTGTAGCGCTTTTCAAAGTGACTCAACGCTTTACGTTCATGGAAGAACACACCTTCCGTTTCTTTCGGATTATGCGAGTCTCCTTGTTTCGGATGTTTGATGACTTGTTCGACTTGGACGAGCACTTGATTGTCGTTCTCTTCTACGACACTGACGCCGTACACGCCCGTTTTATGTGCAAAGCGATATAACTTCATATGCGACTCCCTTTCGTTTTATGATAAAATACAGTTATTATCTTAACATGAAATGGAGAATTAAAATGACTGAGTATCCTCAATTAAATAAAGAAATTCATGAAGGCGAAATTAAAGTTGTTATGCAGACGAATAAGGGTGATATGACCTTTAAACTTTTCCCAAATATTGCACCTAAGACAGTGGAGAACTTTGTAACTCACGCGAAAAATGGTTACTACGATGGGATTACTTTCCACCGTGTGATTGAAGACTTCATGGTACAAGGTGGCGACCCGACTGCATCAGGCATGGGTGGTGAAAGTATCTTCGGTGGACCGTTTGAAGATGAGTTCTCTGACAAAGCGTTCAACTTATATGGTGCACTTTCTATGGCGAACGCAGGTCCAAATACGAATGGTTCACAATTCTTTATCGTTCAAGCGAAAGAAGTGCCTGAATCTATGTTGAGTCAATTAGCTGACGGTGGCTGGCCTCAACCTATCGTGAAAGCATACGGTGACAACGGCGGTACACCATGGTTAGATCAACGACACACAGTATTTGGTCAAATCATTGAAGGCGAATCCACATTAGAAGACATCGCACAGACGAAAGTAGGGGCACAAGATAAGCCACTTTATGACGTAGTGATTGAACATATTGATGTGACAGAAGCGTAAATCGTTCAGTTGTAGAGCGTTTGATGTAATAATTGAATAGTTGTAAAAGTGCAGAAGCGGTTGCGCGTTTTTGCACTTTTTCTATGAGTGTAATTCAATTTAGAGTGACACTGCTACCCGATTATTTTGAATTAAAAGGAAACGTATTTAAATTTCTGAAAAAAATCACAATATTTTTAGTCTAATATTAGTTTCTTGATATGGTTTTGTGCTATTATAAAAATGGTACTAAATCGAATAAGGGGTTATTACGTTGAACGCATACTATAAAGCAGGTCAACATATTAAAGTTCGTGTGACTGGAATTCAACCGTATGGCGCATTTGTTGAAACCCCTGATAATACTGAAGGTTTAATTCACATATCCGAAGTGATGGACGATTATGTGCATGACTTGAAGAAATTTTTATCACCTGGACAAGTTGTGAGAGCGAAGATTATTTCTATCGATGAAGAGGGTAAGCTCAACTTGTCATTAAAGGACAATAAATATTTTAAAAATTATGAGCGTAAAAAAGAAAAACGTTCAGTATTAGATGATATTAAAGAAACCGAGAAGTATGGGTTTCAAACAATTAAAGAACGCTTGCCGGTTTGGATTAAACAGTCCAAGAAAGCAATTAAAGAAGAATAATTTAATGCGCAAAGCACTATCACATTTGAGTTGTGGTAGTGCTTTTTTTGGGGGAGACGCACAGAAATCTTAGATTTCGTTGTGCGTCCCCCGCGAGGCTGACTAGGACTTGAGACAGCGCCAGCTATATCAAGTGCAGACAGCTACCGCGAAATTGCGAAGATAGAACAAACAGAAAGAGATATATTCTTTTTCGATAATAAGATAATGGACAGAAATTAGAATAATTTCGTAGTCTTGCTCCCGCGAGGCTAACTAGACTTCATAAAAGCGAAAGCCATTATGAAGTCAGACAGCTACCGCGAAGTTGTAAAGATATGACAGACAGTAAAAGGTTTATTCTTTTTACGATAATAAGATAATGGACAGAAATCTATGATTGTTCCGAAAACATAGTTGAAGTTCCTTCTTAGCAGAGTACAAATGAGCATACAGATGTTTTATAGATAAATCTTAAACTCTGCTCATTTAAATCTAGGACATTTAAGTTATGCAAATCAGTTTAACGGGTAGAGTATATTAGTTAAAATGTATGCGCATGAATATAAATAACGAGATGGAGGTCTCATAATGGATCAAAAGTTTCAACCTTTATTTGAATCATTAACATTCCCTAACAAATCAGAAATACGAAATCGCTTTGTACTTGCACCGCTTACGCATGTCTCTTCAAATGATGATGGCTCAATTTCTGATGTCGAAATTGATTACATGCGTCAACGTTCTAAAGATGTTGGCCTAGCTATCAGTGCAGCAAGTAATGTCAATGACGTAGGGAAAGCCTTCCCAGGACAACCCTCAGTCGCACATGACTCAAATATGGATGGTTTAAAACGTCTCGCGCAAGCAATGAAAGAGAATGGTGCTAAAGCCATTGTTCAAATTCATCATGGCGGGGCACAAGCTTTACCGCAACTCACTCCAGATGGTGATGTCGTAGCACCTTCTGAAATAGATCTGAAAAGCTTCGGTGATCCGAAAGAACACCATGCACGTCCAATTACAGAAGAAGAAATCGAACAGACGATTAAAGACTTTGGAGAAGCGACACGTCGTGTGATTGAAGCAGGATTTGATGGTGTCGAAATTCATGGTGCGAACCACTATCTCATTCATCAATTCGTGTCACCTTATTACAATCGCAGAGACGACCAATGGGGTGAAGATCGCTTACTTTTCCCAATGCGTGTTGTAGACGAAGTAACACAAACAGTTCAACAACATGCAGATGATGACTTTATCGTCGGTTATCGTTTCTCACCTGAGGAAGCTGAATCTCCAGGAATTTCAATGGAAATCACAGAACAACTCGTGAAAGCGCTCGTTGAGAAACCGTTAGATTATCTTCACGCATCATTGATGGATATTGAATCTCCAACACGTGAAGGTAAGTACAAAGATATTCAGCGTGTTGAACTCTTGCATAAATGGATTGACGGTAAGATGCCGCTCATCGGTATCGGTTCAATCTTCACAGCAGAAGATGCGTTGAAAGCGATCCAATCTGGTAATGTTGAGCTCATCGCGTTAGGTAGAGAAATACTCTTAGACTATCGATTTGTTGAGAAGATTAAAGATGGTCGCACAGATGAGATTATTTCACAATATGACCCTGAACGTGAAGATCGCCACAACTTGCCACCAAAATTATGGAAACAGTTTGATGACGGATTCTATCCACTTCCACGTACTGACGGCAAATAATTCATAGGTAAAATATAAAATGTATTCTAGCTACGAGTCTAGGACGTACTTTAAAGTTATTTAATTTTCAATGTATTGACTCTCGCTTGCTTGGGAGAAGTACAGAAATCTATGATTTCGTAGTACTTTCCCCGGAAAGCTGACTAGAGTTCGAGAAAGCGATAGCTTTCTTGAATTCAGACAGCTACTGCGTAGGACCACACTCAACTAATTCTTTTCGCTCAAAGAGCGCAAAGAATGGATTTTCGTTGTGGTCTTAGTTCCATCAAGCATCTCGAGTCGTCATTGAAAATATACTTAAAGCTCATTTTAAGCATGATTTTCATTCATCTTAAACGTTAACTTCTATTAATGTACCAGGCTCGTAGTATTATTTATGGATTCCTATAATTCGTCTGATTTAAAAATTGTCACTCTCAACAAATTTCCGGACGCGACAATTCCAACGCTCCTCATACATTATCTCATTCTCTTTAGCTACATTGACGTCCAATTTCTCTTTCAATTAGCTAATATTTTACCACTCTACCCCCTCCTAAAATTGAATTTCAGACTGCTATAAGTATTCTCTTGTTGTTTTACACGAATCATGTCATTATATATGTAAGGGTTTTCAAAATACAACAGAGGGGGACTCAACTATGATTCCGTACAAACACGAACCTTTTACAGATTTCAGCAACAAAGACAATATCGAAGCGTATCACCAAGCTTTAGCCAAAGTAGAACAAGAGCTTGGACAAACGTACCCTTTGATTATTAATGGCGAACGTATCTTTACTGATGACACGACACGTTCTTACAATCCATCGAATCGCGAAGAGACGATTGGCTATGTGTCGAAAGCCACTCAAGAACACGCGAAACAAGCGGTAGAAGCGGCGAAAGATGCGTTCGAGACTTGGCGTAATGTTGCACCAGAAACACGTGCGAACATTCTCTTCAGAGCTGCTGCGATTACCAGACGCCGTAAGCATGAATTCTCTGCATGGCTCACTAAAGAAGGCGGTAAACCTTGGAAAGAAGCGGATGCGGATACTGCGGAAGCGATTGACTTTATGGAATACTATGGACGTGAAATGTTGCGTTTGAAAGATGGTAAACCTGTTGAAAGTCGTTCGGGTGAATATAATCAATATGATTATTTACCTATCGGCGTGAGCGTCGTTATTTCACCGTGGAACTTTGCGTTAGCGATTATGGCGGGAACTACAGTAGCACCAGTGGTCACTGGTAACACAGTCTTACTCAAACCGTCGTCCAACACACCAGTCGTATCGTATAAATTTATGGAAGTACTTGAAGAAGTAGGATTACCGAAAGGCGTAGTGAACTGGATTCCAGGTTCCTCTGCAGACATCGGTGATTTCCTAGTTGAACATAAAGATGTAGGATTGATTTCATTTACTGGCTCTAAACGTGTAGGCACAGATATTATGCAACGTGCTGCTCAAATTCAAGACGGTCAATATCATATGAAACGTGTCATTGCTGAAATGGGTGGTAAAGACACGATTGTCGTTGATGACGAAGCAAACTTAGATACAGCAACAGATGCAATTATCCACTCAGCATTTGGTTTCTCAGGTCAGAAATGTTCCGCTTGCTCACGTGTCATTGCAGTAGAGGGTATCTATGATGAGTTGCTTGAGCGTGTGGCGGCACGTACTGAGGAATTAACAGTAGGTGACGCGAGTGATTACCGTAACTTTATGGGTCCAGTGATTGACCAGAAATCATTAGATAAGATCAAAGACTATATTGAAATCGGTAAAGAAGAAGGGCGTTTAGTGATTGGCGGCCACACTGAAGAAACAGTAGGTAACTTCGTACATCCGACTGTCTTCGCAGATCTCGCTCATGATTCTCGTGTGATGCAAGAAGAAATCTTCGGACCAGTAGTTGGTTTTGCGAAAGCACAAGATTTCGATCAAGCAATTGAATTTGCTAATGCGACAGAATATGGTTTAACAGGTGCAGTAATTTCAAATAATCGCATGAAACTTGAACAGGCACGTCGTGATTTCAAGGTAGGTAACTTGTATTTTAACAGAGGATGTACCGGTGCAGTCGTAGGTTATCAACCATTTGGTGGCTTTAAAATGTCAGGTACCGATTCGAAAGCAGGCGGCCCAGATTATCTCGTTCTACACATGCAAGGACGAACTGTGTCAGAACACTTATAATATTTTTTGCATTTTTCAAAATTCATGAACCTCAAGCGCGCCAAGCATCAACGGATATTGACTCAATATAATGTTAAATAAGAGTAAACTTATTTTTATAAAATAGTTTCAGTTATGCACTAAATAAGTTATGCTAAGGATAACTAATCAATTAGGATTTATTTCCTAAAAATATATACAAAGGGGAGATATCATGACAAAAACAGAAGAAATCATTGAAAAAACAAATCATTATGGTGCGCATAACTACGTGCCACTACCAATCGTCATTTCTGAAGCTGAAGGGGTATGGGTGAAAGACCCTGAAGGTAATAAATACATGGATATGTTATCTGCGTACTCAGCAGTGAACCAAGGTCATAGACACCCTAAGATTATTCAAGCATTGAAAGATCAAGCTGAGAAAGCAACACTCGTGTCACGTGCATTCCACAGTGATAACTTAGGTGACTGGTATGAAAAGATTTGTAAATTAGCAGGTAAAGAGAAAGCTTTACCAATGAACACAGGTGCTGAAGCGGTAGAAACTGCATTGAAAGCAGCGCGTCGTTGGGCTTATGAGAAGAAACAAATTGAACCAGACAAAGCTGAAATCATCGCGTTCAATGGTAACTTCCACGGTCGTACAATGGCACCAGTTTCACTTTCTTCTGAAAAAGAATATCAACGTGGTTACGGCCCATTATTAGATGGATTCCGCAAAGTAGACTTTGGTGATATCGAACAAGTGAAACAAGCTATCAATGAAAACACTGCAGCTGTGCTTATCGAACCTATCCAAGGTGAAGCAGGTATTAACGTACCACCAGAAGGTTACTTGAAAGAAATCAGAGAACTTTGTGATGAACACAATGTATTATTCATTGCTGACGAAATTCAAGCAGGACTTTGCCGTTCAGGTAAACTCTTCGCTACAGACTGGGATGACGTGAAACCAGATGTTTACATCTTAGGTAAAGCATTAGGTGGCGGTGTACTACCTATTTCAGTCGTGCTCGCTGATGAAGAAGTATTAGGCGTATTCACTCCAGGCTCTCATGGTTCAACATTCGGTGGTAACCCACTCGCTTGTGCGGTATCAATGGCTGCGATCGACGTGCTTATCGATGAAGACTTAGCAGGTCGTTCAAGAGAGTTAGGTGAATACTTCAAAGCTGAATTAGAAAAAATTGATAATCCAGTTATTAAAGAAGTAAGAGGTCGCGGATTATTTATCGGTATCGAATTACACGAAAGTGCAAGACCTTACTGTGAACGCTTAAAAGAAGAAGGTCTCTTATGTAAAGAAACACATGACACTGTTATCCGTTTCGCACCACCACTTATCATTTCTAAAGAAGAATTAGACTTTGCTATCGATAAAGTGAAGAAAGTCTTTGCACAATAATACTTCTGAACAAGAATTCTAGTTATTGAGTTCAAAATAGTATCATTTTCTAACATCAGGCTGTAGCAATGATAAAAATTAAGTGATAAAAATGCCTTTGAAATTGTACTTTTGATGCACGATTTGAGAGGTAGAACAACTTAATTCATTTGTCTACAGTCTGAGTCTTTAAAAAGCTATAACTTATGTTACAATTACCATGAAAGCGAAATCATTGTTACGAAAAAGAGGCGAAATGAATCATGACTGAAAATAATAATTTAGTGACTTCTACGCAACAAATTATTAAAGAAGCATTGCATAAATTAGGTTTTGACGACGGTATGTACGACTTAATTAAAGAACCTTTAAGATTCTTACAAGTCCGTATACCTGTACGCATGGACGATGGCTCTGTAAAGACTTTTACTGGTTATCGTGCACAGCATAATGACGCTGTTGGTCCAACTAAAGGTGGGGTACGTTTCCACCCAGACGTTGACGAAGAAGAAGTTAAAGCACTTTCAATGTGGATGACATTGAAATGTGGGATTGTTGACTTACCATACGGCGGTGGTAAAGGCGGTATCATCTGTGACCCACGTGAAATGAGTATTCATGAGGTTGAACGTCTATCTCGTGGTTACGTACGTGCGATTTCACAATTCGTAGGACCTACGAAAGACATCCCAGCACCAGACGTATTTACAAACTCTCAAATCATGGCATGGATGATGGACGAATATAGTTCACTAGATAAATTTAATTCACCAGGATTCATCACAGGTAAACCAATTGTACTCGGCGGTTCTCAAGGCCGTGACCGTTCAACTGCATTAGGCGTAGTTATCGCAATTGAACAAGCGGCGAAACGTAGAGGTAGAGAAATCAAAGATTCTCGCGTAGTTATCCAAGGTTTCGGTAACGCAGGTAGCTTCTTAGCTAAGTTCTTATATGACTTAGGTGCTAAAATTGTAGGTATTTCAGATGCTTACGGTGCGTTACATGACCCTGAAGGCTTAGATATTGATTATCTACTCGATCGTAGAGACAGCTTCGGTACAGTAACAAACTTATTCGACGACACTATTTCTAATAAAGAATTATTTGAAATTGATTGCGATATCTTAGTTCCAGCAGCAATCGCAAATCAAATTACAGCTGACAATGCAAACGATATTAAAGCGGATATCGTTGTTGAAGCTGCCAATGGTCCAACAACACCTGAAGCAACACGTATCTTAACTGAACGTGATGTATTACTCGTACCAGACGTGTTAGCGAGTGCAGGTGGCGTAACAGTATCTTACTTCGAATGGGTTCAGAATAACCAAGGTTATTACTGGTCAGAAGATGAAGTTAATGAAAAAATGCGTGAAAAATTAACAACTGCATTTGATACGATCTATGAATTGTCTCAAAACCGTAAGATTGATATGCGTTTAGCAGCTTATATCGTTGGTCTTAAACGTACTGCTGAAGCTGCACGTTACCGTGGTTGGGCGTAAGCTTTAACTCAAGATGATAACTTTCAATATATTAAAAAAGGTTCAACTTGAAGAGTGATTTTCAAGTTGAACCTTTTGTCGTATTCAGGTGAAAAAATTAATTTATATTGTTACGTAAGTGTTCGAGAGAGAAGCACAGAAATCTCTGATTTCGTTGTGCTTCCTCCGCAAGGCTGACTAGTACTTGGGACAGCGTCAGCTATCACAAGTACAGACAGCTACTGCGCTTTCTTTAAAATAGCATGAATTGGAAGACATTCATCTACGAAGTCGCGTAATCGAGCTTAGCCCATCGTAGCCAAGATGACAGCTTTAATTGTATGCAAGCGATTCTCAGCTTGATCAAAGACTTTTGAACTGTCGCTATAGAAGACTTGATCTGTAACTTCCATTTCTTCAATACCGTATTTCTGCGCAATTTCTTGACCGTATGTGGTCTCTGTATTATGAAAGGCGGGAAGACAATGTAAGAAGATCGTGTCCTTTTTACCTGTAGCTTGAAGTAACTCCTCGTTAACTTGATAAGCTTGTAACATATCAAGACGCTCTTCGAAATGTTCTTCCTCACCCATAGACACCCAAACGTCAGTGTACAAGACATCAGCCTGTTTCACAGCCGAATGAGGGTCAGTCATAATAGATACTTCAGAACCATGTTGTTCAGCAAATTGACGCGCTAACTCAACAGTCTCTGTGTCGGGCTGGAGTGTAGTAGGAGAACAAATACGAATGTTCACACCTAAGATTGTCGCTGCGATCATTAAAGAGCGTGCTACGTTGTTACGACCATCTCCAAGATAGGTTACAGTGAGGTCTTCTAACGTATTGAAATGCTCTTTAATCGTCATGAAGTCAGCGAGTGATTGCGTAGGGTGCCATTCATTGGTAAGACCATTCCAAATTGGAATATTGGCATACTTCGCGAGTGTTTCGACATTGGTATGCGCAAACCCACGATAGGCAATACCATCAAAGAGACGGCCGAGCACAAGAGCGGTGTCTCTAATGGATTCTTTCTGGCCTAATTGTAGATCGTTCTTATTTAAATATTCCACATTGGCTCCAAGATCGTTTGCTGCTACAGTAAAGGCAGCACGTGTACGCGTTGAACTCTTCTCAAAGATTAAGGCGATATTTTTATTCTGAAGATAATTGTGCGGCTCTCCATCTTGTTTCAGCTGTTTCAAGTCAATCGCCATGTCGATTAAACGATTTAAATCTTCTTGGGTATAATCGCTTTCTTTCAAGAACGATTGGCCGTTTAAGTTAAGGTGAGTTGGAATGTCAGACATCATCATCCCCCTTTCTATAATAGTAAATTACATATTCGCTTTAATATGTTCGAGTTGTTGACGTACTGCTTCTTGACCCGTAGAACCGTAGCTTGTACGACGTTTCACACAACTCTCAGGTCTTAAATAATCATAGATATCGCTTTCGATAGCGGGATGTGCTTGTTGATATTCTTCAAGCGGCACGTCGAGTAAATAGATGCCTTGTTGCGTACATGATAGGACGATTTGACCTACGATTTCATGCGCTTTACGGAATGGTACGTCTTTAGAAACGAGATAGTCGGCAAGTTCTGTTGCGTTTGAAAAGTCGTGCGTGACTTCATCTTGTAAGTGATCGACATTGACTGTCATAGTGCTCAACATACCTTCAAAGATACGTAAACTACCTTTGATAGTGCGCACAGCATCAAATAAGCCTTCTTTATCTTCTTGCATATCTTTATTGTAGGCGAGAGGGAGACCTTTTAAAGTCACTAACATACTCATGAGATGACCTGTCGTTCTACCTACTTTACCTCTGATGAGTTCTGCCATATCTGGATTCTTCTTCTGAGGCATAATCGATGACCCTGTAGAGAATGCATCAGAAAGTGTGACGAATTTCGCTTCTTCACTAGACCAGAAGATGATTTCTTCAGCAAAACGTGAGAGGTGTACCATCGTCAATGAAATATTATGCAACGTTTCTACAATGTAATCACGGTCACTGACAGCATCGAGACTATTTTCATACAATGAACCGAAATCAAGCAGTTCTTGTGTACGGTGACGGTCGATAGGGTAAGTTGTACCGCTCAAGGCCGCTGCACCGAGTGGAGACATATCGATACGTGCTAAACTGTCTTCGAAACGACTATAGTCACGCTGTAACATCCAATAGTACGTCAGGATGTGATGTGCAAATGAGATAGGTTGCGCACGTTGAAGATGTGTATAACCTGGCATAATCGTTTCAACATGCTGATCGGCAATATTAACGATCGTGTGTTGTAATTTACGCACCATCTCCATGATGGCTTGAACTTCTGTCTTTGTATATAAGTGCATATCTGTAGCGATTTGGTCGTTTCTGCTACGTCCCGTATGCAGACGTCCGCCAGCTTCACCAATACGTTGGATGAGCTCGTGTTCAATGTTGAGATGGATGTCTTCAAGACTGACATCCCAAGACATCTTGCCATCATGATAATCTTTCTGTATGCCTTTGAGACCTTCAATGATCGCTTGGCTATCCGCTTCTGTAATAATGCCTTGTTCAGCTAACATTGTGGCATGCGCAATGCTACCTTCGACATCATAGTCAATTAAAGTTTGATCGAAATGGATGGACGCGTTAAACGCATCCACCCATTCCTCAGGTGTTTCACTAAATCTGCCACCCCAAGCTTTCTTACTCATTGCTATAACCTCCGTGCAACATTGAGTTCACTTGTGTTGGTAAGCCGAAGATATCGATAAAGCCAACTGCTGCTTCTTGGTTGAAAGCATCGTCTTTAGTATAAGTTGCTAATTTTTCATTATATAAAGTGTAAGGAGATTGACGACCATTCACTGTGACATTACCTTTGTAAAGTTTCACACGTACATCACCAGTCACGTAAGTTTGTGTACTGTCAATGAAGAGTTTCAAGCTGTCACTTAATGGTGAGAACCATAAGCCATTGTAGATTTGTTCAGAGAATTGTTTCTCAATGACTGGTTTAAAATGCGCCACGTCTTTCGTTAACGTGATTGTTTCTAACGCTCTGTGCGCAGTTTGAATGACTTCAGCAGCTGGTGTTTCGTAAACCTCTCTTGATTTAATACCTACGAGACGGTTCTCAACATGGTCGATTCTGCCGACACCATGTTTACCAGCAAGTTTATTTAAGTGAAGAATCATTTCAGTTAAAGGCATCTTCTTATCATTAAGTGATACAGGTAAGCCTTCTTCAAAATGGATGACGATTTCTTCAGCTTCGTCTGGTGCATCCTCTGGTGCATTAGTTAAGTCGAATGCATCTTCTGGAGGAGCTGCATATGGATCTTCAAGGATACCGCATTCGTTTGCTCTGCCCCATAAGTTCTGGTCGATTGAGTATGGAGAATCTTGTTCAATTGGTAATGGAATATCATGTTTCTTCGCATACTCGATTTCTTCTTCACGGCTCCAGCCCCATTCTCTAACTGGCGCGAAAGCTTTTAAGTTAGGGTTAAGTGCTTTGATTGCTACTTCGAAACGAACTTGGTCGTTACCTTTACCTGTACAACCATGTGCGATACCGATTGCGTTTGTTTTTTCTGCAATTTCTACGAGCTTTTTAGAAATAAGCGGACGAGATAACGCAGAAACGAGAGGGTACGTATTTTCATATTGTAAGTTACCTTTGATGGCATAACTTACATAGTCCTCTGTGAATTCTTCTGTCGCGTCGATGATATGACATTCAACTGCGCCCATGTCTAATGCTTTTTGATGGACAACGTCGAGATCTTTACCTTCCCCAACGTCTAAACAACAAGCAACGACGTCATAACCTTTCTCGATTAACCAATGTACTGCTACGCTTGTATCTAAACCACCTGAATACGCTAATACAATTTTATCTTTCATGTCGAACACCTCGTTTATTAATTTTCTGAATATGATAGTTCTTATCATAGCAGATAAAATGCGTTTTGAAAACCATAAATATACAAAAACTTGCATAAATAAATTATACAACACTATCTTTTTCGATAATGGCAGTAGTTTTAAGAGGTTAATTTTATATAAAGTGCATAAAAAGAGGTATATATTTATAAAATATACAGTGATATTCATCTTTCTATAAAGTGAGAAAGGGCGTGAGTCTATAGTGCGGTAGATAACTCATTTGAATCGGCCACTTAAACTTAGTAAAATATATTTGTAATTAAAAACTCAGGAGGCAGTTTAATGACTCATATTCAATTAGATTACGGTAAGACTTTAGAATTCTTCGGAGAGCACGAATTAGAACAACAGAAAGACAATGTTAAAGCAATTCACCAAACGATTCATAACGGGTCTGGTGCTGGCAGTGACTTCTTAGGCTGGTTAGATCTTCCTGTAGATTATGACAAAGAAGAGTTTAAACGTATCATTGAAGTGGCGAAACGCGTGAAAGGCCATTCAGATGTGTTTGTCGTGATTGGTATCGGTGGTTCCTATTTAGGTGCACGCGCAGCCATTGAAATGTTAACTTCTTCTTTCAGAAATAGTACAGAATTTCCTGAAATCGTCTTTGTAGGTAACCATTTATCTTCATCTTATACGCATGAGTTAATCCAATACTTAGATGGTAAAGATTTCTCAGTGAATGTCATTTCTAAATCAGGTACGACGACAGAACCTGCTGTATCATTTAGGTTATTTAAACAGTTACTTGAAGATAAATATGGTAAAGATGAAGCGAAAGAACGTATCTTTGCGACAACAGATAAAGAGAAAGGTGCTTTGAAACAGTTAGCGACAAACGAAGGTTATGAAACTTTCGTCGTGCCTGATGATGTAGGTGGTCGTTATTCAGTTCTCACAGCAGTAGGCCTTTTACCTATAGCGGTAGCAGGAATCGACGTAGAAGCGATGATGCAAGGGGCTGCGAAAGCACGTGAAGAACTCTCATCAGACGAGTTAGAGAACAACATTGCGTATCAATATGCGACAATCCGTAACATCCTTTACACGAAAGGCTACACAACTGAGATGTTAATCAACTATGAACCATCACTTTCATACTTCAATGAGTGGTGGAAACAGTTGTACGGTGAGTCAGAAGGTAAGGATTACAAAGGTATCTATCCTTCAAGTGCCAACTACACTACAGATTTACACTCTTTAGGCCAATACGTTCAAGAGGGACGCCGTTTCTTATTTGAAACTGTATTGAAAGTTGATACGCCTAAACATGATATCAAGATTGAAGAAGCTCCAGACGACTTAGATGGCTTAAACTATTTAGCTGGTAAAACGATGGACGAAGTGAATACGAAAGCGTTCGAAGGTACATTGCTCGCTCACACAGATGGTGGCGTGCCTAACTTAGTTGTTCGCGTACCTCGTTTAGATGCTGAAACATTCGGCTATCTCGTTTACTTCTTTGAATTAGCGTGTGCGATGAGCGGCTATCAATTAGGCGTGAATCCATTTAACCAACCAGGTGTAGAAGCGTATAAACAAAATATGTTTGCGTTGTTAGGTAAGCCTGGTTATGAAGATAAAAAAGAAGCGTTGGAAAAACGTCTATAATTGAAGTGTGATGACCCGCGGATGAATAATGTCTGCGGGTTTTGTTTTGTGATGAAGTAGTATATGTTTCTGTCATGTAATAAGTTAATGCCTTCTACTAATTTACAATACTGCGTATTGAGTGTGGGAGAATCGGCTCACTTTCATAGGGGGCCGCGCTCAACTAATTTTTTCTCGCTAACTAGGCTCGAAAAAATGGATTTTCGCTGCGTCCTGAATCCTTCATGAGTTTCGCCTTCTCCTCCCACTATACTCGTGCTGCAAGAGTTCTATTATTAATTTCTTTCTAATAACATATTTTATTTCATCACAAATTCTCTTTTGATTTTTGGTTTAATTTAGTGTGTAGAGGATTAGAATGTCTTCTTTTAAATTAGTTGTTTTCATAGAATTTTTATTTCGTTTAATAATATTCAACGCCATAATCGCACGTTTTCTATTTTGTTTGAGATTGTTTAATATCGAGTTTCAAGTACTAAAATGTTTCTTGCTAATTTGTAATACTGCGTATTGTAAAAGTGGCTGCGCTTTCTTAGAGGGTCACGCTTAACTAATTTTTTCTCGCTAACTTAGCTCGAAAAAATGGATTTTCGCTGTGCCCTTAATCTCTCAAGAGTCTTGCCATTTTCCTGCACTTGTATTGCAAGAGTACGTAGAAGAAAATATAACGTATTACGTTCTATTTAAAACTTCCCACGTCTAACTAGACTTTTTCTTTTATTATAGGAGTTAAAGTTAGTGTCTCTATTTGATTTGCAATATTGCGTATTGGGGAGAAGCGCAGAAATCTTTGATTTCGTAGTGTTTCCCCCGCGAGGATGACTAGAATTCGAGAAAGCGAGGTGCCTTCTCGAATTCAGTCAACTACCGCGAATGGTCAACTCATTTCATCTTTCTACATCTCGCGACTGATTTATCTGAGATTCAGATGTAATATTTTTCATTATATGGCTCGCATTTTATAATAGAGGAGAATTTATTGTAGTAGAACGGGAATTCCAACGTTCTACTTAAGGGGTTATGCAATGCCTAGAATACTAAAACATTTGATTTCTCTCGTCATAGCAATTATTATTGTACTGTTGATTCAGACATTTCTCATCAGAGGCTACGTGGTGCAAGATAAAGCAATGCAACCGAAGTTGTCTCCAGATGATCGCGTGATTATTAATAAAGTAAATACGATGTTTAATCGTCTGCACAGCGGCGATGTGATACTGTATCGTCAACATGGTCAGTTACATATAAGTCGGATTATCGGGCAACCTGGAGAGACGATTGAGTTTAAGAAAGGTCAGTTATATCGCAACGATCGACAAGTGGATGAACCTTATGCAACGCAAGGACAGATTAAACATTTAGAATTGCGACATGTGAAAGGGTCTGAAGGCGATATCGTGCCACCAGATGCCTACTTCGTATTGAATGATCAGCGCAAAGACCACAGAGATTCTAGAACATATGGTTATATACAACATTCAGATATTATCGGTCATGTGAGTTTCAGATACTATCCATTGCAACGCATGACTTGGCAATTTAAAGGAGATTGAGGTGTAGAACGTGAAGAAAGAAATTAAAGAGTGGATTATAGCGATAGCGATTGCAGTTATCTTCATCGTTGTAATCACTAAATTTGTCGGGAAATCCTATACGGTACGTGGTGATTCCATGTATCCTACTTTAAAGGATGGAGAGCGCGTTATCGTTAATATCGCGGGTGTTAAAATGGGCCATCTAGAGAAAGGAAATGTTATCGTCTTCCATTCTCAAGAGAAAGATGACTACGTGAAACGTATTATTGGTACACCAGGCGATAAAGTGGAATATAAGAAAGACCAACTTTATGTTAATGGTAAAAAGGTAAAAGAACCTTACTTAGATTATAATGAAAAACATAAACACCTAGATTATATTACTTCCGAAGATTGGAGTACGAAAAAAATCAACAATGGTAAGGCCGAAATTCCTAAAGGCAAACTTCTTGTACTTGGAGATAACCGTGAAGTAAGTAAAGATAGCCGTTCATTCGGTTTAATCGACAAAGATAAAGTAGTGGGTAAAGTCGCACTACGTTATTGGCCATTTAGTCAATGGAAAGCGAATTTCAATCCAGATACAAAATATGAATAATTGAGCAACTACTCCATAATTTAAAATTATGGAGTAGTTTTGGTAGAAGCACAGAAATCTTTGATTTCGTCGTGCTTCACCCGCAAGGATGACTAGAGTTCGAAACAGCGAAAGCGATTTCGAACTCAGACATCTACTGCGACGCTTACTATTTTCTCTTTACTTAACTCAAGAACTGTTTTGTGTCGTGTTTTCGTATATGTTTATTTATGTAGAGACGTGCTTAAAATGTTTACACGTTCTTCCTTTTTTATATACTAGAATCGTATTTAATCATCTTATTCTTCACATATTTTTTTATCTCAACCTTAAATTCCAACCCTCTATATTGAATTCAATGCCCCATACTGATACATAGAGAAAATTTTTCTACGCTGGTCCTATGCGTGTTAAACTATCTTTTGAAGGAGTGTTTTTTATGTTTTTGGATGTGTTATACGGCAAGGCGGGCACAGGTAAATCTTATGCGATGCTAGAAGAAATCAAAGAGAAGATGCGTGAGAATCCATTGGGAGACCCTATTATTCTCATTGCGCCTACGCAGAATACGTTTCAGCTTGAACAAGCGTTTGTGAATGACCCAGATCTTCGAGGAAGTTTGCGTACAGAAGTACTTCACTTTGAGCGTCTGAGTCATCGCGTGTTTCAAGAAGTAGGTGGACTGAACGAAGAACAATTATCTAAAGCAGCTACAGAGATGATGATCTATGATATTTTGCATGAGGAGAAATCTGAACTTCAACTCTATGGTTCTCAAATTGACTATTATGGTTTTAGTGAAAAGCTCTACGAACAAATTCAAGATTTTAAAAAATATGCAGTAAGCCCAGAGCAAATAACTGAACTCATTGCCACGCATCCTATGCAAACACGCATGAAACATAAATTACACGATATTGCGCATATTTATCAGCGTCTAGAAGACCGTATTCAAGGTAATTATGTTTCTACCGAAGATACATTACAACGCTTTATCGAAATGATGCCACAATCGGATTGGTTGTCACGTGCTGAGATTTACATAGATGGTTTCCACAACTTCTCTACGTTAGAGTATCAAATCATCCGTGGATTGGCTCAGAACTGTAAACGCGTGAGTGTCTTGTTGACGACGAATGGCGACAAAGACACGTTTAGTCTGTTCAGAAAGCCTTCAGAAGTGTTAACGCATCTTGAAGACATCGCGCATGATTTAGGCATGACACTACATAAGCGTCAGTTCAAACAACAACAACGCTTTCTCACAGAAGATTTAAGTCACCTTGAGCACCAATTTGATGCTTTACAACCCTCAACAGTGAATGCGCAAGGCAATATTCGCATTCTTGAATCGTCTTCTATGCGCGAAGAGGTGAACGAGGTCGCGCGACAAATTATTAAAGATAATCGCGAACACGGACGTCGTTACCAAGATGTGGCGATTCTCTACCGTGACGAGAGTTATGCGTATCTCTTAGAGTCTATTCTGCCACAATACGATATTCCTTACCATATTGATGTGAAACGTTCAATGACGCACCATCCAGTGATGGAAATGTTCCGCTCGCTCATTGAAGTGGTGCAGACGAACTGGAATTTCGAGCCACTTATGCGCTTATTTAAGACAGGTGTACTTACTCGAAATACGAAAGATG
This sequence comes from Staphylococcus pettenkoferi, assembly GCF_002902685.1. GTDB lineage: Bacteria > Bacillota > Bacilli > Staphylococcales > Staphylococcaceae > Staphylococcus > Staphylococcus pettenkoferi. The sequence continues at coordinate 51,198 of NZ_PPRN01000006.1, read as the reverse complement.
ACCACTATCTCATTGATTTACTAGAGAATTTCGTTCTCGAGCGCGGTATTTACGGTCAACGTTGGATTGATGACCGTTATTTTACTATTGAGCAGTTTAGTAAAATGGGCCTAAAACATCATAAATTAACTGAAGAAGATCGTGAAACGTTTGAAAAGGTAGTCCAACTCAAATCCTATGTCATGGATCATGTCCTACAGCTTGAACGTAACTTGAAAGCAGCGACGACAGCTGTAGAATACGCGACGGCTTTCTATGAAACGATTGAAGACTTTGGTTTGCCGAACCAACTCATGACAGAGCGTGATGAATTTGAAGTTGAGGGAGAGACGCAGAAAGCGGAAGAAATTGACCAGATTTGGCAAGGCTTTATCCAAACGCTTGATGACTTAGTGCGTGTATTTGATACGTCATCGATGACAGTGAAACGTTTCCTTGAACTCTTGGATATCGGCTTAGATCAACTTGAGTTCGTCATGATTCCTCAGACATTGGATCAGGTTAGTATCGGTACGATGGATTTAGCGAAAGTAGACAACAAAGCACATGTTTATTTAATCGGCGTCAATGATGGTAGTTTACCTCAGTCTGTAAATGCTTCGAGTCTCATTACAGATGATGAGAAACGGCTTTTTGAGGAAAATGCAGATATCGAACTCAGCCCGACATCAGATATTTTACAAATGGATGAAGCATTCGTCTGCTATATCGCAATGACGCGTGCACGCCAACAACTTACGATGTCCTACAGTTTAATGGGCAATAGCGGAGAAGAGAAAGAACCGAGTCCGTATCTTGCGCAAATTCAAGCATTGTTCAATCAACTACCGACGACAAATATCCATCATTACCACCAACGTGAGCCACTTGCGTTAATGCAACATCCACATCAAACGAAGACGGCTTTATTCGAATCTCTACAAGCATGGCTCAACGAAGAAATTGTCGCGGACACATGGCTAGATACGTATCAAGTGCTGAGAGACGATTCTGGGCTTAATGACGGGCTCAATTACTTACTGTCAGCTTTAACTTACAATAACGAGACAGTGCAGTTATCCAATCAGCTTTCTAAAAAGCTTTATGGTAAAACGATGAATGCGAGTGTGTCTCGTTTCGAAGGCTATCAGAACTGTCCATTTAAGCACTATGCATCTCATGGATTGCGTTTAAACGAACGTACGAAGTATAAATTGGAGAACTTTGATTTGGGCGATATCTTCCACCAAGTCTTGCGTTATATTTCAGAACGTTTGAATGGAGATTTTACCAACTTACAACCTAATCAGATTCACCAATTAACTGTAGAGGCACTCAATGAAATTCTGCCAGAAGTGCAATTCAACGTCTTAAATTCCACAGCCTACTATCGTTATCTGTCACAACGAATTGGCACGATTGTCGAAAGTACGTTGAAAGCGTTGAAGTACCAAGGCGAGCACTCCAAGTTTGTGCCACAACGCTTTGAAGCAGGATTTAGACGTAAACCGCGTAATAACAATGAACTTGAAGCGACGCCACTAAAGACAAGACAAGGTATTCCTATCAATATCCGTGGCCAAATCGACCGCATTGATACGTATCAGAAAGAGGATAAAAGTTATGTCAATGTCGTCGATTATAAATCTTCAAAGACGAGTGGTACGTTAGACTTAACGAAAGTCTATTACGGTCTACAAATGCAAATGATGACATACATGGATGTCGTGCTACAGAACAAGATGCGCTTAGGACTCACGGAGATGACGAAACCAGGTGGACTGTTGTACTTTCATGTGCATCAACCACGCCCGTCATATCAGTTAAATGAGTTGTTACAAAAGGACTTTGGGCAAGAATTTCTAGGTGCATACCGTTTGAATGGCTTGCTTAATGATGACGAAGAGGTGCTCGATGCCTTTGACACACGTTTCGAACCTCAATTCAAATCAGATATCGTTCCTTTGAGAGCGAAAAAAGACGGCGCGTTACATTATTCTAGTAAAGTCGCAAATGAAGAGACGATTTATAAATTCTTGAAGCATAATCGTCAGAACTTTATCGATATTGCTTCAGATATTATGGACGGCCATACAGAAGTGGCACCGCTTCGTTACGACGACAAATTACCATGTGAATTCTGTAATTATCGTGCAGTGTGTCACGTCGATAGTTTAATCGATAGTAAACATTATCGCAGTGTGGATGAAACGATTGATCCACTTCAAGCGATTCAAGATGAGAAGTTAGAAGGTGAAGATAAATGAGAAGTGTAATTCCTGACAAACCTCATGACGTACAGTGGACTGATCAACAATGGAAGAGTATTTATGCGAAAGATCAAGACATTCTCGTAGCTGCAGCAGCAGGTTCAGGGAAGACTGCGGTACTCGTCGAACGCATTATCCAACGCATCTTACGTGACGACATCGATGTCGATCGTCTTCTCGTCGTGACTTTTACCAATGCGAGTGCGAGAGAGATGAAACAACGTGTCGAAGCGCGTATTCAAGAAGCATCGATCGCCGACCCTTCTAACGCTCATTTGAAAGCACAACGTGTGAAGATTCATCAAGCGCAAATCTCAACATTACACAGTTTCTGTTTGAAGCTCATTCAGCAACACTATGATGTGTTGGATATCGACCCGAACTTCAGAACGAGCAGTGAGGCAGAGAACATCCTATTACTCGAGCAGACGATAGATGAGGTCTTAGAACAACATTATGAGAAGTTAGATCCAGCATTTATTGAACTAGCTGAACATCTTGCCTCTGACCGTAGCGATGACCAGTTACGTCAAATCGTGAAACAGTTGTACTTCTTTAGTGTGGCTAACCCTACGCCGTACGCTTGGTTACAGCAACTCGATGAGGCTTACCAAGATGACCGACGTATTGAATCCATGCTTGAGACGATGAAGACGTTCGTAAAAGTGTTCTTACAGGCCGGTAAAGAAGCTTTAGAGAAAAGTCATGAGCTTTTCTCCATGGCGGTTGATACTGAGAAACAAATTGAGACGGTGGAAGCAGAGCTGAAATTCCTCGATAAAGCATTAGAAGGCGACCAAGTGCATCCTGGTGTAATTACTGAACATGAATTGCCTAAACGCTTTCCAACACTTACTAAAAAAATTAAAGAAGCGAACGACGGCATGGAAGAAATGTTGGCGGACGGCAAAGCACAATATGATGCGTATAAAAAGCAACTGACGAAAGTGAAAGAAGAATATCTTTCTCGCTCAGTTGAAGATTTAACTCAAGATATGCAGCGCTTAGCGCCTCGTGTACGTTATTTAGCACAAGTCGCTGAAGATGTCATTAAGCGTTTTAACAAGAAAAAACGTGAACGAAACATTCTCGATTTCTCAGATTATGAACACTTTGCCTTACAAATTCTGACGAAAGCTGACGGTCGCCCTTCAGCAGTGGCAGAAGCCTATCGTGACCAATTTGCGGAAATTCTCGTGGATGAGTACCAAGATACAAACCGTGTGCAAGAGACGATACTACAAAGTATCAAACAAGGCGACGAAGCAGACGGCAACTTATTCATGGTAGGGGATGTAAAGCAATCTATTTATAAATTTAGACAAGCGGATCCTGGATTATTCATCGATAAATATAATCGTTTTACAACAGAAGGTGACGGAACAGGATTACGTATTGATCTGTCTCAAAATTTCCGTTCTCGTAAAGAAGTCCTCTCGACGACGAACTATCTGTTTAAACATATGATGGATGAAGCGGTCGGTGAAATTGAATATGATGATGCCGCGCAACTCTACTACGGCGCGCCATTTGACGAACGTGAGCATCCACTACAGTTAAATATGCTCGTGAAAGATGAGGATTCTGAACTTACGGCGAGTGAACAGGAAGCGGAGTATATCGCGCAACAAGTGGAATATATCATGGAACATAAAGAAGTTTATGATATGAAGACAGGTACCTATCGTAAACCTGAATATAAAGACATCGTTATTCTGGAGCGTAGTTATGGACAGGCGAACACGTTACAACAAGTGTTTAAAGATCACGACATTCCGTTCTTTGTAAACAGTAAGCAAGGGTACTTTGCGCAAACGGAAGTTCAACTCATACTCTCTTTCTTACGTACCGTGGACAATCCGCTTCAAGACATTTATCTTGTCGGCTTAATGCGTTCTGTGATTTATCAATTTACAGAAGATGAGTTGTCTCAAATTCGTGTCATAAGTCCGAATGATGATTATTTCTATCAATCCATCAAACAATATCAACAGTCTGACGAAGCTGATCCAGAACTCGTAGATAAATTGAAGCGTTTCCTTGCGGATATCGCACATTATCAGAACTACAGTCAATCACATCCGGTGTATCAGCTCATCGATAAATTCTACAACGACCACTATGTTATTCAATACTTCAGTGGTTTAGTTGGCGGTAATGGACGACGTGCGAACCTTCATGGACTGTTCAATAAAGCGATAGAGTTCGAGAATTCTAGCTTTAGAGGTTTGTATCAATTTATCCGTTTTATCGACGAATTGATTGAACGTGGAAAAGATTTCGGTGAGGAACAAGTCGTTGGGCCTAACGATGATGTCGTACGTATGATGACGATTCACAGCAGTAAAGGTCTCGAATTTCCATTTGTGATTTATGGTAATCTTAGCGGTCGATTCCAACGCAATGATTTAAATAAAGCTGTGATTCTTAACCAAGAATACGGTTTAGGTATGAAATATTTCGATATGGAGGATTATATCGCTTATCCTTCTCTCGCTTCATTAACTTATCGTGCGATTGCTGAGAAAGAAATGATTTCTGAAGAGATGCGCTTAATCTATGTAGCTTTAACACGTGCGAAAGAACAGCTTTTCCTCATTGGGCGCGTTAAAGAGGATAAAGAATTAGATAACATGGCGAAACAAACGGTGTCAGGCACGCACTTACCTGTTAGTGATCGTTTGACTGCGCAATCACCGATTCAGTTGATTTATCCTATATTGGCTAAACATCAATCACCTGAACTGCCTAGAAATTTACGTTTCGAGGACCATATTGATGATTTGCCTGACGCGATGCATCCTTATGTAACAGTGAATACGACGTATTATGCTGATATCGCTACGGAAAGTGAAGTTCATGCTTCAGAACAACGCACAGTTGAAGACATCGAAGCGCTCAATAGTGGAGATGATGAGTTGAAGTCACAAATTCATCGCCAATTGAGCTATCATTATCCTTACCAAACGGATATTGAGAAACCTTCCAAGCAATCAGTGTCAGAGTTGAAGCGTCAATTAGAGACAGAACAAGCAGATACCAACTATGACCGTGTGAGACAGTATCAAATTGGTTACGCTTCGTACGAGCGACCGACTTTTATGCATGAACAAAAACGTCGTAAAGCGAATGAGAAAGGGACATTGATGCATACTGTCATGCAACATTTACCTTTCCGTCCTGAAGGTTTGACTGAGGATCAACTCGATGCCTATATCGATACATTGATTGATAAAAATATTATCGAAGACGATGCAAAACGGGATATCAGTTACGAAGATATTATGAAGTTTATTCAAAGTGATATTTATCAAGATATCGCACATAGTGAGAAAGTATATCGAGAATTGCCGTTTGTAGTGAACCAAGCCAGTGTGGATCATATTGATACGGATGAAGAAGATGTGTCGATTATTCAAGGTATGATTGACCTGATATACATTAAAGATGGTTGTTATTACTTTCTCGATTACAAGACCGATGCCTTTAACCGCCGTAAAGGAATGACAGATGAAGAGATAGGCCAACAGCTACGTGAGCGTTATCGTGTGCAAATGCAGTATTATAAAGATACGTTAGAAACGATTCTAGATACTGAAGTGAAAGGCTATCTTTACTTCTTTAAATTCAAGACACTGTCCATTGAAGATAGTGAGGGTTAAAGTCATTTTGGTAAAATGATAAAAAATCGGTCTATCATATAAATGACTTCAAGCACGCCATTACCGTAATTATTTAAGGGTAATGCGTGCTTTTTCACATTTAAAAGGTTAATTAATCCATGTCGCAAACTTGACTTGCGAACAATAAAATTTTGAAAATTATGATACTCAGATATTTGTGATTTCTCACAACATTTAGTTATAATGTGATTAAGATTAAGGTGAGGAGCTGATGATGAATGAAATTCCTATCATTCAGATACGAAGGAGAAACATCTTACGGAGTGAAAGTAAAGCGTGAAGAAGCGGCGTGGGATTTAAAGAAAGTCTTCGCTGATTTCGCTCAAGAATCGGACTTTCACCCTAAAACATTATTACAAGGCTTACAACATAATCAATCAGTAGATTTTCAAGAAACAGTACGTAAAGCTGTAGTCGCTGCTGAAGAAAGTGGAAATAGTGAAGCATACAAAGTTCAATTTAACGATATTGAGTTTCTACCACCAGTCACTCCAACCAACAATGTGATTGCGTTTGGTCGTAACTATCAAGAACATGCAGATGAGTTGAATCATGAAGTGCAACGTCTGTACGTCTTCACTAAAGCGGCGTCATCACTCACAGGTGATAATACAACGATTCCAAATCATAAAGATATTACAGATCAACTTGACTACGAAGGCGAGCTTGGCGTTGTCATTGGTAAGGCCGGCGAGAAGATTCCTAAAGGCTTAGCATTAGACTACGTATACGGATATACAATTATTAACGATATTACAGACCGTAAAGCGCAGAAAGCTCACGATCAAGCTTTCCTTTCTAAAAGTTTAACAGGTGGATGCCCAATGGGTCCTTACATCGTGACGAAAGATGAATTACCTGAACCGGATAATGTTAATATCGTAACTAAAGTGAATAACGATATTCGTCAAGACGGGAATACGAGCCAAATGATCTTAAATATTGATGAATTAATTGAAGAAATTTCTAAATACGTGGCATTACATCCAGGGGATATTATTGCGACAGGAACGCCAGCAGGTGTAGGTGCAGGTATGGAACCACCACAATTCTTACAACCTGGCGATGAAGTGAAGATTACTATCGACAATATCGGAACTTTAACGAACTTCATTGCAGATAGTGAAGAATAATAAGATACGATTAATGATGAGCGAGTTGCTTACGAGTGACTCGCTTTTTTTATTTCATGTTCGTAGCATCTTTAATTCGCATTATAATAGGGTATCTATTATAATAGCACATGGTAAATATTAGATTAGTGTGGGGGTATATTCGTGTTACACATTCATATTACAAGTTGGGTGCTCGCAATTATTTTATTCTTTGCAGCATACTTCAACTTTTCAGCTAGAGAAGGTGCGACGCCATTCTTCAAGATAGCACATATTCTATTACGAATCTTTATGGTGTTAGTCCTCATCTCTGGTTTCTGGTCATTAATGCAAGAGATGACAGCCGATGATGGTGGCGGTCACTTGTTACTTACAATCAAGATGCTTTGTGGTATCGTCGTTGTAGCTTTAATGGAAGTGACAATTGCTAAACGTAAGAAAGGTGAAGCGAGCCATGGCTTACTATGGTGGACGATTATCATGATCATTATCACAATGATTCTTGGTGTAATCCTACCATGGGGTCCAATTTCTTCACTCTTTGGCATTCATTAAGAATAAGTTCGTATCTTACCGATACTTGTCGATAATTCACTCATCGATGAGTGTCGGTTTTTTTATGAGATGAAAGAACTTCATATGATAAAAGTAGTCCGTGTCTTGTTATTGATGACATTTTTAAAAGTTTAACTTTCATATATTAATTTTAGTAAAAGAGTTTGCTATACTCATGTTAAATATCAAACTATTGTGAAAGGAGTTGATCGCATGTCAGAAATGCATTTAACGGTACTTTATTATAGTACAGGTTTACACCCAGCATCTTGGCGCTTACCTCATTCTCATATCGACGAAGTGGGAGACATTGATTTTCAAGTTAAAATTGCTCAGTTAGCTGAAAAAGGTAAATTAGATGCTTTCTTTTTAGGTGACGGTCAATACATTTCTGGAGAAGAAACAGGACATATTTCTTATTACTTTGAACTCTTAACTGCTTTAGCAGCACTATCGCGAGAAACACAATACATTGGCTTGATATCAACCATTTCTTCAACCTTTTACGAACCTTATCTTGCGGCTCGGATGTTATCTAGTTTACAACAACTTTCTCACGGAAGAATTGGTGCTAATATTGTGACTTCTCAATTTGATGCAGAAGCGCAGAACTTTTCAATGGATCATTTACCCCCTCTAGAACAACGCTATGCGAGGGCTGATGAGTTTGTTTCAGTGATGAAGAAGCTTTGGAGTTCTTTTACAACTGATGCGATTGTTAATGATAAAGAAAAAGGCGAGGGGCTCGATAATCACTACATACGTCCGATTCAACATAAAGGTGACTACTTTAAAGTTGATGGTGCAATCAATATCCCTACGAGCGCCTACGATAGACCTTTATTATTTCAAGCAGGAACCTCTCTTCCAGGACGCGCTTTAGCGGCCAAGCATGTAGAAGCAATCTTCTCTATCGCTTGGAACCGGCAGGATGCGCAAGATTTCAGATCAGGTATTCATCATCGAGCAGAGTCGGAACAACGTCGTCCGCCGCTTGTTCTTCCTGGTTTAACGGTTTATGTGGATGAAACTTACGAACAGGCAGAGCAATTGAAAGCACAACTTGATGACTTTATACCTGTAGCTAAGCGTAAAATTCAATTGAGTAAAGCGCTAGGAAGGGATATAAGCGATTGGGATTTAGATGCGCGTGTACCACAACTTCCGGATTATTCGAAGTTAACTCGTAAAATGACACGTTCATTATATGAGGCGATTAAAAGGGCATGTGAGGAAGAAGAATTAACATTAAGGCAGTTACTAGATCGTTTCGGTACGTGGGTAGGCCACAAGACAATTGTTGGAACACCTGAGCAGGTAGCTCAAGAAATGATTGACTGGTTTGAAACCGAGGCTTGTGACGGCTTTATGCTTATGCCACCTACATTTCCTGAGTCGTTTGAAAAGTTCATCAATTTAGTTATCCCTATTCTTCAAGAACGGGGCTATTTTAGAAAAGCATATTCAGACCATACTTTAAAAGGTCATCTGAATCGAGAAGCCTTGGATTAAATTTAAGAAACGTCTTCAATAGATAACGAGATACGAGCGAACTACATATAATAATAAAAACACGATGTCATTCTCTTCACGACATCGTGTTTTCACAGTAGCTGTCTGTACTTGAAAAAGTTAGCGCTGTCTCGAATATAAGGCAGCGAGGCGTGAGCAAGACAAAGAAATTATTCTGCTTTCTGTTTTGCTCACTTATTTCTTGCTTTATATCCGATCATATTTATCGCATCTTTAGGACTGCTATATGGCGGCGCATAAGCCACTTCAAAGTCAGTGAGTTCGTCGACGGTAAGTTGATTCTGCATAGCCATTGATAAGACATCGATCCTTTTATCTGCACCGTCTTTGCCTACTGCAGCAGCTCGAATGATCTTACGTGAGCCGTTCTCGAAATACACACGAAGATGTAAGCGTTCATTTCCCGGGAAATAACCTGCGTGTTGATTCTGTTTCGTTTCAACCATCGTGTAATCAAAGTGCTTGAGCTCTTGCGGTTTCACACCCACACTAGCGAACGTATAATCGAAGAATTTCACGATATTCGCACCTAGGAATCCAGGAAACGCTACGTTACTATCGCTAGCAAGTTGTTCAGCAATGATACTTGCGCCACGATGTGCACCCCAAGCTAAAGGTACATGTGCATGGAGGTCAACATGACGATAACGTTGTGTAATTAAATCACCCAAAGCGTAGACATCTGGCACAGTCGTTTCGAAACGGGCATTGACTGGTAAGTAACCTTGATCATCGAGTTGAAGACCAGAACCTTTAAGAAATTCAGAGTTCGGCTTCACACCTACGCCCTCAATGATTAAATCATAATCTTCTTGTTTACCGGATTTGAAAGTAACAGTATGGCCATCCACACTAGTCATTTCTTCATTTAATCTATAGGAAATACCACGTTTTTCTAATTCATCTAGAATAGGTGAATTCATATCTTGATCCATCAATTTATTAATTTCTTCAGAACGATGGATTAACGTTGGCTCGATACCGCGATGATACAAATTCTCCAGAATCTCTAAACTGATATACCCAGCGCCTATCACGAGTGCACGCTGTACTTGATGTTCACGAATGTATTGGTCAATCGCATCTGTATCTTCCATATTGCGTAGTGTGAAGATCATGTCACTGTCCACATCTAGACGGTTAGCGCGACAACCCGGACTCAGTATCAACGTGTCATAGCTTTCTTCAAACGTGCGGTCAGACTCTCGGTTATACACCGTTACGGTCTTCGCTTCAGTATTGACCGCCGTGACTTCATGATAGGGTTTTACTGTAATTTTCTTTTTATCGTAAAATGCCTCAGGAGTGGCTTCTAATATTTGATCTCTATCTTGAACGACGCCACCAATATAATAAGGAAGGCCGCAATTGGCGAAACTCATGTCACGGTCCTTTTCAAAAATTAAAATTTCATTTTCTGAGTCTAAACGTCGAATTTGGCTACCTACTGTCGCTCCGCCAGCTACAGCACCTACGATTACAATCTTACGCATTACTTGTCATGTCCTTTCTTATTTATCTGCATTATAAGGGATATTTAAATTGAAAAAGTCATTTAAATAACGACCGATACCATCTTCGTTATTGGAATATGATGCTTCATTCGCAATCATTTTAATCTCATCTAAGCCATTAGCCATCGCTACGCCATGTGTCGCATATTTCAACATCTCACTATCGTTATCTTCATCTCCGAAAGCGATGATGTGATCGCGATCGATATCGACATACTGACGTGCGTAGTCAATGCCTCCAGCTTTATTAATACCCTTTCTCACAATTTCGATAACTGGGAATGGGGCACCCCAACGACGATGTTCAATATTCTCAGCGTAGAAGTGATTTAACATATCTTTAATCTGAGGAATTTGCGCTTCAGGACTTTCGACTAATAAAGAAGTCGGTGCTTCAGTTAAGTTCTCGAGTAAATTACCGATTTCTATATTTGGGTTACCCATAGAGAACCCTTCGAATAGCGTTTCGTCGTAATTGTCGATGTACACGTGGTCGCGTACTTCTGCAACCAAATTGGACACATTGTATTCTTTGAGCGAACGAATCATTTCATGTGCGACATCCAATTCTAGCTCATCATGAATTATCTCAAATGCTGTGTCATCTGGGTGGTGGACGTAAGCGCCATTGAAATTAACGATGGGCGTATGCATCTTGAGTTCATGATAGTAAATATCGCAAGCGCGGTAAGGTCGACCTGTAGCAATCATTAAATGATGACCTTGTTCTTGCAAAGTGAGCAATACTTGCTTAGTATAAGGTGAAATTTCCTTCTCATCGTTGAGTAGTGTACCATCTAGGTCTAAACAAATAAGATAGGGGTTCGTTGTCTTCATTATTACTTGCTCCTTATCAGTGATTACAACTGCGCAATTCATAGTCGGAAACTATTACTCGTACGCGCAATATTGCACTAACATCATAGCATTTTATTGGCGTTTTGTAATATATTTGATATATTGTGTATATCATTAAATTCTGAGAGGTGAGACGAATGGATGAAGCATTGAAAGACAGTATACTGAATGCGTTAGAAATGGTTATTGACCCTGAGTTAGGGATTGATATCGTTAACTTAGGTTTGGTATATAAAGTTGATGTCGATGACGATGGTCTCTGTACTGTCGAAATGACGCTAACATCTATGGGTTGTCCGCTTGGACCGCAGATTGTTAACCAAGTGAAGACCGTATTAGCAGATATTCCAGAAATTCAAGATACAGAGGTTAATATTGTTTGGGATCCACCTTGGGACAAAGAAATGATGTCTCGCTATGCGAAGATTGCGCTAGGTATTGGATAATCCAACCAGAACTAGCAATGGCTAATAAATCACAAGCTGTTGTTAGTTCTTTTTTATGTGGTTTGATGTTTTGATTTTTATATTTTAGGTAAAAGGTTTATAGTAAAATGAGCTCGAATGATGAGCGCCACTATCCGTTTTAAAACGGGTTTAAAAAAGTTTAACTAATTTTGACCTTTAGGGTTGAATTCTCATAAAAGGCGTCGTATAATATAGTTAAGGTCAAAGAAAGTCAAAGTCAAAAAATTTCTTTGATCAAACCTAGTAGTAATTTTATCTAAAATGAAGCTTAAGGCTTGCTTTCAATCAACCTGAAAAAGCGACAGAAAGCGGCTGTACAGAGGTGAATAATTTGGATATCAATCAAATGACTTATAAAGTCCAAGAAGCCTTACAAAAAGCAATTGGACTTTCTCAAGAATATGAAAATCAAAATATTGAAATTGAAGCCATTTTAAAAGCAGCAGTAGAAGCGGACGAAAGTCTCTTCAAAAGCGTGCTAGAACGCGCAGACATCGATGTCGATGCACTCGCGCAACAATATGATAAGAAATTACAAAGCTATCCGTCTGTCCAAGGAGATAACGTCCAATACGGACAGTATATTAGTGCTAAAGCAAACGAACTCATCAACAAAGCAGAACAATACATGAAGCAGTACGAAGATGAGTTTATCTCAATGGAACATCTCCTCCTAGCAGCGATGGATATTGATGATACAACGCAACAAGCGACACAATATAAGAAAGAAGTTATTGAAGAGATAATCAAGAAAGTTAGAGGGGGAAATCATGTGACGACACAAAATCCTGAAGTAAACTACGAAGCATTAGAGAAATATGGTCGTGACTTAGTTGAAGAAGTACGCCAAGGTAACATGGATCCAGTCATCGGCCGTGACGAAGAAATACGTAATGCGATACGTATTCTCAGCAGAAAAACGAAGAACAACCCAGTCCTCATCGGTGAACCTGGGGTAGGTAAGACTGCGATTGTAGAAGGTTTAGCGCAACGTATCGTGAAGAAAGACGTGCCTGAATCACTCTTAGATAAAACGATTTTCGAGCTCGATTTAAGTGCCCTCGTTGCAGGTGCGAAATATCGCGGTGAGTTTGAAGAACGCTTGAAAGCTGTATTGAAAGAAGTCAAAGAATCAGATGGTCGTATCATCCTATTCATCGACGAAATTCACATGCTCGTTGGTGCAGGTAAGACTGAAGGTTCAATGGATGCCGGCAACATGTTGAAACCGATGTTAGCGCGCGGTGAATTGCACTGTATTGGTGCGACTACACTGAACGAATATCGTGAAAACATCGAGAAAGACTCTGCACTTGAACGTCGTTTCCAAAAAGTTCAAGTTAGCGAACCGGATGTAGAAGATACGATTTCTATCTTACGTGGTTTGAAAGAACGTTACGAAGTGTACCACGGTGTGCGTATTCAAGACCGTGCGTTAGTCGCTGCAGCAGAACTTTCTGACCGCTATATCACAGATCGTTTCTTACCAGATAAAGCGATTGACTTGGTTGACCAAGCGTGTGCGACAATTCGTACAGAAATGGGTTCTAACCCAACTGAGTTAGACCAAGTTAACCGTCGTGTGATGCAGTTAGAAATTGAAGAAAGTGCCTTGAAGAACGAGTCTGATAATGCCAGTCAACAACGCTTGAAAGAACTTCAAGAAGAGCTTTCAAATGAAAAAGAAAAACAATCTGAAATTCAATCTCGTGTTGAACAAGAAAAAGAAAAAATTACCAAACTTCAAGAAAAACGTGCAGAATTAGATGAAAGCCGTAAAGAACTTGAAGATGCTGAAAATAACTACAATCTTGAAAAAGCAGCTGAATTACAGCACGGACGTATTCCACAATTAGAGAAAGAATTACGTGAAATGGAAGACGCTTTCCAAGATGAACAAAGTGGCGACACTGATCGCATCATTCGTGAAGTTGTTTCTGACGAAGAAATCGGTGACATCGTAAGCTCTTGGACAGGTATTCCAGTATCTAAGTTGGTTGAAAGCGAACGTGAGAAATTATTAGGATTATCTGATATTCTTCACGAACGTGTCGTAGGTCAAGATAAAGCAGTAGACCTTGTTTCTGACGCTGTTGTCAGAGCACGTGCAGGCATCAAGGATCCTAACCGACCAATCGGTAGTTTCCTATTCCTAGGTCCAACAGGTGTAGGTAAGACTGAATTAGCCAAATCACTTGCTTCAACATTATTCGATTCAGAAAGACACATGATTCGTATCGACATGAGTGAGTACATGGAGAAACACTCCGTTTCACGTCTCATCGGTGCCCCTCCAGGCTACGTAGGTCATGACGAAGGGGGTCAATTAACTGAATCTGTTCGTCGTAACCCTTATTCAGTTATCTTACTCGACGAAATCGAGAAAGCACATACAGACGTGTTCAACGTCTTATTACAAATTCTCGACGAAGGTCGTTTAACAGACTCACAAGGTCGTAGCGTGGACTTCAAGAACACGATTATCATTATGACTAGTAACATTGGTTCACAAATTTTACTTGAAAATGTGAAAGATTCTGGTGTGATCACAGAGGATACTGAAAAAGCTGTGATGGATAGCTTGAACGCTTACTTCAAACCAGAAATTCTGAACCGTATGGACGATATCGTCTTATTCAAACCATTATCTGAAGAAGATATGAGCCACATTGTTGATAAAATTATCGCTCAATTGAACATCAGATTGATGGATCAACGCTTAAGCATCGATGTTTCAGATAAAGCGAAACAATGGTTAGGTTCAGAAGCATACGAACCACAATTCGGTGCACGTCCATTGAAACGATTCGTACAACGTCAAATTGAAACACCATTAGCACGTCGTATGATTCGTGAGAACCTTCCAGAATGTACACATGTGAATGTTGACCTCACAGACGATGGTTTAACGTTTGATGTAGAGAAACCAGAATCGGCTGAGTAAACGGTGTAGAAGAGTGTGAATAGTAATTGCACTCTGCCATGATAAATTAAATTAGCTCCTTAAACGAGAAGAAGTCGACTTGGAAGCGTAATGCTTTCATAGGTCGGCTTCTTTTTTGCGTTTGAAGTGGAATGGGGAGGAGAAGGGGGGGAATGATTTAGTAGGGCTTGAGCTATCACGGTTTCAACGGCAAATCCTTTTACATAGTCACCTTTAAAATCACCGAAAATTAGTAATTTAAGCTTCTTACTTTTAAAAATAGCGTAAAGAGGGAATATACCATAATAGATATTCCAAAAGCACTAACGACTTATATAGATATTGTCACATCACGCAAAGTCCGAAATAGAGATAGAGGAGGTCTATTATGGCTGTAAATGTGAAAGACTATTTAGATGAACAATATGGTTTATTTATCAATAACGAATTTCAAGCTAGTGAATCAGGTGACACTTTAGAGGTGACGAACCCATCTAACGGTGAAGTGTTATCTAAGATTGCGAAAGCATCTAAGTCAGATGTAGATAAAGCAGTCGAAGCGGCTACACAAGCTTTCGATTCTTGGAGCAAGACTTCTAAAGACGAAAGAGCGAACTATTTACTCGAAATTAGTCGCCGTATCGAAGACAAGATGGAACATTTTGCAACAATCGAATCTTTACAGAATGGTAAACCTTATCGTGAAACAAGCGGTTTCGACTTACCATTCGTTGCGCAACACTTTAAATACTTCGCGAGCGTTCTACAAACTGACGAAGGTACAGTTAATGACTTGAACGAAGACCACATGAGTATCGTACGTCACGAACCAATTGGCGTTGTAGGGGCCGTAGTGGCATGGAACTTCCCATTATTACTCGCTTCTTGGAAACTTGGTCCAGCATTAGCGGCAGGTAACACAGTCGTGATTCAACCTTCATCTTCAACACCGTTATCACTTATTGAGTTAGCGAAGATCTTCCAAGATGTACTACCTAAAGGCGTAGTAAATGTCGTGACTGGTAAAGGTTCTGAATCTGGTCAAGCTATTTTCGATCACGAAGGCGTGCACAAGTTGTCATTCACTGGTTCTACCGACGTAGGTTACAAAGTTGCGCAAGCCGGAGCAGACCGTATCGTGCCAGCTACACTTGAGTTAGGTGGTAAAAGTGCCAACATCGTCTTTGATGATGCGAACCTTGAACAAACCATCGAAGGTATCCAAATTGGTATTTTACTCAACCAAGGTGAAGTTTGCAGTGCCGGATCAAGATTATTACTTCAATCTAGTGTGTATGACAAAGTGATGGATCGCTTGAAAGAGGCGTTCGAAAGCATTAAAGTGGGCGACCCATTCGACGAAGATGTACTCATGGGTAGTCAAACAGGTCAAGAACAAATCGAGAAGATCGAGTCTTATGTGAAATATGCTGAAGAAGCAGACGATGCGCGTATCATTACAGGCGGTAAACGTATCACTGACAATGGCATGGATAAAGGTTACTTCTTTGAACCAACAATCATTGAAGTAGACGACAACAATAATAAATTAGCGCAAGAAGAAATCTTTGGTCCAGTCTTAACAGTGATTAAGTTCGAAGACGAAGAAGAAGCTGTGAAGATTGCGAACGACTCTGAATACGGTTTAGCAGGTGGTATCTTTACTACAAATATCAACCGTGCGTTAAACGTTGCTAAAGCCATGCGTACAGGACGTGTATGGATCAACACTTACAACCAAGTTCCTGCAGGTGCACCATTCGGCGGTTATAAAAAATCAGGTATTGGTCGCGAAACTTATAAAGAAGCGATTAAGAACTATCAACAAGTTAAAAATATCTTTATTGATACAAGTAATGAGAAAAACGGCTTGTATTAATTAGACTATAGCTCATATAGCTATGAGTGGAAGTAATATGTAGAAAGCTCGGTGGCGTTGTGCCATCGAGCTTTTTTGGGGAGTAAGACAGAAATCTATTTGATTTCGTAGTCTTGCCCCTGCAAGGTTGACTAGTATTTGAGACAATGTCAACTGTCTCAAGTACAGTCAACTACTGCGTAATTGCTTGTTTAGAACGATCAGTAGCTTACCTATACTTTCAATATTTATACTTTATTGAGACAGAAATCTTAGATATTGTTGTACCTCTCCATGTGAATAGGTATAAAGGAGGTTTAGACAAAAAAAGAACCAGCTTTATCAGCTGGCTCTCGATCAATTAAAGATTATTGTTCTTCTTGGTAAGATTTGTGCGTAGGTTTGATAATTGCTGTAAAGATCGCTACAAAGATTGTAAATACTACTGCTACGATGATAGGTAGAATCCAGTTAACAGAAGAACCGCCATCGAGACTTGTAAGTACGAAGCCTACCATTTCAAGCAAGAGTATTGACCAAATAAGTACCATAATGTACTTCATGGCTATGCCTCCTATCGTTCCAATATTTCAAGTCATAACTTGTATGATAATTAAGGTTATAATTAGTGATGTCATTGTTTGAAAGTGTCATGTTGAGATGACTTATGTATAAGTTTAATGACACTATCCATTCAGATACAATTATATAGAAGATGAAGCGTTTTGTATAGAGTGGAATATAAAGTGATGTGACATATGCGTGTCCTTCTAGTATACAACAAGCTTATAATGACTCTATCGACTTTTACCTAGGAAGGTCTTATCAATTGTCATCCCTATAGAGATAACTTATAATTTAGTGAACATATGACTATTGTACGAGGATTTGTAATTGTACTTGTGAGAAAGACTATGTTAAATTAAGACCTGGTACCAAAATTAGAATAAGTAGGTGTACAACCATGAGTGTGGGTATTAAGGGATTTGGTGCGTATGCGCCAAGCAAAGTAATTGATAATGCTTATTTCGAGTCATTTTTAGATACATCAGACGAATGGATCTCAAAGATGACCGGAATCAAAGAACGTCGCTGGGCCGCTGATGACGAAGATACATCAGATATGGCTTACGAAGCGAGTGTGAAAGCGATTAAAGATGCAGGAATTCAACCTGAAGATATAGATATGATTATGGTAGCAACGTCCACAGGGGACTATCCTTTCCCAACTGTGGCGAACATGCTTCAAGAACGTCTTGGAACAAAGAAAGTTGCGACGATGGATCAGTTAGCTGCGTGTAGTGGCTTTATGTATGCGATGATCAATGCGAAACAGTTTATTCAATCTGGCGATTACCATAATATTCTTGTCGTTGGTGCGGATAAGTTGTCTAAAATTACAGATTTGAGTGACCGCTCAACAGCAGTGCTCTTCGGTGATGGTGCAGGCGCCGCTGTGATTGGAGAAGTATCAGAAGGTCATGGTATTCTAAGTTATGAGCTAGGTTCTGATGGTAGCGGCGGTAAATATCTTTACCAAGATCAAGAGACCCATAAGATTGTGATGAATGGACGTGAAGTGTTTAAATTTGCTGTACGTATTATGGGCGAAGCGTCTACGAAAGCAGTAGAGAAAGCAGGTCTGACTGCTGAGGATATAGATATGTTCGTACCACATCAAGCAAATATACGAATCATGGAATCTGCACGTTTACGCTTAGGTATTCCTGAAGAGAAGATGAGTGTTTCAGTGGATCAATTTGGTAACACTTCAGCCGCATCTATTCCATTGAGTATTGCACAAGAGTTAGAGAACGGAAAGATTCAAGATGGCGATACCCTAGTCCTTGTCGGATTTGGTGGCGGTTTAACTTGGGGCGCTATCACTTTAAAATGGGGTAAATAGGAGGATAAACATATGAGTAATAAGCATCGAGTGGTAATAACTGGCGTAGGTGCACTTTCGCCGATTGGTAATGACGCGCAGACAACTTGGAAGAATGCTTTAGAAGGTATGAATGGTATTGATACGATTACACGTATTGATACTTCTAAATACAACGTGAGCTTAGCAGGAGAGCTCAAAGATTTTAACATTGAAGACCATATTCCACGTAAAGAAGCGCGCCGTATGGATCGTTTTACACAATATGCAGTTGTAGCTGCTAGAGAAGCGGTGAAGGATGCGAAACTAGAAGTGACTGACGATAATGCTGAACGTATTGGTACATGGATTGGTTCGGGCATCGGCGGTATGGAAACATTTGAGGTAGCGCATAATCAATTGAATGAGCGTGGCCCTAGACGTGTCAGTCCGTTCTTCGTGCCGATGTTGATCCCTGATATGGCTACAGGTCAAGTGTCTATCGATTTAGGTTTGAAGGGACCAAACGGATCAACGGTCACAGCTTGTGCTACAGGTACTAACTCTATCGGCGATGCATTCAAGATTATTCAACGTGGCGATGCCGATGCGATGGTCGCAGGTGGTACTGAAGCGCCGATTACACATATGGCGGTAGCGGGATTTAGTGCGAGCCGCGCATTGTCTACAAATGATGACAAAGAAACAGCATGTCGCCCATTCCAAGAAGGTCGTGACGGTTTCGTAATGGGTGAAGGTGCAGGTATCGTGGTGCTCGAATCTCTAGAGTCAGCGCAAGCACGTGGAGCTGAAATCTACGCAGAAATCGTAGGTTATGGTTCTACAGGTGATGCATATCATATTACGGCTCCAGCTCCAGAAGGTGAGGGCGGTGCACGTGCGATGCAACTCGCTTTAGATGATGCAGGTGTTACAGCAGACCAAGTTCAATACTTAAATGCGCACGGTACAAGTACACCTGTAGGCGATTTAACAGAGGTTCAAGCCATTAAGAATACCTTTGGTGACGCAGCGAAATCGTTGAAGATCAGTTCAACGAAATCGATGACAGGTCACTTACTCGGTGGCACAGGCGGTTTAGAAGCGATCTTCTCAGCTTTATCTATTCGTGATGGTCGTGTAGCGCCTACAATTCATGCAGATAGCCCAGATCCAGAGTGTGACTTAGACTTTACACCTAATCAAGCTGCTGACTTAGATATTAACTATGCGATGAGCAACAGTTTAGGTTTCGGTGGCCACAACGCAGTGTTATTATTTAAAAAGTTTGAAGGATAATAGCTAGACCAAGTTTCCCCGGCTGTACGGCTGGGGATTTTTGTGCTGTAAAGGGACTTTCTCGATATTGGTAAAAGAGGTGTTGTAATTATCTTAAATATTAGGTAAAGTATTTAAAAGTCAGAAAATTAGGAGAAAAAAGTCGATGGGAAAATTCTTCACTTTATCAGCCACGTTAAAAAGTCGAATTATCGGTGACTTTCTACTGAGCACCACGATGAATGCGATTATGCCGTTTATCGCTTTATACTTAACGTCTAAGATTAATGCTATCTTTGCCGGTGTGTTCTTTATTGTGAATATTCTAGTGAATATCGTGATTTCATTCATAGGTGGTTATCTTGGTGATCATTATAATCGCAAGAAGTTGATTCATATCACTTATTTGCTTTACAGTATCTGTTTAATTCTCTTAGCAATAACAGTGACATTAGACGGAATCGGGCTCGTCATCTTTTGCGTAACTCTCTTTATCTTCAGCAATCTCACTGGGATAGGTGAAACTATTCTGAATGCGGCGATTATGGATGCAATTTATGAGGATGTGCGTGAGTATGTCTATCAACTGAATTACTGGGTGTATAACGCTAGTTTAGCGCTTGGTATGTTACTTGGCGCCGCACTTTATCATCACCATAAACACTTATTATTTAGCTTGTTCTTCGTGGCTATGCTGGTGAGTTGGTATTTATTTATTAAATACTATCATGTGGAGCAAGTGATGAGCTATGGAGCTCAGGATTTAGGAAAAGTGAAGCATTTCTTGCAGAATTTAGCACTTGTATTTAAGGACAAGTATTACATGTTACTCAACAGTGGCTTTATCTTGACTATGATGGCTGAATTGAGTTTGAATTCTTATATTATTGTTCGTTTGAGAGACGAATTTCAGACGATACAGTTATGGGGGATTCCAATTGATGGTGTGCGTATTTTTACGACTATCATGATTATTAACGCAATTGTTGTCGTAACGATGACGTTCAAAGTGAATCAATGGATGACGTTCATGCGAAAAGGCCGAGCATTTATAGTAGGAATTCTGCTTTATGCAGTAGGATATGGTGTGCTCACTATGTCGAATTCATTCTGGGTGCTCTGCCTCGTTATGGTCATTGCCACAATTGGTGAGCTCATTTATTCCCCAATTCATAACGCACAACGCTTTCTGATGATACCTGCTGACAAACGAGGAACTTATTCAGCGATGGAGACGATATGCTTTTTCGGATCTGAAATTCTCGCTCGCTTTGGATTGATACTTGGGTCAATCCTATTATCGTGGCAAATGTCAATTTACGTTGTCATACTGATTCTCCTTGGCGGCGCATTGATGTACATTGCACTGTTTAAAAATCCTCATATCCCAAGTGAATAAAACGTGCATCAGGATTATATTTTTGAGAGTGGGCTGTACTAAGCAATCCACTCTCATTTTACATCATTTCATAAATAAATTGCTCTGACTCACATCATCATTAAAGCGATGATAATGTCTAGAGCTAAATAGCATACGTTAACACCGAATGCGATTTTGACCCAACACGCTACACAGTAATCAGATTTTTTCGCTTGTTGCGGATTGAAGAAGTCGTCATTTTGAACTGAAGCTTGATGCTTTTTACTCGACAAGCGATACTTCATACGTCGCATACCATAACTTGTCGCATCAAAGACACCTTCCTGAATCAGAATTAAGATAAAGGTGGCAATGCTTAGTATCATCGCCACATAGAACAGGACATTGACGTATGCCACCCACTGGTGAGAGGTGAATAGCCAGATTATTAATGATATGACGGGTGTTATAAGAATAAACGTCAATAATTGTGATAAATTACGCATCGAACTCATCCTAGCTCTTGAGAAATTTAGTATAAGTATAGCTTAAATCATGGTTTTAGTGTAGATTTCTGCTATGAATTCATAGATAAACTACGAAAATGAAGTGATTTACCATTGATTTCATTCTGAAGTAACTATATAATATTGTTAAATATTTCTGAAAATTGCGAAGGGAATGTTTACTACTTAAACAAGGGGGATGTTATATGCTTAGATACGTCTTAAAGCGTTTTGGTTATATGATATTATCTTTATTTATCATCATAACGATTACGTTTTTTTTAATGAAGCTGATGCCTGGATCTCCGTTTAACGATGCTAAACTTAGCGCAGCTCAGAAGCATATTTTAAACGAGAAATATGGACTCAACGACCCAGTCGCAGTTCAATACTTACACTACATCAAGAACGTTGTGATGGGAGACTTCGGTTACTCGTTCCAATATCACAATCAGCCGGTATGGGAATTGATTAAACCACGATTAATACCATCGATGGAAATGGGACTCTCAGCGATGGTTATCGGTGTCATCCTGGGATTAATCCTTGGTGTTGCTGCAGCGACGAAACAGAATACTTGGGTAGACTATACAGCTACAGTAATTTCAGTTATCGCAGTATCTGTACCGTCGTTCGTACTTGCAGTGTTGTTACAATACGTCTTCTCTGTACGCTTACAATGGTTCCCAGTAGCTGGTTGGGAAGGATTCTCTACAGCAGTGTTACCATCTTTAGCGTTATCGGCTTCAGTTATCGCAACGGTAGCTCGATACATCCGTGCAGAAATGATAGAGGTGCTCAGCGCAGATTACATATTACTGGCGAGAGCAAAAGGGAATTCAACGATGCGTGTATTATTCGGACATGCGCTTAGAAATGCTTTGATTCCAGTTATCACGATTATTGTTCCAATGTTAGCCGGAATCTTAACAGGAACATTAACGATTGAACAAATATTTGGTGTGCCGGGTCTAGGGGACCAATTCGTACGATCAATTACGACGAATGACTTCTCCGTGATTATGGCAACAACATTATTATTCAGTACACTATTTATCGTTTCAATCTTCGTGGTTGATATTCTATACGGAATCATTGACCCACGTATCCGTGTCGAAGGAGGTAATAAGTCATGATGAAGAAGAAAGATACAGGGACTCCAGAAGCGAATTCAGTGATGACGCATACCTCTGAAGGGATTATGGCAGATGATTTCATCCGAAGTGAACGTAATTTAGAGAAAGAGCCAGAGTTACAACGTGAGAGTAAAAGTTTCTGGCAAGACGCCTGGGACCAACTGCGACGTAACAAATTAGCAGTCATCGGAATGATTGGCTTGCTACTCATTATTATATTCGCGTTTGTAGGTCCACTGTTGAGTGACCATGATTATGCAGAACAAGATGTGCAACGACGCAACTTACCAGCGAAGATCCCAGTATTAGACCACATCCACTTTTTACCATTTGATGGTCAAGGTGCTGACGGCCACGACGCTTATAAGAAAGCAGGCGTGAAAGAGAACTTCTGGTTTGGGACTGACCAGTTAGGTCGTGATATGTGGACGCGTACATGGCAAGGTACGCAAGTTTCACTCTTTATCGGTGTAGCAGCTGCCTTACTCGACATCTTCGTCGGCGTAGTCTACGGCGCGATCTCAGGATTCTTTGGGGGTAGGATAGACAACTTTATGCAGCGGTTGATTGAAATTATCGCGTCGATTCCAAACTTAATTGTCGTTATTCTATTCGTGCTCATCTTCGAACCTTCTTTATGGACGATTATCCTAGCGATGACCGTGACAGGTTGGATAGGTATGAGCCGTGTTGTTCGTGGATCATTTTTAAAGTTAAAAAACCAAGAATTTGTCCTAGCGTCACGTACGTTGGGAACATCTAAGCTCAAACTGATCTTCCGACATATCTTACCGAACGCTTTAGGTTCTATCATCGTTACATCAATGTTTACCGTACCTAGTGCAATCTTCTTTGAAGCGTTCCTTAGCTTTATCGGTATCGGTGTACCAGCGCCAAAAACATCGCTTGGCTCGCTCGTTAACGATGGACGTCAAATGCTCTTAATCCATCCACATGAGCTCTTTATACCAGCGATCTTATTGAGTTTACTCATACTCTTCTTCTATCTATTTAGTGATGGACTGCGTGATGCATTCGATCCGAAGATGCGTAAATAATAAAGGGGGCAGGAATTATGTCAGAGAGAATATTAGAAATCAATGATTTGCATGTGTCCTTTGATATTAGCGCAGGGGAAGTGCAAGCAGTACGTGGTGTTGACTTCTATTTAAACAAAGGGGAGACCTTAGCAATTGTCGGTGAATCGGGTTCAGGTAAATCCGTGACGACGAAAGCGATTACGAAACTCTTCCAAGGCGACACAGGTCGTATTAAAAAGGGAAGTATAAAGTTTCTCGGTGAAGATTTAACTCAGAAGACTGAGAAAGAACTCATTAAATTGAGAGGGAAAGATATTTCGATGATCTTCCAAGATCCGATGACGTCACTCAATCCGACGATGAAGATTGGGAAACAAGTTATGGAACCACTGATGAAACATCGAAATTATAGTAAAAGTGAAGCGAAAAAACGTGCGCTAGAAATTCTGAATTTAGTGGGTCTACCCCACGCAGAACAACGATTTAATGCTTATCCGCACCAATTCTCAGGAGGGCAGCGCCAACGTATCGTTATCGCAACGGCTTTGGCATGTGAACCGAAGATATTGATTGCCGATGAGCCAACGACTGCACTAGACGTAACGATGCAAGCGCAGATCTTAGATTTAATGAAATCGTTACAGAAAAAGATCGAAACTTCGATTATTTTTATCACACACGATTTGGGAGTAGTAGCAAACGTAGCTGATCGTGTCGCGATTATGTATGGCGGACAAATGGTGGAAACAGGAGAAGTGGATGAAATCTTCTACGATCCGAAGCATCCATACACATGCGGATTACTATCCTCAATGCCAGATTTAGAGACAGGTTCAGATACAGAATTACTTGCGATTCCAGGTACACCACCAGATTTATTACATCCACCTAAAGGTGACGCGTTTGCAGAGAGAAGTCCTTATGCTTTAGAAATCGACTTCAAGCTCATGCCACCATGGTTCAAAGTGTCACCTACACATTTCGTCAGATCATGGTTGCTCGATTCTCGTGCACCGCATGTTGAACCACCTGAGATGGTGCGTAAACGATTGAGAACTATGCCGAACAACTATACTCAACCGAAGCAGGTAGAAAGGGTGTCGTTTGATGGAGAATAATCAAGAAGTGCTCGTACAAGTCAAGCATTTAAAGCAATACTTTAACCAAGGTAAACGTAATGAAGTCCGTGCCATCAACGATATTTCCTTTGATATCTTTAAAGGTGAGACATTTGGACTAGTTGGCGAATCAGGTTGTGGTAAATCAACGACAGGGAAAGCGATTATTAAATTGAATGATATTACGAGCGGAGATATCTTCTACGATGGAACTAATATTAAAAATATCAAATCGCGTAAGCAATCGTTGAAATTTAATAAGAGAATTCAAATGATCTTCCAAGATCCATACGCTTCGCTAAATCCGCGTCTTAAAGTTATGGATATTATCGCTGAAGGGATTGATATTCATAAATTAGCGACGAGTCGTAAGGATCGTAAGCGACGTGTGTATGATTTGCTGGAAACGGTAGGGCTTAACAAAGAACATGCCAATCGTTATCCACACGAATTCTCTGGTGGACAGCGTCAACGTATCGGTATCGCGCGTGCACTAGCAGTGGAACCAGAGTTTATCATCGCGGATGAACCGATTTCTGCGCTTGATGTATCGATTCAAGCACAAGTCGTTAATTTGTTGCTGAAACTTCAACGTGAACGTAATATCACGTTCTTGTTTATCGCCCATGATTTATCGATGGTGAAATATATTTCAGATCGTATTGCAGTGATGCATTTTGGTAAAATTGTCGAAATAGGGAAAGCCGAAGATATTTATAATCATCCATTACATGCTTATACGCAATCTCTATTGTCAGCAGTACCTCAACCAGATCCAGAAAGTGAGCGTACACGCACGCGCATGACTTATAAAGAAGATGGCAAAGATGGAGAGCGTCAACTCAACGAAATTGAGGACGGTCATTACGTCTTTACGACAGATGCAGAAGCAGCTGAATTAAGAAAGCATATCAACACTCGACAAGATAAAGGAGGGGACGCAGATGAAGTTCAAGTGCACTAAGATTGTCGGCACCCTCATTGCTGCAGCTTTCGTCTTGAGTGGGTGTGGTAAAAATGAAAGTCTTTATGATAACAAAGGGCAGGTATTCCGTAGTACATTAACTCAGGACATGAGTACATTAGATAATGTTATGGCATCTGATAACGTGTCATTTACAACTTTTACACAAGTGTATGAAGGGTTGTATGTATTAGATAAGAATGACAAAGCAACTCCAGGAGTAGCGAAGGGTGAGCCAAAAATTTCGAAAGATGAGAAACGCTATACAATTGATTTGCGTCATGATGCGAAATGGTCTAATGGGGATCCAGTAACTGCTAATGACTTCGTTTATAGCTGGCGTAAAGCAGTAAACCCTAAGACTGGTTCAGAATACGCATTTATCATGAATTATCTTAAGAATGCAGAAGATATCAATAGTGGTAAAAAGCCCGTCAAAGACTTAGGTGTTAAAGCACTTAATAAATATAAACTGCAAATCGACTTAGAAAAACCGGTACCTTATTTCAAAGAACTCCTCGCATTTGGTACATACATGCCACAAGATGAGAAAGTTGCTAAAAAAGAGGGGGATCGATATGGTACAAGCGCAGATAGAGCTGTATACAACGGTCCTTTCAAAATGAAAGACTGGAAAGCCGAAGATAAGATCACGATGGTTAAAAATGACCAATATTGGGATAAAAAGAATGTGAAATTGGATAAAGTAAATTATAAAATCTTGAAAGACCAACAGGCGGGTGCGTCACTTTATGATACAGATTCGGTAGATAATACTGAAATTACTTCAGAGCAAGTTGACAAATATAAAGATAACCCTGGGTTATTTAAAAAGTTAAAAGCATCAACATTTTACTTAAAAATGAATGAGAAAGTGTTCCCTGACTTTAAAAATAAAGATTTACGAATCGCAATTTCTCAAGCAATAGATAAAAAATCTTATGTTGATTCAGTACTCGGTGATGGATCAAAACCTTTTAATAATTTCACAGCCAAACAAACAGCACCTTTACCAAACAGTACGAAAGATTATGCGGAAACGGTTAAATCACCATTGAAGTACAATGTAAAAGAAGCGCAAGATCATTTAGCTAAAGCTAAAAAGGCGCTAGGTAAGGATAAAATTACTTTTACTTTAAATGTCCAAGATACACCAAGTGCTAAAATTTCAGCGGAATTCATCAAGTCAGATATTGAGAAAAATTTACCAGGGGTAACGGTTAAAATTAAACAAATGCCATTTAAACAAAAAGTAAACGCTGAGTTATCTATGCAGTATGAGATGTCTTTAGCTGGCTGGGGACCAGACTATCCAGACCCAACGTCATTTTTAGAAACTATGACTACAGGTAATGCACAGAATAATACAGACTGGAGTAGTAAAGAATATGATTCTATGCTTAAAGAAGCGGACGGACCATTGCTTACTAAAGAAAAGCAACGTATGAATAAACTGAGAGAGGCTGAAGAATTACTATTAAGCGAAGCTCCAGTTGCGCCAATTTATCAACAAGGTAAAGCTTATCTACGAAATCCGCAGGTAAAAGGTATTGAATACCATCAAATCGGTGGGGATTATTCACTGAAAAATGTTCACATCGACAAAAGCATTGACCGCAAAACAGGCAAAAAGAAAAAAGATGAATAAATTTAATAAGCGCTCCGATCTCAACTTATCGGAGCGCTTTTCTACGCATAAAAATACCTTCGCCCTTGGAAGCACCAATAATGCAATCCAAAAAGCGAAGGTATTTTAAATTAATTATTTTCTTTTACGACCTAAGCCCATCGCACGTTCCATTTTTTTCAACGTCTTGAATGATGCTTTTTGTGCTTTATCACGACCGAGGTCTAGAATGTCATCAAGTTGTTCAGAATTATAGAATGACTCATATTTTTCTTGGAAATCTGTAAGGAAGTCTTCTACGACTTCGGCGAGATCACCTTTAAATGTACCGTAATTAGAATCTTTATATTGTTCCACAAGTTCGTCGATTGTCTTATCAGTAAGACCTGCATAGATAGATAGTAAATTAGAGATACCAGGTTTATTCTCACGGTCAAACTTGATGATGCCATCAGAGTCCGTCACTGCACTTTTAATCTTCTTCGCAGCGAGGCGTGGCTCGTCGAGTAGTGAAATAAAGTTCTTCTGATTATCATCACTTTTACTCATCTTACGGGTTGGATCTTGAAGACTCATCACACGACCACCAACTTTAGGCATGCGAATCTCAGGCTTAACGAGTATATCATTGTAACGACTATTGAAACGTTCAACTAAATTACGAGTTAACTCCATGTGTTGCTTCTGATCTTCACCAACAGGGACGATATTCGTGTTGTAGATTACGATATCAGCAGCCATGAGTGGCGGATAAGTCAGAAGACCTGCTGGAATACCTTCAGTTTGTTTCTGTGCTTTATCTTTAAATTGAGTCATGCGTTCGAGTTCGCCGATGGAAGATATCGTCGTTAACATCCAGCTTGCTTGGACGTGGGCTGGAACTTCGGACTGTATAAATAATGTGGATTTCTCAGGATCGATACCTGAAGCTAAGTAAATCGCAGCAAGTTGACGTGTCTGTTTACGTAACTTGAGTCGATCTTGAGGGACAGTGATTGCATGTTGGTCAACGATACAGAAGTAGCAATCATAGTCATCTTGTACATCACGAAACTGTTTGAGTGCGCCTATGTAGTTACCAATTGTAGGGATACCACTAGGTTGAATCCCTGAGAATAAAGTTTCCATAAATCTGATGCCTGCCTTCACAAATAATTTCTAAGTATGATACTCATTATAACAGTATTTCAATCGTTTGTAAGTTATGTTAGACTATAGATAAGAGGCTTATGATGACTTGAAACGCAAGATTAATGAGACTTTAACAATTCTTTAGTTTTTATTAACTAATTCTCATTTAATTTTAATGTTATCAGGGTAGAATGTAATTGTATGATTAAGAAGACTATATCATTTGAAATGAGTGGTATAGATTGTTGATAGATTTTCATAAAAGGTTGCTTGTACTGATATTCATAGACTAGGTCTTAAGTACGATGTCTTATTTGAACTATGTAGTATATCTTAAGATGTACAGCCTAAGATTTCAAGTCAGGGACTTTATGATAAATTTAGAGACAATCGCAGTCGGGTTGAACCCCTTGAATTTCTTAGTCAAATAAATAATGTGAATAATTAGAAATAAGATTCATATAATAGGAGAGTGAGATGTATGGTAACATTATTTACTTCACCAAGTTGCACATCTTGCCGTAAAGCGAAAGCATGGTTACAAGAACATGACATTCCGTATACGGAGCGTAATATTTTTTCTGAACACTTAACAATAGACGAAATTAAACAAATTCTTAAAATGACTGAAGACGGAACAGACGAAATCATCTCTACACGTTCTAAAACATATCAGAAGTTAAATGTAGATATTGATGCGTTGCCACTTCAAGACTTATATACTATTATTCAAGATAATCCAGGCTTATTACGCCGACCAATTATCTTAGACGAAAAACGTCTTCAAGTGGGTTACAATGAAGATGAAATCAGACGTTTCTTACCGAGAAAGGTTCGTACTTTCCAATTACAAGAAGCGCAACGTATGGTGGACTAATTTCAATACACTATTTCACGGGACCATGAAGTCTGTACTACGTCGTACATACTTTGTGGTTTCTTCATTGTTTTAAGACTTTTAACAAGCATATAGCATGTCTCTTCTGTCGACAGCACTCAGTGGGAAGTGCTGTTTTTTTGGGCGATGCGAAGGGTATATGTTATAGTGAGAAGTCATAAATCAATAGTAAAATTTAATCAAACAAAACAATTGTATTTCTCCGAACGTTCTAATACAATAATGATACTATTCATCGACTGTTAAGGAGTGAGATGATAATGAGAATAGAACGCGTTGATGACACAACAGTCAAATTATATATAACTTATAGTGATATCGAAGCCAGAGGTTTTAAAAAAGAAGATTTATGGGCAGACCGTAAACGCGGAGAAGAGTTCTTCTGGAATATGATGGAAGAGATCAATGAGGAAGAAGACTTCGTAGTGGAAGGCCCATTATGGATACAGGTACATGCATTTGAAAAGGGCGTAGAAGTAACAATTTCTAAATCTAAAAATGATGATATGATGAACATGTCTGACGATGACGCTAACAATCTTAACCATCAAGTGACGGACTTACTGTCTCAAACACTTGATCAAGACGCAAGCTTAGAAGATATCTTTGAACAGAAACAATCTTCATCTTCTAAAGGTCAATCAGAAGAACAAGCTTCACAACCACGAAGTGTTCAAACTTTACTCGTGAAGTTCAATGATTTAGAAGAATTAATTTACTTTGCACATCATCACAACTTACCAACGCGTGACTTCGAAGACTTACTCTATAGCTTAGATAACGAATACTATTATATGATTCACTTCGACGATACGGTTAACCAAGAAGTTATTAATGACAGTTATAGTCAGTTGCTCGAATTTGCGAGTCCATCTGACAAGACCGAAGTATTCTTAAACGACTACGCTAAGATTATTATGAGTCATAATGTCACTGCACAGGTAAGACGTTACTTTGACGATAATGCAGAATAATAGATCAATGTAGATGACTAAGTGTACGAAACTGATATTTCGTGCAGTAGCTGTCTGTACTTGAGATAGCTATCGCTGTCTCAAATTCTAGACATCCTTGCGGGGGTGAGACTACGAAATCAAGTAGATTTCTGTCTCACTCCCATTTTTTTATGTTTTGGGAGAGTTGAGCAGGCGCGGCAAATTGCTATTTTCCATCATTTTAAAGAAGTTAATTTTTGTAAAAGTAATTTACGTCACTTCTCCGTGTATATAAGTGAGGTGAAACGTAATGTTATGTGCATTGAATACAGGAGGAGAGGTAGTGTTTGCTTTTAATGCGATGAAAGGGGAGCACTATTGTTGCCCAGACTGTGGAGGAGCGGTGATTTTTAGAAGAGGAACAAAGGTAAAGTCTCATTTTGCGCACAAAGTAAAAAGTGTATGTTTAAACAACAGTTCAGAATCTATGGCGCACTATAATGCGAAATATGTACTTGCGCAACAGTTGTTACAAAAAGGATATCATGTGGCAGTGGAACAGCCTATAGCTCAAATACAACAACGGCCTGATCTCGTAGTCAATGGTACTTATGCGATTGAAATTCAATTCTCTTCCATTCCTCTAGAAGTACTGCAAGCGCGAACGACGGGGTTGGAAGATCAAGGTTATGAAGTGATGTGGATTGTGCCTGAGCCAAAGACTTATCAAAGGCGAATGAAACTACAGCAATTTCAAAGTGCATGTTTAAATCCTGTGACAAGGCGATTAATAGCGTGGTCGGATGAACATCAGAGTCTTGTGGGTATTTCGGAAATTCAATATATAGGGGGGCAGTGGTTTGTAGGTAATAAAAGGGCGATGACAGTGGAAGAGTTATTTCGAAAAAGTGAGGCAGCAGTAACAACGAGATTGTATAAATTAAGTGATCGACGGGTGGAGCGCTATATACAAATGTGTCGACGACAGAACAACGTACATGAACCTACTTTAAATGCGATGTATCATTTGCAGTGGAATCAACGACAAGTGAATACGATGACAGGCTTTATTCTACCTCATCAATTATACATTCGAACGCATCCTGTCGCTTGGCAACTACAATACTGTTACATGCGAAAGTTGGATAACGAACCATCTCAACATTCCCATGGATTATTTCAATTTCGTCATTTTATTCATTCAATCCCGAATTGCCAAGCAATTGAGGAACAACTCTTTGATAGTTATCGTAGCGTGATTCAAAGTATAAGAACGAGAGAGTAGTCGCTTTTAACGTGCAAAAATCAGAGTGACGTGAGAAAATTGTATTAATATGAATATGTAGGAGGTTTACAGTTATGAGTCAACAATTAACGAGAGAAGAACAAGAACGTAAATATCCAGAATATACATGGGATCTAACTACAATATTTGAAAGCGACGAAGCTTTTGAAGAAGCTTTTAAAGAAGTTGAAGGGCAAATTGGTAAAGAACAAGAGTTTAAAGGTCATCTCGGCGATAGTGCTGAAACATTGTATCAAGCGTTAGCACTTGAAGATGAGCTAGTATCAAAACTTGAGAAAGTTTACGTTTATGCGCACTTAAAGCAAGACCAAGATACGGCAAATAGTAAATATACGGGCTTTGAAGCACGCGCGCATCAACTCGTGATTAAGTTTAGCTCAAGTTGGAGTTTCTTAATTCCAGAAATCTTACAAATCGATGAAGAGAAGATTGAACAGTTCGTTAAAGAACATGAAGGACTTCAACGCTATGAGTTTGACTTGAAACTCATCAATGAGAAACGTCCACACGTGTTAAGTGCGGATAAAGAGAAATTGCTTACAGAAGCACAAGATGCCTTATCTACACCAGAGAATGTCTATGGAATGTTTAGTAATGCAGATTTAGAATTTGAAGATGCTGTAGACTCCGATGGACAACGTCATCCTCTAACACAAGGTACATTTATCAAGTGCTTAGAGTCTGATGATCGTACGTTACGTCAATCAGCTTATGATAATTTATATGCTAAATATGGTGCATACAATAACACGTTAAGCTCAACGCTTGCTGGTGAAGTGAAGAAAAATGTCTTCAATGCACGTACACATAACTATAACTCTGCACGTGAAGCAGCATTAAGTAATAACCATATTCCTGAAGAAGTTTATGACAACTTAGTTGCAACTGTTCATAAATATCTTCCATTATTACACCGTTACACTCAATTGAGAAAAGAGTTACTTGGCCTTGACGACATGAAGATGTATGACCTATATACGCCACTCGTTAAAGACGTTAAATTTGAAATGCCATATGAAGAAGCGAAGAAATGGATGTTAGAAGCGCTTCAACCTATGGACGAAGAGTATATGGAAGTAGTTAAAGAAGGATTAGAGAATCGCTGGGTCGATGTTTACGAGAATAAAGGTAAACGTTCAGGCGGTTATTCTTCTGGTGCGCACTTAACTAATCCATTCATTCTTCTGAACTGGTCTAATACTGTGTCAGATTTATATACGCTTGTGCATGAATTTGGTCATTCAGCACATAGTTACTTCAGTCGTAAACATCAACCGTCTAACTCAAGTGACTATACAATCTTCGTAGCAGAAGTAGCATCTACATGTAACGAAGCTTTATTAAGTGATTACATGGATAAACACTTAGATGACGATCGTCGTTTGCTCTTACTTAACCAAGAGTTAGAACGTTTCCGTGCGACGCTATTCCGTCAAACAATGTTCGCGGAATTTGAGCATAAGATTCATCAAATCGAAGAATCAGGAGAACCGTTAACTGCTGAACGCATGAACCAAGAGTATGCAGAATTAAACCGTACTTACTTCGGCGATGCAGTTGAAACGGATGAAGCGATTAGTAAAGAATGGTCACGTATTCCTCATTTCTATATGAACTATTACGTGTATCAATATGCAACAGGATACAGTGCGGCTCAAAGTTTAAGTCATCAAATCTTAACTGAAGGTCAACCTGCAGTTGAAAGATATATTAATGAGTTCTTGAAAAAAGGTAGCTCTAACTATCCAATTGAAATTCTGAAAAACGCTGGCGTAGATATGACAACTCCAGAACCTATCGAACAAGCTTGTCAGGTATTTGAAGAAAAATTAGATGCTTTTGAAAAGCTAATGAAAGCTTAATTTCATTGTATTCGCTTACAATATGAACAGTTTGTGACAAATACGATGAAAGTCAATTTTTAGGTTGAAAAGGGGTTGGGGGCGTGTTATATTACGAACATGAAATTAATCACATAACAAACATACCCCTTTGTTTGAAGTGAAAAATTTCTCCCATCCCCTTTGTTTAGCGCCGTGTATAACAGACACGGCGTTTTTTTATATCCTTTTTTAAATGCTATCCTGCTTATTCACATAGATGTATATGCATGCGTGTGGAAATAAATTACAGAATTAATGTATTGATTAAATGACTACACTCTAAAATTTCTCTGTTACTTATGGCAATCGTCGCAACAACTTAAGATATTCTCTGGTCAGAGGAAAATAAATACTTTTAGTCATAGAGTGACTCTCAGAGCATAGACACTTCTAAGGTGACTCCTGTGATTGGTCGGGTCCACATTTCTACTAAAGTTAGGCATAAAAAACCACTCCATTTTCATTATGGAGCGGCTTTCCAACATTAACGATTTATTTTATATATCGATTTGGACATCTGGCTTTTATTACTAACTAGCGATAATTAGATCTTTGATTTCCAGAAGTTACCCTCTAAACAATCCATCTTTTCAACTTTTTGTTGTAACGCTAACTTTTTCAACTCTTTATCAAGAACCTTTTCAGGCCACTCATAAATCGTTAAAAGCTCTTCTTTCGTTACCAATTGTTGATAATGGATATATCTTTCAATAGATGGTGGCAATTCTTTCTCAATAGAATGGCCCATCAGTTCATTAATGATATAAGTATAAATATGATATGGATAAAGTCCTTCTACCTTCAATCCTTCTTCATGAACATCTTCACTAAAGAAGACGAGGGAAGGTGCCTCATTAATTTCCATTTCTCGTGCAATATGCAAATCAACTTGCAAGCTTTCTTTAAGTTTATTGTGCTTCAAATCTTCTTTGAATACACTGTAGTCTAATCCTGCATTACAAATGCAATCGTTCACCATTTCTTCAGTGATAATATCGCGCTTCGGAATAATCTCATTCTGGATGAGATGGATAAAGCGTTCAGCTCTCACACGTCCTTGAAGTTCGGCTGCTTTATAAGCTAAGGCTATATTATCAAGTTCTGAAGTACTTTGTGCTTGGCATTTCGTTAAGACGCGTAACGAAGGATTAAGAATATGTCTCACGCGTATATATTGCTTATATTCTATACGGAGTTTGGATAGTATAGCGGAGAGTTTAAAGCAATCTTTGCTAAATGGATCGAAAAATGAGTATATCTCTATCTTACTCACAGGTGAAAGATTCGTATCTTCACGACTATTCGGTTGTAACATTTTTAATTCTCCAGTCATGTGGTTTCACCTACAATTATTTTTCGGAATTGACCATGTGATTAGCGGTTAACTTCAGGCGTTCATTCAAGTAGTCACCTACGCCTGCAGGAAAGTCAGCAGTTTGAATCGCTTCATGCATGTTTTCAAGCCATGCATCACGTTCGTAAGGTGAAATGTGAAAGTTCATGTGGCGCATCTTTAACATCGGATGCCCATGTTCTTCTGTGTAGAGTTGTGGACCGCCTAGAAATTGCGTGAGAAATTGTTTCTGTTTTCGGCTCGTTTCTTTAAAATCTCCAGGAAATAAATAATTAATTCGGTCGTCTTGTTCGACCAATCTATAGAAATGATCAATCATTGCATACAATGCTTCTTGACCAATAATATTATAGGGTGTTTGTGCCATAACCTCACCAAATTTAATTAATCTACTACTAATATAACATGAATTTTTACATATGGAAGTAATTCGACTCTGCATAGACTAGGCGGTTACAAGGTTTAACCGACTAGGACAATATGCGACCCGACTCACAAGAATCTAATTTAAAAGTTCAGATTTGCGATCGAAGAAACGCTTCACTTTGTTATCTGGTTCGTGATAATCAATATTAAATTGATTTAATATACGTTCGAATTCTTTGCGACCTTTATCATGATTCTCAACTTCAAATTCGAGTTCGTAATCTGTCATATCTAGATATTCACTTCGGTCCAGTACCAATAAATTCTCATCTAAAGGAACTTCCATACGTTGAGTAGTAAGAGAGCCCAGAACAGTGAGACGTTCGATATCTGCATCGATTGACTTCAATTCGTCAATGATATCTTGAGGTACATCACTCGGG
Organism: Staphylococcus pettenkoferi; assembly: GCF_002902685.1. Taxonomy (GTDB): domain Bacteria; phylum Bacillota; class Bacilli; order Staphylococcales; family Staphylococcaceae; genus Staphylococcus; species Staphylococcus pettenkoferi. The sequence goes on along the minus strand of NZ_PPRN01000006.1, from coordinate 15,234 downwards.
TCGAGCACATCATTCATTTCAGGACGAATCGTTGTCTCGAAATTGTATTCAAGTAATCCCACTTCTGCAGGAACTTTAAGTGTCATCTCAAGACTGTCATCTTTCTCGCGAATGCGCAGTGCAAATAGATGTTCTTTAAGAACGAAATCAGGTGTGTCTATATAGTAATTCGTTTGTGTAAAGGGGGGTGCCTGTTGAAAGTATGCTTCTTTGAGCTGTGTGTATTGCGTTTCAGATAGTAGCTGTTTAAATTCGATTTCATTATTAGTAGCCATAAACTTCACTCCTCTATGTTAGTGTATTCGCGTTTAATCATATTATATAGGAATCGCTTCATGCGATGTAGCGTAGCATATTCTTATCATTGAAGCATAGTTATTTGATGAGTGGATAAAGTATCATCGGGAGATATATTAAATATTTTTAACTTTAGAAAGCGACTGTGAAGTGATTTTAACTTAACAAACATACACTATAATCTTATAGTAAACGCATGACATGTTACGTGTTATGTAAGATTAAATTATGTTAAAATGATTTACGAATAAGGAGGAAGAGCATGCGTATATATGTTAATGAGATTAAAATAACTGATGATAGTATTCGTTGCTATACAGAAGAACCAACTGAAGGATTAACTGAAGCGGGGCAAATGTTAGTCGATAGTGATAACTATGCCTTTGCCTATATTCTTGACGATGGACAATCCTATTCTTATTTACTATTCGTTCAAGAGACTTGGTCGATGTTACATAACAATAAAGGTAAGAAAGTGATTGTTAACGACGACTTAGAACTTGAACATTTCGATGAAGAATTAAGTTATATATTAGATAATATTGAAGGCAATTCTAACTACGGCAAAGAATTTGTCAGTGCTGTAGAAGAAACATTTGAATTGAATTAAAGATAAGTAGTACGAAGCGGAGTGAGCATTATGAATCAATGGGATCAGTTTCTAGCTCCATATAAGCAAGCTGTAGATGAACTGAAGATAAAGTTAAAAGGTTTACGAAAGCAATACGATGTCACTGAGCAAGCTTCTCCGATCGAATTCGTCACAGGACGTGTGAAACCCATGACGAGTATTATCGATAAAGCGAATAAACGACGTATCCCGTTCGATCGTTTACATGAAGAAATGTACGATATCGCTGGATTGCGTATTATGTGTCAATTTGTCGATGATATTGATGTCGTGGTAAATTTACTACGTCAAAGAACGGATTTCCGTGTAGTTGAAGAAAGAGATTATATCAATAATACTAAACAAAGTGGATATCGGTCATATCATGTCATCATTGGTTACCCTATAGAAACACTCAATGGGGGAACTGAGATCTTAGCTGAAATACAAATTCGCACGTTAGCGATGAATTTCTGGGCAACAATCGAGCATACTCTACGTTATAAGTATGATGGGGATTACCCACCAGAAATTCAACATCGTCTTGAAAGGGCTGCAGAAGCGGCGTATTTGCTTGATGAAGAAATGTCAGAGATTAAAGATGAAATTCAAGAAGCGCAGAAATATTATTCGAAAAAAAGAGCAAAAAAGCATGATAATGAGTAGTGGGGTGTGAATATGCGTTATGCAATCTTATCGAAAGGGGATTCAAAGTCTAATGCGTTAAAGCATAAGATGATGAATTATATGCAAGACTTTGAAATGGTCGAAGATGTAGATAACCCTGAAATTGTGATTTCAGTAGGAGGAGATGGTACATTACTTCAGGCCTTTCATCAATACAGTCATATGTTGTCGCGATGTGCATTTGTCGGTGTACATACGGGACATCTAGGATTTTACGCTGACTGGTTACCCCACGAAGTAGAAAAGCTAATCATAGAGATTACGAACTCAGAATTTCAAGTGATTGAATACCCTTTACTCGAGCTGATTGTACGCTATAATGACAACGGTTATGAAACCCGTCATCTCGCGCTTAACGAAGCTACGATGAAGACTGAAAATGGTTCGACACTTGTAGTGGACGTTAACATTCGAGGTAAGCAATTCGAGCGTTTCAGAGGGGACGGTCTCTGTGTATCGACGCCTTCTGGTTCAACAGCATATAATAAAGCGCTTGGTGGCGCACTCATCCATCCATCTCTTGAAGCGATGCAATTAACTGAAATTGCTTCTATTAATAATAGAGTCTTTAGAACAGTCGGTTCACCTCTCGTGTTACCGAAGCATCATACTTGTCTCATTAAACCTGTGAATATCGATACCATTCTTACGACGATTGATCATGTTAGTATCCGTCACAAGAATGTCAATGCGATACAATTCCGCGTAGCTGATGAGAAGATCCGTTTTGCGCGTTTCAGACCCTTCCCGTTCTGGAAACGTGTGCATGACTCGTTTATATCTAGTGAGGAAGATGAGTGATGAAGTTAAGCTATCGTGTGGAGTCTGCGCAATTATTGCGTGAGTTCCTTCAAGCACAACGCTATTCTAAGAAGACTTTGAGCGCCATTAAACGTAATGGCGCTCTATTTGTTAATAATCGTTTCGTTACAGTGAGAGAGCGGTTACAGCCAGGTGATGTCGTTGAGGTGCACTTGCATGAAGAACAATACAGTGATTATCTTCAACCTTTTCAACAAGATTTAAAGATACTGTACGAAGATCAATTTCTGCTGATTGTTTCAAAAGGAGCACATCAAAACTGTGCGCCGTCGAGAGAACATCCACATGGCAGTTTGATTGAACAGGTGTTAGGGTACTTACAAGCTACAGATGGAACGGTACCTCATATTGTGACACGGTTAGACCGTAACACTTTAGGAATAGTAATCTTTGCTAAACATGGTTTTATCCATCACCTTATGTCTTCTTGTCACTTGAAGAAGTGGTATTTAGCCGTCTGTGAGGGACAAACGCCTTCACAAGAACGCATTGATGCCCCTATTGGTCGACGCAAGAATAGTATTATTGAACGACAAGTGTGTGCTGAAGGTAAGCGCGCTTTAACTCAATATGAAACGCTACAGAAGACCGAGAACTATAGTTTGTGTGAAGCTCAGCTTATCACAGGGCGAACACATCAGTTGAGAGTACATTTCGCACATATCAATCACCCTATCGTAGGTGACTCATTATATGGCGAAGTGCACCCTAAATATTCAACCCAATTACTAAGATGTGTTTGTGTGCATTTTCAACATCCAATAACGACTAAAAAAATAGAAATTAAAGATAATTACCACTCAATAGAAACAATATTTAATATGGTATAATAGTGGTGATTCGGAGGTGAGTATTGTGGCGAACGAACGCGATAATAAATATATTGATGAGGAAGAAGTTTATAATAAATCTCTGTTAGATCAGCATTTACTTGATAATGATATTGATGCATTTAGAGATGAATTCCTCGGCATGCATACATACGAACAGAGTGAATACTTCGAGGATAGTGATGACGAGATTAGGCAGCGTATCTTCGAAGTGTTATCTCCTGAAGAAGTTGCTGATTTCTTTGAACAACTCGAATTTGAAGAGGAAGAATACGATCCTCTATTTGATACGATGAATGCCAACTATGCAAGTAAAGTGTTAGAGAACATGTCTTCCGACAACGCTGTCGATATCATGAATCAGCTTTCTAAACAGAAAATCGCTAGCATGCTCACTTTAATGAATAAAGAAGATGCGAAAGAAATCAAAGCCTTGCTTCATTACGAAGAAGATACTGCCGGCGGTATCATGACTACGGAATATATTTCCTTGAAAGTGACGACACCTGTGAAAGAGGCCTTGATGCACGTTAAAGAGCAAGCGCCTGACGCAGAGACCATCTATGTCATCTTTGCGGTAAACGATCACAAGCAGTTGGTCGGCGTGCTCTCGTTACGTGATTTGATCGTAGCTGAGAATGACGCTTACATTGAAGACGTGATGAGCGAGCGTGTCGTGAGTGCGAATGTCGCGGACGACCAAGAAGACGTTGCTCAGAAGATGCGTGACTATGACTTTATCGCGATGCCGGTAGTCGATTACCAAGATCACTTGCTTGGTATTATCACTATCGATGATATCTTAGACGTTATAGACGAAGAGGCAAGCGAAGACTACTCTCGTTTAGCCGGTGTATCTGACGTTAACGCTAAGCACGATTCGGTATTTAAGACTGCAGGTAAAAGGCTCCCGTGGCTGATTACACTGACTTTCTTAAGTATGATTACTGCTACGCTCATTGGTTCATTTGAGGATACGCTATCCAAAGTCGCGTTACTCGGTGCCTTTATCCCGATTATTAGTGGGATGTCCGGTAACTCAGGAACACAATCCCTTGCCGTATCTGTGCGTAAAATATCTACAGGCGAAATCAATGAACAGAGTAAGTTCTTAGTTGCATTGAGAGAAGCGGGTAGCGGTTTAATCAGTGGTGTCGTTTGTGGTATCTTATTGATAATTTGTATTATCGTGCTACATCGTCAGCCTATTCTCGCAACGATTGTCGGCGGTAGTTTAACTGCAGCGATGACAGTCGGTACATTAATGGGTGCAGTGATTCCATTAATTATGAATAAACTCAAAATTGATCCAGCTGTAGCAAGTGGTCCGTTTATCACGACAATCAACGACATTATCAGTATGTTGATTTATTTCGGCCTAGCTACTACATTAATGAGCTATTTAATCTAAGGAGGAACTATGGAATTTGTATCTCTTGTTGTAGTTGTCCTTGCTGCTTTCCTCACACCGATACTCGTTAATAGACTGAATTTAAATTTCATCCCTGTAGTAGTTGCAGAAGTACTCATGGGTATTATCATCGGGCATTCTTTTCTCAATTTAGTAGAAAAGGATGCCATGCTTAATATTTTGTCCACTTTAGGCTTTATCTTTCTCATGTTCTTAAGTGGACTGGAAATTGACTTTAAGACCTTTAGAAAGGATCCACGAACTAAAGCGAAGGAAGAGCAAGGTGAGAATAAGACGCCTGGTCACTTCCAGATGGCGATTACTGTGTTTGCATTAATCATGATTATCTCCATCGTCTTCGCATACATGTTCAAATGGTTTGGTTTAATTGATGACGTCTTATTGATGGTCATTATTATTTCGACAATTTCTTTAGGTGTGGTCGTGCCGACATTAAAGGAAATGAACGTCATGCGTACCACAATTGGTCAGTTTATCTTATTAGTTGCTGTCTTGGCCGATTTGATTACGATGATTCTGTTAACCGCATATGGTGCGCTCAATTCTCAAAGTAACGTGCCGCTTTGGTTAACATTGATTCTTGTAGTGGCTGCCATCATCTTTTACATACTAGGTGTGAAGCTTAAGAAGGTGACTTTCCTACGCAAATTAATGGATGGAACGACACAAATAGGTATACGTGCTGTCTTTGCCTTAATCTTACTTCTCGTCGCACTTGCTGAAGGTGTGGGTGCAGAGAATATTCTCGGCGCATTTTTAGCCGGAGTCATCGTCTCACTTCTAGGACCTGATGAAGATATGGTAGAGAAATTGGATTCCTTTGGTTACGGATTCTTTATACCAATCTTCTTCATCATGGTAGGGGTCGACTTGAATATTCCTTCCTTGATCAAGGAACCTTCAGTACTCATTATTATTCCGGTACTGATTGTTGCGTTTTTAGCGTCGAAGATCTTCCCGGTGATGTACATACGTCGATGGTTTGATCAGCGTACGACGATAGCGTCAGCATTTTTACTCACATCGACATTGTCATTAGTGATTGCCGCAGCAAAGATTGCAGAACAGTTGGGTACGATTTCGGCAGACATATCCGGCATTCTCATCTTAAGTGCCGTCATCACCTGCGTGTTTGTGCCGATTGTGTTTAAAAAGATCTTCCCAGTGCCTGATGAAAGTAATCGTCGCATCGAAGTGAGCATGATTGGTAAGAACCAACTCACGATTCCGATCGCTCAGAACCTCTCGTCAGAACTTTATAAAGTATCGTTGTATTATCGTAATGATTTAAGTGACAATAGACGCTTATCTGATGATATTACGATTATCGAAATTGCGGATTACGAAGCGACGATGTTAGAACGACTCGGTCTATTCGAGAAAGATATCATCGTTTGTTCAACGAATGACGATGACATTAACAGAAAGGTTGCCTTGATGGCGAAAGAGCGAGGCATTAAGCGCGTGATTTGTCGTCTAGAGTCAAGTTCCGATGATCAAGAATTGCGTGCGGAAGGTATTGAAATCTTCAGCAGCTTTACGAGTAACAAGATCTTGCTCAAAGGACTTATCGAGACGCCGAACATGCTTAATCTCCTCAGCAATGTCGAAACATCACTTTACGAGATTGCTATGCTCAACCATAAATACGAGGGCATTCAATTGCGTAACTTCCCATTTGGTGGGGATGTCATTTTCGTACGTATTATTAGAAACAATGAGTCGATCGTGCCGCACGGTGATACACAATTACGTTACCGTGACCGCGTCATCGTTACTGGTGCGAAAGAGTACGTAGATGAGCTGAAACGTGAGCTCGAGTTTTAATAGTTTTACGTGATTTCGTTGAGTAAAATGAGGTTAGGAATGTTTGCGTGATGGACGTGAATCCATTAATAAAGTGCATCTCGTAAATGTCATTAGTAATTGTGAAAACGTAGACCGTTTGAAACACCTGCGCTTACAATTGTTTAATTAAAGATGACAATGTTAGAATAAAGGTGTTAACAATTTAAAAATTGTAACAGTTACGCGATAAATTGATGAGAGTTGTAGAAATGATGCTCATCGAAGTAACTGGCTGAACGAATGAAATGTTATGAATAAAGTTAAAGGAGTTAATCATATGTTTAGTTTAGAAGGTAAGACGTTTGTAATTATGGGAATTGCTAACAAACGTAGTATTGGTTTTGGTGTAGCTAAAGTGCTTGACCAATTAGGTGCAAAACTTGTATTCACTTATCGTAAAGAACGTAGTTTGAAACAACTTGAGAAATTAGTGGACGACTTAAATCAATCAGACAAACACTTTTACCAAATCGATGTTCAAAAAGATGAAGATGTCGTGAACGGTTTCGAAAAAATCGGTCAAGAAGTAGGAAATATTGACGGTGTTTATCACTCTATCGCATTCGCAAATGTTGAAGAATTAAGAGGTCGTTTCTCTGATACATCACGTGATGGTTTCTTACTCGCTCAAGACATCAGTTCTTATTCTTTAACAATTGTAGCTAAAGAAGCAAGTAAATTAATGCCAGAAGGCGGCAGCATCGTCGCTACAACATACATTGGTGGCGAATATGCAGTTCCTAACTACAACGTAATGGGTGTTGCAAAAGCCAGCTTAGAAGCGAATGTACGTTACCTAGCAGCTGATTTAGGTGCAGATAACATTCGAGTGAACTCAATCTCTGCAGGACCTATCCGTACACTAAGTGCGAAAGGCGTGGGCGGTTTCAACGCCATCTTGAAAGAAATTGAAGAACGTGCTCCATTACAACGTAATGTTGATCAAGAAGAAGTAGGTAAGACTGCAGCATTCTTACTCGGTGATTTATCAAGCGGTGTGACTGGTGAAAACATCCACGTGGATGCAGGTTTCCACGCAATCAAATAAGGTAAATAGAATGATGATATAGAGGCAGGTGTCGTAGGGCATCTGCCTTTTTCAATGAATAAAATAAGTTACGTATGCATGGATGAGAAAAGAAAGTTGATGCAAGTGAAAGAGAGGAGAGGGCCTAGGAGAAATTTATAACCATTCTCATAAGAAAGGGGTACGAAGATGAATATCTCTTCGAACCCTAATAGAAGTTGTTAAAGGATATTAACGATTTAAAATACCACTTTAGTCTTTAACATCACTATTTGCTTTTTCAAGAATATGTTGACGGTACTTGAAGACATTTTTAACTACAGTCTTAATCACTGCGTAAAGTGGTACCGCTACGATAATGAGACCAAATCCACCAAGTTCACCTGAAGCTAAGATCACGACGATGATTGTAAGTGGATGGATGCTTAATGATTTACCCATCACGTTTGGAGTGACAACGTTACTTTCAACTTGTTGTGCGACTAACGTAATGACACAGACCCAAATGAATGTGACTGGACTTTGGATGATACCGATGATCGCTGCTGGTATAAATGACATCCATGGCCCAAGGAATGGGATGAGGTGTGCCACACTGGCGAACATAACAAGTAAAAGTGTGTAACGTAAGCCGATAATTGTGTAACCAATATATAACATGATACCGAGAATGATACTGACTAACACTTGTCCTTGAATGTAAGATTTAAGTGTATGATCTAAATCTTTAAGTAAGTTAACAACAAAAACCTTTCTTTCGCCTTTGAATAGGCGTGCGATGAACGGGATAAAACGTTCATGGTCTTTCAACATAAAGATTAAGAAGAATGGCACCATGATGAGTAAGAATAATGTAGAGATAAATGACGTAATATAGCTGATAGAGTTAGATAAGATATCTGTAACACTATCACCTGCTGATTTGACTACATTATTAATACGGTTCGTCACATCGTCAGGTAGACGGTCTTTCTGGTTAAGTGCAAAGTGAATGATGTCTTGTGCCTCACGTTGAAGTGTTGGAATTTGCGAGATAAGGTTTTCCACTTGAGCTACAATGAGTGGACCTACAACGCCAATCACTAACGCGATAAGTGCAATCAAGACGATGAAGATAATCAGTATGCTACCCCATCTTGGCACTTTGTATTTTTCCAATAGCTTTTGAAATGGCAAACATATGTAGAATAGAAAGCCACTAAGTAAGAATGGAAGTAAGACGGCTTGGATAATAATTATGAAAGGAGTGAATATTTGATGTACTTCCATAACCAATTTAATTAAGACGAACAAGATGATCAGCGCGATCCCTGTTCTAAACCAAACTTTATTTAACATTGGCTAGCTTCCTCCTATTAATCTTTAAATACGATACTACTAAGTATAGCTTATTCACCAGTGATACTAAAGTACAAATTACGCATGTATGTAAATTTTGCGCTATTGAATACACTGGTACAACTATTTACTTTATTTCCCACTTCTTTACCTTTTAAAAGTCTGAGAGAGAAAAATTCTTTGTACTTTCCTGAAGGCTTTTGGTATTTTCAGCAATCTGCGTGAAAATTTGTCCATTATTGTCCTATTGTGTAAAAAATTTTATTTCTGGTTAAATGGGATAGGTACAGCGTTTAGTGAAGTTTTTCATCTAGTATAAAAAGAATATAAGTTGAATGGTAATTTTTTAAAGTGTATAATCTTTAAAAACATAACCATTTGCGCAACAAGTAAAAAAGGGGGATGGTACATATGTTAGAACATGTTGTATCATGGTTAAACGATGTTGTGTGGAGTAAACCGTTAGTAATTCTATTGCTACTAACCGGTATTATATTCTCATTATTCACAAGATTTTTACAAGTATGTCATTTTAAAGAAATGATTCGACTCATGTTTCAAGGGGAGAAATCACCTACAGGTATTTCGAGTTTCCAAGCGATCGCATTATCGCTTGCAGGTCGAGTAGGAACTGGGAATATCGTAGGGGTATCTACTGCTATCTTTATTGGTGGACCTGGTGCAGTCTTCTGGATGTGGGTCACAGCATTTCTAGGTGCGAGTAGTTCCTTTATTGAATCGACTTTAGGTCAGATTTACAAACGTGAAACGAAAGGGGAATACCGAGGAGGTCCAGCCTTTTACATTGAGAGAGGTATTAAAGGACGTACAGGTAAGATTTACGGGCTCATCTTTGCGGTAGTGACGGTTATATCGGTAGGATTGTTACTTCCTGGTGTTCAGTCCAATGCGATTGCGAGCTCAATGACGAATGCCTTTAACGTCAATCCGAGGGTGGCAGGATAGGTTTAGCAATCCTACTAGCATTGATTATCTTTGGCGGAATTAAATCTATCGCGAAGGTTGCGACAGCTTGTGTGCCGTTCATGGCAGTTGCCTATATTATTATGGCAGTCATCATTATTATCATAAATATCGATCAAGTTCCTGCCTTGTTCTCACTCATCTTCAAATCAGCTTTCGGTATGGAATCAGCATTTGGTGGTATCTTTGGTGCTATGATTGATATCGGTGTTAAAAGAGGATTGTACTCAAACGAAGCAGGACAAGGTACTGGACCTCACGCAGCTGCAGCAGCCGAAGTATCTCATCCAGCTAAGCAGGGGCTTGTACAAGCGTTCTCAGTCTACGTAGATACATTATTCGTATGTACAGCAACGGCGCTTATCATTCTAATTTCAGGCACTTATAACGTGACAGATGGAGGAAATGACGCGCACGGCAAACCGCATTTAATTAAAGATCATGGTATATTCGTGCAGACTGCTAATGGCGATAAAGACTATTCTGGTACAGCAATGTATGCACAAGCCGGTATTGATAAAGCGTTTCAAGGAAGTCATTATCATTTTGATCCTTTATTCTCAGGATTTGGTTCTTACTTCATTGCGATTGCGTTGTTCTTCTTCGCCTTTACAACGATTCTGTCATATTACTATACAACAGAGACCAACATCTCATATTTAACGCGTCATGCTTCAGCACGCACGACGAAATTATGGGTGAACATCACACGGATACTCTTAATACTCGCGACCATCTATGGTGCTGTCAAGACTGCAGATGTCGCTTGGAGCATGGGTGACCTGGGTGTAGGTATGATGGCCTGGCTCAACATCGTGGCGATTTGGATACTTCATCGCAAAGCACTGAATGCACTGAAAGACTACGAGATGCAGAAGAAACGCTTAGGTTCTGGTCGTTATGCGATTTATCGTCCTGATCCTCGTGAAGTACCTAATGCGGATTTCTGGTTAAAAGACTATCCAGAACGTATCCGTAAAGAAACGAACATCAACATCGACGATTATGATAAGATGTAACGCCTCTTGAATGGCAAACGTGCATATTTCAAATTCACACGTCTCTTGGTACAATAACGATAGGAGTATTGAGGGAGCGTGTTAAGAATGACCGAATTTCAACCGGGTAAGATTACGACAATCGACTTTCCAAGTGAAGCACTTGGACGTTCAATCAAATTATCTATTTACTTACCCAAAGACTATACCGAATTATTTAAACATAAAGTGATTATTTGCTTTGATGGCCGTGATTTCTTTAGCTTTGGTCAATTACATCGCAAATATGAAAAATTACGAGAAGCCGATAAAGTAGAAAAAGCAATCTTCGTTGGCTTTCACTATGAAACAGTAGATGAACGACGTAAAGAATTTCATCCTCAAGGCAGTAAAGCACCGCAAACAGTTAAAGCGGTAACACAGGAAATTCTTCCGTATATTGATCAGACGTTCTCGACGTTCAAAGTAGGAAACAGTCGCATACTGTTTGGAGACAGTTTAGCTGGTAGTATTGCTCTGATGACTGCTTTCTCTTATCCGAGGATCTTTAGTCAAGTCGGTGTTTTGAGTCCACAATTTGCGCAACCGATGGACCAATTAATTGAACGCTGTCAATTTAAGGAACTACTCAATATTTGGCACGTAGTTGGTTTAGAAGAGGAACGATTCAATCTACCGACTACAGGTGAAGAAGCAGACTTTTTAACACCGAATAGAGAACTTCATGAACTGCTCGTGCAAAACAATGTAACCACGCAATATCAGGAATTTGATGGTGGACATCGCTGGAAATCATGGCAAGGTTTATTAGAAGAACTTCTAATTTATTATTTATCTGATGATATTTCGTTTTAAATCATTACAGTAAGAATACATTAGTTATAAGTAACGCTTTTTTCAGAATTTTGATATAATGAAAAGTAAGAGAAACAAAGGAGGAATTTCAATGATATTAGGATTAACATTAATTCCGTCAAAAGACTTCCAAGATGAGGTGAATGCATACCGTAAACGTTATGATTCACATTATGCAATGATTAAACCTCATTTAACGATTAAAAGCGCATTTGAAATTGATGATAAAGACTTTGATTCTGTTAAAGATGAAATTAAACAACGTATTCAAGGTATACCAGCAGCGGATATTCAAGCGACAAAAGCTTCAAGCTTTGCGCCGACGAAAAATGTTATTTACTTTAAAGTAGAAAATACGGATGCTTTACAATCATTATTTGATTCATTCAACACTGAGAAATTCTACGGAACAGCTGAACATCCATTTGTTCCTCATTTTACTATCGCACAAGACTTAACAAGCCAAGAATTTGAAGATATCTACGGACAAATGAAATTAGCTGGTGTGGATCATAAAGAAACAATCAATGAGCTTACTTTATTAAAATACAACCATGACGAAGATAAGTGGGAAGTTGTTGAAACATATCCGTTAGAAGGTTAATCAATAGTATTAAGCTAAGCATGTATACAGATTAGAAGAGCGAGTGAAAGGGTGATGAATCACCATGCTTTCACTCGCTTTTTCTAATGCTTACGTAATCGTAAAAAGTAGATGCCGTAGAATAATGCCAAGAAGAGGTATACGGCAGCTGAGAAATAAAATGTATTAATTTCACTACCTGTAAATTGAGCAATCAATCCACCAGGGAGTGGACCAAGCATTGCACCGAAACCTTGCACACTATTGAACACACCCCAAGTTTCTTCTTGTTCTTTAGGATTGATATAGCCGGCCATAAATGTATTCCAAGCAGGAAGTAGAACCCCGTACATCAATCCGATAATAAGTGCTAAGCCCCACACAATGTAAATGTTAGTAATCAAGGTGAGGGAGAAGATAAGTATCATGTAAAGAACGAAACCACCGAAGACGATGCTATGCATAAATTGTCTACTATTATTATCTATCATCTTAGACAAGAAGAGCATGGATATCGTACAACCGATGCCTCCGATGATTAAAGTTAACGTGTACTCTACAGTAGAAACGCCGACAGTTTGCTTGGCATATGTAGGTAAGATAGGGAGTAATGCTGAGATGGCTGTCCCTTGTAATAATATCCCTGGAAATAATATGAGGTGGCGTTTCATCACATCTACAATTTGAACTAATTGTGCTTTGACTGGGCGTGTATCGTAGTTAGTTAGACGAATTTTCACAAAGTAATACATAATCCACGCGAGAAGAACCACGAGGGCCATTAGGAAGGTGAAACGGGTCGGGCTGAATTTAAAGACGAGATTCATGCCTATCCAACCGACGAGTAAACCTAATAACCACGCAAAGTACACATATCCCATTTGCTTACCGCGTTGTCGATCGTCTACACTAGCCAGCATGATGACCCAAATTGGGCTCACAGCTACGCCAAGTAAGATTGCACTAAGTATCAGTACAGCTGGATGTGTTGGAAACCAAATGACTAAGAATAAACTTCCGAAAGCCAATAGAAAGCCTAATGTAAGTACAACTTTGGTACCTAAACGCTTGAGTATAAATCCTATTACGAAGTTTGTCACGGCATCTGAAATAAAGTGTACAGAGACGGCTAACGATGTGATTCCTACGGCAACAGAAGTCGCTGTAGGTAACATCGAAAGATAGCCGAGAATGTACATGCCTCGCGCAAATTCCATTAAAAATAGGATTAACAACATGATTATAAAGTTTTTACTGATACTTTGCTTATTTAAGGAGGAACTTTGCATATAACGGAACCTTTCCATACATTTCTTGATATTGTGCTGACTGATTTAATAAATCCAGTAAATCTCTACATAATTTATATGTTGAATAAGGCACTTTCGCTTTATGCATGGCTTCAGTCATGTGAGCTAAAGCTTCTGGATGATTCGTTAGACTAGAAACGACGTCAATAGCTTCTTCTGGTGTGTTTGCAATGCGACCGAATCCTTTGTCTTGAAAATAAATCGCATTCTCTAATTCTTGACCTGGCGCCGGATTTAAGAAGACCATCGGAATCTTACGGGTTAATGCCTCAGAAATTGTGATACCGCCTGGTTTCGTTATCATGAGTTGACTAGAAGCCATCCATTCATTCATATAGTTGGTATAACCAAGTATCAAGACATTGTCGTGATACTTAAATTTGGCTGACAAGGAACGTTTCAGCTCTTTGCTCTTACCGCAAATCATCACGATTTGAGAATGGGGGCTACGTTCGAGTATTGAAGTAATCATTTCATCAAAGCCTTTAGAAACTCCGAACGCACCCGCAGACATCAGAATAGTTGGCTTGTCAGGGTTGAGTTGATTATGTGCTAACCACTGTGCTTGATCAATATCTTCTTCAAACTTGTCAGCAATTGGAATACCAGTTACTTTTATTGCGTTGCTAGGGATACCAATTGACTCAAACTCTTTCTTCGTATCTTCAGTGGCAAGGTAATAGCGCTCGGAATGTGGTGTAATCCAGTTCTTATGTAGACGGTAATCTGTCATAACGGTAGCCACTGGTATATTCATATTAAATTGTTCAGTTAATACTGACATTACTGGTGTAGGGAAAGTAAGTAATATAAGGTCAGGTTTCTCTCTCATCAATAAGTTGAGCAATTTATTTAAACCATAATATTTATAGAAACATTTATCTAATTTGTCCGGGCGACTGTAATAGAATTGTTTATAAGTATTACGGAAGTATTTGAAACTATTGATATACCATTTTTTACAAATGGTCGTCACGATGGGATGTGCTTCCATAAATAAATCATGCTCGATAATTTCGAGATTATCTAAATCCATCTTCTGAAACTGATTAACTATACTTTGTGTCACTTGCAAATGACCATTACCAAAAGAACCAGTAAGTATCAATATCTTTTTAGTTTGAGTCACCATAACGAGGCACCCTCCAGTAGTCAAATTTAACTCAAAGTTAGTGTAACGCATTTACATGGCGTATAAAAGAGTCCAAACCCTTGTGAATGCTCTATTTGTTTCATCATTAATCAAAGCTTATTCAGCTCTTTTTATAAACTTCAAATTATACAGTTCATTACATTATATCATTTTACAACCCTATGTGGAATCAGTCATACTATAATCGATACAAATATGATGAACATCGTGGGTGAACTCTGTTGAATAATAGCGACTAGAATAGTCACGACGAAGATTGTCGAGAGTGACTAACATACTAGAGTTGTAAATGGTAAAGATGTAATTAATGATAAAGATTAATTATGCAATTAGCATATCATGAATCTTTACATTTTTCTTTGATTTATATGTCTTTTATATAAATATTTAAAGTAAATTAATCTTACCTTAACGTCAGTTCAGATTGAAGCAGTATGGTGCCTTATTGTGTTTATTAAGC
>NZ_PPRN01000059.1 GCF_002902685.1 Staphylococcus pettenkoferi | reverse complement strand
TCTTTTCTCAGTGTCTCTATACTTGAACGCTCATATATAGTAAGATGTAAATAGCTCATATTGGCACTCCCTTGTATTTGTTTTTAGTAGTGTATTAACATCTTACAACAAAGTGCCAATTATGGGCATTTTTTATGAAATTTTTTGGGTGTTGCACTTAATATTACAATCCGTCACGATAATATAGATAAAGATATTAAGGCTATATTTAAAAATATTGACCATGACTTTGAAGATGGTGTTTCAGAAGAAATGATGAAACACCTTAATATTGTTAATAATAATATTCAACAAATTCAACAACAGAATGATATTTATGGCCAACAAATAGGAGATATAAAATCGATTATGCAACATCAGGATGCCACAATTTTAGATGGTAATCTCAATATTTCTTCCAGTAGCTTTCACATGGTTTATGGACAGATGCAACCTTCTCAATATCTAACACGTAAAATGTCTATTCTTAAAGATCATATTAATAAAGGCTTTGAAAGATTAGGGGAGACTTTACAGGATAATTATAACGAGTACTTCAGACCTATAGTAGAAGTAGCAAAAACACTAATAGATATCTTTCATGCACTCAATATGGGCATCAAACAAATAAAAAGCACGCTCGAGCAAGCAGATAAAAAGTTATTAAGTAAAATAACATTCTGCGGAATTGCTGTACATAGTATTAAGGTAACCTTAGACAGTTTCGAAAAACACATCGGAAATTGGATTACTTTACTTCATGATTTATTACAAGTTTCACCTATCTTATCTAATCATCTTGATGATATTGTAGAAAATATGAAACCTTTTATAGTAAATACGATGTTTGAGCCAACTCATTATGATGATATGTTTATCTTGAACTCTCAAGCTCAAGGCCGCCTCGACCAAATGGCTCAATAATTCGAAGTAGTCGTTAATGGGTTAAATGAGAATGGGGGCGAAGCGATTAGAGCTATGGATCAATCAGCTCAATTACTTAGGGATAATATGACAGTTGTTAAAGATCAACTCGAAAAGTTGGCGGTTTACTAGATTGTACCATTCCCCGCGCAATAATCATCCTATTTCATCTTCCCCACCACAAAAAGGAGTGACCCACGTCACTCCTTTTACTCTAGTTTATTCTACTTTTGCGTTTGCTTAACACTTAAGACGAGGATTCAATTCTTCTCAAAACCTCTTCTCTCACTTCGAATGAGCCTTAACTTCCACTAAGCACAACCGCCTAGCCCTCAGCCTTTCAACTCAATCGTTCGCTTCGCATTATTGTCTATAATTAGAACACTAAGCTTTCCAAATCAACCATACAACTCGCGCGACTGTCTTGAGCTAGAACACTCAATCTTTCTTAACTGGATCTTTAATAATGGCTTTTCTTAATAAGAAGAATAAGAGTACGAACCCTGCAGTAATAATGGTATGACCGATACCGGCAAAGCCTGCGAATGATTCGGGCACGTGCAAACCGATAACTTGGTATGTTCCTTTAACTGCCATCATGCCGACTGTAACGATGATGCCGATATTGTAAATAATAAAGAACCAATTAAATAAATAATAGGAACTTAATTTAAATACTTTTACGAGTGGAAGTAAGAGTAAGTGCATCATCATACCTAGGATGAGTGTATGTGTATGGACGACGACGAGTTGTGTGTCGCCGGTAAAGTGATGTGCAACGGTGAGTTCTCGGTAGTAGAATCCACTGAACAAACCAATTGCCGTATAGAATAAGAACGCATATAAGACTCTGCGCATAATCAGTCCTCCTTCAAGTGAAAGGAGCGGTGTACAATATCCCCCTCTTGCTTGAGGAATCGCCGAACTCCGCTAAATTTCATTCAGCCCTAACTTCAGCGATTCACCTCACAGCGTTTACATATTGAATGCCCGCTTCTCACTCTTTCTCTATCACTTCTATTCTATCATGATTTACGTGATTTCTTAAAAATTGCTACGAGGGACAAGATAATTGCCACAATGGAAAGAATCCATAGACTTACTGGTGCGTGATCTGCTTTCGCATCATCCTCACCGTTATCGTCCTGCGCTGCACCTTTCTTCACTTTCGTTACTGGTGCAGGTGTCTCAGCATCCTCGTCACCAGTCCATTTCACTACATCGCCATTGTCATAAGTTTGATAGGCTTTCCAGCTAAACTCGCCTTCTTTGTCCGGATTGGCAACTTGAATCGGTAAATCGATAAATTCATTCGGACCAATACCATCTTTCTTTGCTGTCCATGTGATTTTCTCAATATTACCTTTTTTATCTTTCGTAAAATGATGATCGAACGTTGCGTCGGGTGCTACACCTACGACTTCAACACCTTTTGGAACTTCGAGTTCAATTTTATTTGTATTCGCGTCTTTCTCAACTGGTACACGTACATCATATTTTTCATAAGAACCAGGTTCACTCGTATCAGGGTTTAATGTCACATGTGCTTGAACCACTGACACGAGACTTAAGGCGATAACGCCTGTAATCATCGTCGCGATAATTTTACGTAACATCATAATCCTCCTTTAAGTTGGAATATTTATTTGACTCATAATGACACCGAGTAAGATAAGCACGATGCCAATAAGCAATTCTGTATATAACGGCCCTTTCTTTGCTCGACCTTGTGCGCCTAGTGCCCGAACTGTTTGGTACAAACCAAGTGCCATCATTAAGATAGTGAGAATAATTTTACCAATCAGTAATAAACTCCACGTTTGAACTTCGGACCATAAGACTGAGAGATGCGTTTGGTCAAAGAACATGAGTACGCCTGAAGCGATGAGAAGTGCAACTGCGCTCATATTGAGTTTGAATAAAAAGGCTCTCACGTGTGGCACAGATTGTCGATGTGTAGACTGGCATGCATCAATGACCAAGTACACGAGCGCTCCTAACCATAATGACATGCCTAATAAATGGCATACGCGAATGGCAATGGACCATAATGCGATATGCTGATTCCACGCATGGCCAGACATACTGAGTGCTATAAGAATGACAAGTGGTACGAGTGTATACCAACTTTGATGCATGTGTCTTAGCGTCCATAAGTATAGGAAGACGATAATGGCGATAGCTGACAGTATAAATGGTGATTGCATCAACGTGGCTTTGTTCAAGGAAATTAAATCTTGAACGACATCTGAAGATAGTGTCATCATATAGAGTAATGCACTTAAGCCCATCATCATCATGGCGCACCATGCGACGGCAGGTTGTTGAGGTAAGATGGAATAACTGCGTAAACCTCGACGTCGTGCGAGTAGGTTCACGAGATAAAGTCCTACGCAAACAATTACACTGCCTTCTGCGAGATAACGCACGAGTCCAAACCATACGCTCGGTTGTGCGTACCAAGGCGGTGTCGTGTCGACCTTATCTGCTGTCTTCTCTTTCACTGAGAAATTGTAACTATTGCCAACTTCGTGCCCATCGGCTGAAATGGCATGCCACTTCACTTGATGTGTTCCTTTATCTAAATGATCAACGTTAAACGTTAATTTCTTCGATGATCCTGTTTCGTTTGGCTCGAGTTGCTCAAGTTCTTTACCTTTATCATCATACAGTGTAATACCCGAGTGTTTCGTATGCACCGGTTCGTTGAAGGTCATCGTAATCTTCTCAGGTGACTGTTTCACTACTGCATCTTTATCAGGCTGCACTTGTTCGAGTGTCGCGTGGGCAGACACTGGTTGAGACACACTCAATAATGTAATGATGAGACCCATGATGAGAACGAGTGTCATTTTATGTATATGTGTAACTATCCATCTCATCGCAATCCTCCTAGTGATAATATGTCATTGTTCAATGATATTAAATTGGTGTGCCTAACACAATAGTAATTCTAATTCGTCATTGATTGTCCACATCTGTAGGGTTGGGTTGCTTACTGTTTTAGGTAAAAGTGTGACGTGTTTCCTCTATTATATAGAGAATGATTTGGATGATGTGAAAATGTGAAAGTTTTATTTATATGCGTAGTCTAAAAAGAATAGTCATATATCGCTTCCATTGAAGTACGCACTCAATAAATTGAGTCGTGCCGAGAATGTCATCCACCTTTAGTTCCTTCACGGACTCCCCCACTTTTAAAACGCTCGTCTATCTAAAAAATACATCCAAACATAAAAAACGCTCCCCCTATAGAGAGAAGCGTTTCCTAGTCCCGAAATCGCATCATACCACTTATTAAGATGGAATTTCAGTACGTTTATCACTGTGTTTTTTAAGAATAGTTGCAACGAGAATCGCAACGACACCGTAAATCATAAAGCTGATGAGCATCCACATTGTACCGTTTAATGTGATGTGGTGATTCATGTAGAGAATATCTCTAACAGATGTTGCATAGTGCGTAAATGGATTCCAGCTCACGATATATTTTTGATAGAACTTAGGTAACATTTCTGTTGGGAACATCACGAGTTGAATGCTGAAGAACATTGCTAAGAAGAAGATAGGTACGACTGCCATAGTAAGCAATGTCATGCTTCCAAGCACTAGCGCGATGAAACCAAGGATAGTTAATGAAATGAATAGTGCCATGCGTACAGTGTTAGGGAAATCAAATCCTAGCACACCTGACATGAAGTATACATAGCCAAAACCACCTACAAATGCAGTGATGACTGCGAAGAGCATTTGTACTAATGATGCTTTGATACGACTACCAATTGAAACGTTGTTAGTTGTTCTGAATGCATAGAATAATAATACTGAAGCTAAGATGGAGCTCATCCATACTGGCATGAACATTAAGAACGGTGCGTTACCGCCACCTTGATGATCTTTCACTTCATGCATTTTATGGTCTTTGACTTTCACTGGAGTTGTTAAGTCATTGATGTCTTGAGGTGATACTTTCACATCTTGTTTCGCAAGTGTACTTGTTGCTTGTTGTGTAATTTGTTTGTTGATGTTGTCACCTACACCACTGAGCACTTGTGATGCGATTTGAGATGCTTGTTTGTTGGCACCGTCATTCACAGTTGTGTAAACTTTTGCTTTTTCAACTTTGATGTCGTTATTGTCACCTTGTTGTTGCATTTTTTCGTTCATTTGTTTCGCTTTGTCTGCTGGAATATCTCCAGATTTCACTTTATCTTGCATTTCTTGTTTTTTCGCATCCATGATGACTTTTTGAGTTTTGCTCATTGCGTGTTTAGAGAAATCTTTTTCAAGTACGATCATACCGTAATATTTTTGATCTTCTAAGCCGTCTTTAGCTTTTTTCTCACTGTTGACGCTCGTCCATTTGACTGTGTCTGAATCGCTATCAGTGAGTTTATCTTCAAGTTTGTCCCCGATTTTTATCTCTTTATCTTGAATTGTAGTCCCTTTATCATGATTCACGATTGCGATAGGTAAGTCTTTAGGTTTAGGGTTAAAAGCTGGGTAGAATGCTAAGGCGAAGATGCCTAGGATAACTAATATAACAATGGGTGCTAACCATAAGAATTTACTTTTTAAAATATTCATCACTGTCGCCCTCCTTTTATTAAACATTGTGTTGAATATCAATTACGTTGTCTATTATAATAGTTGTAAAAGAGATTACAATATGCAATACACACCGATATGTACATTAATCAACATCGTGTTGTATATTGTTCATTTATTCGAAAAAATTCTTATAAAGAAGGGTTATTATGACAGAAGATCGACGTGTCCGTAAGACGAAAGAGGCCATTAAATATGCTTTAATCGATTTATTGAAGCATAATACGCTAGAGAAAATTACGATTAAAGATATTACAGAAAGCGCGGATATCAATCGAGGCACTTTCTATCTACATTATCTGGATAAATATGACCTGCTCGAACAAATCGAAGACGAATATATCGAACGTCTCTCACAATCCCTAGATTACGATTTGTTTCTTACCCCTCATATCGATGCAGAAACATTTGCGCGAGAATTCGCTACGAAGATATTACGCAATATTCTCTATTATATAGGTGATAATCTTGAATTCTATCGCGTCGTACTCAACATTGGGCATACGACACATATTGAGGAGAAGATTAGAGAGACGATGTTTAAGAATATGGATAAACACATCACCCAGCAAGATATGATCTCGGGTGTGCCAAAGAGTTATTTCCACAGTTACGTGGCTGGTGCGACGATTTCTTTCATTAAACACTGGGTTCAAGATGACAATCCTCCGAGTGCTGATCTCGTCGTCGATTATTTGTTTAAGATTGTTTACAATGGTCCGCTGCGTCTCATGGCCAGCGAGCATTCAGATTATCGAAATAAATAGTTGTCACACGACTCATTATTAGATAATATTAATAAAGTAGTTAACATAAGAAAGGATTGCTGTCACTGATGATTACAGCATATACACAAACACCCACTGAGATTACTGAAACAACGTTAAATCAGAATCCGGATTGGATCAATGTGATTGAACCTGAGCGTGAAGAGGTCGATCAACTCATCGAACAGTTTAATGTTCCTGAGGATTTCTTACGTGATCCACTGGATTCTGAAGAAAGTGCTCGTATTGAATATGACGATGAAACAGGCTATTCGTTGATCATCATCGACTTACCCGTAGTGAATAGTTCTAACTTGAAAGTCTTGTCTTTTATCACACAACCGCTCGGCATTATTATCGGAAATAAACGTATGTTCACTGTTTGTGATACAGACAATGAGTTTCTGGAGAACTTTGCCCGCTTCGATAGTGAAATCAACTTGAAATATCGCAGTCAGTTCGCGCTCAATATCCTACTGACGATTGCGAATCACTATAACCGTAATTTGCGCCTGCTCAATAAGTCGCGTTTACGTATCGAGAAACGTTTGAAGAATAATGTGACGAACAAGCAACTATACAATTTGATGGAAGTCGAGAAGAGTTTAGTTTACTTCTTGGCTGCGTTAAAAGGGAACGACAATATTATTAAGAAGTTGTTCCGTCTACCTGCCATGCATCGTTACGAGGAAGATGAAGAACTTCTTGAAGACTTAGTTATTGAGAACAATCAAGCCATCGAAACGACAGAGCTCTATACGAATATCCTTGAAAGTATTACGACATCTTACTCGTCATTACTTTCTAATGAAATGAATAATACGATGAAGACGTTAACACTCTTTACTGTCTTCCTGACTTTACCGACACTCGTCTTTAGTTTCTTCGGAATGAACGTGCCGTTACCTATCGACGACCATAGCTACGTGTCATGGCTCATTATTATTGGTGTGTCACTTATCCTGGTTACAATCGTCGGCACCCTTTTGTGGAAGAAACGAAAGTTTTAGCCAATGGCTTCATCATTATAAAAACGCGTTATTTCACTATTCTGTATGATTGACAGAACTGAAATAACGCGTTGTTTTTATCTCAATATTTTACTTTATTACTATCTATTTACCTTACGCAAAGAATGTAATTGTTAAGCGACATCTTTGTACTTTTTACGATGAGAAAGAATATACGTAATCGCAAATGCTGCAACAAAGGCGATGATCATACCTATACCATAGTGCAACCAACCTTGATGTTTCGCGCTAATGGAAATAAATCCTGGCAAGCCTGCTGTACCTAAGGCAATGGCTTTCACCTTAAAGAGTGAAATGTATGCGGCACCTAAAGCTGAGCCAATGATCGCCCCGATAAATGGATAGCGAAGTTTAAGGTTAACACCAAACATCGCTGGTTCAGTAATTCCGAGCAATGCTGAAATACCTGCTGCAGATGCGACCCCTTTCAATTTCTTGTTCTCTTTCACAATCAAGAAAGCGGCCAATGCGGCTGCACCTTGAGCCACGTTAGACATCGTTGCGATTGGGAAGATAAATGAGCCGCCTGTTTGTGAACTATCGGCAATCAATTGGGTCTCAATCGCGATGAAACTGTGGTGCATACCTGTGATAACAATTGGAGCGTAGAAGAAACCAAAGATCAATCCGCCGATTGCCCCACCGAAATCGTATAACCAAGTCAGACCGTCTGATAACCAATAACCGAGTGTACGAGTGATTGGACCAACGAATAAGAAAGTGACAAAGGCTGTAACGAAGATTGAAATCAGTGGTGTCAGTAAGTTGTCGAGTACGGTCGGAATAACTTTACGCAATCCACGTTCTAATTTCGCTAGGATATAGGAAGCTGCCAACATCGGTAGCACTTGACCTTGATAGCCTACTTGATTGATATGTAAGCCAAATAAATCCCAGTGCGGAATCGCCTTGCCTGCTTCCATCGCTTTCGGATATTCGTAGGCATTCATCAATTCTGGGTGAACGAGTATCATACCTAGCGCTGCACCTAGGAATGGGTTACCTCCGAAGCGCTTAGTTGCACTAAATCCTATTAATATAGGAAGTAAAGTGAACGGCGCATTCGCAAAGATATTAATCATTCCTGCGAGACCTTTGAACTGATCATGCACCTCAATCAATGACTTACCATCATAGAATAATCCTGGGGCTGTCAATATATTGTTAAGTCCCATTAAGAGACCGCCCGCTACGATAGCAGGGATGATTGGCACGAAGATATCAGATAACATCTTCACGAAACGTTGTAACGGATTCATATGTTGATTGCCTTGATCTTTCACTTCTGAAGTTGTGGATGCTTCCTTACCTGTGAGTTTCTCTAACTCTGCAAATACCTTATTAACCGTGCCTGATCCTACGATAATTTGATATTGTCCACCAGTGGAGAATGTGCCCTTGACGACATCCATCTCTCCCAACGCTTTCTCGTCCACAATACTTTCGTCTTTCAGTACGAGGCGTAGACGTGTCGCACAATGGGCCATCGCTTCAAGGTTCTCTTCCCCACCGATTGCTTGTAATATCTCTTTAGCTGATTGTTTGTAACTCATGTCTGTCACTCCTTTATAGAACCGGTTCCATAATCTTCTTATCTTGATTGTAACCGGTTCCAATCATGAAAGCAATTGTTTTTTCAGTATTGTCACAAATGATTTGTGCGTAAGTTGTGGGTTGCAGTATGGTATTTTAATCTGCCGTTGTTTAAAATGCGCTGATTTTTTCTAGTAAACTTTCATAATTTTAACTTTCACTCCAACATTTTTACCTGCTTAGTCAAATTTGCGCAATTAAGTAGTCTTTTTAGTAAAAAAATCGCTATTAAGTATTAAGAAATACTCAAAAATGTTATATAATAAGTTAACTTCACTTGAGTTTAACCGAATAACTATAATAGGAGAACAGAATATGGAAATTACTTTACACATCCATGATACCATTGAAAGACCTCAACAGCGATGTCTGAACTGCATCAAACTCTATTTCTCTCTCGACGGCGAATTAGAATACTATTTAAATGGTTCGGCTTATATTAATGAAGGAGAGATCCTCATCATTAACCACGGAGACTTATATCAAATTGAACGAGGACACCAAGTCGTGGAGTTAACCCTTCCGCTAAATTACCTCTTGTCTATCTATCCAAAGTTACTGAATGCTTATCTCGATAATTCGTTACTACAGAATCATGACTATTTGAAATATTTAATTCTTAAGATGTTTCGCCCACAAACTGATCAACAAGCTTCTAATCAGAAACTGCTTGAAGAGATGTTATCTATCTTAAAGCGCGAAACCCTCATTAACTACAATTATCCCTATCTTCCTCATGTGCGAACGAATCATAGCACTCTTAATCAAATTATAAAGTACATTAATGACCGTACTGAGAAGAACGTGACTATCGGAGAGATTTCTCAAGCTTTCTTCGTGTCGTCCTCATACATTTCTTTACTATTTAAGAGAATACTGCACATCTCGTTTAAAGACTATATCTCAAGTTTGAAAGTAGCACTTTCGCTCCAACCACTGCTCTCTGAGAAACACTCATTAGCACACGTAGCTGAGCAACTTGGGTATCATACAGTTAATAACTTTACGCGTCATTTTAAAGAGATGATAGGCCTACCCCCACATCAATTTCGGTCACGCCATGCGATTGCTAAAGATATGACAATCCACGTGAGTAAGGTCCGCCCAAATGTATATCATGAGTTCATAAAGCGCGCTGCTACAGAACAACCGTTAATGCTCAATTATACGACGATCAATTTAACAAGTTCACTGAACGCACAGGAAACGCAATCATTTAAGACATTCATCCATGTTAAGGACTTGAACGATTTATTTAGTCAAATCTTTATTAATGAAGAGAATATGCAACTTTCTTCATTGACGAACCCTTACATTATACTTGAGGAAGCACAACCGCTTATCTTTAGCGAGGCACAACGCCCACTCTTGTTAAAATATATCGATAAACATTTTAACCAAAATATCGGTTTCGCTCTCACCTTACACACACCAGAAGAAGTTCAGGGTGTAGAATCGCTCATTGCGCAACTGTACTTGTACAAGCCGAGTTATCTATCAGCGGATCATCATGTGAAGTTGATGCTGATTTATGATGCGAGTGAAATGGCGCAGTGTGACATTGAACATTCTATTAAAAGTTTGAGAGAAAGCTATCCTCAAATTCAATTTGCATTGAAACTTGAAGACTGGCTTAAACAAGTCGAGGGGATTAAACAAGCAGCCGATGATTTGAAGAAGCTAAATTGTGACTATTACTTCATTAGTGTTGACCAAAGTGAAACGTTGACGTTACTGCAAGAACTCCATTCTTCGTTTCATCATTGCAAAACACCGATTGACTACTTCGATACACTTTCGCGTGTATTGGATATTTCTAGTGGTCAATGGATCCATCAACATATCACGAAGTTGCAATTTATCAATGCGCATAATCCGACTGAAGTGCATCTTTCTGAAATGATTACCTACGTAAGTCAGCTCTTAGCACGAGGGATTAGCGTGAGTTTCGATTTAAAAAGTTCGTCGCGTTCAGCTGTCGCCCTTCTCAACCATCATGGTATTCAGAAGCCCATAACGCACATTTATCAATTTCTGAAACCATTCGTAAACACAACGGTACACTTCCATTCCAATTATTTAATCGGCTTACAAGGTGAAACGATCCACCTCTTATTGTTTAATACCTTGAAGCAGCGCCGCTTGAGTACAAACGTTCAGCGTTTCAAACTTATTAATCCATATCATAGCGCGTCACTCCGCTTTACACAGACGCTCAATCGTGACCATGGCTTTATCGATGATGCGCTACCAGAGCAACTTCAACACACGTTGATTGATGATGAGATTCTTAAGCACATGCGTTTGAGTAACACACCTAAATCTGAACTGGTCAGCTGTGATTTCAACCGTGAAGAAGATCAAATTGTTGAGCTTTATAAGGACGAAATTAAATATATTCGTATCTTCCCTCCTCGATAGGAAATGAGACATTAATCTTGATCTCGTGGTCTTATTCTCGCAAGATTGACTAGTATTTGAGATAGCGTTAGCTTTCTTAAATACAGTCAACTACTGCGTTATTGAGATCGATATTTTTTTCTACTAACAATAAATGATTACGTCAATTTTGTTACAGTTTGTAGCGAAAATGTGTTTAGAGAAAGTACAAATCATTGCATACACCTGCAAATTTCGATATAAAGAAGTTAAAACGATTTAAAAAGGAGATTTTAAGGTGAAAGGTAAAGGACTCGCTATAACGCTAAGTGCGATTATGATCATCGTGTGTATTATCTTCGTGATTATCATGTTCGTGTCAGGTCAGAAAGAAACATATTATGGTTACATGAAAGATGATACGACAGCTGAAAAAATCGTCAGTGAAGAAACACATAAAGTAACAAAAGATGTGAAACTCCCATCAGAATCTGGTTTCTCACCTAAAAAAGGTGATTTCGTGAAATTATCTAAGTCTAAAGATGATGGTAAATTCACTAAAATGAAAGTCGTAAAACACGACGATGTGCCACACGGATTAATGATGAAGATTCATAAAATGCATATGGATGGTATGTAAATAGGAGACGACCATGGTGAGTTTAAAATCACTTTGGTCGTCTTCTAATCTTTTTATATACTTAATTTAACCCTTCTATTCTTTTTTCTGTTTTACCTTTTAATACATCATTACCTACTTTATTTACCATATCTTCATAAATTTCTTGAAAGCGAATTTCATCATCATCTACATAACCTTTAAATACAATTTTATCAATATTTTCTTCATTAAAATGAAATGCTTCGTCATCATATACTCCTAAAGGATAGGTACAAGCACAGTAGTCATATAATTCTTTTTTGTGATTACTCTCTAATATTGTACCTCTACTTATAATCATTAATTTTTGACTTCCCTCTTTCAAATAAACTATCGAACCGATTGGTAGCATAAGAACCCTCCTATTTTCTTTAAATTATCTACTTCTCTTTTGCCAAGCATATACTTTATTCTTAGAAAATACTGCACAGTTAATAAAAGTAAAACACATTGTAATATAAACCCAGAATATAAACAAAATTATGTTTTGAGAATCATCTGAAATAAAGATATCAGCCACTCCTATTAATAAAAATAAAAAAAGTCCATAAGAAATAATCAACAAAGTAATATGTAATATAGTAGGTAATATATGAAAATATTTCGTTTCTAACGTTTGGTAATTTAATTTTAATTTCTTATTTA
>NZ_PPRN01000058.1 GCF_002902685.1 Staphylococcus pettenkoferi | reverse complement strand
AGATGTGTATAAGAGACAGCTATACTAGTGCTCTTACTTTCAAATCCTTGTAAAGTTATTCATCCAATATAAGTTTGTAACTTCTGTTAATTATTGCTATGATATAAATGTAATTTCATATTACATTGCTAGGGGTGCTTTAAAGTGCTGAAAGAGGAGGATTCCTCAACCCTTTGGACCTGAACTAGATAATACTAGCGTAGGGAAGCAAATGAACGTACGAAGAGTAGTGAATATACAAGGGCTTAGTTGCTCTACTCTATCGTTTTGTAAGTCAATCCACGTGGGATTACATATGGCTAACGCGTGATTGGTGCGAGATCTATCATTATTAAGCACTTGCAGAATAGATAATGACTTACACACGAGACGTCTCTATATGTCGTTCTTTGCGCATTCCTTCTTAAGGATGTGCTTTTTTAATATTTACTACTTAATTATAGAAATCAAATTGATTATATTCTTAACTGCCACAATTCACCTGCCTATCAGTTGATTTCTCTTAACCGCTTCTCTTGAACCTCTCCACTTAAGCCCTCCTAGCGCAATTTAATGGAGGAGGACTTTAATTTCATGAAACAAGAAAACATTGAACTTCAGAAAGCATTTCCCGCGAGTGAACGCGTATTTAGACAAGGTATGGATAGCGATATCAAGGTACCTTTTAGAAAAATAAACCTCTCAGAAACAGTCTTCGAGAATGAAACACGCACAAATGAACCACTCTATGTCTACGATACTGCAGGACCTTATCACTCTAGAGATTACGAAGTCGACGTCTTCAAAGGTATCCCTAAGACGCGTGAACAATGGATTGAAGATCGACAAGATACGCAAACATATACCGGTCGCCGTGTACAATCCATTGATAACGGCTTTAAAAAAGCAGGACATAAGAAGTTAGTTGAACATCCATTTGAGTATGACCCTAGAAAGTCTAGTAGCGATAAACCTGTTACTCAAATGTACTATGCCCAACAAGGCATCATCACAAAAGAAATGAAGTTTATCGCTTGCCGTGAAGATGTTGAACCAGAGTTCGTTCGTGAAGAAATCGCTCGTGGACGTGCAATTATTCCAAATAACGTCAATCATCCTGAATCTGAACCGATGATTATCGGTAAGAATTTCCAAGTGAAGATTAATGCGAATATCGGAAACTCTGCAGTCTCTTCATCTATCGAAGCAGAGATTGAGAAATTAGTATGGGCGATTCACTGGGGTGCTGATACGATCATGGATCTTTCTACAGGTAAGAATATTCATGCGACGCGCGAATACCTTTTACGCAACTCACCTGTCCCTGTGGGCACTGTACCCATTTATCAAGCGTTAGAAAAAGTCGATGGTGTCGCTGAAGATTTAACATGGGAAGTCTATCGCGACACGCTCATCGAACAAGCTGAACAAGGCGTAGATTACTTTACTATCCACGCGGGTGTCCGCCTGCAATGCGTACCGATGACAGTCAATCGTCTCACAGGTATCGTATCTCGTGGTGGTTCAATCATGGCGCAATGGTGTTTAGCGCATCACGAAGAAAGCTTCTTATACGAGCATTTTAGTGAAATATGCGACATCCTCGCTCAGTACGATATCGCAGTGTCCCTCGGAGATGGCTTGAGACCAGGTTCAATTTATGACGCAAATGATGAGAGTCAAATTGCGGAACTTAAGACATTAGGTGAACTGACAGATATCGCTTGGGACCATGGTGTGCAAGTGATGATTGAAGGTCCAGGTCACATTCCAATACATAAGATTAAAGAGAACCAAGATTTAGCTGATTTCTACTGTAAAGAGGCGCCGTTCTACACTTTAGGGCCGCTAACGACAGATATCGCTCCAGCATATGATCACATCACTTCAGCAATTGGTGCTGCAAACATCGCGAGTCATGGTACTGCAATGTTATGCTACGTGACGCCGAAAGAGCACCTCGGTTTGCCGAATAAAGACGATGTGCGTGAAGGTGTTGTTACTTACAAGATTGCAGCACATGCAGCTGATTTAGCTAAGGGGCTTAAAAATGCTGAAGAGCGCGACCACGCGATTAGTAAAGCGCGCTTTGAGTTCAGATGGATCGACCAATTTAATCTTTCATTAGATCCTGAAAAAGCTAGAGAATACCACGACCAAACTTTACCTGCTGAAGCTGCTAAAGTGGCACACTTCTGCAGTATGTGTGGACCTAAATTCTGTTCAATGAAGATTTCACATAATATTAGAGAAGAACATCAAGAGAAGTTAGAAGGTATGAAAGAAAAGGCCGAAGAGTTTAAGGAACAAGGAAGTAAGATTTATCATTAATTTGTGTATAGGGTGCGTTGGAGTAGTTTCATCGGACGAGAAGTATGAATAAATATTTATAGAGTGAACTAGCATGAAATCTTGAATCCAAAGGCATTAGATAATTTTTTTAAAATAATGCGCTTTTCTGTTGCTTTATCGTACTAAACTTAAGTATAATAAAAATAACTCATACACTTATTATTATCTAACGCGCAATGTTAATGGTACAAGATGAGTGTAGTGTTGGTTATTTGTCATCTTTTTTATTGCGCTTATCTAACCAGTGTTTAAACGCAATAACTATACAACTGCTTATTATAGTTTGTATCAGAATGGTGCAAAGGACAGACGACTCTATAATAAGTCACACACACAAATCCTCATGTTTTTGGTTATAACATGGGGATTTGTGTATAATGGAAAAGATCTACACTTCAGAAATGACTTAAATCTAACATTAAAGATATGTATACTTATGACACCTTACATAATTATCCAGATGTATACATCTATAGCATCTTTTTACTTGCATTCTTAATTGCTTCAAGGTATTATGTAAGAGTAATTCAAACACGACAGCATCACCAAACCCCCATGCTAGGTCAGTAGCATGGGGGTTTATTAGTGCTGGTTATTTGTCATCTTTTTTATTGCGTTCTTGTAACCAGTTCTTAAACGCAATAATTATACAACTACTGATAGTAGTTAGTATAGTATTTATTATTGCTTCAAACACAACAACTCACCTCCTCGTGACATATTCGTCACGTTTAGATGACGCTATAATCATAGCACGATTTCTTCTTTTTTGTATATTTATGCAAAATCGATAAAATATATTCTTCTTCCTTAATTTTATCTAAAATCTCATCACCTATAAGCCGATAACTCAGCTTTCTCAAGCTACAGTGTGATAAAGTTAATTTATCTACAAATTATTTGAGGTGAAGCAATATGAAATTGGGTCTTATTGGAATCGGACACGTAGGAAGCCAAATACTCACAGATATTCAATATGAGAATTTATTCTCTGAAATCATCGTAATCGATAACAACGAGAATCTCGCTTATGGTGAAGCACTCGATCATGTACATATGCAGGGGTTAGAGAACGTTAATCACATCGATATCCATCGTGGAGATTATGCCGATCTTCAAGGTGCTGATGTAATCGCTATCTCAGCAAGTGCACCTATGGATCCGAATATGCCAGACCGTGTCGCACTCACAAAGGATAACGCAAGTCTCGTGACAGATATTATGCAACGTATCGCGCAAGTCACTCAAAGCGCGCTTGTCATCTTTATCACAAATCCAGTTGATGCGATGACGTATCTCGCTCAAGATCAGGTGGATTATCCGAAAGAGAAGATTATGGGAACAGGTACTTTGTTAGAGAGTGCGCGTTTTAGAACATTGATTGCGCAACATTACCAAATTGATCCGAAATCTGTGAATGCTTTCGTGATTGGTGAACATGGTAAAAATGCTGTGCCTGTATGGAGTAAAGTGACAATCTTCGGCATGCCTATTGCAGAATATGAGAAATTAGCAAATGTTGAACCGATTGATCAACAAGCCATTACAGATCAGGTGGATAAAGTAGCGTTTGACGTCTTGAAGAATAAGGGTTGGACGAGCAGTACAGTTTCTCGTGCAACAACTTCTCTCATCCGTCATCTCTTACTCAACGAGCGCTCAATCTTACCTATCACTGCCCCACTTCACGGCGAGTATGATTTGAATCACTGTGCGATGAGCCTTCCTACTTTAGTGGATAAAAATGGTATCGTTGAACGTTATGCAATCGAGCTGAACGAAGACGAAACACGACGCGTGAAAGATGCTGCAGATTATATTCAATCCGCAATTCAACTCGGTCAAGAAAATCTTTAATCAAGTGATATAAATATAGTAATCGCCCGCACTACCTACTTTTAGATAGTACGGGCGATTTTGTATATTAATTTGTACTGAGTGATGCAATATTCACTTACCTACAATATAAGCTTAATTGATAAATTCAAGGTATATTTATGCAAAAAATCGTTAAATTTATGTTTAAATCTTAATTAAAAATTAGAGCAAGAAAAATGAAATATTTAATTGTTATGGTTGTTTTCCTTCATTAAGAAACTAACTTTCTAGCTTAGTAATGAATGAGCTAAATTAGTTCTTGCTAAGAAATAATGAACAAGAAACACATTAAATATAGTTAAATGATAGGTTTCATATTTGTTTTTAAGGACGTCTTGACACGCTTGAGGGATTAAGGCTGCAATGAAAATCCATTTCTTGAGCTTTCTAAGCGAAAGAAATTAGTTGAATGTAGCCCCTAAGCAAGGGAAAGCGTCAAATAAAAACAAAATATTTTTAAATCAATCATTTTGACAAATAAAAGCTCATCATTTCTGTTGCTTACGCTCCATTAAATCTCCAAATTCTCTCAAGTACGCTTGTTCAGCAGGAGAGCCAAATTCTGCTGAATTCATCGCACGATGCCAATGCGGATATAATGGCTCTGGTTGTGTAAGCTCAGTAATTTTATCCTGCTCATCTTTCGTCAACTGAAGTTGATAAGAAGCAATATTATCAATAAGTTGCTCTTTATTACGCGCCGCCAAGACAAGTGAATCTACATTCGGACGCTCTCTTAACCATGCCAAAGTAACTTGAGGTACCGATACTTGGTGATGGTTTGCAATTTCTTGAAGCACATCGACTAAGTCATATAATAAATTATAATCTTTAACGTAAGGTTCTGCCCAACCGTCACCTTGACGTGTACCGGGTTGACCTTGTTTATTATCGCGAGTAATCTTACCAGTCAAGAGACCTTCGCCGAGTGGAGACCAAATACTATTACCCACACCGAGTTCACGGGCAGCCGGAAGCAATTCATACTCCGCTTCTCTCGCTTCTGGTGTATAATAAATTTGTTGAGCTACAGGAGGCGCCATGTTGTTCTCTGTCGCTTTCGTTACCGTTTGCGCCAGCGACCAAGCACTGTAATTCGAAACGCCCCAATAACGAATCTTGCCTTTCTGTATTAAATCATTCATCGCTTGAATGGTTTCTTCAA
This sequence comes from Staphylococcus pettenkoferi, assembly GCF_002902685.1. Taxonomy (GTDB): domain Bacteria; phylum Bacillota; class Bacilli; order Staphylococcales; family Staphylococcaceae; genus Staphylococcus; species Staphylococcus pettenkoferi. The sequence continues at coordinate 5,389 of NZ_PPRN01000058.1, read as the reverse complement.
CTGGAACATTACCATCCCATAAATGCATATAGTATAAATCAATATGGTCAGTTCCTAATCTTTGTAGTGACTCATCAATTGACTTCTCAATATTTGAACGTGTTCCACCTTGGAAATTGGGATTATCTGATAGTGGAAAACCTGTCTTCGAACTAATTACCATCTCGTCACGATGATTGCGAATCGCCTTACCTAACGCGAGTTCAGCATCTCCCTCCGCGTATAAATTTGCCGTATCAAATTGATTGATACCTTGGTCAATTGCATAGTCAATCATGTAATTGAGTTCTTTCTTTGAAATACCCCCAGCATTCTCGAAGCCATTCGTTCCTGAGAATGGCACTGAGCCCAATGCGTATTGGGACACTCTCAAACCTGAATTACCTAACTGTTTATTGTCCATAGGTTCATCCTCCTCTATTAATCCAATCATAGTTATAAATTCCCTGGTTCCGCCTACTCTAATCTCGCTAATTTCAGCAGGCGATATGTATGGTAAAAGTTTTTGGGAAAAACGGATAAGAAAATCTGGCCTTTCGATAACATTCAGTCATCCTTCTCAAGAAATATCTAATATTTTTATTTAATCTCAGATTTCAGACTCTCCTACATATCTCAATTCAATTATGATATGTTAAATAATGAATATAATACAAAGGAGTTATATGTTTTATGAAAAAAAGCATTTTAATGATTCTCACACTCGTGCTCAGCACTACAGTATTCTTAAGTGCTTGTGAGGATAGCGATAAAGGTTCAAAGAAGCCAAGTTCAGACGCGAGTAAAAATAATACTTATGATCTCGTTTACTACGAAGTCTTAAACAACGGTGACGCTGAAGATGCGAAGACAGATGTCGCTTATAAGGAGAAAGGTTCATCTAAAGTTAAGCATTACCACCCATCGCTCGATCACGTTTATGAGCACATCATTGATGACGGTGATGAGAAACCGCATGTCGTCAAAGATGGTAAGAAGTTCTTTATTTATCGTCCACCTTACATGACTTATGGCGACGATGATTTCAGCGGTAAAGTAGAAGATAAAAGCGACGTTAAGAAGTAAGTGAGGTGATACAGAATGAAGATCATGAAACGAATTGGACAAACTGCGATGATCTCAGCACTTGCGATTGGATTGACTACACCGCAATGGGCAGATGCAGCGGGAAGTAGTGGCGGAAGTTCAGGAGGCAGCTCTAGTTCAAGCTCAAGTAGCAGTGCTTCTTCTAGTAGTAGTGCTGCGCGTAGTTCGTCAACAAGTTCTACCAACTCAACTTCAATGGCGCGTCAAAGTGCGATTAATGCGAGTCGTCAAAGTGCTCAGCAAGCAAGTCGTAACGCTTCCCGAAGTGCAAGTCACAAAGGTTCTGCGGCGAGTCGACAACGTGCGAGAGCTTCATTAAATCGCACGAAGTCTTTAACACCGCCCCCACGACGCTATCAAGACTCAATACCTTATCATAATCAGTTTATGGGTACGAGTTTTTATAATAACTGGCTCTTCTATTACGCCATTGTGAATAATAGAAATGAGCATAAGAAGAAGCAATCGGCAGCGCTCTCTATCCAGCAACAGAAAGATATGTTGCGTAAACAAATGAAGAAAGGCGAAACCCTGCATACGATAACGGTTCAAATCAAGCATGGTAAACGTCTGATAGCTGTGCCTAAGGAAGATTACGATAAAGTACAGAAAGGTGCTACGGTGCACTATCATAACGGAAAAGTCAGTATTGAATCTTAAACTAAAGCGGAGAATCCCTATCTGATTCGGGATTCTCCACTTATTTGTGTCGTGTTTCTTCTATTATAATAGTAAGGCTTAGGTCGTTAAGCGATTAACTTGTCTATTTAAAAGTGAAGACAACCGCTTCCACAGTTAATCCCTTTTACCTTCACGCTCTCTCTCTTCATCTTCTTCATCGTCATCGCCTTCAAAAATGGATTCTAATATAATGCAGACAATCACTCCTACGATAATACTCGTCTTACCATAGGGTAGATGGCTTAAAAAGGCTAAATGCGTTCCTTACCAGTTATCATATAAATGAAGAAGAAAGTTAATAAAGAAGAGCATACCGCCTATCGAGGCTAGCGTCCCAAAGAAAGAAGCTAAAAATCGCATCACTTTACCTCCCAAACTTCAAATTTCATTAAGAAAATCTGGACGCCCACTGAATGTGAGGCCCAGATTCCGTAACGCTTACTTGATAATATCGATAAGTTCTTTCTTCGCTGCGGCACGCGCAGGTACCCAACCGAAGACCACACCAATCAGTGTAGATACACCGACTGCGATAATCACAGGTCCAAAGGAAATCATTGGTGAAACGTACTTAGGCGTTACTGCATCGATGAGGAATGAGAACAAGATACCGAGTATCAGTCCAATAATTCCACCGAGTAAACAAAGTACGACACTTTCGACAAGGAACTGGATTTCAATATCTCGACTCTTTGCCCCGAACGCACGACGAATCGCGATTTCTTCTGTTCGTTCAGCTACAGATATATACATCACGTTCATCACACCAATACCCGCGATGAAGAGTGAAATACCTGCTACTGCGGCTACGAAGTACGTAATGCCATCGAAAAGTTTATTAATTGATTTCATATTTTGTTCCATATCGTTATAAGAATATTGACCTTTATCTGATGCTGTACCTTTCTTGTTGAGCTGTTTCTCAACTTTTTTGGCCACATCTTTCTTATTCGCATCATCTGTCAGTTTCAATTGAAGTTGTGGCATGTCTGTAGATAAGTTCTTCATATACGCTTTGAACGTACCCGTCGGCATTTGAACGGCATTATCGCCGCCACCGAACATGCCTCCGCCTTTATCCGCAATACCTACAACTTTAAACCCTTGATTATCGATGAACAGCGTCTTACCAATCGCATCATTATGGAAGACGTCTTTCGCTAACTTATGGTCGATAACGACAACTTTATCATTCGTGTCATTCGCATCTTCAGTGAAACCTTTACCTTTATCAGTAGTTGTTTGGCTCTTCGTTTTGAAGACGCTAAGGTCACCATTTTTATTAGAATTCGTGAGTTTCGCATTATAACCCATCTCGTCATTTTCTTTAACTTTAGCTGACTTTACACCTTCTACTTGTTTAGCTGTCTGTAGATCTTCATTGGTAAAAGGCTTCGTCTTACTATCCATCGAATTCGGCATATACATGATGGTTGCTGAGTGTTTACCTGCGCCTGTATCTTCAACTTGTTCATTAGCTTTTTTCTTAAAACCATTACCTAAGAACATAATCGTCATAACGGCAGCGATACCGATGACAATCCCGATAATCGTCAAGATGTTACGACGTTTATTCTTCATAATGGATTTAAAAGAAACGGCGATGATATTCGATAAGTTATTCATGTCATCACCTCTTCTTCCTGAATACGACCATCGAGAATATGGATAATACGATCCGCTTTCTCAGCTACCTCACGTTCGTGTGTAACTACGATAATTGTCGTATTAAGTTCTTTGTTAAGCTCTTCAAACAAATTAATAATGTCCTCTGAAGTCTTCTGATCCAGTGCACCTGTAGGCTCATCGGCAATGATGAATTCAGGGTCATTGATCACCGCACGCGCGATAGCTACACGCTGTTGCTGACCTCCGGATAACTTGTTGGGGATGTGATTCTCTTTGTCATAGAGTCCAACTTGATGAAGTTTCTCCATCACACGCTTTTTACGTTCTTGAGATGAGAGTCCCGCATAAACGAGCGGGATGCTCACATTCTCCAAGATGGTGTTGTTCTGAATCAGCTTAAAGTTTTGAAAGACGAACCCGACTGTCTTGTTTCGAATTTCAGCCAGACGGTTATCTGACGTCTTTTTAAAACTTTCACCTTTAAACTGATAATCACCTTCGTAACCACGATCGATAAATCCTAAAATGTTGATGAGCGTACTTTTACCGGAACCAGAAGGACCCATTATCGCAACAAACTCACCTTCGTGCACATTGAGGCTGATATCTTTCAAGATGTGATTGGTCTGATCGCCATTCTTGAAAGAACGATTGATATCTTTGAGTTCAATCATGATGACACCTCAACTTTGTCTCCATCGTTTAAAGTTTTCTTAGGATCTTTCAAGACTTTGTCGCCTGGTTTCAAGCCTTTCTTCACATAAACTTGGCCGTTCGCTTTATTCACTTGGATGTCGCGTTTATGCACTTTGTGATGTTTGTCGACAACAAAGACTTTGTCATCTTTCGTCAACGCAGATTTAGGTAATTTCATCGTCTTAAGCGGCACATCTGCTTGCATTGAGAAGCCAGCTCTTACTGGAATGTCGATGTCACCAATCATCACTGAATATTTAGATGAATTGTTAGAGTTACCACCACTAGGGTCGTTATCTACTGGATTCCCGCTAGCGCCTTCACCTTCGCCACCAGCAGATTCTCCTGCAGAATCTGATTTATCGTAGCTTGTTGGCAATTCACTAATCTTCGTAATCTTACCTTTACCAGTCTTACCGTTGTTGTCCACTTTGACATTCACTTTGTCGCCTTCTTTAATCTTATCGAGATCAAATTCAGAAACTGTTGATTTCAATTGTGGCTCAGTAGAGATCAATTTCAAGATCGGTTGACCTTCACTTGCATCATTCTTGCTCTTGATGTCGACTTTACCATCAAATGAGGCATACGTACTGTCATTCACTTGCTTATCATGTTTAGACAATTGTTGTTGAGCTTCGTTCAGCGCACTTTGGTCTTGATTCAATTTCTTCTGTAAATCATTGTTGTTAGGTTCTTGATTAATCTTCTGATAGTCGTCGTTCACCGCACTTTGCGCATCATCTACTTTATCCGCAAGCTGTTGACGCTTACCTTGGTTTGTGTCGTAGTTGATGAGCGGGTCACCTTGTTTCACCTCTTGGCCATCTTTCACTTGCACATTAGTAAAAGTGCCAATCTGGCTATTATTTGTATATGTCTTCACTGCATTAGGGGCAGCCTTTCCTTCAAGATGTAACGCATCTTCATGTTTCATCTTGTATGTATCGTAACCTTTACTGCTATCATCTTTGGAGCTATTGCCACTCACCTGTTTGAGTATTAAAGCAATTCCTAGCAATACCACGATGATAATAGCAATAATAATCCATAACCATTTGTTCTTCACGTTGTAACTCCTCCCTTAAGATTTTTCAACTGTGATTATAGCATATATACAGTTGTAAAAAAACTATTCTTCGGGAATTTTACGAAAATGATTATTTAAAATGTCTTGTGTTTATTAGTATAGTCGAATAAAGTAAACTATTTCATATCTTTTATTGATAAAATTCCATTATTATATTCCAATGGATCGCTTTTAATGTTAATGTGAAAGTGATTACATATTGAGGAG
>NZ_PPRN01000057.1 GCF_002902685.1 Staphylococcus pettenkoferi | reverse complement strand
GTAGAAAGGTAGCGAATAAACTTGCACAAAAATAAATTACTATTAAATGCAAGAGGTAAAAGATTATTTAACCTATATAATCAAAGATGTTAAATAATTTTAATCTTTTTAGTATTACAAATCTAATTAACAAAAATCTTTATATTAATGTAAAGTTACTTTCTATATTATTATTGGACATAAAATGACCTTTTACCAAAAAATAATTTTAATTATAGATTTTTTAAAAGGAAGGTGGTAATGTTAAATGAACGCAACTAAAATGCGTTTAACCATATTGTAAGTAAAGGAGTATTGAAGATGTCAAAAAATCCCTTTTCAAATCGGAAGAATCGTTATTCTATCCGTAAATTCACTGTGGGGACTGCCAGTATCATCATCGGTGCCACACTTCTATTTGGTGTGGATAAAGATGCCGAAGCCGCTGAAGATGATAGTTACTCACAAGACGTAAGCAAAGGTGCTTCCAACTCAAATGATGATCAAGTTGAGACGAAGTCTAACCAAACAGAAATTAATAATAAAGATACTCAAGCAGCCACGAAAAGTTTAAATACTACTGAAGAAGTAGCAACTCAACCAAGCGAACAAGAACAACCTTTGAAAAATGAAGTAGAAGATGATACGGAATTTAATTCTACGCAAATATCTGAGACAAATAGAGATACGAAAGTAAATGCACAAACAAATGCTACTGATTTATCTGATAAAATAGATGAGAGTAATAGTAATTTTAATTCAGAAAAAATATCAAGTGAAACAATTGATAATGTAAGTTCTTCAGAAGCTATTACTAAAGAAAAAGCAAAAGATATTACTTCTTCTAAAGAGGTCACTAGAGGAGAAGAAAATAATGTATTATCTATCAATAAAGTAGCAAATGATGAAAATTCACTAGAAGCTGTCTCTAACGAAAAAAAAGAATAAAGAATTATCCCCCGAAACAACTTCTAACCTTCCAGCTAGTAATGAAGTATCCGTTAAAAATGCTTCTAATACAATAACTAATAGCAGTTTTAGAGCCAGAGCTCTAACAGAAGAAACTTCTACAACAACTGTAGGTACTAATAATTTTACTGAATATGGCGATATAACTCATGATGTATTCCCTGATGAATTTGGGAATAAAAATATCACTTCTTTTAATAAAAGAACAAATACCAGTAAGGGTACTAACGGAGTATTACAATATAATAAAAAAATAAATTTCAATAAAAACTTTAAAATTACAGTTCCAATCGCAAATAATAACCAAGGTAATACGACTGGTTCAAATGGTTGGGGATTTATCTTTACAACAAAAAATGCCCAGGATTATTTAAGTGAAGGTGGTATTCTAAGAGATAAAGGATTAGCCAACGCGGCTGGTTTTAAAATCGACACTAGCTATAATTATCAAGATGCTATAGATAAAGATAAAAATAAGAACTTGAGACAAATTGGTGGCGTAAAGATTGGTTATGGCACTTTTGTTGCTAACGACAGCAATGGTACGAGCCAACAAGTTGGAAGCTTAGGGTCAGGTAAAGATGTTCCACCTAATAAAATAGAGTATGCTGATAATACAGTTAATCAAAACGACGGCAAATTTCATGGTCAACAACTTAATGATGTAGTTCTAGACTATGATGCTGAAAATGAAACAATCACGGCTACATATGCAGGAAAAACATGGACAGCAACATTAGAACAACTTGGTATTGATAAGAATTCAGAATATAATTTCCTGATTACTTCGAGCCAAGAAGCTGGAAGACAGGGCTACGGTATCATGAGAACAGATCTAGACTCAACTACAATAGTAACCCCAGATCCTGACGACAATGATGCGGACGCGGACGCTGATTCCGACAGTGATTCAGATTCAGACAGCGATTCCGACTCAGACAGTGACTCAGATTCAGACAGCGATTCTGACTCCGATAGCGACTCAGATTCAGATAGTGACTCCGATAGCGATTCAGATTCCGACAGCGACTCAGATAGTGACTCAGACTCAGATAGCGATTCTGACTCGGACAGTGATTCAGATTCCGACAGCGATTCTGACTCGGATAGTGATTCAGATTCAGATAGCGATTCCGACTCAGACAGTGACTCCGACTCAGATAGTGACTCGGATTCCGACAGTGATTCAGATTCAGACAGCGACTCAGATTCCGATAGTGACTCAGATTCAGACAGCGATTCAGATTCCGACAGTGACTCAGATTCAGACAGCGACTCAGATTCAGATAGCGATTCTGACGCTGATAGTGACTCAGATTCAGACAGCGATTCAGATTCCGACAGTGACTCAGATTCAGACAGCGACTCAGATTCAGATAGCGATTCTGACTCTGATAGTGACTCAGACTCAGATAGCGACTCCGATTCAGATAGTGATTCCGACTCCGACAGTGACTCGGACTCAGACAGTGACTCCGATTCAGATAGTGATTCCGACTCCGACAGTGACTCAGACTCAGATAGTGATTCAGACTCAGATAGTGACTCTGACTCCGATAGCGATTCTGACTCAGACAGTGACTCAGATTCCGATAGTGACTCTGACTCCGATAGCGATTCTGACTCAGACAGTGATTCCGACTCAGATAGCGACTCAGATTCGGACAGTGACTCAGACTCAGATAGTGATGCAGACTCAGATGCCGACGCGGATTCAGATGCGGATTCAGACGCTGATTCCGATGCAGACTCAGATGCCGACGCAGATTCAGATGCCGATTCAGACGCAGATGCCGACTCAGATGCTGATGCGGATGCAGACTCCGATGCAGACGCAGACGCGGACAGTGACTCTGACTCAGATGCCGATGCAGATTCCGATGCGGACTCCGATGCAGACAGCGATTCAGACGCAGATAGTGACGCGGATTCAGATGCGGACAGCGACTCCGACGCGGACAGCGATTCAGACTCAGATGCTGACGCAGATTCCGATGCTGACGCAGATTCAGACGCGGACGCCGATTCAGACGCAGACGCCGACTCAGACTCTGACCACGGCACTGGACACGATCCAAACTCAGACGTAGACCATGATAGCCACACTCAAGATGGTGACCACGACGGCAACACTAAAGACCATGGTTCTGACAAAGACCATGACAAAGCTCTTCCTGACACTGGTAGCGACAATGCCAACACAACATTATTAGGCACAGTGCTTGCTGGTCTCGGTTCACTTCTGTTCTTCCGTCGTCGCAAAGATTCTAAAGAAGAGAAATAATCTTCTTAAACCATAGGGTGGTTAGGCTTTGAGCTTAGCCACTCTACCTTATAGATTTTTAAAATGTATCATTTCCTAGAAAGTAGTGCTTTTACCTATAGCTGAGTTATAATGTATTGTAGGATTACATTTAAGAATAAGATCAGATTTATAAATTAAGGAGTTAACAAGATGACATTACAGAGTAGTATTTCTCAAGCGCTGGAGATGACGAGTGCTTATCCTGATAATGACTATAGTTTCCTCAGTGTAGGAAATCCTAACAGTAAAGCTGTAGTGCATTTATTTAAAAATAAGAGGAATTTGAAGAATAATATCATAAAGTTTCTTGAAAAATATCGTAAAAAATCAGGGAAGCGTCCTCAGTGGATTAAGCTCGATTTCGTCACAGATACGGAAGAGGCACGCTTTGAAGATGTGAAAGCGGATTTAATCAACACACGACGTAACTATGTGGACTACGGTATAGCGTTAGACGAAGATTGGGATACCGTCTTCCTACCTGAAGAAATTAACGTCAATGCGTTTGTGCGTCCAGGTAAAGACAAGAAAGGTTTTATCTTATCTGAGACGAATATCAACACATATTTGAACAAATACAAACGTATTCGTGGTAAGTATAGTCATGCGAATATGCGCGGTGCTGATGTGATCAAGTTCAGAACGAAGAGCTTCTTTATTGAAAATGATCAAGTCTATGACCTACATGCAGAAGGCTATATGAAAGGGTTAAGAAAGGTGGATCATCTTGCGCCAGAACTTGATGATTTAATCTGTAAAGCTACGGATTATTTAGGAAATGAGATTCAAGACAATGGGAAGTATATTTACGGTTATTTCCCTCATTTTGATAAAAAGATCAATTTCTACAATAACCTTAGACACTCATCATCAACATATGCCTTAATCGAAGGACTCGCATACTGTGACAAAGACATCACGTTAGCGAAGAAACCGTTAGAGTACTTAATTGAACATTATTTATATGAAGTAGATGGCATAGGGCATATCTATGATGATACGAAAAATATCAATGAGATTAAGCTCGGTCAGAATGCTGCATTCGTCTTCGCTGTTTGTGAGTATCTCCGTTATCATCCTGAAGAGAAAGGGTTACTTGAAAAAGCGCAACTTGTTGCCAACGGAATTCTCAGCATGATTGATCCAGACAATGCGCAGACGACACACGTCATTAACTATCCAGATCTCACGACGAAAGAGCAGTTCAGAGTAGTGTACTATGACGGTGAAGCAGCTTTAGCGTTATTACGTTTATATCAAATTGACCATAACGAGATGTGGCTCAAAGCAGTTCAAGGTTTATTTGAAAAGTTTATCGCAGAGAAATATTGGCAATATCACGACCACTGGCTTGGATACTGTACAAATGAACTCGTTCAAATTGACCCACAACGTAAATACTTCGAGTTTGGTATTCAGAACGTTGCGCCGTATTTGAATTATATTAGAAATCGTGAAACGACATTCCCAACATTTTTAGAAATGCTCATGGCCACATACCACTTGATTCAGAAAGCGAAGAAATCAGGTCATGCAGATTTAGTGGAAGAGTTAATCGACGAAAAGGAATTTATTGAAACGATTCATATTCGCGCCAACTATGAGCGTGTCGGATTCTTCTATCCTGAACTTGCGATGTACTTCAAGAATCCAGCTCGAATCATCAATTCATTCTTTATTAAACACCACGGCTACCGTGTGCGTATTGATGACATTGAGCATTACATTTCAGGCTTAGTCCAATATCGCAAAGTGTTTAACGATTAACTTGAAAGCACAAATCGAGTGAGGAGGTGTGCGAACATGGCGAAGAAAGAGAACAAAGGTATAATTTCAGGTACTGTTAAGGAAACTAAAGAAGGTACAATTCAAGGTACAGTTAAAGAGAATAAATAAGAAACGAAGTATGCGGGCAGTCTTATTTTTCAAGAAACAACTATCCCCAATAATTGTAAAATGAAGGTAAGCGCCGCATAAGATAACGTATTTCTGTAAAACATTTCATTCAGTAGAGAAGTTAACAATAAGATAAAGAACAATTCCAATGAGGCGGGACGAGAATTCAAGAGGTGGATTCCGTCCTGCCTTTTATATAGGAAGGAACAGCTCGTGAATAAGGTAGGTGAATCACTACTCGGACGGGCGTGTTCATAGTATAATTGAAGATAAGTAGTGGACAACACGACGATTCCAGACAAACAGAGGTGTTAAGCGTGAATAAGAAGACGATAGAGAAACAAGCAGTAGAAAGCCAAACTGAACATGCGTCACAATCAGATCAAACCGTTGAAGTAAACGAGATTTCAACAGAAGATTTAAAGCAAGGTACAACAGAAAGTGGAAAAGAAGACAGCCCGACGTCTAATAATAGTAAAAATAGCGAGCGAACTTCGTCAAAGCAGAATGACGAGGCGGATGCGAAGAAGGATGAAGAAAAATCCGATATCGATAAAGAAATTGAGGCAGAATTATTAGCGTATCTAGATGGTAAAGAATCCAAAGAGGAAGAACCTGAGAAGAAGAAATACAAGACGGTCGGCTTCCTGGTTATTCTTGTGTTAGCTGCACTCGCGATTATGCGTTTCGCGAAGCATCTTATGTTCGCAGCACCTTTTTTACCTTCGATGTTAGGGCATTAAGACTAGGTTGGAACCGCGAAAATAATAATTGTGGCGGGTCGAGAAGTAGATGGTAGTACTTCTTGGTTCGTCTTTTTAGTGCGTTTTGGTGTGGGCGTGGTCTAAGTTGTTTGTGAGAGATAGCTAAACAGTTCTATTTACGGTTGATGTGATGATTAGATAAAGTGGTAGTAGCATTAAGAAATCTTTCAAGAAAAGGAGCGGTTTTGTGAAGAAATTTGGCTTGCTCGCTTTATTAAGCTTAATTTGGGGATCACAATTCTTATTTACTGCAGTCATCGCTCATGATGCCAGTGCGACATTTATCGCGTTTGGTAAAGCGATACTTGGGGGCATTTTCTTAACTATTGTCACAATGTTAATGCAGAAAGGGAATTACAGAAAGCAATGGTTGTTATACATATTTATCGCATTATTTGAAGTTGTGTTGCCCTTTATCTTTATCGCGCAAGGACAACGCCACGTTTCAAGTGGTATTAGTTCCGTAATTATGGCACTTATGCCTGTGTTTACGTTACTTATCATGTTTATCGCGACCTCGAAAAAACTTAATTTATTCGAAACTATAGCGATTATACTTGGTTTTATTGGGGTCGTCTTCATTTCATGGGATCCGCAACACATTGACTACGACTCTATCCTATCACTCGTTTTACTCGTCAGTGCGACGTTTTGTTTCGCCATTTCACTCGTGTTAATGCAGCGTTTGAAAGATCCGGCGCCACTCCATCACATGAGAAACGTGCTCTATATTGCGAGTGGGATGTTGCTGATATTACTCATCATCGTTCCGCACGCATTTACTTTTGATTTCAACGGAGGACAATGGGTAAGTTTAATTATTCTCGGAATTGTCCACTCTGCGCTTGCATATGTGATTTACAACACACTCGTTAACTTATACAGTCCCATTTTCGCATCTTTAGCGAACTATATGGTGCCAGTAGTTGGATTATTGTTAGGCCTCATTTTCTTACATGAACATCTGTCAGTGAACGCAATAATTGGAATTGTGATTGTTTTTGTATCACTTGTGTTGAGTCAGAAACAGTCAGCTTAGGTATGTAGCGTTGTCTTCTTACAGGAGGCAACGTTTTTTGCTTTTTTAAAATGCATAGCTTTCGAAAATGTAAGATTCTGACGTAGATTTGTAAGGTTAAATAAAAGCTGTAAGTACCTAGCTCCTATATGAGAAATGCACAATCTGGTCAGCATTCCAGATCGTGCATTTTTTTAAGTATTAGTTATGTTTAACTTCAGAAGTTTGAGGATCAAAGTACTTGATAGATTGTTTACGCAACTGATCTTTCTGTTCGTTACTTAAACCATGTTGGTTACCGTAAACAGTAGTTTCCCAGCTGCCGTACATTGGGTTAGGGAAGATGATATACTTCTTACCAAAATCTTTCGCATGCGCATCAAGGAACTCCTCGCGTGATTCTTTCGTAGCTTCTTTCGGATTATCGAAATCAAGCAAATTATCACCGAATAACATGATTAATTTATGGTCTTGACGCACTTTATCACGACGCGCAGATTTGTCTTTTTCGTTTTTACCTTTTAACATAATATGTTCTTTATCTGCTTGTGGAAGACCTTGATTCTTCAAATTCTCTTGAGTCGGCTTAAAATCTTTATCCTGGTCTCTGTCAGATATGTAATAAATGTCGACGCCTTTTTTATCAGCATAATTCAAGAAATCTTTCGCACCAAACACCGGTTTCGCTTGCGCAGATTCTACCCACTCGTGCCAACCATCAGGGTGAGACTTGTTATTTAAAGAAGCATAGCCTTGATAAGGAGAATTGTCTAATACTGTTTCGTCAATATCGAGGGCAATCGCCAAGTTTTTCTTACCTTTATTATTCTTAATTTCGCGATCCAAATTCGCCTTCGCAGTATTATAGCCTTGCGCATATAACGCTTTCGCTTCAGCCGAGTTCTGATACCATGACACCGCCATATAGTTCTGAACACCGAGATCAGTTTGACTCGCAGGCGTTTGAGTTTGCGTACTTTGACTTGATGCCGTTTGATGTGCACCTCCACCAGACGCCTGAGTAGTGAGTGGAGTAGATACTGTTACAGCCCCCGCGAGTGCGACAGCTGATACATATTTCGTAATACGATTCATAAAGTCACCTCATTAAATGATTATCTTACATAGTTTTATTCTACTATATGTGTGAATTGGAAAATAGATGAAATTAAATTTATTGAAATGACTTTATTAGTAATAGTTGAATTTATTTAAAATGCTAAGTATGTAGTTGAGTAAAAGGTTACATTTTAACCTATTGAGTTTTACGTGGAAAGAAAGCAAAAATAACAAAAGATACGAGCAAGATTAAGACAAATTGAATAATGGCGAGGGCGATGGTGAAACTATTAGCGGTAAAAGGTTTAAAATAACCTGCCGTTTCATAAATATCGAAGAAAAGCTGCACACAAATCCAAGAAACGAAGATGCCAATAACTCGACTTACGAATATACTGAGCCACGTTTTAAGTTTACCATTAAAAAGAGCAATGCTAATTAAGAAGACAGCGATGAGATATGGAATATAGCCAATCGTTGAACCCGTTTGATAGTCAGTCATCATGCCGATAAACTCTAGTGGGAATAGGGATAAAATAAATGCAATAATTCTTAAATATTTCATTTAATCATTTTACCTTTTAATAATTTTGTGTCTTGAGTGTAGCATTAAGCAGAGAATAATCAAAACTAGAGGAGAGGGACTATAAAGAAAGGTGACTGAAGAAGCGGTGGGCGATACGAGTATATCGTTGAATTGAAGGTGTGGGTAAACTTTGCAATCAAATAAATATTAGTGGTATAATCATTGTGTAAGCAAAAGAGTCAGTTTATGCACAAATCCCCTCACTATGCCAGTAGTGAGGGGATTTTTCGTGCTGGTTATCATCGTCTGTTATTTTTCTTGTCGCGTTTACTAAGCTAGTAACTAAAATACGTAACAATGCACCTAGTAATCATTATTAGTGTAACCTTGTTAAAAATGCAACGAAACAATTATTACTTCTTATTATGTCGGTAGTGAGGATTTTTTTAATTAGTGATATAATCTATGAAGTGTATTTAAGTAGTTTAAGTGTAAATTGCTATTGTTATCGTTAATAAATCAAGTAGCTTTTAGCATGAGAATTTCATTCTATAATTAATGAGCCAAAGGAAACCCAGCATTTAAACTTTACAATGCATTATAGTTTAGTGATATAATATAGCTTGTAAGCATAGAAAGCATAGTAATGCACAAACCCCCTCACTAGTCGGATAGTGAGGGGGTTTTTGTGCTGACTTTATTGTCGTCTTTTATTGTCGCGTTTACCAAGCCACTAAGGATTGTGGCTATAGTCTTAATAAAGATTTTAGCTACACAATTATTAATTCTCCTTACTATGTTGGTAGTGAGGATTTTTTTATATCGAATCACACGATCTCTAGTGTAATAATTTATCATGAAGGTTGCGAAGAGAAGGCATATGTATGGTTAAGCTTTGCAATCCATTGGGTACTGGACTATAATTATATTGTAAAAGCTCTATCATAGAAACACCAAACCCCTCACTACTGCCATAGTGAGGGGTTTTATACGGTGATGACTAATGTCGTCATTTTTTACGATCATTGCGATTACGTAGCCATTGCGTAAATATCGCAATGATACAGCCACTAATTATTGTGACTGAAGTTTGTATTATAAGCTCTATCATGGTGGAACACCTCTTTTCTGCGCCTTTATTTATCGCAGAAGATATGACGACTTCTATATTATACCAATAAAGTATATTTAGAATAACTTGAAATACCTATAATTATAAAAAATGACAGAAATACAATTTATATATAGGAGTGTACTTCGTATATTGAAAAATGGTGAGAATTCGTGCATTTAATTACTCTTTATCATAAGTTCTTATACACGTTTCCCATTTTTAGCTCTAAATAATATCGTCTCGAATACCCTTATACCTGTCTCTTATACACATCT
>NZ_PPRN01000056.1 GCF_002902685.1 Staphylococcus pettenkoferi | reverse complement strand
TCTGGATATGATTTGGTTTTACAAATATTTAACTTTCATTTAACATATATAATTACTTAATCTGATGTTAATACATTTAAGTTAAAATAATTATCAATATATTAGGAGACGTTATGAAAGAAAGATCATTTTCAAAACCTTTGTATATATTTCTAACCTGTGTGGTATTATTTGGTTTATTACTCACAGTCGTATTTATCTACGCTTCACAACACGAGACGAATTCCAGTTCTGATAAATATAAAAACTTTAAAGAATTAAAGAAAGATACGCGTGAGAGTAAGGATTGGAAGATATCTTCTAAAAATACTTCTAGCGATACGATTGTTACCGCAATTCATGGTGGTGGCATTGAACCTGGCACGTCTGAAGTTGCGAAACAGATTTCTAAAAAAGGCGATTATAAATTATACGCTTTCGAAGCATTAATGAAATCAGGAAATCAAGACTTACACATTACTTCCACACACTTCGACGAACCTACCCTACTGAAATTAATGAAGAAAAGCGATCATGCGGTCTCTATTCACGGCATGGGTGAAAGTAAATCCGTCGTGTACATCGGAGGTAAAGATTTAAAGTTACGTAATGCGATTAGAGATAATTTGAAAGATGCAGGTTTTAAAGTCGAAGAAAGCCCTGATTATTTAGAAGGCGATTCAAGTCAGAATGTTACTAATAAGAATGATGGGAATGCAGGCGTTCAGCTCGAACTTTCTTATGGTTTACGTAAAACGTTCTTTAAACATGGTGATTTCGACCGTAATTCCCGTGAACAAACTTCTAACTATCGTCATAATCTATATCGATTCTCAGAAGCTGTAAGTAACGGTGTTAAAGATGCGAAACAGAAGTAGAATAAATCAATAACCGCTATCCAACCCGTAGATGACTGATGAAAGCATCTGCGGGTTCATTTTTCGCTAAGAAGATCATCATTCAAACATCCTCATAACTAGCGCTCATTTTATCTAAAATGCAGTAAGGGGCTATACAACAATGAGTACCAGCCTCACTCTCACTAGCAAAAAAAGCTGAGCTACCCACACCAAAGTGAGCGCTCAGCCTTAAATAACAGTTCAGAAGTGATTTCAACGTAACAGTTCAGAAGTTTAATGAAGTAGGAACTTAACTGAGTTGGATTAATCCGTAACAGGATCGCCAATTAGAACATTAACCACATGGCCGTCTTCAACGTTAAACTGAATTGGATATTGACCTTTATCGTAGTAGTATAAACCGTCGTCTGGTGTGCTACCACTGTGATAAAGTTGTCCTAAATCCTGGCCGTACGCAGCTTTCAATTGTTCAACTGTCACTGATGTGTCAGTCACATTAAAGCTTACACTGCGCGCAGACTTACCTTCCCCTACAGTTTGTATCACTTGATCATGTACTTTGTGTTGGTGGTAATCCGGCGTACTCATGTGCGTTGTCATATAGTAACCATTGAACATCATGCCGCCACCATTTAATCCTTCAATAAATTGAGGACTTGTAAGAAAGCTTGCATCGTCACCTGCATTTCCTTCAAGCACGAATTTAGCTTGTGTTGCAGATGGTGTTGTCTCTGCGTGTGCGTCTGTTGCGTTAACTGCTACTGTTCCTAAACTTAGTGTCGCAATCGTAGATGCAGCTACCATTGCTTTCGTTAATTTCTTCATGAAATCACTCTTTTAATTTTGAAATAACATTATCAAATGTCATTACACTTTTATTATATAATCATTCAATTTTTTAATAAATATTTTTAAAAAAATTTTACTATTTCTTATTATAATCTTAACATTTCTAAATATTCCAGCTCATTTTATCTCACTCTATAAAAGTAAAAAATTGCGTATTGCTAATGTTGTAAAATTCAGATAATATATATTTAATTATGATTATAGAAAGGAGAAGGCGGTTGAGATGACACATTCACCTATCATGAGAACAGCGTTTATACATACGACTCCGATACTCGCTGGATTTAGTTTCCTAGGTATCGCTTACGGAATTTATATGCATTCCCTTGGCTTCGCACCTATCTTCGCTATTGTGATGAGTGCGACCATCTTCGCTGGATCTATGGAGTTTGTCGCGGGAAGTTTGCTCGTAGCTTCTTTCAGTCCGCTCAGCGCTTTAATTCTGACGCTGATGATCAACGCACGTCATCTGTTCTACGGCATTTCAATGCTAGAAGAGTTTAAAAATATGGGTAAAAAGAAATATTATCTCATCTTTGGTATGTGCGACGAGACGTTCGTCATTAATAAAACAGCGCAAGTTCCTAGTCATATTGATAAAGGTTGGTTTATGTTCTACGTCACATTATTTAATCACTGTTACTGGGTATTTGGCGCTACGATTGGTAGTATCGCTGCGGATTACATACACTTTAATACGCATGGACTTGATTTTGTGATGACGGCACTCTTCGTAGTGATCTTCTTGGATAATTGGCTAAAGGAATCCAGTCATCTTACTTCTACTATTGGCATCGGAGTATCATTATTATGCCTCATCATCTTTGGACCTAAAGCCTTTATCTTACCAGCCATGATTGCGATGCTTGTCATCTTTATCTTTATGAGAAAGCCAATTGAAAGAAAGGTAGGGACTACGTCATGACTTTATTTCAACAAATAATCACGATTGCTTTAGTTGTCCTAGGCACAATGATTACACGTTTCCTGCCCTTTTATATCTTTTCGCCAAACAAGCCCACACCCTCTTTCGTGAGATATTTAGGCAAAGCTTTGCCCGCTGCTGTCTTTGGGCTGCTCGTCGTTTATTCGTTCAAGGACGTCAATGTCTTGAAGTATAGCTTTGGCTTACCTGAACTCATCGCAACAGTTGTGATTATAGGTTTGCATTTGGTTAAAAAAAGTATGTTGCTCTCCATCGCTGGCGGAACGATTGTTTACATGCTGCTCGTTCAATTTGTCTTTTAGTTGAGGTTAAATTTGTGAAGTGATTTTACCTAGTCTAAAATGTGAAAAAATTACTTGGACAAAATAAATTTTAGAAAAATCTGCAATCTATCTATACAACAGATTCATTTTATTATAATATATATCATTATAGCCTGAGATATAGATAAGAACGGCAAATGACTATCAAAGAGGAGACATGATTATGAAGAAAACAGCAGGAATCTTATTAGCAAGCGCCCTATTACTCGGAGCTTGTGGCACAAGCGAGAAAGAACAACATGAAAAATATCAAAAGGCGTTACGTACATTCGTAGATAAGGATATGGATAACTTCCAAAAATTCCAAAAGGACACAAGAACGCTAAAAAATTCGGAATTAGTTGAAGAACTATCTAAAACACGTAAATCTTTTGAAAAAGATCGAGATGAATTTGATAAATCTACAAAAAATATAGAAGGTACCAAAGACCAAGAGAAATTAGCTAAAAACTTTAGAAACCTCAATAAAGAAACTGATAAAATGCTAAAAAGAATGAAAAATAAAACACAGGAACTTTCTGATGGTGACTTAACAGAACCAGAATACAGTAGAGAAATCATTGATATAACTAAAGATTACCAAGAGAAAGCTAAGCCTAAAGACGAAAATAAAATCGATAGTAAGAGTGTTAAGAAAATTCTAGGTGATGACGTTTATAAAAAAGCGGAAGATCTCGTTGATGAGTCTGAAAAATAAGCTACTCCAAAGTAAAATATAATTCGTAAAGAAAGCTCATATTATGATGACAATAAAGTTATTGTAGTATGAGCTTAATTTTATTTTATCTTGCTCTAACTTTCTCCATACTTTCATTTCTTTCTCAAATATTTTTTCACAAATTCATCTAAAACTCTTCTTAACTTTATGTTATTCTACTAATTGTTGTGCGAGTAAAATAAATACATAGTTTTTCAGTTATTTTTTCTAATTCTAAAAATAAGTTTCAACGCTTACATTTTATTCTTACAACATATTACAAACATCTTTAGGGGGAATTTCCATTGAGAAAATCTATTTCTGTCGTGTTAGCAAGCGCCCTACTACTTGGTGCTTGTGGTAACGATACGCATGATAAACATGCCGATAATAAGGAGCATAGTAAGACTTCTGCCTCTGACAAGAAGAAAGATAAAAAGCAGGATAAAAAAGAAGATCATGAAGAATATCTTGATGATTTAAGATATTTCGTTTCAAGCTATGCAGAATCAGCACGTAGTTTCAGTAAACACGTGTCGCAGGTAGATGAAGATACTGATTTAGACTCATTTGCAGAACATTTCGATACGCTATCTGATCAACTCGATGAGAACTTAGACGACTTCAAGGAAGAGAAACATGATTACAAGCCTAATGATAAGGAGAAAAAGGTGGAAAATCACTTCACTGACGTGAGTAAAACATTAAGTAAAGAATCAAGAGATTTATCGCAAACATTGAAAGATTATAATGAAGATAAAGTATCAGACGACAAAGTGGATGAACAATACGAAACTTTCGTCAATAAATTAGATAAATTGGCAGACAAAGAAGTAGATGAAGATGACTTTAGAGAAGTGCTAGGTGATAAGGTTTACGACTTAGCAGTAGATGAGTAGATATTTAAAATCGTCACTGACACTAGTGCATAAATACTCAGTCTCGCCTTTCCAACAACACAGATGACATATCATTCATAAAAAATTGGTTTACTATAGAAAATATTACCCGTACAATCACCGGCTAACTTCCCTATTTACATACGGTAGATTAACTAGTATCATGAATAAGCTGAATACTAATTAGGTGGTTATATATTTGAAAATTTTTGACTATGAAGATATCCAATTAATTCCAAATAAATGTATTGTACAAAGTCGTTCTGAATGTGACACTTCTATTCAATTTGGACCTCGTCGTTTCAAATTGCCAGTAGTGCCTGCGAATATGCAGACGGTCATGAACGAAGAACTCGCACAATGGTTCGCAGAGAATGATTACTTCTACATCATGCATCGTTTTGACGAAGCTGCGCGTATTCCTTTTATCAAAAAAATGCAAGAAGCGAATCTCTTCGCCTCAATTTCTGTAGGTGTGAAAGATCGTGAATTTGATTTTATCAAAACGCTCGCTGAACAGAATTTAGTGCCTGAATATATCACGATTGATATTGCGCATGGCCACTCTGACTCAGTGATTAACATGATTCAACACATCAAGCGTCATCTACCTGATGCTTTCGTTATCGCTGGTAACGTGGGCACGCCTGAGGGTGTGAGAGAGCTTGAGAATGCTGGCGCTGACGCAACGAAAGTCGGCATTGGTCCAGGTCGTGTATGTATTACGAAGATCAAGACTGGCTTCGGTACTGGTGGTTGGCAACTCGCTGCACTAAACCTTTGTAGTAAAGCTGCGCGTAAACCGTTAATTGCGGACGGTGGTATCCGTACACATGGTGACATCGCCAAGTCAATCCGTTTCGGTGCCTCTATGGTCATGATTGGTTCACTCTTCGCTGCGCATGAAGAATCACCAGGTGAAACTGTTGAAGAGAATGGTAAAATGTACAAAGAATACTTCGGTAGTGCTTCAGAATTCCAAAAAGGTGAGCACAAAAACGTCGAAGGTAAGAAAATGTTTGTTGAACACAAAGGTTCGTTGACAGACACGTTAAACGAAATGCAACAAGACTTACAAAGTTCTATCTCCTATGCTGGAGGCAAAGACTTGAAGTCACTTACAACAGTCGATTACGTTATCGTGCGAAACTCCATCTTTAACGGAGATCAAGATAGATAAATCGAAAAGAACTGCACCTCGCTATGAGGTGCAGTTCTTTAGTTTCATTTAAAGGTTTGAGGGATAAAATTTAATATCTTACTGCGCTAATAAGTAATCATTAAATTGTCCTAAATAAATTTACAATATGGGTTATTTAATTAGTCTTCAACTTTAATACCATTACATATCATGTCAGTTTGCAACTCATTAGCCAATTCGCCCAAACTTGGTATATAGTTCGTCGCAAATCCAATGATAATCTTGTTTTTCATAAAATCACTGATTTCGTGATTACTTTCATTATATTTATCTATAAGTACTTTTAAATCATCAGCATTCATATCATCACTATGCCGTTCACTCGTATAACGTAGAAATGCTGCAAAAATTTTATCAAATGACTCTATGCCATACTCCATCTCCAGAAATAACAAACTAACTGAGTATGTTTCTAACTGGTTGTTACCCATCTTCGCAGCTAATTCAGTGACAGATTGTTTCAGTAATCTAAATTCTTCCTCACTAACCACGCATGAAAGCCCCTTTCCTTTCTTTTTCATTTTATACCCGATGAATTGTCAATTTAAGCGCAACACTTCTAAATTTAAAATTTCATATGGAGTGTCCCAATTAAGACACTTTCTAGGTCTATGATTA
>NZ_PPRN01000055.1 GCF_002902685.1 Staphylococcus pettenkoferi | reverse complement strand
TCAAGTTCTTCTCCACCTTGGAGGTCTACATTGTCTGGAATTTCAACAGTATAGTTACCATCTTCGTCCGCAATAGCTGTACCTGTTTCATTTCCTGGGAAGTGAACTGTTACTTCAGAACCTGGTTCGGCTTTACCTGTAACTTCTTTATCCGTACTGTTTACGCCTTTAACTGATGGTTTAGCCGGTGCTGTCGCGTCAGTTACCGTTTTCTTAGTTTCTCCTGAGACGTTGCCATCTTTGTCTTTAGCTGTAACAGTAATTTCTTCGCCACCTTGTAAATCTTTCGGTAAATCGATGCTGTAATTACCATTATCGTCAGCTGTACCTGTGATTGGAT
>NZ_PPRN01000054.1 GCF_002902685.1 Staphylococcus pettenkoferi | reverse complement strand
ACTTCGTAATTTTCAACCTTCTACTTATATACACTCTCAACGCTACAATCGAGATAAAACCAATTAAATATATGCCAAACATCCATATAGTCGGAAGATACATATCCATCAAGTATGTAATTTTTTTAATATGTCTGGTAATTAGTAGACCAGCCCCCGCTATAGCTAAACTATAAGCGCTGTTATATCTATTTTTAATAACATATAAGCTATTTAATTCTTCGTAAGTAAGTTCTGTATATTTAATAGGAATTACCCAATTTAACATGGGCAATAAGTAGGAATTCCGATGCTGTTATTGGTCTATCAATAAGTATTTATTATCTTTCTCAACTACTTTGTATCTCGGATTATTATAAATAAGATGTATTCTTGCCATTTGTTGTCTCACTCCAATATCTCAGGTTAATCAAAGATTTTACCGATTGCTTCGTTTGTTTAACTATTTATCTTTTTGAATACATCGCTTTTCAACCTGAAGACTATTGAAAGAGAACATGCATCATAAAATAAGTAACTATAGTAAACTATGCTGAATCGTTGGTCTGTCTTATAGAAATATTATTCTCTCTTTATCTCTTCTTTATTATAAGCTAAAACGAAACTAAAAAATACGACCATGCCCCTCAACATAGTCGTATTTCAAAATTCCAGTAACCCAATATACAATTTTACCTCAACTAGCGAGAAGCGATCTCAACGTCGTCTTCATCAACCGCTTCGTCACCGACTATTCCTATGGGTCGACGTCTACACCCGCTTCCACACAATCTATTCTTCTGAGTCTACCTCTTCTTCGTGAATAGATTTAACGATCTTCGCTGGAATACCTGCCACAATGGCGTTCTCTGGTACGTCGCGTGTTACGACACTGCCGGCACTCACGACAGCACCTGACTCAATTGTCACACCTGGTAGCACTGATGCGTTCGCACCAATCCAGACATTGTCGCCAATCTTAATTGTTTGTGCTTGTTCGAGTCCTGAATTACGGCGTTCGTAAGCTAATGGATGGCTTACTGTGTAGAGGCCTACCCCAGGGCCAAAGAAGACGTTATCGCCAACGATGATACGCCCCGCATCCATAAAGTAGCAATTATGGTTAATAAACACGTTCTTTCCTAAGAAGATGTTATTACCATAATCCACTTGGAATGGTGTTAGTAATTCCAAATTTGTAGGTTGATATGTGAACAATGCTTCGATAATTTCATTTTGAGTTTCTACATCACTCGGTCTTGTGTGATTCAAATCGAAACATAGATCTTTCGCTTTTAAGCGGTTACGTTGTAGCTCCTCGTCGTTTTCTTGATACCATTCGCCTTCAAGCATTTTTTCCCTTTCAGTCATAGTTATCATTCAATCCTTTCTATTCTGCATAGTGGGTAGAAATGATGTCTATTCTTTCTCCCCTTGTCATTTTCTCCATTATAAAATAAAATCATACACCACTCATCAAATTTTTCAACCCTATCTGACTTCTCATGCCAAAGTATGAGTTAAAAACAGTTCTAGAGACGAATGGCAATGCGCGTTAAACTGCGTACAATAGAAATATAAACTATTAAAGGAGTCAGATATATGAAACGTATACTTCAAGGTATTATCGCTGTACTTATAGTCCTCGGAATAGTGAAGACTTTCCATGACTACGATGCAGGCGTCACTATCAATCGCTACTATCAACAATTTAAACAGGGTGATGTCTTGCCTAATATCGAAAATGTCAATTCCAATAATCTAAAGCACTTTGATCTCGAGGATTTAAGGTTGTCTGACTTCTTTTAGTTTTTAAATATAAATCTGTTGCCTGCTCAAATAACTTGATTATCGCTCTCAACATGTAAGAAGTTTATTTGAGCATAACGATAGCGCAGCCGTTCATCAATCGTGAACGCGTCTGCGCTATTTTTAACTTTACTATAACTATTCTACTATAAATCTTATGAAGTGATGTAATCTCCACCGTTAACGTGAATCACATGACCAGTAATATAAGAGCTATCTGCGTTGGAAGCCAAGAATACATAAGATGGTGCGAGCTCAGCTGGTTGACCACGACGTCCCATCGGTGTTTCGCCACCTTGACCTTCGACTTTCTCTTCGTCAAATGTAGCTGGAATCAATGGTGTGTAAATAGGACCTGGTGCCACCGCATTCACGCGAATACCTTTCTCAGATAACACTGTCGCGAGTGAACGTGTGAATGACACGATCGCCCCTTTCGTCGCAGAGTAATCGATGAGGTGACCTGAGCCACGGTATGCCGTTACGCTTGTTGTGTTCACGATGGCGTCACCTTCTGACATATGTGGGACTGCGGCTTGAGAGAGGAACATCATGCCGAAGATATTTGTTTCAAACGTCTTCTTCACTTGTTCTGGCGTGATTTCACTGAAGTCATCTTTAGGGAATTGTACTCCGCCGTTGTTGACTAAAATGTTTAATTTACCGAAATCGCCTACCACTTTATCTACGAGTTGTTGCGATTGTTCAACCTCTCTTAAATCATGGGCATATGCTTTCGCTTTCACTCCGATTTCCTCTAAACGTTTCACAGTTTCTTCTGCGTCTTCATGTTCATCGTAGTAACCAATTGCGACATTGGCGCCTTCTTTCGCAAAGAGGATCGCTACTGAACGGCCAATACCTGAATCTCCACCTGTAATAAGTGCGACTTTACCTTGTAACTTGCCGCCTGCGCGATACGTATCTAATTCAGAGATTGGTCGTGGATCCATGTCTTTCTCAATACCGGGTTGTCTATCTTGTGTGTACCCTTTAATCTTGTCGTGAAATTCCTTTAAATTCATTCCCAAGACCTCCATCAACTTTAAGTTTAACGTTATAAATTTGTACCACTATGCCTGTATTTTAAACATTTTAGTAATGAAATAGGTTGTTGAAAATATTTCCGTAGCGCACGTTATTAAGGAAGTGTAGTCTTATCTATCTTTTCCACCTTTTAAAATCTCAAAGCCTCCCCACAACCCTACATACCAAAGCAATCACATTGACTTTTATACCTATAGGGAGTATATTGAAAGCGAATCAAGAACCAATTGAAGTGACGTAAGGTGGTGAACTTATGGCTGGCAGAACTGAAACGCTCACACTTGGTATCGAAGGTATGAGTTGCGCAGCATGTTCAAATCGTATCGAGAAAAATTTAAACAAGCTTGAAGACGTGGAAGCGAATGTGAATTTGTTTACGGAACAAGCGACGATTTCCTATCCTAAACGCGCATACACGCTCAACGACTTCATTCAAACTATAGAGAAGACAGGTTATCACGTCATTACAGATTCTACTGAACTCGCTGTGTCAGGTATGACCTGTGCGGCTTGTTCGAGTCGTATTGAGAAAGTGCTTAACAAGATGCCTGGCGTGGCTGAAGCGAACGTGAACCTAACGACGGAGAAAGCTCGGGTCGCTTACGTTCCTGCTCAATATGATGTGCGTGATCTCATCGCTCGCATCCAACAATTAGGTTACGATGCCGAACTTGAATCCGATGAACAATCTAATGATAGCGATCGTAAGCAACGTGAACTCCGTCATAAAGCGATTAAACTTGTCATATCAGCTATCATTACACTACCGTTGCTCTTAACGATGTTAACGCATCTCTTTGGCATTCAGTTACCCCATCTGTTGATGAATCCGTATTTCCAACTGGTGCTTGCGAGTCTCGTGCAGTTTGGTATAGGTTGGCAGTTCTATACTGGCGCTTATAAAAGTCTGCGCAGTGGCTCTGCTAATATGGACGTCCTCGTTGCTTTAGGAACGAGCGCGGCCTATTTCTATAGTTTATATGAAACGATCGTTTGGATCGTTCATCCGCAAACGACGCCACACCTCTATTATGAAACGAGTGCGGTATTAATCACGCTCATTTTACTCGGAAAGTACTTAGAGGCACGTGCGAAATCACAAACGACATCAGCATTAACTCAATTGCTCAACTTGCAGGCGAAAGAAGCGCGTCTCATAGATAACGGAGAAGAACGCATGGTCCCAGTCGAACAGTTACAAGTGGGGCAAACGCTCAAAGTTAAACCTGGAGAAAGCGTCCCGGTAGACGGTGTCGTATTGAATGGCGAAACGACGGTGGATGAATCCATGCTCACAGGAGAATCCATGCCTATTCATAAATCCACGGATGACGAGGTCGTCGGTGGCACGATGAATCAGAATGGCACGTTCACGATGCGGACGACGCACGTCGGAAGGGATACTGCCCTCGCTTCTATCGTCAAGACCGTGGAGGTTGCTCAGGGTTCGAAAGCGCCAATCCAACGTCTGGCAGATAAGATTTCTGGTTACTTTGTTCCTATCGTCGTGTCGATTGCTGTTCTCACTTTCTTAGTCTGGATCACGTTGGTTAACTTCGGCGATGTGGAAGCTGCCTTAATCGCTGGCATCTCCGTGCTTGTTATTGCCTGCCCTTGTGCGCTCGGTTTAGCGACGCCGACGTCCATAATGGTAGGTACTGGTAAAGCAGCAGAATCTGGCATTCTTTTTAAAGGTGGAGAGTTTGTCGAACAAGCACATAATATTGATACACTAGTGTTAGATAAAACGGGCACGCTAACGCACGGTAAACCGGAAGTGACGTCTTATACAGGCGATAACGAAACACTTCAACTTATCGCAAGTCTAGAACAACAATCTGAGCATCCGCTTGCGACAGCGATAGTGGATGATGCGAAAGCTTCAGGCGTATCGCTTATGACCTCTACTGAATTCAAAGCACTACCCGGACGCGGTATCCAAGGGCTTGTCGATGACCACTCAATTCACGTGGGCAATCGACAACTTTTAAAAGAACAAGGTATCGATGTGGCGCAATCAGACCTAGCTGACGTTGAAGCATCTGAAAGTCAAGCTCAAACGACGATGCTCATCGCTATAGATGGCACGTATCGAGGCTATATCGCTGTAGCTGACCCGATTAAAAGCTCTGCCCGCTCCGCAATTGAACAGCTCAACACTATGGGTGTCGAAGTCATGATGTTGACGGGCGATAACTCCAAAGTGGCTCAAGCGATTGCTCAAGAAGCAGGTATCGATGATGTGATCGCGGAAGTGAAACCGGAAGACAAAGCACATCAGATTCAAACACTACAATCAGAAGGTAAGAAGGTGGCGATGGTCGGTGATGGTATCAACGACGCCCCTGCTTTAGTTCAAGCAGACATCGGCATTGCGATTGGAACAGGGACTGAGGTGGCGATTGAAGCTGCCGATATTACGATTATGGGTGACAACCTTCACCTCTTGCCTCAAGCAGTACGCGCGAGTCGCTCTACGATTCGCAACATTCGTCAGAACTTATTCTGGGCGCTAGGTTACAATGTGGCAGGCATTCCTATCGCTGCATGCGGCTTACTAGCCCCATGGGTTGCAGGTCTCGCAATGGCGTTAAGCTCAGTTAGTGTGGTAACCAACGCTTTACGTTTAAAACGTATGAAATTATAGTAAGATGTATAGAATAGTAAAAGGAGACGATAAGATGGCTAACCAAACAATTCAAGTTGAAGGTATGAGTTGTGAACATTGTAAAAATGCGGTAGAAACTGCATTGAAAGATTTAGATGGCGTATCTCAAGCCGAAGTGAGTTTAGAACAAGGTCAAGTTAATGTCGATTACGATGATAGTAAAGTTGACTTTGAAGATATGAGAGATGCGATTGAAGATCAAGGTTATGATGTGAACGCTTAATTGAAAGAAAGCTGGCGGAGAGATTGCTTCTTCTGCCAGCTTTTTCTATTGAATTTAATTCACTCTAAACGGTGTGTCTCCTGTTTGAATCACTTGAAGGGTAGCATCGAGTGCATCGACAATGAGATTCTTCACTGCGGCATCAGTATAGAATGCAATGTGTGGTGACACGAGGACGTCTGGACGTTCAATTAAATGTACGAGTGTGTCATCTTGCAGTTCCGTACCACGTTGATCACTCGGGAATAACCCTTTTTCACCCTCATAAGTGTCGAGAGCTGCGCCTGCGATATGTCCATTATCTAAATGTGCCAACAATGCTTGTGTCTCAACGACTGATCCACGTGCACAGTTAATGAAATAAGCGCCCTCTTTAAATGCTTTAAACACCTCATCATTAAATAAGTAGTGATTGGCGGCGCTGCCAGGCACATGCACTGTAACAATATCTGCATCTTGCACCGCTTCTTCAAGCGACGATTGATATTCGACGATCTCAGAAAGCGCGTTATCTGGCTCTAAATCATAACCTACAACACGCGCATTAAAGCCTTTCGCAAAGATTTCTGCCACTTGACTGCCAATGCGTCCTGCTCCGATAATCGCTACAGTTAAATCTTGAATTGAACGCGACATGATAGACGGTTCCCAACGAAAGTCATAATTCGCCGTCTTCGTTTGGATTGCCGATGTCTTGCGTACCAAGTTCAGCGCTTGCATTACCGTATATTCAGCGATAGAGCGCGGCGAATACGAAGGTACATTCGTGATGATGATGTCGTATTTGCGAGCTAAGTCTAAATCTAAGAAATCGTAACCTGCGCTACGTTGAGCCAATTGCTTAATGCCAAACTCATGTAATTTTTGAAAAACTGTTTCACTTAATGGAATTTGTTGAGAAATCGACACGCCATCAAAGCCTTGCACCGTATCTACATTATCATCGTTTAAAATCTCAGCAGTCTCTTCTATTTCTACATTATGCTTCGTCTTCCATTCATCAATAAAAGGTCGATCTTCAGGTCTTACTCCAAATAATTTAATTGTTGTCATGAATCATTCTCCTATCTTTCATTATTGTGTGTAAAGTAGTGCTAACGAACTAAGGCGCTCCATTGCTTCATCTAACTGGGCATCTTCGAGCGCAAGCGATACGCGTATATAATGACGTCCATTCTCACCGAAAGGTATACCAGGCGCTACAAGTATCGATTGTTCTTGTAGTAAATATTGTACAAACGTTTCCCCATCGTAACCTTGTGGCGTTGGCAGCCAGATAAAGATGCCACCTTTCATGGGTTCGAAAGGTATGCCATTTTCTCGTAGTTTCTGCTCAACAGCATCTCTCCGACGCTTAAACTTAGCGTTCTGCTCGACTAAGAAATCATCGCAATGATTAAGAGCATATGTGGCCGCATCTTGTAAAGCACCAAACATACCTGCATGCGTGTGCGTTTGATATTTCTTCAACGCTGCAATCATAGTTTTATTTCCTACAGCGAAGCCTACACGAAAGCCTGACATATTAAATCCTTTTGATAGCGAGAAGATTTCGATTGCGACATCTTTAGCGTCTTCTACTTGGAGAATACTAGGGTTCGGCGCATCGAAACCAAAGGCACTATAGGCAAAGTCATGTACGATACGCGTTGGGGTATTTTTAAAAAGCTGAACAGCTTCCTCAAACGTTTCAAGTGTCGCCACCGAACCTGTAGGATTGTTAGGATAAGTTAAATAAACGAGCTTCGTATTGGACATAATATCTGAAGGCACACGCGTCCAATCTGGTAAGTAATACGGTGGATCAAGTTGAAGGGGTACAGGAATCGCATCTGCTAGTAGCACGCCAGCCAGGTAATCTGTGTAGCCTGGATCCGGTAATAACACGTTCTCCCCTGGATTCACGATACTCGTAGCTAAGCCGACAAGCCCATTCTTCGTGCCATATAAGATACAAACTTCCTCTTCAGGATCTAAGTCAACGTCATAATGCCGTTTGTAGAATTGAACGATGGCCTGTTTAAAGGTCGCTTTGCCGTGAAAGACGCCATACTTTTGATTCTCAGGTTGATATAACGCCTCGGCAAATGTATCTAGAATGCCAGGTGGCGTCTCACCGTCAGGCACACCTACCGCCATATTAATCAACGGTAGCGGACCATGTTTCACTTCCTGCCCCATCGTCTTTCCAAAGTAACTATCGGGTACTCGTGCTAATCGTCGTGAATATTCCATCTATCAGCCTCCTCACTGTTGTTGTAGGTAGTCAAATAGCTACGGTGATAAATTTCAGAATATTAGGTAATATTTTACCAGACTTTGAGCTATTCGAATAGTAGCAATATTACCTTTTTCAGTAAAATGTGTGATGATATCTCTAGCGTACGGTTAAGGAGTTGTGCAGGAACTCTACTCGCACTCGCTAAAAAAGCTTGTCCCATAGATATCCATCATAAAATTAAAAACGCCTCTTACCCGTATTCTCACAAAATAAAAAAGCCGCCTCATGAGAGACGGCTTGAATGTTCTCGACTTAGTACCAACCGTGAGTGCTACGGAAATTGATTGCGTTATCGATTGAACCGTAACGTTGGTTAACGTAGTTTAAGAAACCTTTCGTTTGTTGAGCTACTGAACCTTTACCCCAAGCTTCTTTAGTTTGTCCTAAACCGCTGTAACCGTATGGGTTAACGATGTTTGGATTACCACCTGATTCAGGCATGATAATTGAGTTCCATGCTGCTTCAGTACCACCGTTAGCTAAGAATTGCGCTTTCACTGAACCACCTGAAGTAGATGCAGATGATGTTGAAGTTTGCGCAGTTGAGTAACCATGGTAAGAAGATGTTGAACCAGAGTTAGTGCTGTAATTTGAAGTTTGTGGTGCAGAAACAGCTTGAACGTGAGTATTGCTTGATTGTTGTGTATAAGCACCAGTGTTCATACTTGATTCTGTATAAGATTGTGTTGAGTAATTAGCTGTTGGTGCAGAGTAGAATGAAGTTTGTGCTGAACCTTGACCAGCTACTTCATAACTCCATGACCAAGTTGAACCATTTGAAGTGAAGTTAAAGTCATAACCTTCGTATGTGAAATGGTAGTCATAAGCACCTTCTTGAATTGGTGCAGCGTTTAATTGTTCAGGGTGATTTAAAGCTAAGTCAGCTAAGTGTGCTTTATCAATATTTAATTCAGAAGCGTGTGCTTCGTTATGTCCGTCTACTAATGAGTAACCTGCTACTCCTAATGCTACTGTTAAAGATGATGCTAAGATTGTCTTCTTCATAATAAAAAAAGGCCTCCAAGTATTTAATCTTTTATATTCTAAATTATTATATCCGTTGTGCTAGTTTGTATTTGGTAAGTCTTGTTTTGACCATACTCAATATACCACAGTAATGAGGCAGTTTTATTACGGTACCTTAACAAAAGGTTACAATAGCGTTTTTAAACTGTAACATAAGAATCTTTTTGCGTCACAATGTAATAAAGTTAAAATAGACCGCCTTTCAACCAGACTAGATTTTATAAGGTCTCAACACTGTCATCACAGTTTTCAATGGAACAAGATTATTGTTACAAGACATCGTTCTGTTACAAAACTGTAATATCCCAATTACTTAAAATAATTATCTTCTATCTACCCCGCTTGAAATGTAAGGAAATCGAACGAAATATGCGTTACGTAAAAAAGCACTACGTCGACTTTCCTTGAAAATCAACGAAGTGCTATGGGTTAGTCTCCACCTCAACGCTTACAATTCGAACTTATAAATATCATTCGTATAGAGCTTCAATACTTTTACATAGAAGAGGTTGATCAACCAACCAAAGAAGAACGGAATAACAAAGAACGCGATGAAGACTAGGATGCCTGACACGATTGGTGAATGTTCTAAGAATCGGAAGGCGTTAATTGGACCAATCAAACCGATAATACCGAAACCGGCTGACTCTTTCGTTCCTCCTGTACCGATGAGTGCGCCACCTAAACCAGTGATGATCGCATTCGTGAATACGGGTAGTAGCATAATTGGGTGCTTAATCATGTTAGGTAACATCATTTTTACACCCCCAAGGAAGATCGTGAGTGGTACACCTGCACGGTTCACTTTCATCGTACCCCATACGAGCACCGCTTCAGCCGCAACTACGCCCATCGACGCTGAACCTGCAGCGAGACCGTTAATCCCGATAGCCAGTGAAATCGCAACTGTCGATAATGGCGAAATGATGATGAAACTGTATGACAGTGCGATTAAGATTGACATGAGAATCGGCTGTAATTCTGTAAAATGATTAATCATCTGACCAATACTTGTCGTAATATAGCGTACATACGGTAGTGTGAGTAATCCTAAGAAACCTGCGCCGCCACCAGCGATAATCGGTAGGAAAATAAGACCTAAACTACCGACACGCTCACCAATGATTAAGATGATCAGTACCGCAATCCCTGCAGTAATAATCGCATTTATCAAATCGCCTACTCCGGCTAGAACCCATACTTGCCCTTTCAATTGTGCAACGCCACTACCTACAAATGTCGCACTCGCCACTACAACTGTTGCCAGTGGATTGAGTTTAAATTTGATTGCGATGGCTGTACCGATTAAAGCCGGAATCGTAAATTGGATGCTTTGAACGATGTGTAACAAATTTAAGAAGAAAGGATATTTCGGTGCTAACGCCTTAAAGATTTCTCCTAATATCGCATTAGGGATTAACCCTGCTAAGATTGCGATGGCTACCCCCGAAAGTAAATTATTTCCGAATGTTTTGATGCTCATATTTTTCATAGATGTCTCCTCCATAAATTAAATAATATTAACTATACCACATGTTCACAATTTTCAGAATATTAATTTCGAAACTTTTCCTAATTTCTTTAAAAAAATACGTCGCTCCTTACCATCGCCCCATCTCTACGATATTAAAATAGATAGTTTATTTATACGTTGCACACTTACATGTTTTAACATTTCTATACAGTGGAAAATATATTAAGCATATAAGAATAAAGTTATTCACTCTTTCTTCGCTACATACAACGAGAATTCAACGCATGGATTACTATAACGTTAGACGATTGAATCTTCTACATTCATCATTTTAACCTATATCTTCAAATCACTAATAATAAGGAGAGAATCACTTTGAACTGGATATCGATTATACTCTTTATCATCGTCGTCGGTGGTGTCTCTGTTTACGCTTATGTGCGTTCGAAACGCGTGAACACGGACAATACTGACGGTTTCTTTATGGGCGGCAGAAGTCTCACTGGTTTCACTGTCGCATCAACCATTATTATGACCAATCTTTCTACGGAACAGATTGTCGGTCAGAACGGTCAGAGTTACTCAGTTGGTATGGAAGTTATGGCGTGGGAAGTGACGGCTGCAGTTGCGGTTGTCTTACTCGCTTGGGTCTTCCTCCCTAAATATTTACGCTACGGCGTAACGACGATTTCTGAGTTTCTGGAGATGCGTTACGATAGCTTTACGAAAAAGCTCGTTTCCATACTCTTTATCATCACCTACGTGCTATCATTCTTACCGGTTGTCTTGTACTCCGGTTCGTTAGTGTTTAATAAAATGTTCCACGTGAGTGACTACCTCGGCGTCAGCAATAATACCGCAGTTATCATTATTTCATCTGTCATCGGTATTATCGGCATTATTTATCTCTTCGTCGGCGGTTTGTCACTCAGTGCATTCAGTGACACTTTATATGGTATTGCGCTCATCATCGGTGGTCTGGCCATTACCATCCTCGGTCTAGGTCATCTCGGAAACGGCAACTTCTTACACGGCTTCGACCACATCGTGCAACATACCCCAGAGAAATTGAACGGTTGGGGAGCTGTTGATTCTAGTGTCGTACCTTGGCCAACCCTCTTCTTCGGTATGTTCTTTAATAACTTGTTCTTCTGGTGCGGGAACCAAATGATTGTTCAGAAAGCACTTGCGGCGAAGAACCTGAAAGAATCCCAGAAAGGTGCGATTTACTTAAGTTTATTCAAAGTTTTTGGTCCTATTTTCACCGTGATACCGGGTGTCATCGCATTTAACATGTTCGGCAGTCATATCAGTACGTCAGACAATGCCTTTCCGAAACTGTTGAGCACGGTGCTACCTGATTGGGCTTACGGTCTCTTTGGTGCGATTATCTTTGGTGCCATCTTGAGTTCGTTCGTCGGCTCACTCAACAGTACGTCAACGCTCTTTACACTCGACTTTTACAAACCGCTTGTAGGTCGTAAGGCTTCAGATAAGCATGTGGCTATCGTCGGGCATGTTGCAACCGTATTGATTGGTGCTATCGTGGTAATTATCGCGCCGTTGATCTCACTCTTCCCAAGTGGCCTGTATGCAGTTGTGCAACAGTTTAACGGTATTTACAGTATGCCGTTGTTGGTATTGATACTAGTCGGTTTCTTTGCTAAAAGGACTTCGAAACTCGGGGCTAAAGTGGCTTTAATCACACATATCGTGTTATACGGTGCTTTAACTTATTTCTTACCGCACGTTCATTATTTATACTTCTTTAGTGTGCTCTTCTTTGTTGATCTAATTATTGTGTTGATCTTCAATAAAGTGAAACCGTCTGATGAGTTAGATTTGAAATCCAATTATGCCAAAGTCGATATGACGCCTTGGAAACACCGTTATATCGCAGGTGCTATCGTACTCTTGCTCGTAGTGTTAAGCTACGTCATCTTCTCACCAGTCGGATTAGCTAAGTAGGGGGAGCAGGACAGAAATCTATTTGATTTCGTTGTCCTGTCCCCGCGAGGCTGACTAGAGTTCAAAAAAGGTATAACCCTTTTTGAATTCAGACAGCTACCGCGTAATTGATTTGTTGAATAGATACTTTTATCTTCCGAAAGTATGTTCATTATATATGTGTATGCTTATTGGACAGAAATCTATTGATTTCGTTGTCCTGCCCCCGCGAGGCTGACTAAAGTTCAAAAAAGGTGTAACCCTTTTTGAATTCAGACAGCTACCGCGTAATTGATTTGTTGAATAGATACTTTTATTTTCCGAAAGTATGTTCATTATATATGTGTATGCTTATTGAACAGAAATCTGTGATTTCGTAGTGGTTTCTTCGCTAGGCTGAGTAGAGTTTAAAAAGCTGTAACTCTTTTTGAATTCAGATAGCTACACATCTCCTAACCCTTACCCATAAATACAAATTGACCCGCAGATGCATGATACAATACATCTGCGGGTCTTTATTAAGTCATTATACTTTAAGATTGAGGTGCTCAATTCAAATGATTGTACTTATTGTCACGATTCCTTTTGCTATCGTTACTTATGCTTTTCATTACATGTTACAATAACATCTTGTTGATGAACGCAATAAATGGATGGGCTATCGGACGCCACGTTCGATGAAAAGCCTACTTCATTGGAAATACGCACAACAATACTTTGTACAAGTCAGCAAACAACTGACGATGTTGTTCTCTATTATCGGTGTCATCTGGTTAATCATCGATTTTATTATTCACTTCAACGAGTGGTCGTTATACATACAATTTGGCGTAGTTACCATTTATATCATTCTGATCTTTATCATGACAGAAGCACGCCTCAAACAATTAGACTAATATTCTTTTTAAACTACAAGTCATACAAACTTTCTTCACCGTCGGGCAACTGGTCAACGAAAGCAGCGGGATCCTCGGCATAACGATTACCGACACCACCTCTCATACGTTGGAAGTGAAGATGAGGCCCCGTAGTCATTTTACCTGTGTTACCAGAATAAGCTACAATATCTCCCGCCTTGACGTGATCGCCTACTTCAACATTGTAGTCGTGAAGATGCATATACCACTGATGATGCTGGCCGTCCGCTTCAGCTATCTGCAATACTTTGCCACCGAGCTTATCTGTAAAAATACGCGTGACTTCGCCATCTGTCGCAGCTTTAACAGGCGTCTTCTTCGGCAATGCGTAATCGATGCCATAGTGCTTCCCTTTCAATCGATCATTGCGATACTCGCCAAAGGTTTCTGTCTCTCTACTTTGACGCTCATATTTGAGATGAAAGGCAGTCTGTAAATCTTGCGTCTGCTTTAACTTAAGTACAAGTTCGACGACGAGAAAAATAGCGGCGCCACCTAGTAGAAGAAATCCTATCCACTTGAATAAATGTCTCAAAATATTTCACAACCTCTTTCAATCACCATTGTTGACGCGCAATCCAGCGATCAAGCGTTAATCTATCTGGATTGATGTCTGTCATCAAATCGAAATCTACTTTGTATCCTTTCTCTTCTAACCAAGCACGTTCAGCCGTGCCACTCGTGAATGTACCACGAATTGACGTCGGAACCCCTGTCACCGTTTCAAACGTATCCACTATTTGATTAAGTGTTAACTCATCAGAAGCAATTTCTAGACTTTGACCATTATATTGTTGCGGATGTTCAAACACATGCAGCGCAATTTGTGCAATATCACGTGTCGAGATCATCGCAAATGGAATATCTGGCGTAATAAACTCAGGAATATATAAATGGTTCTCCTCTTTCTGCACAATACGTAAGAAATTGTCCATGAAGAAGGACGGTTTCACTAAAGTGTAATGTAAACCACTATCTGCAAGCTCGTTCTCAAGTTGCGCCAAGATTTCAAAGTGAGAACCCGTACGATCACGGTTCACCCCACCAGCCGTACTGTAAACAATATGTTCAATTCCCTGAACTAATGCGCTGTGCATAATATTGCGCCCTTGTTGTAATTCGGCTTGTACGTCATCACGATTGATCGGCTGCACGCTATATACACCGTCCACCCCATTCATTGCATGTCGCAAATCATCTTCACTATTTAAATCTCCTTCAAAGATTTCTAGACGCTCGGAGTCGAGTGCTTTCAACCGCTCGTTCTCTTTATTTCTCGTAAAAGCACGCACGCTATATTCTTTCTCAAGTAACGCTTGAACCACCGCATAGCCTTGCTTACCTGTTGCACCTATTACTAATATCTTCTTCATCGCTTTCTCCAGTCCTTTCATCGCCTTAAACTAAATTTCACCTTTGTTGAATCTCCGCGTTTTTAAATTGATAATTTATCTTAAATCTATGCCAGCGTCACGTCAATTGATTCAACTGTCGCTTCGTCGTATCACACCGACTTTCGTCCTATTCCATCACTTTTCCATGCGAATTATTTTGAAAATGTGTATAACAAGATTTATATTATAAAAGTTGAATGTAAAAGTGCCATAGTTCATCGTAAGATTTATTTATCACATTCAGGGTAAAATATGTAAAACAAAACAATATTTCTGAAAACAGAATAGCTTCATATTACAAAGGAGGCAATATAATGAAAACAGTATTGATTACTGGCGGGAATAAAGGACTCGGCTATGAAACAGCGAGACAGCTCATCGACAAAGGTTACCAAGTCATCATCGGTTCTCGTAATTTAGAACGAGGTCGCCAAGCCGCACAAGAACTTGGCGCAGATGTCGTAGAATTGGATGTTACTTCGGATGATTCAGTCACACAAGCTGCTAAACATATTCAATCTCAATATGGACACATCGATATTTTAATCAACAACGCAGGTATTTCAGGCACCTTCGATAAACCTGAGGCACTTACAGCTGATGATCTCTATCCTGTGTATAACACGAATGTCTTCGGTATCGTACGCATGATGCATAACTTCGTGCCGTTGCTCGAATCCTCTTCACAACCTGTCGTCGTGAACGTCAGCAGCGGTTTAGGCTCATTTGGTATGGTCAACAATCCAGAAACTGCGGAATCTCAAGTGAATTCTCTCGCTTATTGTTCATCGAAATCTGCCGTGACAATGTTGACGGTCCAATATGCGAAGAGTCTGACTAACATGCAAATCAATGCGGCTGACCCAGGTTCAACGAATACAGATTTAGTCGGCGATTTCAGCAATAATTCGAAACCGGCTTCTGAAGGTGTGATACCTATCGTGAAACTCGCTACTATTGATGCGGATGGTCCCACAGGTACGTTTATCGATGCGAACGGCACGATGCCTTGGTAACTGAATTGCCCTTTTATTAAAGATTCTGTGACATTGAGTAAAAGTGTCGTTGGGATTCGAAGATAAACAGTTTAAATGCATTACGCTGAATTTATACCAAGCGCTTTTAACCACACCTACCACACAACTTTCAGTAAAAGGCAAGCCACTTGAAGATGACTTTGAGAGATGCAACTGACGTTAATCAATGGGAGGATAACTTATGAAATCAATTACGTTTGAAGAACACTATGTTGTAGACGAAATCCAACAAGAAACGTTTAACAATGTGGAAGTTGACGACAATGGCGTACCACTTAAAGCGATGTTACAAGCACTATCTGAGGAGACGGGATTTGATAACGATGATGTGCTTGAAAGTGATGAGAATCATGACAAACGCTTACGCTTCATGGACGCACAAGATGTACAATACCAGGTCCTATCCTATGGTAATACACCACCGTCACTCGTTACTGGTGAGAAGTCAATTGAACTCTGCCGTAGAGCGAACGACAAACTTTATGATTATATTCAACAATATCCAGATCGTTTCTTAGGATTTGCGACGTTGCCTATCAATGAACCTGAAGTTGCAGCTGAAGAACTCAAACGTTGTATCAAGGAACTCAACTTTAAAGGGGCACTCATCGCAGGTCGCACGAACAATCAATTTCTAGAAACATCCGACTTTGAAATCGTCTTTGCGACAGCAGCAGATCTTGATGTCCCTATCTACGTACATCCTGCAGTCTTACCTGCGAAGAACTATCAAGACTATTATGCGAGTGATGCCTATGATGATGTCGTCGCTTCTACCTTTGCATCATTTGGTTTCGGTTGGCATATGGATGTTGGTATTCAAGCGGTTCGACTCGTGTTAAGCGGTCTGTTTGATCGTCATCCTAATCTTAAACTTATCATTGGTCACTGGGGTGAATTTGTCCCATTTTTCTTAGACCGCATGGATCAAGCACTCGTCGCTCGTGATTTGAAGAAACCCGTGAGCCAATACTTTAAAGATCATTTCTATATCACACCAAGTGGTATGTTGACGCAGCCCCAATTCGACATGGTACGTCATTACTTTGGCGACAATCATATTCTTTACTCAGCCGACTATCCTTACATTCAACCTGAAACGTTAGGTACATTTTTAGAAGAACTCGACGTCGATCAAGAGACGAAAGAGAAGATTGCTTATGGCAATGCAGAACGACTTTTATACCTTAAATAAATAGCTAAAAGAGGGATACAAATGGAAACAATTCAATTAACAGACGCGAACGTACGCTATCACAAGATCGGTAAAGGAGCAGTGCTCATCCTCATTCCAGGAGCGAATGGGACAGGTGACATCTTCATGCCTTTAGCCAAACAATTCGCAGACCACTTCACAGTCATTGCGGTGGACCGCCGTGGATTTGGTCAGAGCAAACTCACAGCACCTCTTCCAGAAGAGGCTGCTAATCCACATAGCCAATATCGTGTGAAAAGAGATGCGCAAGATATTGCTGAAATTGCGCAACGTGAAAGCACTGAACCGGTTTACGTGCTCGGTTCTAGTTCAGGTTCGATCGTAGCGATGCATGTCTTGAAAGAACACCCTAATGTTGTGAAACACATTGCTTTCCACGAACCACCGATTAATACATTTTTACCTGACCGAGATTATTGGCAACAGAAAAATAACGAGATCGTGGATACTGCATTAAATGACAGCATGGCGAAAGCGATGGAAATCTTTGGCAAAGCATTGAATGTCGCAGAAATCGATCGTCAAGCGATGGCAAAACCAGCTCAAAATAACGATGAAGCCGAACAAAATCAACGCGTGCAAGAAATGTTAAATTGGTTCAAATATGAAATTCGCCAATACACGACATCTGATATTCAGCTCAGTGACTTCAAACCTTATCTTGACCGTATCACTCTACTCAATGGCGAAGCGTCGAAAGGTTCGTTCCCACAAGACGTCAACAACTATATTGCTAAACAAACGGGTCTCGACATCGTTGAAATTCCTGGTGGCCATCTAGGCTACGTTCAAGATTCCGAAGGCTTTGCGAAAGTACTTCTTGAAACGTGGGCGAAGTAAATGCAGACTCAACGTTTCCTTCAACCTAACCCACCGCTAAGCATGGAAGACATCGTCGCTCGAGAAAATATTAAAGAGTTGATTACGTATGAACGTTTCTGTCGTGATAACAGTTTATGGTATGGCATGCGCACCTGTTTCACTTCTGATTCTGAAGTCACTATTTCATGGTTCAAAGGAACTGGTGACGAATTTGTCGACCATTCTCAAGCGATGCAACGTTATGCGCCCCATCAAATTTACAACATTCAAGTGTGGCAGAATGGTGCACGTGCAATTGCTGTGATGCAAGCAACGATTCAATCTCGGCTCGATATTGAAAGTGAGACATACGAGCTGCAGTCAGACGCAAAGATTACTTATCGTGTTGTGAAGCAAGATGAGACGTGGCGCATTCAACATTTAGATTGCGTTTATGAGCAAGATCGTTTGATGTCGGTCCTTCCTACATCATCATCCTTTGATCGTCGTGCACTCGCGCCCTATCGCGAGAGTTATGCTTGCTTGTCGTATTGTCTCAATTATCTCGGTTACGACGTCAATCATCAGTTGATTGGTATCGATCAGCCGGAAGCGTTAGAAGACTTTTACATGCGACTCGACGCGTGGCTCATGCATGATAGCGAGTAGTTTGTAGGCATTTTAACTTAAGATACATTAGGTCCATGAGTTAAAATTTATTCCAAAATAAATCTTTGTACCTCCAAGTCTGAAAAGAATCTTGTCTAATACGTTTAGAATAAGATTCAACGGGCATGCAAAGAATGTAGGCAACAGTATTCCTGTTAATCATCTTAAGGAGGTATGTCAAATGGCTGATAACAATATGAGTTATGAAGAAGCTGGCAAAAAAGGTGGCGAACAAACTGCTGAGAACCACAGCAAAGAGTTCTATCAAGACATTGGCGAAAAAGGTGGCGACCATGCGAATGGTAAAGCGACTAAAGCCGAAGCCGGTCAAAAAGGCGGTATGCACGCTAGCGGTAAGATGACGAACGAAGAAGCAGGTCAAAAAGGCGGCGAGCAAACTGCTGAGAACCACGACAAAGAATTCTATCAAGATATTGGTGAAAAAGGCGGCGACAACGCGAACCAATAAATAACATCATATGACCGTTCCTCTGCTCGGAGGAGACCCAAACCCAACTTCTAATATATTCGCACTCCCTTTAGAAGTCCCAACTCCTACCCGAATACGAGGAACGCTTTCATAAGACAACAACTTTAGATGATTAATCCATTCATACTAACCTAACCCTAAACGATATTCTATAACCTACCAATAGTCAAAGTCTCAGCCCGAACTCTCCCCAATCCTAGGAGTCGCGTTGAGGCTTTCTTATTTCTATATATCATAAAAAGCGAGGAACCTCTCGCCCAGCAATAGGACTTACGCTCCTCGCTCTTACAAATAAGACTAGACATCGATTGAAAGTCAAACTATGTAATCTGCCGACTCCTCAATCTAGCCCCTTGCTTCAACTCAAGTTGAAAACTTATTGCATGTTATTTTTAACAAAGTTCAACATATCACCAGTTAAAGGTACAGAGCCATTCGCATCTTTGCCTGCACCACCGTAGTGAATACCGATGAGTTGACGTTTCTTGTTGAACACACCAGAACCTGAGTTGCCTCCAACAGTACTGGCATCGTACTCTAAATGACTACCATCATTCTTCGTAATCTTACCAATGCTTTCCCACATTGTACTTAGCGGTTTGTCACCAGGATAACCTGTGATGGTCATGCGTTCACCCACTTTAGATTGTTGCGCATCTGCCATATTTGCAGGGCGTACGACATCACCGATACTTTGTCCTTTATCGTTCTTGTCAAAATGCACGACAGCTAAGTCTTGGTCTCCAGGATAGCGAACAATATTGTTAGATTTAAACTGACCTTTAGGGAAATTGTTCTGACCATTCGCTGCTGGCATCGCTGTAAGACTATCGTTCTTTACAACGTGTTTGTTCGTTAACATTGTGTTCTCACCTACAACAACACCTGAGGCAATACCGCCGTCACCCATATCAACGAAACATAACGATTGATAGTGACCATGTGTCGTTCCTGGAATACGATGTCTATTATTGTTAGGTAATATTATTTCATTTTGGAAATGACCTTCAGGAATTTGCGCGTTACGTGGTTGTTCGTTATTCGCAGCAGGTTGTTCTTGTTTAGGTTCTTGTGTAGCTGCAGTTGCTGCTTTTTGTTGTTGTTGTTGTTTATCTTGTTGTGCTTGAGGCGCTTGTTGTTGTGCCTTGTCTTGTTGTTGAGGTTGTTGTGTTTGATTATTTTGTGGTGCTTGTTTCTGCTGCGGTTGTTGTTTGTTATTAACTTGAGATGCTTGATCTTGCGTAGCTGTGTGGTCAGTGTGTATTGCTTTGTGATCTTGTTGTGGTACATCTTGTGAAGTTTGAGGTTGTTTAGATTGTGTTGCAGTTGCTTGATCTTGTTGTGCAGATTTTTGTTCTTCAGTTGTCGCTACATCTTGTGATTGTGCTTTATCTGCATCTGCATGAGAGGAGGTATCTTGTGCAGAATCTTCCTCTGTAGCTTGTTGATACTCTCCAACTTGAGATGACTTCGTTTCAGGAGTGGCTTGCTGTGACTTCTCGCTTTGATCTACTTGTGCTGTGGCTGTTTGATGTGTCGCCACGTCTTGTTGATTGTCTTGCTGTTGAATTTCTTCAGCTGAAGCGTGACCTGCGCCTATTCCAAGGCCGCATGCTAGAGTTACAATTAACGAAATGACATACTTTTTGAGATTCATCTAATTTCTCCTTTTCTAACTCTATCTATAATTTAAACTGAAAGGAAGAAATATACAAGTTTTGTTAGATTTTTAAATATACTTATTAATACTTTTATATAAAAGATAGG
The DNA here is from genome assembly GCF_002902685.1 of Staphylococcus pettenkoferi. Taxonomy (GTDB): domain Bacteria; phylum Bacillota; class Bacilli; order Staphylococcales; family Staphylococcaceae; genus Staphylococcus; species Staphylococcus pettenkoferi. The sequence continues at coordinate 4,649 of NZ_PPRN01000054.1, read as the reverse complement.
CAGTGTCTATATAGTGGGTCATACAATATATTCGTTATACATATCTTGTTATCACATCACCCTTTTCCCAACACTAAAAAAGCGTCCACCAACTCAACTGGGCACCGTTAAGTATCAGCCCCCTTGTAAGTCAGTGAACGCTGTTAGTCATGTTAACCATTTAAAATGGTCTGCATAGAGCAGTCGACACTATGTGCGTACATACCGCCAAATTTCAATAAATGAACCATTAAGATATACAATTTGTAAAACTCAATGCGGAAGTCTGCACCTTCACTTAATGGATAATGTTTATCGTAGGCTTCGTAGAACTCAGGGCTAAATGCACCGAAAGCTTTCGTCACACCGAGATCAAACTCTCGATCACCGTAAAATGGTGACGGATCAAATAATGCTGGCGAGCCATCTTTCAAGTACATATGGTTACCGCCCCACATATCACCGTGTAAGAGCGATGGTTTACTACGATGTTGCTCAAGCGCTTGAACCATAACGTCACGCACTTCTTGATACGTTTCACGATCCGCTTCAGTCCAATTTCCTTGCTCGATCAATCCTTCACATAACACATCCATACGCTGATTGATAAAGAGCTCACTCCACGTGTCACACCAGTCGTTGTCGAAAGAATGATCTCCGCCTTCATGTGGCATTTCGAAACCAAAGCGACCCTCTGGCTGCTGATTGCTATGCATCTTAGCCACTAATTTCGCTAGATTACGTTGATCACCGCGACCACCTTCCTCGAGATACGTGATCAAGAGATAAGCGTCACCCTCTATTTCACCACTTCCAACGACTTGCGGTGCAGTAATACCCGCTTCTTCAAACTTCTCTAACCCAGCAATTTCTGCCGCGTAGAAATCTTCTGAGCGATTAGGTTGTACGAGCAGGAAGTACGTATCATCGGCAGTTTCCACTTTATAAGCCTGATTGACATCCCCACCACTCACTGGCTGAATACGTTGAATATGATTTACCGGAAGTTGTTCTTGCCATACTTGTTTCATATCGACGCCTCCTCGATCGTTATCTTATACATTCCTTTATACCTTTTTACGTGGGGATTTAATCTTTATCATTGATCTGAGCTTAGCCAATACGAACCGCATATGTTATAGGTAAAATGCGATTTCAACTCTTCTAGATTTTTTAACCTACCTTACATGAGAAAACGATTTGTGTCAGAACAACAACTTTCACTTATAATACCTATGAAAGCGACACATAACATGCTAATCTTAAAGAGATACATATGGTAAATATGCGAAACAGTACATCAACGACACCAAATGGCTCTCTGAAACTTTAACCAAGCTGTTCGCGAAAATTTCATTAAAATGGAGCGTTGAATATGTATAAGTTAATTAAACCTATTCTTTTTAAAATGGATCCTGAACAAGCGCACGGTCGAATGATGCGCGCACTGAAAATCGTTCAAAAACACCCAACTTCACTCTCTATGATTGACCGTATCTTCCATTATAAAAATGACATGCTCGCTCAAGACGTTGCTGGCATTCATTTTACTAATCCGGTAGGTCTGGCGGCTGGCTTCGACAAATCATGTGAAGTTCCTAAAGCGCTTCAATATAGTGGCTTCGGCGCCCTTGAACTCGGCGGTATTACACCTAAACCGCAACCTGGTAACCCGAAACCGCGTATGTACCGTCTCCCTGAAGACCGTGCCCTCATTAACCGCATGGGCTTTAATAATATCGGTATGAACAAAGCGCTCAGCAATCTTCGTCGCCATAGCTATGAGCTGCCGATTGGTATCAATGTTGGCGTGAATAAAATGACGGCCTACGAAGAACGTTACCAAGACTATATCAAAGTACTCGATACGTTTAAAAATGACGCGACGTTCTTTACGATTAACATCAGCTCACCTAACACAGCGAACTTGCAGAACTTCCACGACAAAGATGAGTTCTCGATGCTAACGAAGGCAATCAAAGACTATCGTGAGAACCACGAGTTGTCGCAACCGATCTTCTTGAAACTGACTTCAGATTTAGAACTCGAAGGTTTCAAACACATTCTCGACCCTATCGTCGACACGTTCGATGGCGTAGTGCTAGCAAACACGACACAACAGCGTGACGGCTTGCAGTCTGACAATCGTAGCGAAGGCGGTGGCTTAAGCGGTCGTCCCCTCTTCGAACGTAACCGCGACCTCGTACGTTGGGCTTACCAACAAACGAAAGGTACGTTCCCAATTATCGCGACAGGCGGTATCTTTAGTGCAGAAGATGCGATTGAGATGATGCGTAACGGTGCGTCACTCGTGCAGATATACAGTTCGCTCGTTTACGAAGGTCCAGGTCTCACTGCTAAAATCAATAAAGACATCGTTAAATACCTGAAACAACACGGCTACCATAACGTTTCTGACCTCATTGGCATAGATGCGTAAGGTAATGCACATGCTCACATTCACTTAGTTGGATGTGAGCGTTTTGTTTAATGAAGAATTGGGATGGCGTTTTTTTAATGGGAAAATATTTATGAATGATGTGCACTTTGATGGTGGCTAACTGAATTCGAGAAAGCATTCTAATTTCCTAATTCTTCGTGGAAGCATTACGAAGCGTCGTCACCCCAATACGCAGTATTACAATTATTTAGAACCACTATAATCCATACCACACAGAACAGAAGAGGGATTTGTTGTGTCATTAGATTGTAGAAATGATTAGAAAGAAATTTATCTTCAGCTGGTATTATTGCAACACAAGTAAAAGGTGGGAGTAGGCGAGACTCTTGAGGGATTAAAGGGCGCGGCGAAAATCCATTATTTCGAGCTAACTCAGCGAGAAATAATTAGTTGAGCGTTCGCGGTAGTTGACTGAGTTAGAGAAGGCACTTTGCTTTCTCTAACTCTAGTCATCCTCGCGGGGGAAGCACTACGAAATCATAGATTTCTGTGCTTCTCCCCCCCTAAGAACGCTAAGCCAATTGCCCAATACGAAGTATTGCAAATTAATCGCAGACATACAAATACATTTTACCCAGACCCTTAATCCCTATAAGACAAAACATACGTATGAGCTACTAATCAATTATTTAATTATTAAAATTTAGGGTATATATATAGTGAAAGGGGTAATCGTCTATGTATAACAATATCTTACTCGCATATGACTTTGATAACTCATTCAATAATGTGCCGAAAGAATTAGAAAACCTTACTGCGCACAACGATGAAGCGCGCGTAACTATCTTTAACGTCATACCGGAGTCAGACTTACAAGCTTCAGTGCGTTATGAAAATAAACACTTCGAATCACTTGCTGAAGAAAAAGGTGAAGAACTCACACCTTTCGTTCAAAAATTAGAAGATTTAGGATTAAAAGTTCGTGTACGTTTCAGTACAGGAAATATTAAAAACTGTCTTCTTACAGAAATTGAACAAGAGAACTATGATATCGTAGTGATGAGTAATAAACGTGCGAAACCTGATATTAAAAATGTCTTAGGTAACGTTACTCATAAAATCGCAAATAGTGCGAACATTCCAGTTCTCATCGTTAAATAAGATGGCATGAAAAAAGCTTTCGCTCCCTTGATTCGAGGCTGAGCGAAAGCTTTTTTTATGTGTTATTTCTGTTGTTCTAAATAATCCTCAATTACTTGAAAGACACCAGAATCATCATTGGATGGAGCGCGATGTTGAGCTGCCTGTGCTACATTGTCACTACACTCTGCCATCGCATAACTGTGTGGTGTCATCTTCAACATTTCCAAATCATTGTCCGCATCTCCGAAAGTCATGAGTTCATCTGCTTGAATGCCCCACTTTTCAAGTAACTCCTCTAAAGCATGACCTTTATTCACTTCAGTTAAGATCAAATCGATACTATCATTCCCACTCGTAACTGCGCGCACCTCATCGTAGTCGTCTTCGATAATTTCAACGATTTTATCTACCATTGAAGCATCTTTGACACGTAACGCGATTTTGACAATCTTCGTATCTTCGACGTCTTGTAAGTCGCTCACACGTTCTTTGTAGTAGTAGTATTGATCGACGTAATCATAGAAATCATCCGCTCGGTCGTCGAGTATGTAGGCGCAGTTGAATGCGCTGAGTACGACGTCTTTGATGCCGAAGTCTTCTGTGATCATTTCGAGTAGTGATGTCACAGTATTTTCCGGGAAATAATGTGCGGTCATGATTTCTCCGTTGTCGACTGTGATGGCTCCGTTCTCAGCGACGTAGGAGATGTCTTCTTTCTTGTTTGGGAAGAATGACTGGAGTTGGGCGAGTTGGTTGCCGCTTGCGACGATGAATTTGATGTTGTGGTCTGTGAGTTGTTGGTAGATGCGGTCGAAGTAGTCTTCGTCCATGGTGTTGTCTGATTTGAATAGTGTGCCGTCTTTGTCTGTGGCGATTGCTTTGATCATTCTTGTCACCTTTCTTTTTTCTGTGTGATGAGTAGTATTCTATACCCGTTTTGTGTTTGGATAAAATGTATTGCTTTGTGATCTGAGGGATATAGTGTTTTGTACTAATTTGTATTTGATGGAATGTAATATTATATACTAATTTGCAATACTGCGTATTGGGGGTGGCGACGCTTTCCGCAGGCATGGCTTGAGCCTGTAGTCTCAAGACGCATGCTATTCCTGCAGGAGTCGCGCCA
>NZ_PPRN01000053.1 GCF_002902685.1 Staphylococcus pettenkoferi | reverse complement strand
GGGCAGTTTGACTGGGGCGGTCGCCTCCCAAAAGGTAACGGAGGCGCTCAAAGGTTCCCTCAGAATGGTTGGAAATCATTCATAGAGTGTAAAGGTATAAGGGAGCTTGACTGCGAGACCTACAAGTCGAGCAGGGTCGAAAGACGGACTTAGTGATCCGGTGGTTCCGCATGGAAGGGCCATCGCTCAACGGATAAAAGCTACCCCGGGGATAACAGGCTTATCTCCCCCAAGAGTTCACATCGACGGGGAGGTTTGGCACCTCGATGTCGGCTCATCGCATCCTGGGGCTGTAGTCGGTCCCAAGGGTTGGGCTGTTCGCCCATTAAAGCGGTACGCGAGCTGGGTTCAGAACGTCGTGAGACAGTTCGGTCCCTATCCGTCGTGGGCGTAGGAAATTTGAGAGGAGCTGTCCTTAGTACGAGAGGACCGGGATGGACATACCTCTGGTGTACCAGTTGTCGTGCCAACGGCATCGCTGGGTAGCTATGTATGGACGGGATAAGTGCTGAAAGCATCTAAGCATGAAGCCCCCCTCAAGATGAGATTTCCCAACTTCGGTTATAAGATCCCTCAAAGATGATGAGGTGAATAGGTTCGAGGTGGAAGCGTGGCGACACGTGGAGCTGACGAATACTAATCGATCGAAGACTTAATCAATTTT
>NZ_PPRN01000052.1 GCF_002902685.1 Staphylococcus pettenkoferi | reverse complement strand
GCCTTAAATCCTCTTGATTAAATATACATTATAAATGTTGATAAAATTTCTTTATTAAACAACATCGCTATTGAAATGGTATAATAAAGTGTATTGCTTAAGTAAGCGTTTACTTAATGTGCATTGAAGGAGGTTAATCCATCATGAATTATCAGATCATCAACGAACAAGCACTTATGATTTACTTAGAAGAACGAATTAGTGAAGATATATTTAAGCAAATGCAACAAGTTGTTCAATACATACATAATCTGAACGTAGAAGGTATTACAGAAATCGTACCTTCTTACCGTGCTATTCTAATCAATATAGATATTGAGAAGATGACACCTCAATCATTAGTAGAAGAGCTTAAACTAGATGAGTTAGACACTAGTGACTTTGCTGGTCAAGACATCGAGACGAAGACGGTCTACATTCCAGTACTTTACGGAGGAGAAGCCGGACCAGATATCGATGAGGTAGCATCTACTAATAATCTCGATACAGAAGAAGTCATCGATATTCATAGTAGTCAACCTTATCTCATCTATATGCTTGGGTTTATGCCAGGCTTCCCATTCCTTGGTGGTTTAGATGAGCGTCTTCATACACCACGCCGTTCTGAACCGAGAACACGTTTACCAGAAGGTTCAGTAGGAATAGCTAATCAACAAACAGGACTTTACCCAAGTGAATCCCCAGGTGGCTGGCAAATTATTGGTCGTACACCAATCAAAGTCTTTGATTTAACTCGCGAACCGATGTGTCTCTATCAGCCAGGTGATTACATTAAGTTCTATGCTATATCTGAAGAACAATATGATCAAATCATTGACGAACAAGAATCTGATTCTTTCGATATGAGAAAGTGGGTGTCTAAAGACAATGAGTATTCTAATTAATAATCCAGGTCTCTTTACGACGGTTCAAGATCAAGGACGCTATGGATTTCAAGATCAAGGATTTTCAACAGCTGGAGCTTTAGACCTTATAAGTTATCAGCTCGGACAGAAACTGATTGGTAACGATGGACCAGCGATTGAATTCACTGTTATCGGTCCGACGATTCGTTTTACCACACCAAATACCTTTGTGGTAACAGGTGGCGAGTTCGGCAGCGAGCTGAATGGCGAGCCGATTGAGATGCAATCTGTTTATAAAGCTGAGAAGGGTGACGAACTTAAACTTGGTGCTGCCAAGCAAGGAGCTAGAGGATATATCTTCTTCGGTTGTCCATTAGATATTCCAGTAGTAGCTAACAGTCAATCTACACATACACGGAGTCATATTGGCGGTTTCGAAGGGCGTACTTTAAAAGCGCAAGATCGCATCCAAACGATTCCAAATGATGAAGCAAAATATCGCGTGGGACTCAGTACAGATGTACAACTCGTGAATACAGATGAAACAACCATTCACATCGTTAAAGGTCCGCAATTCGACCGATTCTCATCGGAAGTAGTGAACGCGATAACTTCAGGTGAGTATCAAATTTCTGAACAATCAGACCGTATGGGCTACCGTCTAAGAGGTAATGAAATTCCACCAGAAGAATCTGCGGATATTATTTCAGAGCCTGTAGCTTTAGGTAGTGTGCAAGTGCCAAATGATGGGAACCCTATCATACTGTTGAACGACAAACAAACTGTGGGGGGATACACTAAGATTGCCACAGTAACACAAGCGGATTTATCTATTCTAGCTCAGAAACAACCTGGCGAAACAATTCGTTTCGAATGGGTAACGGTGGAAGAAGCCATCGACAGTTTACAACAGCTTGATGAGGCACTACAAGAAGCTTTACAGGAAATAGAACGTACACCTGTTTATCAAATACAACAGTTACGCTCTACTTCAAAACGTCTAAATGCATTATTGAAAGGGGAAGCATAATGAATTTTGAAAATATCGAGCAATTAATCAAATTAGTTAAGGAAAATGAATTAAAGAAATTTAAATATAAAGATTATGAACATGAAATTGAACTTGACTTCACTGAAGAGAATGCGCCAGTAGCGAGCATGCCAGCAAGTATGCCTCAAGGTACTGCTGATTCTACTCAATCTCAATCATCACATGAAGACCAAAGTGCTAGCGCTGATTCAGAGGGTAAAGAAGTTAAAGCACAAATGGTAGGTACTTTCTATTTACAAGAAGAGAAGGAGCTCACTGATCCAATCATCAAAGTTGGCGACCAAGTAAAATCTGGTGATGTAATTGGCTATATTGAAGCGATGAAAGTGATGAACGAAGTAACAAGCGATGTTGACGGTGAAGTGACTGATATTCTCGTCGAACATGGTTCAAATGTTGAATATGATCAACCAATAATAAGAGTGAAATAATCAACGCAAAGGGGGGCATTGCATTGTATCGTTGTTTAATTGCAAACAGAGGAGAAATCGCAGTTCGTATCATTCGCGCATGTCGTGAACTCGGTATCGAAACTGTAGCTATCTACGCTAAGGGAGATGAATCAAGTCTGCATGTTAGCTTAGCCGATCAAGCAGTATGTGTCGGTGAAGCCAATGCACTCGATAGTTACTTAAACCAAGATCGTATTATCTCAGCCGCAGAAATGACTGGAGCTAATGCGATTCATCCAGGATATGGTTTCTTATCAGAAAGTCCGTCATTTGCCCATAAAGTTGAAGAGAATGATATTTACTTTATCGGTCCAACGAAAGAAACGATGCAAATGATGGGTGATAAGATTACCGCACGCCAAACTGTAGATCAAGCGGGTGTACCTATCATTCCAGGTTCAACTGATGCAGTCGAATCAGTTGATGAAGTAAAGGAAATTGCTAAAGAAATTGGTTATCCACTTGTGTTGAAAGCAGCGAGTGGTGGTGGCGGTAAAGGTATCCGTATCGTCAAAGAGCCTGAGATGTTAGATAAATCTTTTAAAGAAGCTAAAAGTGAAGGTAAAAAATACTTCGATGATGATCGTATTTATATAGAGGCCTTTATACCCGTAGCGAAACACGTGGAGGTACAAATCCTCGGTGATGGTAAAGATAATTACATCCACCTTGGGGAACGTGACTGTTCAGTCCAACGTAAAAACCAAAAATTAATTGAAGAATCACCATGTTCTTCATTGACTGATGAGAAGCGTCAACGTATCTGTGACGATGCTGTTAAGGTTGCGAAAGCATCTCACTATCGCAGTGCGGGTACGATTGAATTCCTTGTCACAGATGATGCTTATTACTTCATCGAAATGAACGCACGTATTCAAGTAGAACATACCGTAACGGAAATGCGTGCTGGAAGAGACTTGTTAGCAGCGCAACTCTACTTGATGCAACATAATCATCTACCATATACGCAAGATGATATTATCTTTGACGGACACGTGATTGAAGCACGTATCAACGCGGAAGATCCTGAAAAACACTTCCAGCCGACTCCCGGTAAAGTACAAGCTTTACACTTACCACAAGGATTTAACGTACGTGTGGACTCACTACTTTATCAAGGTTACATGGTTTCACCATACTACGATTCACTCGTAGCTAAAGTAATCGTCAAAGCGCCAACACGTGCACTCGCAATCAATAAATTGAAATGTACGTTAGACGAAATGGTCATTGATGGTTTCTCAACAACTGCGGATTTCTTATACGCTGTACTCTCTTATCCTGCCTATGCAGACGGAGATGCAAGCGATGTAGATATTAAATTCTTAGAACGTCATAAGATTATCAAGGGGGCTTAAGAATGAAGATAGATTTAAACTGCGACTTAGGAGAAGCATTTGGTAATTATAGCTTTGGTGGAGACATTGATATCATTCCATTAATTACTTCTGCTAACGTGGCATGCGGTTTCCATGCTGGGGACTGGAACGTTATGCACGAAACAGTGAAGTTAGCGAAAGAATCTAATATCGGTATTGGGGCACATCCAGGTCTACCTGATTTACAAGGCTTCGGTCGTCGCAATATGGATATTTCTCCTGACGAAATCTACAACATTGTGACTTATCAACTCGGTGCACTCAATAGCTTTTGTCAGATTCACGACACGCGTATCAATCATGTAAAACCACATGGCGCACTTTATCAAATGGGGGCGCGTAACAAAGACATTGCACATGCGATTGCACAAGCAGTATATGATTTCGATCCAGAACTGATTTATGTTGGCTTATCGAACACACTATTGATTTCTGAAGCTGAAAAAGTTGGTTTAACAGCTGCTTCAGAAGTCTTTGCTGACCGTCGATACGAAGAAGATGGACAGCTTGTAAGTCGTAAAGAGCCTGATGCTGTACTCACAGATAAAGATGAAGCAATCAATCAAGTCTTGAAGATGGTTAAAGACCAACAAGTCGTAACTAAGACAGGCAAAGTGATTGATTTGAAAGCGGACACAATCTGTGTACACGGCGATGGCGCAAATGCATTAGAGTTTGTACGTAACATTCGTGAGACATTAAATAAAGAAGGTGTTTCCATTACACAACTAGGGGGTTAACACATGGGGAAGAAGAAACTTCAAACAAATGATTTTCGATTCACAAAGGGTCAAAAGAGGCTATTATTAGGTTCAGTCTTCTTGATGGCAACATCAGCTATTGGCCCGGCATTCTTGACGCAAACTGCCGTATTTACTGGTCAATTTGCAGCAAGCTTTGCCTTTGCCATTTTGCTATCCATACTTATCGACATTGCAGCACAAGTGAACATATGGCGTATTCTTGTTGTTACAGGTAAACGTGGCCAAGAAATTGCCAATGATGTCGTAGGTGGTTTAGGGACTTTCATTTCAATATTGATCGCTATAGGGGGACTTGCTTTCAATATTGGTAACATAGCCGGAGCTGGACTAGGGTTAAATGCCATCTTTGGACTTGATGTGAAATGGGGCGCTGCAATTACAGCAGTTCTATCTATCGCCATCTTTATTTCAAAGAATGGTCAGAAAGTGATGGACGTCGTATCAATGGTGCTCGGTGCACTGATGATTATCGTAGTTGCAGTCGTTATGTTTAAAGCCAATCCACCATATGCAGATGCGGCAGCACATATGGTGTGGCCAGAACATCCTGTAGCATTCGTATTACCAATCATTACGCTCGTAGGGGGTACAGTAGGGGGTTATATTACCTTTGCCGGTGCACACCGTATCCTGGATTCAGGAATTAAAGGTAAAGATTACTTACCATTCGTTAACCGAGCAGCGATTTCAGGTATCTTAACTACAGGTGTACTTCGTGCTTTACTCTTCTTAGCAGTACTAGGAGTAGTCGTAACAGGCTTTACTTTAAGTCAAGACAACCCACCAGCTTCTGTTTTTGAAAAAGTCTTAGGACCAATCGGTAGAAATATCTTTGGTATCGTATTATTCGCAGCAGCGATGTCATCTGTGATTGGTTCAGCATATACAAGTGCAACATTCTTAAAGACGATGCACAAGAAGTTATTTGAACGTAACAACTTAATCGTTATTACATTTATCGTTGTTTCAACTTTAATCTTCTTATTCATCGGTAAACCAGTTAAATTATTAATCATTGCTGGTGCTTTAAACGGCTTAGTACTTCCAATTACATTAGGTACAATTCTTGTCGCAAGTAAACGTAAGTCTATCGTTGGTGATTATCGCCATCCAAAATGGATGATGATACTCGGTATCATTGCCGTGATTATCACGATAGTCACAGGTATTATGTCATTTAAAGAACTTGGTGCACTTTGGACAAGCTAACGTGATATACAATAGATCTTGATATTGCTAAACACTAAGAATCTTGAGCTCACTTTTGGGCTCAAGATTTTTTTAATTTTAACTTAACTTTCTTGGTGACTTATAAAAACGGTCCCGCACCTGTATTAGATACGGAACCGCATAATACATATCTTCATTTTATAAAGTGGTAAGAATAGTTTGTACAAAAGGGATAAAGTTTGCTTTCAGGTGCTGAGTGACAAATTCAAATTGCGTTATTCAGGTTGAGTGTAATAATCAACATTACGTTCTTTGTAAACTTTTTTCACTAATTGAAGTGCATTTAGAACACGTGGGAAACCAACGTATGGAAGTAAATGCATAATTGTTTCTGAAATTTCTTGTGGTGTTAAGCCTACCGTTAAAGCAACGTTGATGTGTAACTCTAATTGAGGCTCAGTTCCTAATGTGACAAGTGCTGAAATGGTACTGATTGCGCGTTGTTTGTAATCAAGCCCTTCACGTGAATAAATATCTCCAAACGCGAATTCTTTGACTAAATCTCCTAAACCAGGTGCAATATCTCCTAACTCTTCTTCAATGTTAGCGTGAGTTGGAATGTTCTCGTTATCGCTAGCAGTTAAATCATCCATAATTTGTTGACCGATTTCGCTACGACTTTGTTCCATCGTTTAGACCTCCTATATTGAAACTCTAACTCTATTGTAATACAAGGTCTTATATTCTAAAAATTCATAATTATAATACTAAGTATTGCTAAATTTCATAGATTGAATATATTCTTTCGTATACTCGATGAAAGTTTTTAAAGGTGTAGACAATGGTTTGTGACTTTTAACAACAAAGTTAATATCCATCGTCATTCCAGTATCTTCAATAGGTATAGTAGTTAACTTTTGAAAGTTCAGTAACGAACTAAGTGAATAAGGCATAACGGCGATTCCGAACCCTTCATTGACCATTGATAGTATAAAGTCCCATTGTGCACTTTCTAGTTGTATTGAAGGTTTGAAATGGTACTTGTAGCATTCGTAAACCAATTTTTTACGTAATTCGTAATCGGATGTTAGAGCGATAAATGATTCATTTTTAAGATCATTCAATGTAACAGAAGATTCTCGAGTTAAAGGGTGATCTTGATTCACATACACGACGAGCGGATCATTGATGAGTGGAATAACATCAAGGTTCGCTTCACTTTCAAGCTCCATGGAAACGACGATATCCACTGTCCCATCGAGCAGTGCGTTTTTAACTTTATAAGCGCCAGCCTCATAAATTTGAAGTTCAATTTTTGGATACAAGTCGGTAAAAGTTTTAATAATTTCAGGAAAATACAACGTACCTGAAATAGGTGGAAGGCCGATATTGATATGACCTTGTTTCAGATTCTCAATATCAAAGAGTTGATTTGTAATGTTATCTAAAGAGTGTAACACTTGAATTCCTTGTTGATAGACGATCTTGCCAGACTCGGTTAAGTCAATTTGCTTACTCGAACGATCTAATAATACCGTATCTAATTCATCTTCTAAGCTTTTGACCACTTTACTCAGTGTTGACTGAGATAAGTAAAGCGTCTCTGCTGCTCTTGAAAATCCTTTATTCTCTACTACGGCAATAAAATATTTAAGCTGTCGAATATCCATACGCTACCTCCTCAATAGAACTATGATTTTTTGTCATAAGTATAATTCTAATTATATATTTTACGCATAAGAGAATGCAAAGTTAAAATAGTAACTATTAGGAGGCGTTTACAATGAAAAAAATAGGTTTTGTAGGTCTAGGAAATATGGGAGCTGGCATGGCGATGAATTTACAAAAATCTGGCTTCCAAGTCCTTGCATATGACCTTGATAAAGATAAGATTAAGGAATTAGAAAAAGAAGGTATTCAAGGTTGCGACTCTATTCAAGAAGTCACAGATCAAGTAAATGATGCAGTCATCACAATGGTACGTAATCAAGCACAAACAGAAGATGTCATCTTCGGGGACAAGGGTATCACTTCTTCTGACAATCACGAAGTAACTGTAGTGGTTATGAGTACACTCAATCCAACGATTATGGAAGATCTTGAAAAGAAAGTTTCAGAATATGAGTTAAATCTACTTGATGCGCCTGTAAGTGGTAGTTTATCTGGTGCTGAGAAAGGTAGTTTAGCTATTTTCTCATCTGGCGCTCAAGAGACTAAACAACAACTTAAACCTTACTTTGAAGCGATGGGTTCCCATATCTTTGATTTAGGAGATAAAATAGGCGCAGGACAAGCAGCGAAGTTAGCGAACAACCTATTGCTAGGTATCAATATGGTAGGTATTTCTGAAGCTGTGAAATTCGGTAATAGCTATGGCCTTAACGAAGAAGATGTGCTCGATATAGTGGAAGTAAGTACAGGTAACAGTTGGGCAGCGAATAACTGGGGTGAAATTAAAGAGTATAAAAATAATGGTACATTAGACGCGATTTATAAAGATTTAACTTCTGTGATCGCAGAATCTACTAAAAATAAAACATTTGTGCCAGTTAGTGGTCTCGTCCTCAACGTCCTTCACAATTCAATGGATAGTGAAGATAATCAAAATAAATAACTATTCTATAGAGAAAGCCTCAATCGTAGCGGTGTTATACCCGAACGATTGAGGCTATTTTTAAGTTCTATTATTTTGCTGTATCAGGGTTAATACCTTTCGGAATAAAGAAGCTAACGATTAACGCAGCTAAAGCGATTAAACTGAGAATGCTAAAGGCTACGAAATAATGTGTGAGCTTTTCCAAATAGATTGAAAGTACTGGTGCGATTGCGGTACCAAGGAACAAGATAAAGGTATTTACTGATAGGAAGAAACCGCGGTTCGTCGCAGCAAGCATACCCACTTTAGAGATGACAGATGGAATACAGAATGCAACACCTGCGACAAATACGATACTAAAGAAAGTAATGATAACAATATTGGAAGTAATACCTAAACCGATGAGTGAAATAATTTGGGCTATAAGCGCAATTTTAATCACCCAAATGACACTCAACTTGTCACTAATACGTCCCGCAAATAACGATAAGATCATGCCGATAATACCTAACAACTTAACAACAAAAGTCGTCGTTAAATCGCCATGTACAAAGTGAGATTTAATATAGTCATTAAGAATGGTATACATACTAATAAAATTAGTGAGTAAAGTTAATGAAATAAAGAAACATCCAATGACTGATTTATATAAGAATATATCTTTAAAGTGACTCATGAAACGTGAAAGTTTAATATCTGGATTACGATATGGACTTTCCGGAACAAGTTTCGAAACGACGAAAGTTAAGATGATATAAAGTACACTGAGTACTATATAAGTGACACGCCATCCGTAAGCATTGGATAGGATTTCACTTAAGTTCTGACCGATAATACCAGATAGCATAAAGCTGGTACTAATGAAACTAATCGCCGTCACACGTTTAACAGGGGGATACATCTCAGTCGTATACGCTAAGGAAACAGGTGAGAACGTTGCTGCGAATATACCTTGGAATACTCTAAGTACGAGTAATAGGCTAAAGGAATTTACAAACCCAATACCGAGTGAAACTACAACGAGTCCTACTAGTCCAATAAGGATAATTTTAATACGACCAAATTTATCTGAAATGACACCATAAAGTAAACAACTAATTGAATAGGCCAGTGAGAAGACCACGCCATTTAAAGTTGCTGTAGCTTTTGAAATGCCGAAATCTTTCGCAATATGGGGTAGCATGGGAATAGCTGCATATAAGCTACACATCACAATAATACCAGTAATAAAAAACACTGTAGTAATTCGATTATATTTAAGCTCTTGTTCCATAACATTCACCTTTCTATTTTATTTGCCTGTGATATTATCACACGAAGATAAACGTATTCAAAGTGTAAAATTTAATTTTTCACAAATTGATAACAAACTATTTATTCTTAACATTAATACGAATACAAATTTTCTTAAAGTTTGCACGTTTTATTCTTTTAAAAAGATTAAATTGATTACGTGCAATAATAAATGTATAAGTATTTATTATGAATCGAAGTTAGTTAACAAGGGTATAGAACAACAACAAAGAGGTATGAAAAATGCAATATTCACCAAAACAAGGAACAAGAAGTCATGGACTTCCACATGATCCATTTAAAAGTAGCACGGTACCGAGACCTATAGGCTGGTTATCTACGACATCTAAAGATGGCAAAGATAATTTAGCTCCTTACAGTCAATACCAGAATTTAACATGGGATCCTCCTATGGTTATGTTCGCAGCTAACCAATCTGTCTTGGGTGACCATGAACGTAAAGATACTGTGAAGAACATCGAAGAAACAGGTTGGTTCGTTTGGAACATGGCAACATATGATTTAAGAGAAGCAGTCAATCTTTCAGCGAAAGCACTCGATTATGACGTAGACGAATTCGATTACGCTGGTGTGACGAAAGAAGAATGTATTGAAGCACCAGGTTATCGTGTTAAAGAAAGTCCTATTCATTTCGAGTGTGAATATGTACAAACAATACGTATTCCAACAGGCGATCCAGTTTCAACCGTCGATATCGTCATTGGCCGCGTCGCGCACGTGCATATTGATGACCGATTTATCACTGATGAAGGTAAGATCGATATCCCATCTATTCGTCCGATTGCACGTTTAGGTTATTATGACTACACAGTAGTAGATCAAATATTCGAAATGAAAGCACCTGCTGCTTCTAAAGAAGAGTTAGCCGGCTTAGAAGGACGTAACTTCGATAATAAATCCGATGAGGATGAATAATACGACTTTAAACAATATAAAGTCGGTGAGATAAATAGAGAAATTGTTTTAAACACCTGCGCGGACTTAGAATAATTATATTCATCTGTGCAGGTGTTTTTACGTTGAAGAAATGACCTCGCATGATCGAGGAAAGTTCGAAGTTATGGTAAAATAACTAAAGCATTAAATATATCAACGAGGTGACAAATCATGATAGGTATTATTGGCGCTATGGAAGAAGAAGTAGCGATACTTAAAGATCAATTAACTCAATTGGATGAAATACATATTGCTCATGTCAAGTTCTATCGTGGGCAACTCAATGATCATGAAGTAGTGTTAACGCAAAGTGGCATTGGTAAAGTTAACGTAGCCATTTCTACCACACTATTAATCCACGAATTTAAGCCCGATGTCATCGTTAATACGGGATCAGCGGGTGCACTTGACGGTGAATTAAATGTAGGAGACGTGGTCGTAAGCGAAAGCGTGGCTTATCATGATGCAGATGCACAAGCTTTTGGATATGAGCTCGGGCAAATTCCTCAAATGCCAGCACAATACGCAGCTGATGCAGAACTGTTAGAGCTTACGACTGATGCGATTGAAGCGCAATCATTAACTGCTCAAAAAGGGCTTATCGTAAGTGGAGATAGCTTTATAGGTACGAATACACAGAGAGAAACGATACGTGTTGCATTCCCAGATGCTCTCGCAGTTGAGATGGAAGCGACAGCGATTGCACAAACTTGTTACCAATTTAACGTACCGTTTATTATTACGCGTGCCATTTCAGATTTAGCCAATGGAGAAGCTGAATTATCCTTTGAAGCATTTCTGAAAAAAGCTGCACAATCATCAAGTCAAGTTGTAGAGAATTTAGTTAATAAAATAGGGCAAAAAGGTGACTAACTATGGGTTTGATTAAAAAATACTTTATGCCAAATGCATATGTGCAATCTATCCATCAAATTGATTTAGCACAGTTATCCCAAAGTGGCGTTAAAGGAATTATTACAGATTTAGATAATACATTAGTAGGCTGGGATGAAGCAGAGCCTACACCAGAAGTTAGACAATGGTTCCAACAATTACAATCCTTAGGTATTACTGTAACGATTGTCTCAAATAACAATGAACAAAGAGTAGGAAGCTTTTCTGAATCGCTAGATGTCGATTATATTTTCAAAGCCAAGAAACCAATGGGTAAAGCATTTAAGAAAGCAATTCAACGCATGGAGCTTCAGCCAAGTGAGACTGTCGTTATTGGAGACCAAATGATGACAGATGTCTTCGGTGGAAATAATCGAGGTCTTTATACGATTATGGTTGTGCCCGTTAAACAAACAGATGGCTGGATAACGAAATTAAATCGTATGATTGAACGTCGTTTATTAAATCACTTTAGACGTAAAGGTTATATCAAATGGGAGGAATCGTGATTGAGTGAAACAGAAGTACTAAGATGTATAGGTTGTGGTGCGCCGCTCCAATCTGAAGATCCTAAGGCACCAGGCTATGTACCTGAACATAATTTATTCCGAGATGATGTCGTATGTAAGAGATGTTTCCGTCTCAAACATTACAACGAAGTGCAAGATGTCGGTATGGACAGCGAAGACTTCCTTAACTTGCTAAATACGCTTGCTGATAAAAAAGGTATCGTCGTTAATGTAGTAGATGTCTTTGACTTTGAAGGTTCGTTTATTAACGCAGTGAAACGTATCGTCGGTAATAAGAAGATTATTCTTGCAGCGAATAAAGTTGACCTTTTACCTAAACAAATTAATAAAAACAGAGTAAAAGACTGGTTACGTCGTACAGCGCGTAAGTATGGCTTAGACGCAGAGGCAGTCGTACTACTCTCTGCCCAGCACAATAAAGGTATTCAAGATTTAATTGACGCTATCAATAAAGTTCGACGCAATGAAGATGTCTATATTGTAGGTACGACGAATGTAGGTAAGTCTACATTAATTAATCGCTTAATTGAACAAAGTGTGGGAGAGAAAGACGTCGTCACAACTTCCCGCTTCCCAGGTACGACTTTGGATATGATTGATATTCCTTTAGATGAAACATCATGTATGTACGATACACCAGGTATTATCCAAGACCATCAAATGACACACTATGTGACACCTGAAGAGTTGAAGACGATTATTCCTAAGAATGAAATCAAACAACGTGTTTATCAGTTAAACGAAGGACAAACGTTATTCTTCGGAGGGCTCGCTCGGATCGATTATGTTAGCGGCGGCCGCCGTTCACTCGTCTGCTACTTCTCAAACGAACTCAACATTCATCGTACGAAGACAGAGAAAGCAGATGACTTGTGGCACAACCACTTAGGCGAAATGCTTACACCACCGACTTCTGCGTCTCATTTCGATTTATCACAAGTGAAGCGTGTACGTTTAGAAACAGGTAAAGAGAAGCGTGATGTGATGATTTCAGGATTAGGATTTATCACTATTGAAGCAGGCGCTAAAGTCGTGGTTCACGTTCCTAAAGACGTTGATGTTGTATTACGTAAATCTATAATGTAAGGGGGAGAAATTATGAAATTCGCTGTCATAGGCCATCCTATTGCGCACTCGTTATCACCCGTGATGCACGAAGCGAACTTCAGTGCTTTAGGACGTGATGATACGTATGAGGCGCTCGATATACCGCCGGAACAGTTTGACGATATTAAGGATATTATTGCTTCGAGAAATTTAGATGGCTTTAACATTACTATCCCACATAAAGAACGCATTCTCCCTTATCTCGATGACATTGACGTACAAGCTCGCGATTTAGGGGCAGTTAATACAGTTAAAATTGTGGATGGTCAATGGATTGGTTACAACACCGATGGCATCGGCTACGTAAAAGGATTACAGTCAGTATATCCAGACTTAGCTAATGCTTATATATTAATACTCGGAGCAGGTGGTGCCAGCAAGGGCATTGCTAACGTACTCGATCACGTTGTTAAACCTAAATTATCTGTTGCTAACCGTACGATGCAGCGTTTTGATAATTGGGACTTAGGTGTCAATAAACTGACTTTACAACAAGCAGAAGCACACTTAAGTGAATTTGATATCATTATTAATACGACGCCAGCGGGTATGAGTAGTAATAGAGATGTTGTTATTTCATTAGATCAACTCGACGAACGTACATTAGTAAGCGACATCATTTACACACCAAGTAAGACAGCATTTTTACTCCAAGCAGAAGCAAACGGAAACGAAATTTATAACGGATTAGACATGTTTATCAATCAAGGTGCCGAAAGCTTTAGAATATGGACGGGTGAAGCACCCAATACAGAAACTATGAAACAAACTGTCATTAAACATTTAGAAGGAGAGTAGTTATGTTAACAGGAAAGCAAAAACGCTATTTACGTAGCTTAGCGCATAATATTGAACCGACATTCCAAATTGGCAAGGCTGGAATTAATGAGAATATGGTAGAGCAGTTAAAAGATATCTTAGAAAAAAGAGAGCTCATTAAAGTTCACATTTTACAAAATAACTTCGAGGATAAGAAAGAATTAGCAGCCAATTTAAGTGAGTTGACTGAGAGTGAGCTCGTTCAAGTTATAGGGTCAATGATCGTCTTGTATAAAGCGTCTTCAGAAAATAAACAGATTCACTTACCCTCATAATGGCACATCAACCAGAATCAATCGTCCTCTATGGCGGTCAATTTAACCCAATACACACTGCTCATCTCATGGTGGCGAGTGAAGTTTATCACACACTTAAGCCAGAGCGTTTCTTCTTCTTGCCAAGCTATATGTCACCGTTAAAGTCACACAAAGATGCCTTAGACTCAAAGCATCGTGTGGCTATGGTGAAATTAGCGATTGAAACGTTAGGCTTTGGAGAAATTTGCTATTTGGATTTAGAAAGAAAAGGTCAAAGTTACACCTACGATACGATACGTACACTTCGTGAATCCTATCCAGATAGCAAGATATACTTTGTGATTGGCACTGACCAGTATGATCAACTCGATAAGTGGTATCATATTGAAGATTTAAAATCTCTAGTGACGTTTGTCGTCGTGAATCGAGGAACTTCACAACAAGAAGTTGAATCTTCAATGGTGAGTGTCACGATACCACGCTTAGATATTAGTTCAACTATGATTCGTCAGCGCATACAAGAACGACACAATATTCAGGTCCTCGTACCACCACTTATTCAACAATATATTGCAGAGGAGAACTTGTATGAATAAATCAGAAGCGATTGAATTAATTAAAGAGAAATTACCTGATAAACGCTATCAACACTCATTACGTGTGGCAGATACTGCTGTGAAATTAGCACGTATTTATGAAGGTGATGTCGACAAAGCAGAGATGGCCGGCATTTTACATGACTATTGTAAATATGATGATTTAGGTTATATGTACCAAATTGTAAGACAGCATGATTTAGATCCGAATCTCTTGAGCTTTGGAGGAGAGATCTTACATGGCCCAGTGTGTGCTGCACTGATGAAATCAGAATATGATATAACAGACGACGAGATTCTAACAGCTATCGCTTATCATACAACAGGTCGTGCTCAGATGACTAAGACTGAAAAGATTGTCTTTATCGCTGATTATATCGAGCCTGAACGTCAAATACCAGGCGTTGAAGAAATCCGAGATATGGCATACAATCAAGGTAGCTTAGATCATACAATTTA
The DNA here is from genome assembly GCF_002902685.1 of Staphylococcus pettenkoferi. Lineage (GTDB taxonomy): Bacteria > Bacillota > Bacilli > Staphylococcales > Staphylococcaceae > Staphylococcus > Staphylococcus pettenkoferi. The sequence goes on along the minus strand of NZ_PPRN01000052.1, from coordinate 18,123 downwards.
TGAAATTTCTAAGCGAACTGTGCTTTATTTAATTAGTAATGACATTACCGTTTTTAATACGACAATCGAATGTTTAAATTATTATAACTATAGTGATGAAAGAGTAAAGGATGATTAAATGAAATCAAGCGAGTTATTAAATATTGTGATAGAAGCAACTGAGAATAAGAAAGCAGAAGATATTATTTCACTTGATATGCAAGGTATTAGTGATATGACGGACTATTTCGTCGTGTGTCACGGAAATAACGAACGCCAAGTTCAAGCTATTGCACGTGCAGTGAAAGAAACTGCACACGAGCAAGGATTAGATGTTAAACGAATGGAAGGTTTCAACGAAGGGCGTTGGATCCTCATAGACTTGGCGGATGTAGTCATCCATGTCTTTCATAAAGACGAACGTAACTACTACAATCTTGAGAAATTATATCAAGATGCACCACTTAAAAATTACAATCAGGCAGTATATTAAATATGGTACAATATCACGAATTAAGTCAGTTCTATGATAGTCTCACACGCGACCAACCTTACACGTCTTGGCGAGACATTATAGAACATTATCGAGAGCATCGACAAACACTGTTAGATATAGGTTGCGGAACTGGTAATCTTACTACTTTATTACGTGGTTTTGATACAGTGTTTGGCATGGATTTAAGTATTGATATGCTTACCCTGGCTGAGCAGAAGTCATCGAATGTTCAATGGGTTGAAGGCGATATGACTGATTTTGATCTCGGTCTACAGTTTGACATCGTAACTATTCTGTGTGATTCCTTAAATTATTTAGCTTCTGAAGAAGAAGTTAAGCAAACTTTCGAAAGTGTTTATCAACATCTCACTCCAGGTGGTTTGCTTATTTTCGATGTCCATACTGAGCACAAGATGCAAACTTGGTTCAACAATCAATGTTATATCGATGAAACAGATCAAGTATTTCTCGCTTGGGAAGCTGTAAGAGGCGAGGAACCCCTCAGTGTATGGCATGACTTAACCTTTTTCGTTCATAATGAAGATCAAACGTATCATCGCATTAACGAATCACATTATCAGAGAACCTATACCCAAGACACTTATCTTACAATGCTTCAAGAGCAAGGTTTCACTGTTATTAATACGTTTACTGACTTTGAGTATGACACATGCGACGCTGATGGCGATCGTTTATTCTTTATCGTAAAAAAATAAAGTAAAATCACTCCGAACTACGTGTATATAGTAAAGGAGTGATTTTTTATGTCTTGGGATTTAACTCATCTTAAAGCTCTAGTGATGAAATATAAGATTTATGTGATCATCGCATGTGTCTTTTTATGCGCACTCGCTTTTTACTTTGTGTCTCATATGGGTCAAGATAATGACTTGAAAGCTGAGGATGCAACGTTACAAGAACAAGCCTTTAAAGCGACAGATGCGCAAGGAAGGAATAACGGAACCACGAACGGGGGTTCAAGTTCTTCAGCTAGCAATACATCTAACACTAAGGTTGAAGAAATCTACGTTGATATTAAAGGTGCAGTAAAGCATCCTAATATTTATCGCATGATGTCTACAGATCGACTCAAGCAGCTATTAGATAAAGCACAACCGACCTCTCAAGCCGATTTAACTCAAATTAACTTAGCTGAAAGGCTCACTGATCAAAAGCTCATCGTCATTCCAAAGAAAGGGGAACAAGCAACTGGTACTAGTAACGGAGGCGCGACACAAGGAACAACCGCTTCAACAAGTGCGACGACAGGTTCAGCGAGTAGCAATTCATCTGTGGATAAACAAGTCAATATTAATACAGCCACGGAAAGTGATTTGCAATCGATACCTGGAATAGGACCTTCTAAAGCGAAATCGATTATTGAATACAGAGAGACAAATGGTGCCTTTGATTCTGTAGAGAAGATCAAGGAAGTGAATGGTATCGGCGAGAAGACCTTTGATAAATTAAAGGACTATCTCACAGTTTAAAATCTATTGCATTCTAACGCTGTAAGACTTAACCTAGAAGTATTAAATCAAGAATAGAACACGGAGGACCAAAGATGAAACGATTACAATGGGAAGAGTACTTTATGGCACAAAGCCATCTACTTGCGTTGCGTTCAACTTGTACACGTCTCTCAGTAGGCGCAACAATAGTGAAAGACAATCGTATTATTGCAGGAGGGTATAATGGTTCAGTGGCTGGTGAAGTACACTGTATCGATGAAGGCTGTCTTATAGAAGATGGTCATTGTATACGCACGATTCATGCAGAGATGAACGCTTTGCTGCAATGCGCAAAACAAGGTGTATCAACAGAAGGGGCGACCATTTATGTCACTCACTTTCCTTGTCTAAATTGCACAAAGTCAATTATTCAAGCGGGAATCAAGAAGATTTATTACGCAGAAGATTATCACAACCATGACTACGCTCTGAAACTGCTCAATCAATCTCAAATTGAATATAAGAAAATTCCATTCGATAAAGAGAATGTCGCGCAGTATTTAATGGACTAAGATGTTTTACTTAACACTCGCTTACTTAATAGGTATTCTCTTTCTTTACCACCGTTACATGGCTGTATGTTTGTTGATAACTTTAATAGTTATAGTGTATCGCAAGCAAGTTAGCAAATTAATTACAGTAGGATGCCTCATATTGCCATGGGTCAGTGGATATTATTTCCATTATCAAGATTTGCGCCATCAACAAGCATACAGTGCGCAGTTGTTACATCCTGAACTGCAAGGGCGTGCGACTTTCACCGATCAAGCGATGCATAGTGGGTCAGCACTTCGCGGCCACGTCTCCATAAATGATAATTCATATTCTTATCATTATTTTTTAAAACAACCAAACAAGATACCTCCCTTAGCCCCCGGAACCCAATGTGAGGTTAAAGGGGAGCTAAAGTATTTAAGTGATTCTCCATATAGTCCGCAATATTTCTTTATCAAAGATATTAATTTAAACAGTTGTCAAGCGAATTCGAAAGCTTCTCTCAGTTTGATTGAACGACATAAGAACTTTATCTATCAACAAATTTCTCATACTCATCTAGAACATCCAGGTCGTATAATTGCGCTTGTGTCCGGAGATACGAGTTATTTAAGTGAACAAGAAGTCTCAGAAGTAAAAAATTTAGGTATTTATCATCTCATTGCAGTAAGTGGCTCTCATATTGCAATTATATGTTCGATAACGTATACATTACTTCTAAGACTGAATGTTCCATTGTTCTATATTAAACTCACTTTATTGTTTTTGTTACCAGTTTACGGTCTTTATACTGATTTAGCGCCTAGCGCACTCAGATCCATTTTTACAGTTATGTTAGTCATTCTGATTCCATCGCGCTTTTACCATCATGCTTTAGATATCGTAGGCGCCTCATTTATTTTATTAACGCTTATTTTTCCACATTTTTTATTCGATATTGGTTTTCAATTTTCTTACTTAATCACACTTTTTATCTTATTGTCGCAACCACTGCTAGACCAAACTTCAGTCATTAAAAGTTTGCTTTACATGACATTTATAGCTCAACTCGGTTCCTTTCTCATCAGTGCCATTCATTTTAACGAAGTACAATGGATAGGGCTATTTGCTAATCTCATTTTTGTACCATTTTATTCAATTGTTTTATTTCCTCTAGCAATATTTTACTTTGCTTGGTTACATTTAAAGATACCTTTAAACATACTAGATTATTTCATTAATATGATGTTTAATGTTCATGATTATATCGTACGTTGGATTTTACAACTCAGTCATTTTAAATGGTTTATTCCGCAGTTAAATGAAATGTTGCTGACATCATTGTTGCTTGTTTTATTAAGCATATTATATTTCTTTGTGGCTCGGCGGTTTATAACTGCTCTTATAATTTGTATAGGCTTATTTTTAATTCTTCAATTTTTCCCGGCTCATCATGTTAATCGTTTGACCATGCTCAATGTAGGACAAGGAGATGCTTTTTTAATAGAAAGTAAAAAAGGTCAGACTTTGATGATTGATAAAGGCGGTAAACATCTTCGTCCAGGAGAAGTTGATAAACATCAAATTAGCAAGTACCATATTCTTCCAACTTTTAAGAAGAGAAATATTACGAATATAGACTATTTAATTATTACTCATCCGCACGCGGATCATATGGGAGAACTGGATTATTTACTCACACAAATTAAAGTGAAACATCTTATCCTAAACCCTCATAGTTATACACCACAACAGCTCACACATCTTACCGAACGTTTGAGTCAGTGGAAAGGGAACGTCATAGATTTTCGTCAAATGCCACAACTCACTTTTGATGAATATCAACTCCAATTACTAGATGCAACGCATGATACGAGTGATGATTTAAACGAACACTGTATTATCATTTTAATGCAATTCCGAGATAAACATTTACTCTTCATGGGAGATGCCACAGTGACAAATGAAGAGACATTATTGCAACAATATCAATTACCTCCAATTGATATTCTGAAAGTAGGACATCACGGTAGTAAGACGAGTTCCAGTCAAGCTTTTATCGATGCGATTCATCCCCGTGTGAGTCTCATTTCAGCCGGTAAAAATAATCGCTATCATTTACCAAACAAAGAAGTAGAAGAGAGATTGAACGATAACCAATCAGCAATACTGACCACGGTCGAGAATGGTGAAATCACACTTGATTTAGAAACTTCTATTGAGAGTATGCTAAAGCCATGGAAAATATATGAGCCTTTAAAATCGTCGGAATAACGTCGTCATACATGCTATAATAAATAAGCGATGTTGATGTAGAAAGGAAGCTAATACACTATGAGTGACATGATATATACAATTTATGGTGAAGTTCCTGAACTCATTGAGAAGAAGGCGAACGAGCTGGTTGAAGAATATTTAGATGAGCCTAAGGATGACTTTAACTATATTAGATACAATATGTACGAAGACTCACTGAATCAAATTATTGAAGAAACATTGACTATGCCTTTCTTTTCAGATAAAAAAGTCGTGATAGTACAAAATGCATTCGTCTTTACAGGTGAGAAAGCACCAAAAGACGTCAATCCAAATATTGAGGGACTCATTGAGTTTTTAAGTAAATATGATGGTTCGACGTTACTCATATTTGAAGTCAATCATAATAAATTAGATGAGCGAAAGAAATTAGTAAAGACGCTCAAGAAACAAGCCAACTTGATTAAAATAGAGCAGATGTCAGAGAAAGAAATGAAAAACTGGATCAAAAGTTATTTACATCAAAACTACAAAGATATCAAAGAAGATGCATTGAACTTATTCATTGAATTAACAGGTATTAATTACAATATTATTAAACAAGAGCTTGAAAAATTACAGTTATTCTTGGGGGACCGTCCAACGATTAATCGTCAAGATGTACATGATATCGTAAACCGTAGTTTGGAACAGAATGTCTTTTTACTCACCGACTATATACAAAAAGGAAATAAAGACAAAGCGATTCATCTAGTGCGAGATTTGATAGCTATGAAAGAGGAGCCTATTAAATTGCTCGCACTCATAACGAGTAATTATCGATTGTTCTACCAAAGTAAGATACTCAATGAGAAAGGGTATACCGGACAACAAATCGCAAAGACAGTGAACGTGCATCCTTATCGAGTGAAGCTCGCTTTACAACAAGCGCGCTACTATCAGTTGCATCAACTTTTAAATATTATTAATAACTGTGCTGAAACAGATTATAAACTGAAATCTTCTTATATGGACAAACAGCTCATTTTAGAACTATTCATACTGTCTCTCTAGCAATTTTAAGATTACACATAAAAAAGAGGCTAAGACTCATTGAGCCTTGGCCTCTAATTAAGTAATAATTATTTGCTAGCAGACATTAATTTTGATTTAATTCTGTCCGCTTTATTTGAGTGAATTAAATTACGTTGAGCTGCTTTGTCGACTTTTTTAAGTGCGAAGCTCACTAATTCATCTTTCTCACTAGCATTTGTTTCGATAGCTGTTTTAGCACGTTTCACAGCTGTACGCATAGCGTTTTTCTGTGAAATGTTACGGTGTTCAACTTCTTCAGTTTTTCTCACACGTTTAACTGCAGATTTAATATTTGGCATATCTGTCACCTCCTAGATTAGGCTACCATATCAAAATAATTTTTGATTACAACAAGAAATATTTTATCAAAACAGTTCTCATTCTGCAATCATTTATTTAATACAGATACATAACATTATAACTGTATCATAAGTGATTGGAAAGTCTCTGCATAATTTATATAATAATAGATGTAGCATGGTAACGTAAAGAGGAAGAACCATGAATAGCGATTTATCACAACAGAGGAATAGACTTAACCCATGTGAGTCTTTTACAATTGGACAATAGGTTTAAGATGAGATGACAGGTTTCCGCCTTTAATTTAACTTCAACTTTAAATGATTGAACAAAAGTATGTTCTGAGACTTAATACTATCGACTTAGAACTCTTGCAATTAAAGGTTAAAAACGTTACTATGACAAAGATGTTTAATAATCAGGGTAATATGAAAGCGAGAAGGATATGACATGGATAATCAAGAACGATTAAATCGTCGGAAATATATACGAAACTTTTCTATTATTGCGCATATTGACCACGGTAAATCAACTTTAGCTGACCGTATATTAGAGAATACAAAGTCAGTTGAATCACGCGAAATGCAAGATCAATTACTCGATTCAATGGATCTTGAAAGAGAACGCGGTATCACAATTAAATTGAATGCTGTGCGTTTAAAATATGATGCTAAAGATGGCAATACATATACATTCCATTTAATCGACACACCAGGACATGTCGATTTCACTTATGAAGTCTCACGTTCACTGGCAGCATGTGAAGGTGCGATTCTTGTCGTCGATGCAGCACAAGGTATTGAGGCCCAAACCTTAGCCAACGTTTACCTCGCCTTAGATAATGATTTGGAACTACTACCTGTTGTTAATAAGATTGACTTGCCAGCAGCTGAACCTGAACGAGTGAAACAAGAGTTAGAAGACGTTATAGGTTTAGATCAAGATGACGTAGTGCTCGCTAGTGCCAAATCTAATATCGGCATCGAAGAAATTCTAGAACAAGTCGTCGAAATGGTACCACCACCTGAAGGAGATCCTCAAGCGCCTCTTAAAGCGCTCATCTTTGACTCTGAATACGATTCATATCGCGGTGTAATTTCAGCTATCCGTGTAATGGAAGGTGTCGTTAAAGCTGGTGACCGTATTAAGATGATGGCTACAGGCAAAGAGTTTGAGGTAACCGAAGTTGGAATTAATACACCTAAAGATTTACCTGTTGAAGAACTCACTGTAGGGGATGTAGGTTACATTATCGCAAATATTAAAAATGTCGATGACTCACGTGTTGGTGATACGATTACTCACGCAAACCAACCTGCTCCAGAGCCATTAAAAGGTTATAAAAAGATGAATCCTATGGTGTTCTGTGGATTATTCCCAATCGACAACAAAGACTACAATGATTTACGTGAAGCACTGGAAAAACTTCAACTTAACGATTCATCACTTGAGTTTGAACCTGAGTCATCCCAAGCGTTAGGTTTTGGTTATCGTACAGGTTTCCTTGGAATGCTCCACATGGAAATTATTCAAGAACGTATTGAGAGAGAATTCGGCATCGGATTGATTGCGACAGCACCATCAGTTATTTACCAATGTATTTTAAAAACGGGCGAAGAGGTGTCTGTAGACAATCCTGCTCAAATGCCAGAGCGTAATCAAATTGAAGCTGTATATGAACCATTCGTTAGAGCTACAATGATGGTTCCTAATGATTACGTAGGTCCTGTGATGGAGCTCTGTCAACGCAAACGCGGTCAGTTTATTAATATGGATTACTTAGATGATATTCGTGTTAACATCATCTATGAAATTCCATTAGCTGAAGTAGTATTCGACTTCTTTGATCAATTGAAGTCTCAAACGAAAGGCTACGCATCATTTGATTACGAATTCATCGATAATAAGGAAAGTAACCTCGTTAAGATGGACATTTTACTTAATGGTGACAAAATCGATGCATTGAGCTTTATCGTACATCGTGACTTTGCTTACGAAAGAGGTAAAGCTTTAGTTGAAAAACTGAAAACATTAATACCTCGTCAACAATTCGAAGTGCCAGTGCAAGCAGCAATTGGTCAAAAAATCGTTGCTCGTACGAACATTAAATCAATGGGTAAAAATGTTCTATCTAAATGTTACGGCGGGGACATTAGCCGTAAGCGTAAACTATTAGAAAAACAAAAAGCTGGTAAAGCTAAAATGAAAGCAGTGGGGAACGTAGAAATACCACAAGATGCATTCTTAGCAGTCCTTAAGATGGACGACGAATAATATATACTCGTAAAGGCAAGGGTGAATTCCAGACATTTCATGGAGTTCACCTTTCGTTTTTCTAGAAAAAGTGAGGGTTAGCATGAAAGTTCAAAGTGCCTATATTCATATACCATTCTGTGTTCGTATTTGTACTTACTGTGATTTCAATAAATATTTTATACAGAATCAGCCCGTGGATGAATATCTCAGTTGTTTGATTAAGGAGATGGAGACAAGTGAAGTACGTCAGCTGAAAACATTATTTGTGGGTGGTGGAACGCCAACCGCTTTATCTGAAACACAGCTAGAAAGATTACTTCAAGCCATCACGTCATTGTTCACCATTGAAGATGAATTTAGCTTCGAAGCTAATCCTGATGAGTTAACGTTGAACAAAGTTCGTCTGCTCAAAAAATATGGTGTAAAACGCTTATCAATGGGTGTGCAAACTTTTAATCCACAACTTCTGGAATTACTCGGTCGTACACACGCGCCAGAAGATATTTATCAAGCTATAGATAACGCGCGTCAAATCGGCATTGAGTCGATAAGTTTAGATTTAATGTATCATTTACCACAGCAAAGTTTAGATGATTTCAAAGAAAGTTTAGATATTGCACTTTCACTCAACATTGATCATATTTCCAGTTACGGTCTCATATTGGAACCACAAACGCAATTCTATAATATGTATCGTAAAGGGAAGCTCAAGTTACCTTCAGAAGATGTTGGGGAGGAAATGTATACGTATTTAATAGAACGGCTCAATCAAACCAGTTTCCATCAATATGAGATCTCAAATTTTGCTAAAAAAGGACATGAATCTGAACATAATAAAGTATATTGGAAAAACGAGGGATACTATGGTTTCGGCGCCGGTGCCAGTGGTTATGTTGATGGTGAGCGTTATACCAATGTTAATCCTGTCAATCATTACATTAAAAAGATTCAAGCGGGGGAACGACCTGTTCTAAACTCAACTCGACCTACGATTCAAGAGCAAATGGAAGAAGAAATGTTCTTAGGTCTACGAATGAACAAGGGTGTAAGTATCAAACGCTTTGAAGAAAAATTTGATCAATCTATTGATCAAATCTATGGTCAAACATTAAATCAACTTGTTTCAGATGGTCTTATTGAAATCAATAATGGATATATCTCGCTGACTGAAAGAGGCAAAGTGATTGGCAATGAAGTATTTGAAGCATTTTTACTCAGCGTATAAACTTTCTCAAAAATTTTTTCAAAAAAGCGTGCTTTAACATTGACTTACTTTGACCAATTTGATAAATTATAATTAGCACTTGAAACAAAAGAGTGCTAATGAGGTGAAAACATGATAACTGAGAGACAATTAAGCATACTGAATGCAATTGTTGAAGATTATGTTGATTTAGGACATCCAATAGGTTCAAAGACGTTGATTGAACGACATCAACTCGATGTTAGTCCAGCGACGATTCGCAATGAGATGAAAGCTCTAGAAGAGTTTAACCTTATCGAGAAGACACACACGTCTTCAGGAAGAACGCCTTCAGTGCAAGGTTTCAGACATCATGTAGATTATCTATTGGATCAAGCATCTCATCAACAACAAAGTAAGATCCAACGTTTGAAAACGCTAATGGCTTCCAATCATTACAATATTTCGTCTGCACTCAGTGAATTTGCGGATGAAATTTCTAAAGCGTCACAGTACACAACGTTGGTAATGAGACCAGATCATAAACAAGATGTAATTAATGACATTCATTTGGTTCGAGCAAATGCATTTCTTGTCATTATGATTGTCGTTTTCACTTCAGGCCATGTCGAACATTTGCATCTTGCATCACAAGCTCCGTTGACTAACGAAACACTCACAAAGATAGCAAATTTCGTCAGTGCGCAATTCAAACATCAACGAGATGTTCGTTTTGATAGTGAAATCAATATGTTCACTAATTCTCCAACTGAGAGAGATTTTATTAAAAACCTCGTCTCATCTTTGGAAGTGCATATTGATGAACAAAGTAATGGCATTTTTACCGGTGGAAAGGTTAAACTAATTGATGCGTTAAACGAACAGAATGTATCATCAATCCAACCTATCTTACAGTACATTGAATCACATAAGATTACGCAGTTATTAGATTCGATGTCTGATGTACCGATTAACGTTAAGATAGGGGATGAGATTGACGATCATTTAAGTGACATTTCCATCATTACAAGTGATTATCATATCGATGATAATTTACGTGGACAGATTGCAATTATCGGACCAATTGCAATGCGATATCAAAACGTTATCCAGTTGCTAAATGCAATTTGGTAAGACGTGACAATTGGAGGGCAGACAATGGCAGAAAAAAATGAATCAGTCAACAGTCAAACTGATGCTCAAGAAGAAGTTCAATCTCAAGATGTAGAACAAGAAACTTCAGAAGAGCAAGCATCAACTGAACAAACTGATGTTAATTCTGACGCTCAAAATGAATCATCTTCACAAACGACATCAGATGAAGAATCAACTGCTGATGAGGAAGGAAATGTTGATTCTAAAGATGAAGAGATTCAACAATTAAAAGAACAAGTTAAAGAAAATGAAGACAAATATTTAAGATTGTACGCGGAATTCGAAAATTATAAACGCCGCTTACAAAAAGAAAATCAAACGATGAAAAAATATCAATCACAAAGTGTACTTACTGATATCTTACCTACGATTGACAACATCGAACGCGCATTGCAAATCGAAGGTGAAGATGAACAGTTTCAATCACTTCAAAAAGGCGTTAAAATGGTTCACGAAAGCTTGCTAAAAGCACTGGAAGATAACGGACTCGAAGTTATCAAAACAGACGGTGAACAATTTGACCCTAACTATCATCAAGCAGTAATGCAAGATGATAACCCTGATTATGAATCAGGTCAAATCACTCAAGAACTACAAACAGGATATAAATTGAAAGACCGTGTACTTCGACCTTCAATGGTTAAAGTAAATCAATAATAAGTAAATAAATCACAACACTAACTGATTACGATATAGGAGGAATTTCTTTATGAGTAAAGTAATAGGTATTGACTTAGGTACAACTAACTCTTGTGTAGCTATTTTAGAAGGTGACGAACCTAAAGTAATTCAAAACCCAGAAGGTGCAAGAACAACACCATCAGTAGTTTCATTCAAAAATGGAGAAACTCAAGTAGGTGAAGTTGCTAAACGTCAAGCAATCACTAACCCTAACACTGTTCAATCCATCAAACGTCACATGGGTACTGACTATAAAGTAGACATCGAAGGTAAATCATACACACCTCAAGAATTATCAGCAATGATTCTTCAAAACTTGAAAAAAACTGCTGAAGATTATTTAGGTGAAAAAGTAGAAAAAGCAGTTATCACTGTTCCAGCATACTTCAACGATGGTGAACGTCAAGCAACTAAAGACGCTGGTAAAATCGCTGGTTTAGAAGTTGAACGTATTATCAACGAACCAACAGCAGCTGCTTTAGCTTACGGTTTAGACAAAACTGAACAAGATCAAAAAGTACTTGTATTCGACCTTGGTGGCGGTACATTCGACGTTTCTATCCTTGAATTAGGTGACGGTGTATTTGAAGTACTTGCTACAGCAGGTGACAACAAACTTGGTGGTGACGACTTTGACCAAGTTATCATCGACTACCTTGTAGAAGAATTCAAGAAAGAAAATGGTATCGACTTATCAAAAGATAAAATGGCTTTACAACGTCTTAAAGACGCTGCAGAAAAAGCTAAAAAAGACTTATCAGGTGTATCTCAAACTCAAATTTCATTACCATTCATCTCAGCAGGAGAAAGTGGTCCATTACACTTAGAAATCAACTTAACTCGTTCTAAATTCGAAGAACTTGCTGATTCACTTGTACAAAAAACTATGGAACCTACTCGTCAAGCACTTAAAGACGCTGGTCTTTCAAACAGTGAAATCGACGAAGTTATCTTAGTTGGTGGTTCAACTCGTATTCCAGCAGTTCAAGAAGCTGTTAAGAAAGAGATTGGTAAAGATCCTCATAAAGGTGTTAACCCAGACGAAGTTGTAGCTATGGGTGCAGCTATCCAAGGTGGTGTCTTAACAGGTGATGTTAAAGACGTCGTACTTCTTGACGTAACACCACTTTCATTAGGTATCGAAATCATGGGTGGCCGTATGAATACGTTAATTGAACGTAACACTACTATCCCAACATCTAAATCACAAGTTTATTCAACAGCAGCAGATAACCAACCAGCCGTTGACATCCACGTATTACAAGGTGAACGTCCAATGGCATCAGACAACAAAACGCTTGGTCGTTTCCAATTAACTGATATTCCACCAGCTCCACGTGGTGTACCTCAAATCGAAGTAACATTCGATATTGATAAAAACGGTATCGTTAACGTAACTGCTAAAGACTTAGGTACTAACAAAGAACAAAACATCACTATCCAATCTAGCTCTTCATTATCTGATGAAGAAATCGACCGCATGGTTAAAGATGCTGAAGAAAATGCTGAAGCTGACGAAAAACGCCGTGAAGAAAGTGATTTACGTAACGACGCAGACAGCCTCGTATTCCAAGTTGAAAAAACAATCTCTGACTTAGGCGACAACATCAGCGAAGAAGACAAATCTAACGCTGAAGAGAAAAAAGATGCGCTTAAATCAGCGCTTGAAGGCGAAGACTTAGAAGATATTAAATCTAAGAAAGAAGAACTTGAAAAAGTTGTTCAAGATTTATCAGCTAAAGTTTATCAACAAGCTCAAGAACAAGCGCAAGCTCAACAAGGACAACAAGGTCAAGAAGCAGGTTCACAAGATAGCAATGTAGAAGATGCTGATTTCAAAGAAGTTAACGACGACGATAATCAACAAAAATAATGCATCACAATCAAATATGTGAAACAATTGCTTAGCCAACATAAGTCAAAGTCAATTGAACATTGGCTTTGACTTTTTCCTTTTTAATCAAGAAAATATCGTTAAAGGAGAGAGATCAATTGGCCAAAAGAGATTATTATGAGGTCTTAGGTGTCAGCAAAGATGCTTCTAAAGACGAAATCAAAAAGGCTTATCGTAAACTATCTAAAAAGTATCATCCTGATATTAACCAAGAAGAAGGCGCAGATGAGAAGTTCAAAGAGATTTCTGAAGCCTATGAAGTTCTAAGCGATGAGAATAAACGTGCAAATTATGACCAATTCGGTCACGATGGCCCTCAAGGTGGCTTTGGCGGTCAAGGATTCGGTGGCGGCCAAGACTTTGGTGGCTTTGGCGGCGGCTTCGAAGATATCTTCAGCTCGTTCTTCGGCGGTGGTCGTCAACGTGATCCGAACGCGCCACGTAAAGGTGACGACTTACAATACAACATGACAATTACTTTCGACGAAGCTGTATTTGGTGCTGAGAAAGAAATTTCAATTCGCAAAGATGTGACTTGTCACACTTGTCATGGTGAAGGTGCCAAACCAGGAACTAAGAAGAAAACTTGTCATTACTGTAATGGGGCAGGTCATGTGTCAGTTGAACAGAATACGATTCTCGGTCGCGTAAGAAGCGAGAAAGTTTGCCCAGTATGTAATGGTTCTGGCCAAGAGTTTGAAGAAAAATGTCAAACTTGTCATGGTAAAGGTACTGAAAATAAAAATGTTAAAATCAATGTTAAAATTCCTGAGGGTGTCGATAATGAACAACAAATTCGACTTGCCGGTGAAGGTGCGCCAGGTGAAAACGGTGGGCCACAAGGTGACTTATTTATCGTATTCCGTGTAAAACCTTCTCAAACGTTTGAACGTGAGGGCGACGACATCTTCTACAATCTCAACATTACATTTACTCAAGCAGCACTAGGTGACGAAATCAAAGTGCCTACACTCAAAAGCAAAGTCATGCTTACTATTCCAGCCGGAACACAAACAGGTAAGCAGTTCAGAATGAAAGATAAAGGTGTGAAAAATGTACATGGCTTTGGTTACGGCGATTTATTCGTTAACGTCAATGTACAAACACCGACTAAGTTAAATGATCGTCAGAAAGAATTACTCAGAGAGTTTGCTGAAGAGAGTGGCGAGAAGGTAGAAGAGCAGCCAACTAATTTCAAAGATAGAGCGAAACGCTTCTTTAAAGGAGAATAAATCATGGACTGGACCGAGATATCAATTACAGCGAATCATGAAGCAATGGACAGTGTCACACAAATATTAGAGCAACACGGTTCTAATGGCGTAGTTATAGAAGATTCAAGTGATTTAAATGGTGAATTCGGGGATCGTTTTGGTGAAATTTATGAACTTGATCCTAATGACTATCCAGATCAAGGCGTCAGAGTTAAAGCTTACTTTAACGAACTCGAATACAACACACAACTCGAAGAAACGCTGAAATCTGAAGTATCACAGCTTCAAACGTTAAATCACTCTTTGTACCATTACGAAACTCAAACAATTCAGGAAGTAGATTGGGCGAATGAATGGAAGAATTATTTCCATCCATTCAAAGCTTCAGAACGTTTTACTATCGTTCCAAGCTGGGAAGAATACGACCGTAAAGATGATCAAGAGTTATGTATTGAGCTTGATCCAGGCATGGCATTCGGTACAGGAGATCATCCAACGACGAGTATGTGTTTAAAAGCGATTGAGCGCTATGTATCTCCTCATCACTCTGTAATTGATGTCGGTACCGGTTCAGGTATCTTAAGCATTGCAAGTTACTTGCTTGGCGTTAAAAAGATTAAAGCTATAGACGTGGATGATATGGCGGTTCAAGTAGCAGAAGAGAACTTTGAGAAGAACCACTGCTTACAAGCGATTGAAACTGAAGCGAGTAATTTATTAACAAATGAAGATGGACGTTATGACATAATTATTGCTAATATTTTAGCTCACATTATTGATGAAATGATTGAAGATGCTTATAATACTTTAAATGAAGAAGGATATTTTATTACTTCAGGTATTATAACTGAAAAAGAAGAAGATATTGTAAATCATATGAAGCGTGTTGGATTTTCAATCATTTCGACTACCCATGACAATGGCTGGGTATGTATCGTAGGACAGAAAGTGAGCGAATAGTCATGCAAAGATACTTTATTGACCAAAACGCTGATGAAAATCAGCGTTTTTTTATTACAGATCAAAATGATATTCACCATATCGTGACGGTCATGCGTCATCAAGAAGGTCAGCATATTATTGTTAATTTCAATGATCAGAACGTTTATCAATGTGAGATTATCAAGATAGCTGATGATGTTATAGAATTGAGCTTAACTAAAAAGCTTGATATTCAAACTGAATCACCTCAAGAAATTACAATATGCAGCGGCTTGATTAAAGCTGATAAATATGAATGGCTTTTACAGAAAGCGACTGAACTTGGGGCTAGCCACTTTATTGCTACACGTATGGATCGTTCTGTAGTCAAACTGACCGAGAGCAAAGTGCAGAAGAAACTTCAACGTTGGGAAAAAATCATTAAAGAAGCTGCGGAACAAAGTTACCGCTTAAATATACCAACGATAGATTATGTATCGAATTTAAAGGCATTATATGATACTATAGAACAATATGACTATGTACTTATCGCTTATGAAGATGCTGCCAAAAGTGGGGAAACAAGCATGCTTAAGCGAGTAATCAGTCAGATGGACAACCAAGATCGAGTGTTAGTCATCTTTGGACCAGAAGGTGGCTTGTCTGAAGCAGAAATTCAATTATTTAATCATGTGGCATATCAGGTCGGATTAGGACCTCGCATATTACGGGCAGAAACTGCACCACTTTATGTGCTTAGTGCAGTGAGTTATCAAAAAGAATTAATGGGGTGATATTAATGTCCACAGTTGCTTTCCACACTTTAGGCTGTAAAGTGAATCATTATGAAACAGAAGCGATATGGCAATTATTCAAAGAAGCAGATTACGATAGAGTTGATTTTAACACTAACGCAGATGTGTTCGTGATTAACACATGCACAGTGACAAATACAGGAGATAAGAAAAGTAGACAAATTATTCGAAGAGCGATTAGACAAAATCCTGAGGCGGTCGTATGTGTCACAGGTTGTTACGCACAAACTTCTCCAGCTGAAATCATGGATATTCCTGGCGTAGATGTTGTAGTAGGTACACAAGACCGCACGAAGTTATTAGACTACATAGAGCAGTATAAGAAAGAACGCGAACCGATTAACGGCGTAGGTAACATCATGAAGAACCGTACTTACGAAGAACTTGAAGTGCCTTACTTTACTGACCGTACGCGTGCTTCGCTTAAGATTCAAGAAGGGTGTAATAACTTCTGCACATTCTGTATCATTCCTTGGGCACGCGGCTTAATGCGTTCTAGAGACCCTGAAAAAGTAGTAGAGCAAGCGAGTCAACTTGTAGATTCTGGTTATAAAGAAATTGTCTTAACTGGAATTCATACAGGCGGTTACGGTCAAGACCTAAAAAATTATAACTTGGCTCAGTTATTACGTGATTTAGAAACAGTGGATGGTTTAGAACGTATCCGTATTTCATCTATTGAAGCAAGCCAACTTACGGATGAAGTGATTGACGTAATTGCGCATTCAAATAAAGTCGTACGTCATTTACACATTCCGTTACAATCAGGCTCAGACAGCGTGCTTAAACGTATGCGTCGTAAATACTCAATGGCACATTTTTCTGAGCGTTTAACTAAATTGCATGAAGTATTACCAGGTTTAGCTGTGACAAGTGATGTTATCGTAGGTTTCCCAGGTGAAACAGAAGAAGAATTCCAACAAACTTACGACTTTATCGTTGATCATCATTTTTCAGAACTACATGTCTTCCCATACTCACCAAGAATTGGTACACCAGCAGCACGTATGGATGATCAAGTTGATGAGAATGTGAAAAACGAACGCGTACATCGCTTAATTAACTTAAGTGACCAGTTAGCCAAATCTTACGCTTCTAATTTCGATCAAGAAGTATTAGAAGTGATTCCTGAAGAAGAAGGCGATCAGCCAGGTACACTCATCGGTTATGCAGATAACTACATGAAAGTACAATTTGAAGCTGATCCTTCACTCATCGGAGAGCTTGTGAAAGTTAAGATTACTCGAGCTGACTATCCAATGAACCAAGGTGAAGTACTTCGCGTTGTACAACATGCTTCAAATCAAACTGAACATGTGATGACAGTCTAATGAACAATAGATTGTAAAAAATGTAAATTTTACTAATTGACCATGTTAATAAGATATATTATACTGTGTAATAAATAGTCTGTGGTGCGTCTTACCACTTTATAGTGACTTCTTAGAATAAATAAACCGACCCAATGTTATTTCTTGAATATAAGGTTTGTTTACTCTATAGCAAGTAATTTATATGAATGACTATTGATGAATTTAAAGTTTCGTTGATATTTGGAGGGAGGGAAATACAGATGTCTAAAACAGTAGTCCGTAAAAACGAATCACTTGAAGATGCGTTACGTCGTTTCAAACGTTCAGTTTCTAAGAGCGGTACAATCCAAGAAGTGCGTAAACGTGAATTTTACGAAAAACCAAGCGTTAAACGTAAAAAGAAATCTGAAGCTGCACGTAAACGCAAATTCAGATAATTAATTGTTCGTTGACTCCCTCAACATTAACATTAATTATAAATCCTGCCTCAGCCTTTGTGCTGGGGCTTTTTTGGGCTGTACACTTTTAACGGTTGGTGATGAAAAAATCACTAGCCGTTAATTTTCTTTATACACCAAAAAAGGCACGAATATCTCTATAA